>CAWGOA010000004.1:0-227704 GCA_963824115.1 uncultured Actinomycetota bacterium
GCGGCTGGTGTCTCAGATGGAGCTTCGCCTCAGCGAGACTGCTACCCCCGACTTTCCCCACGGCCCGACAAGAGATACGCGGCATCGTCGGGCATCCCGATCGCCATACGCGCGCTCGGCGACACCGCTAGAAGGGCGCTATTCGCCATGAGTATGTAGATAGTGTATACCTTGGGCGAGGACAAACGTCGCTGAAGGGGTGGAGATGCGTCGTCGGAGGCACGACGTCGCGCCCACCCTGAACCGTGACGCGGGCTGGGATTGGCTGAGCCAATGTGCTCGGGCCAGCAGTCGGCTGACGGCATGTCGACGACGGTCGAGGACAAGAGGTCGAAAGAGAGATTGACGCGATGGGTGATCGAGAAGTGCGGCTGAGCACGATTCTGACGGAGGCTGCCGGCCGGGACAGAGGGGCGGATGACTTGCCGGGCGACGGAGTCGCGTCTGGAGGCCCGCAAGCGGGTCGGCTGCCGAATCTGGTGATCGTCGGGGTCAGTCGCGCCGGCACGACATCGCTGTTCAACTACCTGGGGCAGCACCCAGATGTCGGATCGTCGGAAGTAAAAGAGTTGCGCTACTTCACTGCTGTCCGACACGGCCAAGCGCTCGAGCCTCTCGCCTCGTACGCCGCCCATTTCCGGGGGCGCACCCAGACCTACGCCATGGAGGCAACACCGGGATACTTCCGCGGTGGCCACGCAGTCGCTTCGGCGTTGGACGAAACGTGCCCGTCGGCGCGGGCGCTCGTCTGCCTCAGGACCCCGGTTGATCGCTGTTGGTCGTGGTTTCGGTTCGTCAAAAGTCGCGACCGCATCCCGAAGGACATGTCGTTCGGCGAAATCTGGACAGCTGTGAGACCTTCCACGAGCAGGGAGTCGACAGCGACCGCGAGCATCAAGCGTTCTGGGGTCTGGGTGGCGGTTGTTATGCGGAGTGGCTGGACGCGTGGGCCGACACGTTCGGTGATCGGTTCCGGATCTCATTCTTCGACGACCTGCAGCGGGATCCTCGAGGAGCCGTCAAGGCCCACTGTCGGTGGTTGGGAATCGATGAGGCGTTGTTGACGACTTCGACTTCGCCCTGACGAATAGGTCGGTCCTCTACAGGAATCGGGTGCTGCAGAAAGGTGCCGTCGTCCTCAATCGCCGGGCGGAGAGTTTCTTCCGCCGTTATCCGTCTTGAAGCGCACCCTGAGGGATACCTATTACGCCTTCAACAAAGCGCCCGCACAACAAGGAATGTCTGCTGATGAGCGGGAGCGACTCAACAAGTCTCCGGCCCCACAACAGCCAACTCGGTGAACAACTCACCAGGATCGGGCTCGCCGTGCCAGCAGCTGGTCGCCGGCGTCCTGACGTAACGCAAACTACCCCCGGGCAGGAAGACTCGCGCCACCGGCAGCACATCTATTCGCTATGAGTATGTACATGGTGTATTACAGGAGGCATGTCTACAGCTGAGCTTCACTTGGCCGTGCTAGCGGTGGGGCCGCGTCATGGGTATGAGGTGAAGAAGGAACAGGATGCCTGGTTCCCCGAGACTCGGCACCTCGCCTACGGACAGGTGTACGCGACGCTCGGCCGCCTGGTTCGGGACGGACTCGCCGAGGTGGTGGAGACTCGTCAGAAGGGCGGACCCGAGCGAACCGTGTATGCCGTCACCGAGCCGGTCGGGACCGGTTAAAGGATGGCTGGCGGAGCCTGCGCCTCCTGCGGGAGCCGGCGGCGAGGAAGTGGTCCGCAAGGTCGTCGTCGCCTTGCGACTGGTCGCCGAGTCAGAGGGCGTCGCCGCCGCCTTGCAGGTGGTGGTCCGTCAGCGGACTTCATATCTGCGCAGGATGCGCAGCCTGCAGGGGATGCGAGCGGACGTCGATGAAGTGGCGGGGCGGCTTGCCAGCAGGCATGCGGTGTTGCACTTGGACGCCGATCTGCGGTGGCTGGACGAGGTCGCCGACGTGCTGGGACGACTGGCGGCTCGCCCGAAGGCGGAGGTGGGACGTGACAGAACCTGTGAACGCCGGGGGGGAGCTGCCGAGGCGCCCCCGGCGGTGGTCGTGTCGGGGGTCGAGCATTTCTACGGTGTCCACGCCGTCGTTGCGGGGAGTGTCGTTGACGGCTCGACGCGGTGAGGCTATCGCTGTTACCGGTCCGAGCGGGTGTGGCAAGTCAACGCTGCTCCACCTGTGCGCGGGTTGCTACGACCACGGTCGGGTCGAGTGGAGCTCTTCGGACGTGACCTCGCGGCGAGGGACGAGGCTGCGCTGGCCCGGATGCGACGACGCACGTTGGGGATCGTGTTGCAGTACGGGCAACTGGTACCGGACATGTCGCTGCTCGACAACGTCGCGCTCCCTCTTGTCCTTGAAGGCAGGAAGCGCGTGCACGCCGAGGAGACCGCGAGACTGTGGCTGGCCCGGGTTGGTCTCGCGGACGTTCAGACGGCGACACCGGCTCAGGTTTCCGGTGGCCAGGCCCAACGAGCCGCGATCGCCCGTGCCCTCGTGACGACGCCGTGGCTGGTGTTCGCGGATGAGCCGGTGGCGAGCTTGGATGCGGCGGTGGAGCGGAGATGTTCCAACTGCTACTGGGCCACGTCCGCGACTATCGCACCACCTTGGTACTCGTGACGCACGACAACACAGTGGTCGCTCGGGCCGACCGAGAGATCCGGCTCCGCGACGGCGCGTCGAGTACGAAGTGGCCCTCGAGTGATCACGCATACCGAGGTGTTGGTGGTGCGGAGTTTGGCCCGGCCGCGTAGCCCGTCGGCCCTGCTACGCCGGCGCATGACGATCGGGGCGTCTGTAGCGATCGGGACGTCGATGCTGATCTTGGCCGCGTTCGCGGAGCTGCATGGCACCGTGCCGAACCCGTCCAACTACGGGATTCGGGAGCCGACGGGAGGGTTCGCGCCGATCGTCGCTCAGCCCCAGAACCGGATAGAGACAGCCATCGCCGTCGTGCTCCTCACTATTCCTTCATTGCGCTCATCGTTCAGGCCATGCATGTGGGCCAGCTCGCCAGGGACCGGGCACGGTCCACGCTCAGCCTGGCGGGCGCGACCCCGAAGGACTTGCGACGGGTCGGAGCCTGGGAGACCGCGACCGCCTTCGCTTGGGGCGGTGCACTCGCTGGGCCCGGGTACCTGGTCTTGTGGTCGCTGCTTGGCGCCCTCCCTGCTCCTGGGTCACGTCTGATCCCGGCTGTGCGCTGGGAACTTGTGCTCTCGTGGCTGGCGGTTGTGGGTGCGCTGACACTTGTCGGTGCCGTCTTGGGCGCCATCCAAGGGCGGGTCGGCCCTTGGGGGTGGGTCCGCCGGCGCCTCGATCAGGCCATTGGTTGAGGGGGCTCATCGCTGCCAGCGCGGCCATCTATCTCCCCTTCCGCGTCGACGAGCTGGAGGACCTCACCGGGGACTTCTTCCCCTGGTACTCGTCGTTGAGGTCGTGCTGTTCCTCACCGCTGCAGCCGCGTTCATCGCCTGGTGTGCGAGTCGAACAAGACCCAACCGCTATCGCGGCGGACCAGGCCGTGGAACTACTCGCAGCGGCGCAACGACGGGGCTATCCCGGGGAGCGGGCTGGGTCGGTGCAGTCTTGTTCGTCTGTGGGTTGGCCTTTTACGTCGAGGTGGCGTTTCTGGTGAGCCTGGCGACCGACAGCGACACCTTGGCTGCCGATGTGATGTTCTATGCCGGCCCCACCTTCGCGGCCATCGCCGCCGGCGCCGGGGCCGTCGCCGTTGCCGTGGCGGCGTTGGCGATACGCACTGGCAGACCACTTGACGACGGCGCACCGGGCGGTCGCGGCGACGGCAGCCCTCGGGGTCGAACCGGACCGGCTGCTCGCGGTACAGGGCAGGGTGCTCGCCGCGACCGCCGTCCCGGCGACCCTGGTGGGCTATCTCACCCCTGCCCTCGCTACCGTCGTTGTCGGTCCGCCCGTCCCCGGCCGTGGCAGTCCTCACCGCGCCGCTCCTTTGGTTAGGGCTCGGCGCAATGTGCAATTTGGTCGCCCGCCTCCACAAAGCGCGGATCTTCGCAGCCAGCGCCGTCGAACAGCTTCGCACCCCTTGATCCCAGCCAGACCACCCGGTTCACCCTTTGGAGACATGACCGGTGAGTTCCTGCCGGGCTCCGGGTCTGTACCACCGAGCGAACGGTTGTCGGCCGCCTTGTCTAGAGTCTGCTGCGAGCGGCAGGGAGCAGCTCGGTCGTACCAGGAGGTCCACAGCCATGACACAACAGACGGTCGTCGCAGACTTCGCCGACCTCAACGACCAGTTCCGTCCCGAGCTGCTCGCCCACTGCTACCGCATGCTCGGCTCGGTCCACGATGCCGAGGACCTCGTGCAGGAGACTTACCTGCGGGCTTGGCGCTCCTTCGACCGCTTCGAGGGTCGCTCCTCTCTGCGGACCTGGCTGTACCGCATCGCGACCAACGTCTGCCTGACGGCCCTCGAGAGCCGCGGACGACGCCCGCTGCCCACCGACTTCGGGTCGGTGAGCGACCCGGGCGCACCGCTTGTCCAGCAGCCGGAGCTCCCCTGGCTGGAGCCCGTGCCGGACGCCGCCGTGGCCGGCGAGAGCTCCGATCCGGCCTCCATCGTGGCCTCGAGGCAGAGCATCCGACTCGCCTTCATCGCGGCTCTACAGCATCTCCCTGCCCGGCAGCGCGCCGTGCTGCTCCTGCGTGACGTGCTGAAGTGGAGGGCGGCCGAGGTCGCGGAGCTCCTCGACACCACCACCACGGCCGTCAACAGCATGCTGCAGCGAGCCCGCGCCCAGATCGAAGAGGTCGCGCCGTCGCAGGACGGCGTCGTCGAGCCGTCCAACCCGGCGGACCGCGAGCTGCTCGAGCGCTACGTGAGCGCTTTCGAGAGCTATGACATGGACGCCATCGTCTCCCTCTTCACCGAGGACGCCGTCTGGGAGATGCCGCCCTACACCGGCTGGTACCAAGGCCCGGAGGACATCGGACGTCTCATTGCCGGCAACTGCCCCGCGAGCGGGGCCGAGGACATGAGGCTGGTGCCGACGTCGGCGAACGGCGGGCCGGCCTTCGCCGTGTACATGCGCGACGACGACGGAGTGCACCGTGCCTTCCAGCTGCACACGCTGACCCTCGGCAAGGACAAGGTCACGCATGTCACGAGCTTCTTCGACCTGAGCCTGTTCCCGTTCTTCGGGCTCCCCGAGGTGCTTCCCGCGAAGCGCCCGCCGGGCTGACTCTGCCGTTATGTCGTCTGCAGAGCGCGCCTCGCCCGGCCTGACCTCAGGAGTGGATCTCCTCGAGCAGGCGATCGGCTACACGCTCGGCACGCTCCGCTACGCCACCGACCGCGCGCTCTCGCGTCCGTCTCCGTGCGGCGAATGGGACCTCCGGGTGCTCCTGGCGCACATGGTCGACTCCTTCACCGCGCTCCAGGAGGCGGCGGAGACCGGCGACGTGAGCCTGTCCGCCGCACCGAGACCGACCCCGCGACGTGCCGTACTGGCCCGTGGCCGAGCTCAGGAGCCGAGCCGTCGCGGTGCTCGGGGCGTGGGGCGAGTGCGACGACCTCGTCACCATCTCGGGCCTGACCGTGCCGGCACAGGTCGTCGCGAGCACCGGCGCCCTCGAGGTGGCCGTCCACGGCTGGGACGTAGCCCAGGCGTGCGGTCACCCTCAGCCGATCCCTGCGTCGCTGGCGCGAGCGCTGCTCGCCGTCGTGCCCCTGCTCGTCTGCGCCGCCGACCGACCCGCACGGTTCGCAGTGCCCTACCGCGCGTCGGTGTTCGCCAGCCCGGGTGACCGCCTGGTGGCGTACCTCGGTCGCCGGCCCTGAGCTGTCCCGCCGACGCAGGTCAGGCCCCGTCGAGGGCTTTCCCGGCCCCGACGGGGGCTGCGAGAATCGGCCCATGGCCGTACCCGGAAAGCGCATCACCGCCCCTGCCTCGGCGCCCCCCGCCTTGGCCGCCACCGAGCTGTTCTCGGTCGACGCGTACCGGGACAGCTTCGAGGCCACTGTCGTCGACGTCGACCGCGACAACAGCCGGGTCAGGCTGTCGCGTACGGCCTTCTTCCCCGGAGGCGGCGGCCAGCCGTGTGATACGGGGACGCTCCGCAGCGTCGCTGGCGAGCTGCCCGTCCTCCGGGTGCGCCGGGAGCCCCCGGATATCTGGCACTACGTCGATCCCGCCGCCGTCGAGCGGATCCCCGGTCCCGGAACGGAGCTCCAAGGTGAGCTCGACTGGACCCGGCGCCACCTCGTCATGCGCACCCATACCGCGCTCCACATCCTCTGCGGCGTGATCTGGACGGAGTACCGGATACCCGTCACCGGCGGCAACATGGACGTCGGCACCGGGCGGCTTGACTTTCCCCTCCCATCGGTCTCGACCGAGCTCGGTGTGCGTCTCGAGAGCCGGATCAACCAGGAGATCGCGTCCGCCCGCGACATCGTCGTGGACTTCCTGGGCCGCGACCTGGCCGATGCCGACCCGACGCTGATCCGCACGGCTGCCCACCTCATCCCGCGAGAGATCGACCCGTTGCGGATCATCAACATCGTGGGACTCGACAAGCAGGCCGACGGAGGGACCCACGTCGCGAGCACTGCCGAGGTCGGGCGCGTACGCGTCGTCGGGACGGAGTCCAAGGGCAGGGACAACAAGCGGGTCCGGATCCGCGTGGAGGACGCGGACCCGGACCCGATGTCGCCGGGTCGACGGCTCAGGCGTTGATGGCCTGCCGGTCGTGCCCGTTGGAGTTGATCGAGATCTTGCGGGGCTTGGCCTTCTCGGCAACCGGTACCTTCAGGGTCAGTACGCCGGAGGAGTAGCTCGCCTCGATCCGCTCGGTGTCCAAGGTGTCGCCCAGGAAGAGCTGCCGGCTGAAGACGCCACGCGGGCGCTCGGCGGCAACCATCTCCTCGCTGCCCTCCCGGGCCGGACGCTCGGCCTTGACGGTCAGTACGTTGCGCTCGACGTCAAGGTCGATCGACTCGGCGTCCACACCGGGGAGATCGAACTCGACGACGAACTGCTCCCCCTCTCGCCACGCGTCCATCGGCATGACGGCCGGCCGCGCAGACGTACCGAACACCTGCTGCGTCAGGCGGTCAAGCTCGCGAAACGGGTCAGTGCGCATCAACATCGCTCAACACCTCCAAGGCTGATCTGGTCGAAGTCTCTTGTTGTTGCAACCGCCGGAGATCTATGGTGGCTGCTACAGTTTTTATAGCACCGCTGATACACCAATGCAAGTCGTCGACGGAGGAGATCGCGGCCGTGAGCACCTCGGACCCCGACCGCAGCAAGGGCGTTTACGGCATCTCGACGGCTGCCGAGCTCGTCGGGACAGGGCTGCAGAATCTGCGCCTGTACGAGCGTAGGGGCCTGCTCTCTCCGAACCGGACGTCCGGCGGCACGCGCCGCTACAGCGAGGACGACCTGGCCCGCCTGCGCCGTATCGGCCAGCTGCTCACGAGCGGACTCAACCTCGCGGGCATCGCCATGGTGCTCGACCTCGAGCTCGACAACGCCCGGCTGCGCGCCCGGTTGAGAACGGCGAGGGGCCAGGCGGCTCAGGACTCGGACGACGAGCCGCGGTAGCGGCCCTCGACCAGGAACGCCAGGCGACGCAGCGACTCCTTGTTGCGCGGGACGACGGCCGCCTGGCGGATCGGCTTGGGCAGCAGGTGGCCCGGACCCGCGACGGCGTCCTCGCGGATGCTGACCTCAGTGCCGCCGACGCCGTCCGGCGTCAGCACCACGTGAACGTGCGCCTCACCCATCGGCCATCCGCGTGCCTTCAGCACGAGGTCGCGATCGGTCTCGGAGTACAACACCTCGGTGTCGTCGTCGATCACCGCGGGCCACAGTCCGAAGGAGTGGTGCACGAGGGCTCCTAGCTGCGGCCAATGGTTCTCGACCTCTCTGACCCGCGAGGCACCGACGACCCAGGTGGCGTACAGCCAGCCGTCCGCCAGCACCGCCCAGACGGCCTCCGGGGGGGCCTCCATCCGTCGCGTGACGACCGCCGTGCCCTCGAGTCCCCAATCGTCGTGCATGTCGTCGCCCTCGCCTTCCGTCTGGATGTCTGGGCTCACGGTACGCAAGCCGAGGCGGCCCCAGTACCCGTGCACGGCATTGCCGCTCGCCCGTGGCTCGAAGACGTTACCGGCGTGGGCGCCTATCGGTCGCTGGGACAGCCCGCCGACACGCATCAGCGGGGTCACCAGCGCGTCGTAGACGGCCGGTAGGGCGCGGAACCCGAGCACGGCCAGATGGTTCGGCAGACCCACCGAGATCTCCCGCCTGGGCCGGTCCACGGCCCCCATGATCGCCCGTGCCAGCTTCTCCGGCGGGTCGACCGGGGGCGGTGGGCGACCCTCGCGGCCCGCGTAGTTCGCCGCCTGCGCGTACGCCGGGGTGTTCACGCTGCCCGGCCACACCATGCTGACGGAGATGCCCGGCGTCTCCCGGGCCTCGAGCTGCAGCACCCGTACCAGGCCGTGCAGCGCCCACTTGCTGGTGACGTACGAGCTCATGTACGGCACCGCGATCTTGCCGAGCAGCGACCCGACCACCACCAGGCTCCCGCCGTCCTGGTCTCGGAACAGACGCAGGGCGGCCCGGGCCACGTTCGCGGTACCGATCAGGTTCGTCTGCATGACGCGGGCGAAGACGTCCGCCGGCACCTCCTCGAAGCGCCCGTAGGCGACCACGGCAGCGGAGTGGACAACGGCGTCGACGCGGCCGTACGACTCGACGGCCGCCTCGAACAGCGCCTCGACTGCTTCTGCGTCCGCGGTGTCGGTGGGCACCGCGATCGCCGCACCCCCCTCCGCCACGCACTCGCCGCAGACCTCCGTGAGGCTCGCCGACGGCCGGGCGGCGAGCACGAGCCGCGCCCCCTGACGGGCGAAGGCCAGGGCCGTCGCGCGGCCGATCCCGCTGGACGCCCCCGTGATCAGCACGACCCGGTCATCGGTCGCGTGGGTCGTCACGGGGCGAGCAGCACCTTCACGCAGTTGTCCTCCTTGCGCTGGAAGATCTCGTACCCGTGGGGAGCCTCCTCGAGCGGCAGGACGTGGGTGGCGAGGTCCTCCGTGCCGAGCGGGTCGGTGTCGTCGAGGACCAGCGGGAGGATGTCGTCGATCCACCGCTTGACGTGGCACTGGCCCATGCGCAGCTGGATACCCCGGTCGAACATCTCCATCATTGGCAGCGGGTCGACCTCGCCCCCGTAGACGCCGCTGAGCGACACGGTGCCTCCCCGGCGAACGGCCTTCAGCGCCGTGGTCAGGGCGTCGAGCCGGTCGATGGCGAGCTTGTCGGTCAGCGGCTGGGCAAGGGCATCGGGCAGCAGGCCGACCAGTGTCTGAGCGACCTTCGCGTTGGGCGAGCCGTGGGCCTCCATGCCGACAGCGTCGATCACGGCGTCGGGGCCCCGCCCGCCGGTCATCTCGATCAGGGTCTCGGTGACGTCGTCGACGTCGCGCATGTCGAGCACCTCGATCCCGTGGCGCTGCGCCAGCGCGAGCCGCTCCGGCACCATGTCGACGCCGATCACCCGCTCGACCCCGAGGTGGCGACCGATCCTGACGCAGAACTGTCCCACCGGGCCGAGACCGAGCACCGCCAGCGTGCCGCCGGTCGGCACATCGGCATAGGCCACGGCCTGCCAGGCCGTCGGCAGGATGTCGGAGAGGTACAGGAAGCGCTGGTCGCTCGGGCCCTCCGGTACGCGGATCGGACCGAAGTGGGCCTGGGGCACCCGCAGGTACTCCGCCTGCCCGCCAGGGACCGCTCCGTACAGCGAGGTGTACCCGAAGAGTGCGGCGCCCTTGCCCTCCGAGCGCACCTGCGTCGTCTCACACTGGGCGTAGAGCTGGCGCGAGCACATCCAGCACGTGCCGCAGGAGATGTTGAACGGCACGACGACGCGGTCACCGGGGCTGATGTGCGTGACCTCCGGACCGACCTCCTCGACGATGCCCATCGGCTCGTGGCCCAGGACGTCGCCGGGAGTCAGGAAGGGCCCCAGGACCTCGTACAGGTGCAGGTCGGAGCCGCAAATAGCGGTCGACGTGATCCGCACGATCGCGTCCGTCGGCGCCTCGATCCGTGGGTCCGGGACCGTCTCCACCCGTACATCCCGCTTGCCCTGCCATGTCAAAGCCCTCATGCCGTGCCCCTCCCGTAGTCCAGCGACGTCGTTCGACTCCCTTACCCGCTTTGGCGCATCCCAGCGGTCAGGGGCGCGAAGTGCGTAAGGGCAGGCGCACGAGGCGTACGTCGTCGAGCCGGCCGGACCGGGCGACAGCGGTCATGTACGTGCAGAACGGTTGGCGTCGGCGGTCTGTCGGCGAGCCCGGGTTCAGCAGCCGCAGGCCGGTGTCGGCGGTCGTGTCCCAGGGGATGTGGCTGTGCCCGAAGACGAGCACGTCGGCCTCACTGAAGCGGGCGACGCATCGGCGCTCACGGCCGGCGGCGCCGCCGGTCTCGTGCACCACCGCGAGGCGGAGCCCTTCGACGTCGGCCGTGGCGACCTCGGGGAGCCGGGCGCGCAGGGCCTCCCCGTCGTTGTTGCCGTACACCGCGACCAGGCTCGCGGCCCGCTCTCCCAGGGTGTCGAGCAAGGCGGCCTCGACCCAGTCGCCGGCATGGACCACGACGTCCGCTGCATCGACCTCGCTCCAGAGCCGGTCGGGAAGGTCGCGCGCCCGATTCGGTATGTGGGTGTCGGCCATCAGTAGCAGCCGGGCCGTTCCCACGGCGACAGTGTGCCAGCCGCTCCCGGGGTGGGCGGCGCACGGGTACGGTAGCGACGCAGCCGGCTGCCGAGCTGCGCCGACCGCCGCCTACGATCAGGGGGAGTCGCTCGAGGAGGACAGATGACCGTCAGTGCGCAGAGCTCCCCAGCCGGCCCGGATCAGATGGGTCGCCACGACTCGTCGTCGTACGACGTACAGGCGGTTCGGGCGTCGTTCCCGGCCCTGAGGGAAGGCGCCGCGCACTTCGACGGGCCCGGTGGCTCCCAGGTGCCGTTCCCGGTCGCCGACGCGGTGGCGAACACCCTACGCTCGGCAATCGCCAACCGCGACAGGGTCAGCGCAGCCGAGCGGCGGGCCGACGACATCGTCACCGGCGCCAGGGCGGCGATGGGTGATCTGCTCGGCGTGGAGCCCCAGGGTGTCGTCTTCGGCCGGAGCATGACCTCGCTGACCTTTGACTTCGCTCGCACGCTCGCCAAGAGCTGGGGACCCGGCGACGAGGTCGTGGTAAGCCGACTCGACCACGACGCCAACATCCGTCCGTGGGTGTACGCGGCCGCCGCTTCGGGAGCCGAGCTCCGCTGGGCCGAGTTCGACCCGAACGACGGCGAGCTGCAGCCGGACGCCGTCGAGGCGGTGCTCTCGGACCGCACCCGGCTGGTCGCGGTGACTGCGGCGTCCAACCTGATCGGTACCAGGCCCGACGTCGCCGAGGTCTGCCGCCGCGCCCACGCTGTCGGAGCGCTCTGCTACGTCGACGGCGTCCACTTCGCCGCCCACTGCCCCGTCGACGTGGCCGACCTCGGAGCCGACTTCTTCGTCTGCTCGCCGTACAAGTTCTTCGGTCCACACTGCGGCGTGCTGGCGGCTCGCGTGGACCTGCTCGCCACCCTGGACTCCGACAAGCTGCTGCCCCAGACGGCCGCGGTGCCCGAGCGGTTCGAGCTCGGCACGCTTCCCTACGAGCTGCTCGCCGGGTGTACGGCCGCCGTCGACTTCATCGCCGGCCTCGCTCCGGACCCGGCCTCGAGCCGTCGGGCTCGCGTACTGGCCGCGATGAGCGTCATCGAGGCGTACGAGGACGACCTGAGGATCGGCCTGGAGTCGCAGCTGTCGGAGCTGCCGGGGCTCGTGTCGTACTCGAGGGCCGCGCACCGCACCCCGACGCTCCTGGTTTCGTTCGAGGGCAAGAGCTCGGCAGCGGCACAGCGGTCGCTGGCCGCATCGGGCGTCAACGCTCCGGCCGGGTCCTTCTATGCACTGGAGGCGTCGCGCGCGCTCGGACTGGGCGACGACGGAGCGCTCCGGGTCGGGCTGGCGCCGTACACCGACGGCAACGACATCAGCCGGCTCGTGGACGGCCTGCGGGCCTTCGCCGCCACGTCGTCGTGACACCGTAGGCCCGTACCGGTCGGTCCGCGACGAGCGCGACACCGGCCGTCGCCCTAACGTGTCGGAATGCAGCATCTGCGTGGCCTGCTGGGCCTGGTCTTTCTGCTCGCAGTCGCCTATGCCTTCTCGAGGAACCGTAGGGGAATCGCCTGGCGCACCGTTGTCGGAGCTCTCGTGCTGCAGGCGGGGTTCGCGGCGCTCGTGCTGCGCTGGGGACCGGGTCGGGATGCGCTGAGCTGGGTATCGGACCGGGTCACGACGCTGATCGGATACACCAATCAGGGAACCGCTTTCGTCTTCGGCCCTCTGACGGCGGCCGGCAGCAAGAACCAGACGATCTTCGCGCTCCAGGTACTGCCGGTCATCGTCTTCCTGGGAGCACTGATCGGTCTGCTGTTCTACCTTCGCGTCATCCAGTTCGCGACGTACGTCATCGGCGGCGCGATCTCCTGGGCGCTGCGCGTCACGAAGATCGAGTCGCTCTTCGCCGCCACCGTGATCTTCCTCGGCCAGAGCGAGGCGCCCCTGATGATCGCGCCCTATCTGCGCGGCCTCACCACCGCACAGATGTTCACGGTCATGACGAGCGGCTTCGCGGCCGCCTCGGGCTCGACGCTGGTCGGGTACTCGCTGCTGGGCGCTCCGCTGAAGTACCTGCTCGCGGCGACCGTGATGAACGCTCCGGCGGGGCTGCTGATGGCCAAGCTGGTCTGGCCGGACTCCACCGAGGAGAAGGCGGCTGGAGCCGACGGTCCGGATGCCGTGGGCCGGTCCGACGAGCCCGACGGCGAGTCCGCCACGGACGCAGCGGCCGGCAGAAGCGGTCGTTCCGGCGCCTCGGCGGCGGGCACGTCCGCCGGAGACGTCGATGTCCGCACCGTGCGCGACGAGGAGTCCGCCAACGCCATCGACGCGCTCGGGCGAGGGGCGCTCGCCGGAGGGCGGATCGCCGTGACGGTCGGCGCCCTGCTCATCGCCTTCGTCGCCCTGATCGCCCTTGCGAACGGGATCCTGAGCGGAGTCGGCGGATGGTTCGGCGTCGACGGCCTGACGTTCCAGCGCCTCGTCGGGTGGGCTTTCGCCCCTCTGGCGTGGCTGCTGGGCGTGCCCTGGAGCGAGGCGGTGCAGGCGGGCTCCTACATGGGGCAGAAGACGGTCCTCAACGAGTTCGTGGCGTACGCGTCGTTCGGTCCGCACGTCCACGAGCTCTCCAGCGTGACGGTCGTCATCGTCACCTTCGCGCTGGCCGGGTTCGCGAACTTCGCCTCGATCGCCATCCAGATCGGGACGATCGCCAGCCTGCAGCCAGACCGTCGCGCACAGGTCGCCCGGCTCGGGCTCACCGCCCTGCTAGCAGGAAGTCTCGCCAACCTGGCGAACGCCGCGATCGCGGGCATCATCGCCTCTACCTAGCCGCCGAGCGGGCGCAAATGTCGCGTCGATTGGGCGCAAATGTCGCGTCGACCGGGCGCGAATGCACCGTCGAGCGGGCGCAAAGCTCCGTTCGAGCTTGCGGAGATGTACCCCCCGGGTAGGCGCAGGAGGAGGCCGGGAGGGCGGGCCAGACCGTTTCGGGGGGCCGGTTACGCCTTAGGCTGGCTTTGCGGGGTGAGGCAGGAACCAAGGCTTCCGGGGGGGAGCCGGTGCGAGGGATGGGAGACGGCGTGGACAGCAGCCGGCAGGTGTCCGTGGCGGCCGTCATCGTCGCAACCACAGCCCCGCGCCGGCAGTAGCGCGGTGTCGGTGTCGCTGTCCCGGCACCCGGTCGGCCCTGCCGCGGTCCGACGCCTACCGGCCACCGCCTGGAAGCCGGTCGGCACCCTCGCAGTGATCCTGACCGTCCTCCTGCTCGCGTTGGCGGATCGCTACGGGCCGCACCGCGACGAGCTGTACTTCGTCGCGGCTGGGCACCACCTGGCCTGGGGCTACCCGGACCAGCCGTCACTGACGCCGCTCATCGCCGTTGTCGCCGACCACATCGCTCACGGCAACCTCGTCGTGCTGCGGCTGTCGAGCGCGCTGGTGGCGGGTGGGCTCGTCATCGTGAGCGCGCTGACGGCCCGCGAGCTCGGTGGGGCACGGGGCGCGCAGGTGCTGACGTCCGTGGTCGTCGCGACCGGGGTCGTCACCTTGGTGATCGGGCACCTGCTGACCACGACGTCACTCGACGTCCTCTTCTGGATGGTGGTGGTGCTGCTGGTGCTGCGCGCACTCAGGCGGCACGACCCCCGGTGGTGGCTCTGGGCCGGGGTAGTGGCGGGCGTCGGGTTCGAGAACAAGTCGCTGCTCGCCTTTCTGCTCTTCGCCGTGGCGGTCGGTGTCGTCGTCGAGCCGTCGGCGCGACACCACCTGACCAGCCGCTGGCTCTGGGCAGGGGTGGTGGCCGCGCTGCTCCTGGCGTTGCCGAATGTCATCTGGGAGGCCGCGAACGGATGGCCGCAGCTCGCCCTCTCCGCCGACATCAACGCCGAGTACAGGGTTGCGAGCGAACGGGTCTTCTATGTCATCCAGCAGCTCATCCTGTTCAGCCCGCTGGCAGGCGTGCTCTGGGTTTTCGGCCTTGTCCAGCTGTTCCGGAACGCCGCGCTGAGAGGGGCTCGGCCACTGGCCACCGCGTACGTCGTGCTGTTCGTCGTCTTCCTGGTCAGTGGCGGCAAGGGGTACTACCTCGCCGGGATCCTGCCCGCGCTGGTCGCGGCCGGCTGCGTGGTGCTCGCGGAGCGCTGGTCGACCCGCAGGCTCGTGGTCGCCGGGGTCGCCCTCGCGCTCTTCGCAGCGGTCGCGTGGCCGGCCGCTCTGCCGTTGCTGCCGCCTGCCACCTTCGCGGACTCGGTGTACTCGGGTCTCGGCCAGGACCAGCTGGAGACGATCGGGTGGCCGGCATTCGCCGCGACCATCCATCGGGTCCTCGACGCCCTGCCCGCCGCCCAGCGGCGTTCGGCCGTCGTCTTCACCCAGAACTACGGCGAGGCCGGAGCGCTCACCTTCTACGGTCTGCCGGCGCCCGTCTTCAGCGGGCACAACGGCTGGGGGTACTGGGGACCGCCGCCGGAGGGAGCGGCTCCGGTCATCGTCGTCGGCTACGACCGCCCGTCGTACGACTTCACCGGATGCCGGCGGGCCGGCAGGATCGACAATGGCCTCGGCGTGGACAACGAGGAGCAGGGCAACGTCGTCTGGGTGTGCGGCAGCCCGCGCGGAGGTTGGCAGCGCGCCTGGCCGCACCTCGAGCATCTCGACGGCTGACCAGCAGCCTCGTGGGATCGGTCGTCCGTTCAGCCGTACAGCTGCCGGTCGACCGTCGTACGGGCGACCAGGCGGCCGCTGTGCCATACGTGGGTCGGCGGGTCCTGCCGTCGCAGCACCTCGGCCCAGGTCGGGGCGGCGAAGAGCTGGAGATCCGCCCGGGCGCCACGCGCCACCCCGTACGCGCCGCCGAGCCGCCAGCAGCGAGCCGGTGCCGATGTCACCGCCGCGAGCACCACGTCGAGCTCGTAGGAGGCGGTCAGGTGCGCGGCGTGGGCGGAGAAAAGCGCGACCTCGAGCATGTCACCGCGCCCGAACGGCGTGAAGGCGTCGTTGACACAGTCCTGCCCGACGGCGACGTTGACACCGGCCGCCAGCAGCTCGCGGATCCGGGTCGTACCTCGACGGACGATGCCCCGGTCCGCCCTGCCCTGCAACACCAGGTTGGTCATCGGGTTGGACACCACGGTGATGCCGGCCTCCGCGACCCGGCGGATGACGTCGTCCGCGTAGTCGTCGTCGGCGGCCGCGAGGGACACGACGTGACCGGCAGTCACCCGGCCCTGCCAGCCCCGGCGGACGGTCTCGTCGGCGACCATCGCGAGGGTGCGCACCGCGCCGTCATCGGTCTCGTCGACGTGCATGTCGACGTCGGCATCGAAACGCTCGGCGATATCGAAGCAGATCCGTACGTGTTCGCGCTGTTCGTCCTCGCTTCGCTCCCAGTGCGGCATCCCTCCGACCACGTCCGCACCGGCCGACATCGCCTCGACGAGGAGATCGGCTGTCCCGGGGTCCCTCAGAATGCCCTCCTGCGGGAACGCGACGGTCGTCACCTCGGCGATGTAAGCGCAGTCGCGGGCGGCCGCGAGGACACCCTGGAGCGGCGTCAGACCTCCGATCGTGTCGACGTCGACATGTGAGCGCAACCGGGTCGCTCCCGTGAGCACCGACGCCTGGATGACTTCCTTGGCCCGCCGGCGAACGTCGTCGAAACTGTAGGCCCGCTTGGCCTCCTGAGTGCTCTCGACGGCTCCTGTCAGGGTGCCGTCCGGGTCGCGCATGGCGGCACGGGTGAGCACCTTGTCGAGGTGGATATGGGTGTCGATGAAGGCGGGCAGGATCAGGCCGCGGTGGGCCTCCAAGCGCTCATCGAGGACCGCGCCGCCGCCCGAACCGACGGACGTGATTTGCCCGCCGTCGACGTGGAGGTCGGTCACCTCGCCGGTCGACAGCGTTGCGTCGACGATCGTCATGCCCACCGAGGACACCCCCTGACACCCAGGGTAGTGCTACGGGCACCGTCCGCGCCTCCCGGTTCTCACCGCACGGACAGGCGCGGTCAACCGCCCCCCGGAGTCGTCCCGGACGCGACGAGTGTCGCGGCGCTCAGCTGGCGCGGCCGTACCGCTCCGCGCTTCGCGCCTTCGCCTTCGCCGCCTCGATCTCCCGGTCACGTGGCGGCGCCGAGGTCACGAGGTCGTCGAGCAGTTGTGTCGTCGCCGCCGACACGGCCGCGATCGCGCGGTCGAAGGCATCTCGGTTGGCGATCGACGGCTTCGTCGTCCCGGCGACCTTGCGGACGTACTGGGTGGCGGCCGCCGCGATCTCGGCTGACGTCGCGGGCGGCTCGAAGTTGGACAGGGTGCGGATATTGCGGCACATGCGTGCAGCCTATTGCGGCCGCCGTCGAGGCCGCGACTCCGCCGCCCGATCTTGCCAATCGACCGGGCGCAAATTCAGCGTCGACCGGGCGAAGATGTGCGGTCGGGGCGCCGAGATGTACCAACGGCTAGGGACGTCCGCGCCCCGGGGCTCAATCAGTGCGCGACACACCGACAGGGCGGGGCCCATGGTGACGTCTCGGCCGAGGGAGGGTTGAGCGGTGCACATGTGCGCCCTTCCGCGCATCCCTGGTTACGGGAGCCAGCGCCGCCACTGCGTCGAGTGCGTGTTGAGCCAGGACGCCACGTCCGGCGGCCCGACGTGATATCCGCTCAGGACGACGAGCTCCAAGATGTTGGCCGTGTCGGCGGCGTCGAGCCGGTACTTGTACACGAGGGAGAAGGCCGGGCTCTTCGACTTCGCGAACGCGCTGTTCGCGATCTTGAGGTACCTGAAGTCCGAGAACGAGCACAGCGTGGACCGCCGGTCGGGCTGGCACGGCTGCGAGGCTGAGCCGGGAATGTCGACCTGCTTCTGCCCGGGTCGATCGCCGAGCAGGCCGCGCGGACCTTCCACGAGGTACACGTTCGGCATCCTGCGGGCATTGTCTCGGCGGGGCTGCTGCATGAGCGCCCCCACGCCGCCGCCCAGGCCGACCTCGGCGAAGTTCCGGATCGTGTAGTCGAGGTGCTGGAAGTCGACGAACGACCGGGCCAGCGGGAGCAACTCCGGCACCGTCGTGATCGCGGGTGTGGTGACACCCCAGCCGATCCGCGCGACGTCAGCCAGGTCGCGGGCCGTGTCGAGCCCCCGCCGGCCCATGAAGAACGGCGCCAGCATGTTCACCGAGCCCTTGACGCCGTTCGGCCCGACGACGGTGACAGGCCCACCGGGCCGTGCGAGCCGGCGCCTCAGCTGATCGGCACCGTAAGCGTCGAGGTACACGTCGGCGCGGCCACTGGCCACCACGTTCCAGGCCTTGCGCGAGGTGGTCTTGACGTACGTGACCTGACACCCGAGCGACCTCGCCGCGATCGAGCCGACGATGAAGGCGCTCGCCTCGTACCCGTTGGCGGGGTCGTAGGCGATCGAGAACCGGCCGCAGGGCCCGCTCACCGCCGGTGGGCCGGAGGTGGCGGACGGCGTCGCGTCGTCGTGGCCGCGGTCACCGTTGCACGCACACGCCAGGGACAGCATCGCGAGGGCCGAGGCCATGGCCAGGTAGCGCCTTCGAAGCCGGCTCCCGAGCGTCATGGCACCTTTCGTCTGTCCCGTCTCACGCGGAGCCAGGATATCCGGAGGCGGACCGGACGAGGGTCTCCGGCATCCGCACCGCCATGGCTGCGGCGGCGGCCATCACGACCGCACAGGCCCCGAAGGCCGCGCCGAACGATGCGGTGTCCGCGAGCCACCCGGCGGCCAACGGCCCGGTGATCGAGCCTGCGTCCGACGCCATCTGGAAGACCGCCACGACGCTGCCCCCGCGCCCCCGCATGATGTCGCCGACGACCGCGCCGGGTGCCGTTCCCACGAAAGCGCCACCCAGGCCGATGGCCGTCATGGCCACGAGGTACAGCGGCAGCGCCGTCGACAGCGCCAGCAACCCCAGCGCGGCTCCCGCCGTGAGCGTGCCACCGATCATGGCGGGGCGCCGCCCGTGCCGGTCGACGAAGCGCCCTGCCATCGTCAGGAACGAGGCCTGTACGAGGGACGAGCAGAGGAAGCCGACACCGATCCAGAGCGCCCGCTGATGCAGGGCCTCCGTGACGAACAACGGGATCAGGCTGGCGCGTACTCCGAAGAACGACCAGCCGATGGCGAAGTTCACCGCGACGGCCGCGCGGTAGCCCGGGTGCGCCCAGGCATCGCGCAGCGACGTGTTGTCGACGTACTCGTGGGGCGGCGGCGGTCCGGCGGGGTGGGACGGCTCGGACGCGTGAGGGTCGTGGTCGCCCTGGAGTCGATCGCGAGGGCGGGCGGCCCGGAGGAAGACCGCACCGATCGACCCCGCGGCGACCAGAGAGACGGCGTAAACGAAGAACGGCAGCCGGAGCGAGTACTCGGTAAGAAACCCCCCGACGAGCGGACCGAGCAGGCCGCCGATGAGGAAGCCCGACTGGAAGAGTCCGGTGGCCCGGCCGCGATGGGAGCCGTCCACGACACGGAAGAGCAGGGCGGTCGCGGATACGGTGAACATCGCCGAGCCGACCCCGCCGATGCCCCGCAGCAGGAGGAGCTGTACGTAGCTCTGAGACAAGCCAGCCAGGCCGGTAGAGACCGCGACGATTCCGATCCCGGTGGACAAGATGATGCGTTCGCCGACCGCGTCGACCAGCCGGCCACCGCCGAGAGCCGAAGCGAACCGCATCAGCGCGAAGGCCGAGATCACGGCACCGGCAGCCGTCTTCCCCACGCCGAAGGAGCGGGCGAACTCCGGGATCGCCGGGGCCACAACGCCGAACCCCACCGCGACCGCGACAGCTACGGCGGCGAGTACGCCGACCTCCCGCGGGAGACCTTCGAACGGGCTCCGCACGGATCAGCGGCCGGTGGTCGACAACTCAGAGCCGGCGCACGAAGAGGTGCGAAGCCGCCTCGCCGTCGATCTCGGCCGTCTCACCGGCACTGCCGACGAGCACGCCTTCAGCTCCCCTGGCCACGGTGATCACCTTGCCGGGCAGCGCCCCGACCCGGCGCAGGACCGCCATCAGCTCCTCGTCGGTCTGGATGGGCTCGGCGATACGTCCGACAACGACCCGCTGCTCCACCGGGGACACGATCGTGTCGAGGCTCTCCACCCCGTCGAGGAACTCCTCAGCCAGCGGCCCCTCGCCCAGCTCGTCGAGACCGGGGATCGGGTTGCCGTACGGCGACACCGTCGGATGGTCGAGGATCTCCAGCAGCCGCCGCTCCACCGTCTCCGACATCACGTGCTCCCACCGGCAGGCCTCGACGTGCACGTCCTCCCACTCCAGGCCGATCACGTCGATCAGCAGGCGCTCGGCGAGGCGGTGCTTGCGCATGACGCGGGTGGCGAGGCGTCGCCCCTGCTCGCTCAGCTCCAGGTGCCGGTCGCCCTCGACCGTCAGCAGCCCGTCACGCTCCATCCGGGCGACGGTCTGGCTGACGGTAGGACCGGACTGATGCAGGCGCTCGGCGATCCGGGCACGCAACGGCAAGATCCCCTCCTCCTCCAGCTCGAACACCGTGCGGAGGTACATCTCCGTGGTGTCGATGAGGTCGGTCACCCGCAGGGCCTCCTTGTAGCCGTCGTAGCCGTCGTAGCCGTCGTAGCCTTCCGAGCCGTCGGCGGATGTCTGCTGGTCATTGTGTCCCATGTCAGACCTGCCGAGCATTCTGCCAGTTCAGGGGGCGAATCCCGGGTGCTGTCCAGATCCGGGGTGTGCCGGAGTGGAGCCCCTCACGACGTCGCGGACGACGATCGTGACGGAGGAAGGCCGAGCTTGATCCGGACCCCCTCGGAGGCGTGCCCGACGGTCGAGATGGTGATGAGGACGTCGTGCTGGCTGCGCTGCTCCCACGCCACGACCTCGGCGGCGGTTCCTGCTTTCTCGAGCCCCCGGAGAAGCGACAGCAGGTGTTTGTCGGACGCCAACAGGTCGGACACCTCGCCTCGAACGGTGTCCGGCCAGTGAGTCGAGACGAGGCCCTCATCGAGGGTCTGCATCGCATCGTCGAACCGGTTCGTCGCGTCGTGCAGCGCCGGAACTCGTAGCGGCGTCGCCCCTATGGCCCTGCCGAAGTGGTCCGCGGCCGCGTTGGCAGGCTCGACGAGCCTCAGGTAACGGCTCGCGGCATCGGCTCTGCTGAGCTGTGGACTGTTGCCGCAGCCGACCAGGAGGGTCGCCAGCACGAAGCAGACGACGTGGCACGACAGCACGAACCGAGCCGAGCGTCGTGTCACCTCGCGCTCCCTTCATGCGTCGCCGTGCTGGGGGAAGGCTACGCAACCACGCCGGCCGGCGTAGGGGAACGGCGCCGACCCGCAGACCGGAAGGAGCACCCCCGCACCCTGGGCCGACGATCAGGAGCCGACCCCGATGAGGGAGGATCGGACCGTGACGACGGCGCTCATGTGGTTCCGGCGAGATCTACGGCTCGCCGACAACCCGGCACTGATGGATGCCGTCCAGTCCGCCGACACGGTCGTGCCGGTCTTCGTGCTGGACCCGCGGCTGTGGGGCCCCTCCGGACCGTCGCGACGGGTGTACCTGCTGCAGAGCCTGTCCAGCCTGAGCGCCGACATCGGCGGGCTCGTGCTGCGATCCGGCGACCCAGTGGATGTCGTCGCAGCGCTGGCCGACGAGACGGGCGCCACCCGAGTCCACGTGGCGGCTGACTTCGGACCGTACGGTTCGGACCGCGACGGCCGCGTCGAGGAGGCACTGCGGGCCCGCGGCGTAGAGCTCCTCAGGACGGGGTCGCCGTACGCGGTCGCACCCGGCCGGGTGGTGAACCAGAGCAGCGGCCCCTATCAGGTGTTCACCCCCTTCGAGCGGGCATGGCGCCGGTACGGGTGGCGGGGCCCGGCGGCGACACCGCCGAAGGACCGATGGGACACCTCGCCCGCGTCGGAGGACTGGCCGTCCGTCGAGCTGCCCGAGGGGCTCCAGCTCCCACGCGCCGGAGAGGCCGCTGCTCGCGACCAGTGGAGGACGTTCCTCGACGAACGACTGTCCTCGTACGGTGCGGCCCGCGACCGTCCCGACCTCGACGCGACCTCGCGGATGTCGGTACATCTGAAGTGGGGCGAGATCCATCCGCGTACGCTGCTCGCCGACCTCGCGCAGTCACGGGCCGAGCGCTCGTCGGTCGACCGGTACCGCCTCGAGCTCGCCTGGCGGGAGTTCTACGCGGACGTGCTGGCGCGACGCCCCGACTCCGCCCGCGAGTACTACCGGCGGCAGCTCGGCGAGCTGGCGTACGACGATCCGGGCGAGCGCTTCCAGGCCTGGTGCGAGGGCCGGACCGGGTACCCGATCGTCGACGCGGGCATGCGACAGCTGCGCGGCGAGGGCTGGATGCACAACCGGGTGCGGATGATCGTCGCGAGCTTCCTCGTCAAGGACCTGCATGTCGAGTGGCAGCACGGCGCCCGCCACTTCATGCACTGGCTGGTCGACGCCGACCTGGCGTCCAACATGCACGGCTGGCAGTGGACGGCGGGCTCCGGTACCGATCCGGCTCCCTACTTCCGCGTGTTCAACCCGATCGACCAGGGGAAGAAGTTCGACCCCGACGGCCGGTACATCCGCCGGTGGGTTCCGGAGCTGCGCGACTGCCCCGACGACGAGCTGCACCAGCCGCACGACCCCATCGTCGACCACGCGGCGGAGCGGCGCGAGGCACTGGCGCGCTACGAGACCGTACGCCGGCGCTAGTCCCATGCGCCCCACCGAGGACACCTCGCTCACTATCGCGGCCCGGTTCGCGGGGCCACCGGGCTCGGGCAACGGTGGCTACACGTCCGGCCGGCTGGCCCGCTGTCTCTCGTCCGGCGAGCCCGTGACGGTCACCCTGCGCCGGCCGCCGCCGCTCGAGACCGAGCTCGTCGTGTCGCGGGCCGCAGCCGAGCGGGAAGGCGACGGGGTCGCGCTCCTGGCGGGTGACGGCTCCCTGGTCGCAGTAGCCAGCAGCGGCGGGTTCGACGCGGCACCACCCGCGGCGGTCGGTGTCGAGGAGGCCACGGCGGCGGAGTCGTCGTACGCCGGCCTCAGCGGACACCCGTTCCCTGGCTGCTTCGTATGCGGGCCCGACCGCACGGCGGGTGACGGCCTGCGCCTGTCGCCGGGCCGGTACACGGCCGGCCACACCGCATGCGTGTGGACTCCCGACGCGTCGCTGGCCTCGGACGACGACGTCGCCTGCGCCGCACCCGAGTTCGTCTGGGCCGCGCTGGACTGCCCCGGCGGCTGGGCTTCGGACCTCGAGTCCCGCCCGCTCGTTCTCGGTCGGATGACGGCTGCCTACGAGAGGCTGCCCGCGGTCGACGAGCCGTACGTCGTGGTCGGCGCGGTGCGTGGAGGCGAGCGCCGCAAGACGTACACCAGCTCTGCTCTGTACGACGCAGCCGGCCGGCTCCTCGGGCGAGCGGAGCACGTTTGGATCGCTGTGGACCCGTCCCGCTTCTGAGCCCGCCCGAAGGCAGGCTAGGCGACCGGATGGGCGCTGTCGTACCTCAGGAAGCGCCGCTGCCAGCCGCTCGACACCACGACTGCGACGACGCAGGCGAGCCCGCCGGCGGCGAGAGCGAACGTCGGGGTGGTCAGGGCGGCCGTCGACCCGGCGACGAAGTCCCCCATCCGCGGGCCGCCGGCGACCACGACCGTGAACACGCCCTGCAGACGCCCGCGGAGGTTGTCCGGCGCGGCCACCTGCAGGATGGTCGACCGGTAGGCGGCGCTCACCATGTCAGCGGCGCCGCTGACAGCGAGCAGCATCACCGCGAGCCAGAGCGCCCTCGCGAACCCGAAGCACCCGACCGCCGTCCCGTACACGACGACGCAGGCGACGACCGCGACCCCCTGCCGCCTGACCTTGCCCACCCAGCCCGAGAACGCGAACGCCAGCAGCGAGCCGATGGCCGGCGCCGCCTGTAGGAGCCCGACGGTCCTGACTCCGGCGTGGAAGAAGGAGCCCGCCACCGCGGGGAAGAGCGCCCGCGGCTGCGCCAGCACCATGGCACACAGGTCGACCACGAACGTCATGCGCAGGTTGCGGGCGTCGCGGAGGAACCGCAGGCCCTCGGCGACCGAGCGCAGCCCGGGCCTCTCCACGTCCTCCCCCTCCTTGGGTTGCGGAGGGATCGCCGGCAGCCGGAACAACGCGTACAGCGCCGCTGTGAACGTGACGGCATCGACGCCGTACGCGAACGTGTAGCCCGCTGCCCCGATCGCGAGCGCGCCGAGGAGGGGCCCGACGGTGAAGCCGAGGTTGAACGCCGCCATGTTGAGCGCGTTGGCGGCGGGCAGCAGGTCTGCGCCGAGCAGCCGCGGGATGATCGCCGCCCGGGTCGGGTTGTTGACGGCGTAGAAGCCCGACTGGAGCGCGACGACGCCGTACAGCACAGCCACCGACTCGCCCCCCATTGCGGCGTGGGCCACGAGCACCAGCGAACAGGTCCACAGACCCACGGACGCGACGAGTCCGAGCTTTCGCCGGTCGACCGCGTCCGCGAACGCGCCCCCGTATAGGCCCATCGTCACTAGCGGTACGAGGGAGAACAACCCGACCAGGCCGACGGCGAAAGTGGAGTGCGTGATCGCGAAGACCTGGATCGCTATGGTCACCGCGGTCATCTGCTGACCGAGCTGCGAGACCGTCGATCCGAACCAGAGCCGGCGGTAGTCGGCGGAGGCCCGGAGGGGCCGGATGTCCGTCACGACCCTGCCCAGCCCGAGACGCACGCGGACACTGTAAACCTCTTGTCTGGCCCATTGGCCCGACGTACGGTGAACGCACACGTGAAGGGAGGTGGTCCTAAGAATGAGTTCCCATAGGACTAGTGAGGTGGCCAGCCGCTAGGCGGTCGCGACACCAGGACGGCGTAGCGAATCCACGTTGGCTACCCGAACCCGCGGGTGCTGGAACCAGTCCTACCAGCCGTGGCAGATGCCATGCCAGCCCGCGGGTTCGCCGTGTCCACACACCTCCACGCCCCCGGCGATCTCTCGGTAGATTCGCGGCTATGACGTCAGACCTCCGTGACATCGCCTCCTGGCGGCGCGAGTACGAGGACAAGGGGCTCACCGAGGCCGACCTCGGCACCGACCCGATGGGCGCCTTCCTGGTATGGCTCGGAGCGGCCCAGATCGCGGGCCTGCACGAGCCCAACGCGATGGTCGTGTCGACCGCAGACGGCCACGGTCTGCCCTCGTCGCGGATGGTGCTGCTGAAGACGGTCGACGAGCGTGGCTTCGTCTTCTTCACGAACCTCGACTCCCGCAAGGGACGCGAGCTCCGGGACAACCCGGCCACTGCCCTGCTGTTCCCGTGGCACCCGCTCGAGCGCCAGGTCCGCGTCGAGGGAACGGCCTCCCAGGTCGACGACGCGGAGGCCGACGCGTACTTCGCCTCCCGCCCGCGCGGCTCCCAGCTCGGCGCCTGGGCGTCGCCCCAGTCGGAGGTCGTACCCGGCCGCGAATACCTCGAGGAGCGCTACGCCAGGCAGTCCGATCGCTTCGACGGGGTCGACGTCATCCCACGGCCGTCGGCATGGGGCGGGTACCGCGTGCGTCCCCACCGGATCGAGTTCTGGCAGGGCCGACCTGGACGGATGCACGACCGGATCGTGTTCGACCGCGCCGACGACGACACCTGGTTCGCCGAGCGTCTGGCCCCCTGAGCGGCGGCCGCGTACGGGCCACGGCCCTGGCGGCTCGCGGCTGCTGCGATGATGGAGCGCGCTGACAGCGTCGTCAGGACGGACCACCCACTTCCCTGTACGGAGTCCCCGTGAGCGAGACCTTCCTGGAGATACCTCGGCAGCTGCGGCCGCAGGACGGCAGGTTCGGGGCCGGCCCGAGCAAGGTACCGGTGTCGGCCCTGGAGTCGCTCGCCGCCACAGGCTCGCGCCTGATGGGGACGTCGCACCGCCAGGCGACGGTGCGGGACCTGGTCGGCCGGGTCCGGGCGGGCATCGCCGATCTGTTCTCGCTGCCCGACGGTTACGAGGTCGTGCTCGGCAACGGCGGCTCGACCGCCTTCTGGGACGTGGCGACCTTCAGCCTGATCCGGGAGCGGAGCCTGCACCTGTCCTTCGGGGAGTTCTCGGCCAAGTTCGCCGCGGCGGCCAAGGCGGCGCCGTTCCTCGCGAAGCCGACCATCGTGACCTCTGCTCCCGGCACCCGCCCGGAGCCGTACGCCGAGGGTGACGTCGACGTGTACGCGTGGCCGCACAACGAGACCTCGACGGGCGTGATGGCGCCCGTGCGACGCGTCGACGCCGCGGCGAACGGCTCTCTCGTCCTCGTGGACGCGACGTCGGGGGCTGGCGGGCTGCCGGTCGACATCGGCCAGACCGACGTGTACTACTTCGCGCCGCAGAAGTCCTTCGCCTCCGACGGCGGGCTCTGGCTGGCGATCATGTCGCCGGCGGCGCTGGAGCGGACGGCGCAGATCGCGTCGGGCGGACGCTGGATCCCCGCGTTCCTCGACCTGCAGACGGCTGTCGACAACTCCCGCCTCAACCAGACGTACAACACCCCGTCGTTGGCGACGCTCTTCCTGCTCTGCGAGCAGCTCGCCTGGCTGCAGTCCCTCGGCGGGCTCGATGCCGCGGTGGCACGGACGACCGAGTCGTCGTCGATCCTGTACGCGTGGGCCGAGAAGTCACCGGTCGCCGCACCGTTCGTCTCCGAGCCGTCGGACCGCTCGCTGGTCATCGGCACCGTCGACTTCGTCGACAGCGTCGACGCTGCCGCCGTCGCCAAGGTGCTGCGGGCCAACGCGATCGTCGACGTGGAGCCGTACCGCAAGCTCGGGCGCAACCAGCTTCGGGTCGCCATGTTCCCAGCCATCGAGCCGTCGGACGTCGAGGCGCTGACCGGCTGCATCGACTGGGTGATCGACCACCTCTGACCCCTGTCGAGCGGGCGCAAATGCAGGCTCGAGCGGGCACAAATGCCTGGTCCACCGGGCCGCTTCACACCGCAGAGGTTCGGCCGACTAACCTCCGCGCTATCGGGGTATCTGGTGTGCGACGTCCAGTTCTGAGGAGATCGCGTGAACACCTCCGCCCCTTCGTTCGGCTACACCTTGATGACCGAGCAGTCGAATCCGAAGAAGCTCGTGTCGTATGCAGCACGCGCCGAGGAGGCGGGCTTCGACTTCGAGGTGATGAGCGACCACTACTTCCCGTGGTTGGACGAGATGGGTCACGCGGGGTACGCCTGGGCGATGCTCGGAGCCGTCAGCCAGGTGACGACGTCGGTGGAGCTGATGACGTACGTGACCTGTCCGCTGATGCGCTACCACCCGGCGGTGGTGGCTCAGAAGGCGGCGACCATCGGCGTACTGTCAGACGGCCGCTTCACGCTCGGGCTGGGTGCCGGCGAGAACTTGAACGAGCACGTGGTCGGCCAGGGTTGGCCGCCCGCGAACGTCCGCCACGAGATGATGGAAGAAGCCGTGGAGATCATCCACAGTCTGCTCGCCGGCGGGTACGTCAACCACGCCGGCAAGCACTACCGGGTGGACTCCGCCAAGCTGTGGGACCTGCCGGAGAGCAAGGTCCCCCTCGCTCTGGCCGTGTCCGGGCCGCAGTCCATCGACGTGCTGGCGCCGTACGCGGACGCCCTGGTGGCCGTCGAGCCGAAGCCGGATCTCATCGAGCGGTGGACCAAGGTCAACCCGGCGGCGGACCGGGCGATCGGCCAGATCCCGATCTCCTGGCACACCGATCGCGACGTGGCGGTCGAGCGTGCGCACAGCCTCTTCCGTTGGTTCGGCGGTGGATGGAAGGTGAACGCGGAACTCCCGGGCACGGCGGGCTTCGACAGCGCGAGCCAGTTCGTGCGCCCCGAGGACGTGGCCGACGCCATCCCCTGCGGCCCAGACGTCGAGCCGATTCTCGACGCCGTCGGGGAGTTCGTCGAGGCCGGTTTCACCGACGTCGCGATCGTCCAGGTCGGTGACCAGGGCCAGCAGGACTTCCTCGACTTCGCGGAATCCACGCTGCTGCCCGCGCTGCGCGAGAGGCACGGGAGTACGCAGACCGCGAAGAGCGCCTGAGGTACGCCGGCTGCCGACATATGCGCCCAGTCGACGCGACATCTGCGCCCCACTCGACGCGACATCTGCGCCCGGTCGGCGGAGCACGGGTCACTGGGTGCGGCGGCGGTGCTGGACCAGGCCGACGAGCAGCACGGCCACGACTCCGACGGCAGCGGCGCCGATAGCCGCCTGGGCGACGGATCGGAGCCGGTCGCGATGACGCGACGTGGCCGCCGACTCGGGTCGGCTGACGATGACGGTCCTTGGCGTCGATGTGGTCGACGAGCCGGCCGGTCGACTCACGGCCACGTTGGGAAGCCGGAACCGGAGAACCTTCGAGTCGTCTCCCTCGGACCCGAGCAGCACGGTCCTCGTACCGGGTAGGGCGGCGACGGACTCCCCTTGCGGCTGGAGCGGCAGGTCGAAGCTGGCGATCCGATGCCAGCTAGGGAAGCGGTACAACACCGCACTGAAGTACGACCGGATCATGGCGTACCGGTAGCCGTCGACGAACGTCGCATCGGTGGCGAGCGCCGGCGTGTTGGCGATCGTCTGCAGGAGCGCGTGACGTCGCGAGAACACGTCCGGCGGGCTGCGGTACACCTTCGCGCCGCCCAACAGCTTGCTCGCCACGAACACGCGGCCGCTCGAGGGGTCGTACAGCAGCGACTCGGCGTCTCGCGGTCCGCCGGGGTAGGTCAGCGCGACCGTGTCCGGGACCACTGACACGTCACCGCGCCCGGGCTGAGGGATCCGGTAGAGCGCAACGCCGGACCGTACGCCGGTGTTGTCGCCGATGTCGCCGACGACGAGAGTCCCGTCCGTCCCGATGGCCATCGCCTCGACGTCGACCGCCGTGACGCCGCTCAGCGAGGTACGCCCGACGAGGCTCCCGTCGGATGCGTCGAGGACGTACACGGTCGCCGAGTCGCCCGAGTCGTTCGCCGTGTAGAGCAGGCCGGGATGGACAGTGCTCACGACCAACGAGCTCGACTCGGTGATGAGGGGAGACGAGATGGAGAAGGCGACGTGGCGTCTGATCGCGTCGCCGCTCGCGACCGCAGCGTGGTCTGGCGGCGGTGCAGCCCAGGCACCGGCCGACATCGGCCCGAGCAGGAGCGCGACCACGAGTGCGGCTAGCCGGGCCAGGTCAGCCACCGCCGGTCGTCGCCTCGACCTCGCGCCCCTCGGCGGGCGACCGACCGTGTCGTACACCGGCACGCGCGTCGGCTCGCTCAGGCACGAGGCCGGGGTGCGCCTCGGCGAGCAGGGTCGCCAGCCTCGGCTGCACGCCCCACGCCTGGATCAGCGAGTGGTAGGCCGCCACCGTGGCCGGGGTCGGCGGTGCGCCGGTACGAACGGCGCGGATCAGGGCGTTGCGAGGGGTGTGGACCGAGTCGACGAACTCGATCACCTCGACCCGGTAGCCCACGATCCGCAGGACGGCCGCGCGCAGAGCATCGGTCAGGACGTCGGCGAAACGCTCCCTGAGGATCGCGTGCCGGGTGAGCAGGCGGTAGGGCTCCGGGGGGTCGGTCAGGGCCAGCTGGCGCTGGATGTCGTGATGGCAGCACGGCGCCGCCAAGATGACCGGCGCACGCCAGCGCACGGCACGGGCCAAGGCGTCGTCACTGGCGGTGTCGCAGGCATGGAGGGCGACGACGAGGTCGGGAGTAACGTCGACCGTTGCGGCCGAGATGGTGCTGTCGATGAAGTCGACCTGCTCGCTCATGCCCAGTCGAGCCGCCGCCTCGGCGTTGTGCTGACGCGCCTGAGCCTTCACGTCGACGCCGACGATGTGCACCGGCAGGCCCCTCACTGCGCTGAGGTAGCGGAGCGCCGCGAAGGTCAGGTACGCGTTGCCGCAGCCGAGGTCGACGACGCGGAGAGGGCGCTCGCTCGACAGGCCGTCCGGACCGACGCTCGACAGCACGTCCGGCACAGCGGGCTCGACGGCAGCCAGGAAGTCCTGGACCTGCCGGAACTTGGCCACCCGGGTCGGCTTGATCCGACCGTCGGACCCTGCGATCCCGAGGACTTCGAACAGCGGGTCAGCGGGATCGAGCCGCCTCGACTTCGAGCGGTCATGGTCGAGCACCCGGTCCACCTCGGTCTGCCGCGGCGTCCGGCTGAGCAGGGGCCGGCCCTTCTTGGAGACCCGTACCTGAACCGCTTCCCGGACGGTATCGACGTGCCAGTTGGCGTACCCGGCATCGAGCACGGTGTCGATCTCCAGTGCAGATGCCTCCCCGACCTCGACGTTCCTGGTGAAGGCCTGGGTCTGGTCGTACGTGGTCACCTGCAGCCGGCGCCCGTCCTTCAGGTCGACATAGCGCAGCTCCGCCCGCCGGTACGGAACCTGCGCGTTGCGCTGGCGGCCGGAGAAGGTCGCCCGCACCAGCGACGTGTCGTCGCGGATCAACCGCCGCAGCGTCGCCCGCGCGTCGTCGAGCGTCTCCGCGGGACTCATCGCACCGCCGTGATGACGACGATGACCAGCAGCAACGCCAGCAGACCCGGGATCAGCAAGCGTCGGTAGCGGGGATGCATGGCATCGACGCTACCCGCCTCACCCGAGGCACTCGGCCAGTCGCGCGCGGAACTCGGCCAGGATCGACGCGTCGCCGCTGGTATGTACGGCGCTGTCGGGCACCCGGCCCCAGAGCCACAAGAACACGTGCTCGGGCTCTCCGCCTTGCACCGTCGCCGCCGCAGCTGCGTCGGCCCCGTCGGAGACCGTGACCGACCGCTGCCGAACGTCACACGACCAGGCGCGATCGGCAGCCCGCACCGCGACGACCGCATTCACCGGGTGCTGGGTGTCGACCCGCTCGCCCCACCACGGGCCGGCGAGCATGACGCGCAGCACCTCGTCGACGCCGTCGATGGCCAGGTCGTCAGCCACCGGAGTGGGATCGGAGTGGGCCAGCTCGGCGTCGTAGCGGTGTACGGCCGCCTCGAGCGCCATCCGGCGCGCCCAGAAGCCCATCGTCGAGTCGGAGCCGAACGTCGTCGTCTCCTCGCCGATGTCGTGGCGCGAGAACTCCTCGAACAGGTCGTCCTTCGCCTGCCGAAGGAAGGTGAGCTCATCACGGTCGTCGAAGTCCGCCGGCGGCCAGGGGTCGGGCCAGGCGTTGTCGGCCATCACCCGCACCTTGTGCTCGAAGACGACGGCGGTGTGCCACGCGACCTCCGCGACATCCCAGCCCGGACAGCTCGGCACGGGCTCCTTCAGGCCGCGCTCCCCCATCTCGACCAACCGCTCGGTGTCGGCGTCGATCAGCTCGAAGTACCGCTCGGCGGTCAGTGTCGTCGTCATACCCCCACTTTGTCAGGGCGCACCGACACATCCGCCAGGTGGATGTCCTCCGTGCGCATCAGCCACACCGTGGCCGCGAGGACCACCAGCAGCGTGACGGCGCCGCCCCCGATCAGCGTCCATCGGGCACCGAAGGTCTGGCCCACCCAGCCGATCACCGGCGCGCCCACCGGGGTGCCGCCCATGAGGATCATCATGTACAGCGCCACGATCCGCCCCCTGATGTCGGGGTCGACAGTCAGCTGGACGACGGTCTGCAACGAGTTGAGCAAGGTCAGCGCCGTGATCCCGACCACGGGAAGCCAGATGGCGAACAGCCAGTAGGTCGGCATCAGCCCGGCCACGATGTCAGCGGTCCCGAACGCCACGCCGGCCAGCACCAGGACGACCCTGCGCGGGTAGCCGCGTCGCGCCGCGAGCAGTGCGCCGGTGAGGGATCCCAGGGCCATGAAGGAGCCGAGCACGCCGTACTCGCCGGCGCCCTTGTGGAACTCGCGGGTCGCCATCAAGGCGCTGGTCATCTGGAAGTTCATGCCGAAGGTGCCGGTCGCGAAGGCAACCACGAACACGAAGACCAGCTCAGGGCGCGCCAGCACGTACCGAACGCCGTCGCGGAGTGCCCCCTTGGCACGCTCCAGTGGTACCGACGGCGACAGCTCCGATGCCCGCATGGCGCGCAGCGAGCCGACGACGGCCAGGTAGCTGACAGCGTTGAGCAGAATCACCCAGCCGGTGGCACGCACGCCGGACCCGAGCGCCGCGATCAGGAAGCCGGCCACTGCGGGGCCGATGATGCGGCCCATGTTGAACGATGCGGAGTTGAGGCCGACCGCATTGGGAAGGTGGTCGCGCCCGACCATCTCCACGACGAAGGACTGCCTGGCGGGGGCGTCGAACGCCGTACCGATGCCGAAGAGCAGCGCCAGGGCGTACACGTGCCACACGGTCGCCGCGCCGGTGACCGCGAACAGCCCGAGCAGCCCCGACGAGGCAGCGAGGCCGAGCTGCGTCATGGTCAGCACGAATCGCTTGGAGTAGCGGTCGGCCAGCAGCCCGGCGAACGGCGTCACCAGGAGGAACGGCAGGAACTGCAGACCCGTCGTGATGCCGAGCGCGCTGCCGGAGTGGGTCAGCTGCAGTACGAGCCAGTCCTGCGCGACCCGCTGCATCCAGGTGCCGGTGTTGCTGACGATGCCGCCCAGCGTGTACAGCCGGAAGTTGCGGACGGAGAGGGCTTGGAACGTCGGGCTCACGCGCGAGACAGCCGTTCGAGGATGGGGGCGGCGTCGCGCAGGATGCGGCGCTCCGCCGGGCTGAGCTCGTGGAGCCGGTGGTTGAGCCAGGCCTCCTTGCGGCGCCGGGAGTCGGCGAGCACGGAGTCGGCCGCTTCGGTCAGCGAGACGACGACGAGACGCTTGTCGGCCTTGTCGGCGTCGCGGCGCAGCAGGCCCTTCTCGCACAGGCACGTCACGATGCGGGTCATCGAGGGCGGCTGGACCTTCTCGGCCGCCGCCAGGTCACCGATGCTGAGCGGGCCGAGCCGCCACACGGTGCCCAGCACAGCCAGCTGGGAGGCGCTGAGGTCGTAGCTCGCGTCACGTTCGTTGCGCAGCCGGCGCGACAGCCGCATGACCGAGATCCGGAGGGCACTGGCGAGGCCGGCATCCGTACGAGCGACCTGGGCTGTGTAAACGGGCATGTCTTTAGTTTATCTCATTAGCCTTGCTAAAGAAAGGAGCGGCGAGAGGAGCGGGCGTACGGGCGTACGCTAGGACGGTGACCGAGCGCAAGTCGAAGCTGACCTATCGCGCGGACGAGCGAGTCCCGGACCCCGATCCGTTCGGGGGCCGACCGCCGATCGACCGGATCGAGATCGGCCACAAGACCTATGTCACCGCGACGGTCCAGCCGCTCGACGTGACGGGAGTCCGTACGGTTCTCGTCGGGACGGCGCTCTGGCTGATTGCGCTGGTGGCTCTGCTGCCGTTCTACTCGACGCTTCGAGACGACGGCCATGTCTGGTGGATCTGGACGTGCGTAGCGGGCCTGGCGCTCGGCGGGCTCGGCCTGGAGTACTGCCGGCGCCGACGCAGGCGGCTGGCGGCCTCGCCCGAGCGCGAGGTGGAGACCAGCCCACTGGGGGCGGCGGGGCTCTAGGTCGCGATGATCTCCACGTCGGCGTCGATCCACGCGTCCGACGTCAGCGTGTCGTGGACGGGCGTGGCGGCAGCCGGCTGATGCTTGGACTGCTCCGGGAGCCGGACGTCGGAATGCGCTCCGCACCCGTGGTCGTACGCGACGACCTGACCGTCACTGGGCGAGGACGCGTTGGCACACACCCCGAAGGCGGTGGCGAGGGCCCCGCTCAGCCGGACCATGAAGCCGCACGTCAGGCAGCGCGCGGGCGCCGCCTGGGCGATGGGTGACCCGGGGCCGTTCTCACCGTCGAACCACCGCGTCGCCGCCTCGTCCCTTCCCTCGACGGAGAGCACGCGCTCACGGCCGAGCCCCAGCTCGCGGGTGACCTCTCGCACCACCCGCGCGGTCCGCGCGTCGAGGGCCTCGTCGCCCGTCAGGTAGCCGGGCACGAGGCGCGGGTCGTCGGCCGACACCGGCACCAGGTCGCCCGGGCCGAGGTCACCCTTGTCGACCCGGTCCTTCCACGGCACCCACGGCGGTGCCGTCAGCGCCCCCTCGCCGGGGAGCAGCACGATCTCGTCGACCGTCACGACCTTCTGGCGAGGAGCCCGGGCGAGGGTGACCGCCCAGTGCCAGCCGACGTACCCGCGGGAGGTGGCAGTGAAGAAGTGCGTCACGAGGCGCTCCCCTTCGACGACGGCTCCCTCGTGGGTGCCGACCTCAGCGGGGTCCACCGAGGCCGTCAACGCCTCGCGCGCGTCCTCGGACGCGGCCATCAGGACGGGGTCGGGCTTCGGGGCACGCGGCGTGGTCGTCACCTGGGAATTGTCCCCCATGGAGACCTCGCAACCCAATCGAATACAGCGGGCCGCTTGTTGTCCTCCGGTCAAGGCAAGATAGGAGCGTGCAGCGCGACGAGGGCGGTGACTACGGCGGGGAGACCAGCCGTACGTCGCCGCTGCCCGCCGGCGATCGAGGACCCGCCCGGGAGAGCCGGGCGCGCAGGGCGGTGGCACTCGCACGTCAGGCAGCAGCGGCGTCGGGTCGCGTCGCGACCGGCGCCGGCCGGATGGCGCGCAAGGCCACTCGAGCGCAAGGCGCCGGCGAGAGCGGCCTCTACCGTCTCATCGAGCTGCACGCCCTCAACGCCGCAGGCGACGCGGCCCTGACGATCTCGCTCGCCGGAACGCTGTTCTTCCAGGTCCCGAGCGACCAGGCCCGTGGCCAGATCGCGTTGTTCCTAGGCATCACCATGCTGCCGTTCGCCATCATGGCGCCTCTCATCGGGCCCTTCCTCGACCGCTTCCGGCGCGGGCGCCGCTGGGCGATCGGGGCGACGATGCTGCTGCGAGCGCTCGGCTGCTGGTCCCTGGCCGGCGCCGTGGCGACGCAGTCGCCGTGGATGTTTCCGGCGGCGCTGGCGTGCCTGATCGCATCGAAGGCGTACGGCGTCACCCGGGCCTCCGCGGTGCCGCGGGTCATCCCCCAGGGGCTCACGCTCGTCAAGGCAAACTCACGCATCTCCCTGGCCGGACTCGCCGGAGCCGCGATCTCGGCGCCGATCGCCGGAGCCACGTCGTGGCTGGGGCCGCAGTGGTCACTGCGCTATGCGGCACTGATCTTCATCGGCGGCACCGTGCTGGCCATCCTGCTGCCCGCGAGGGTCGACTCGTCCGCCGGTGAGGAGCCGGTCGACCTGCGCGACGTGACCGACTCGGGCCGGAGCTCCCGCCGGGCAGGGATCACACCTGTCGTCGTCACCGCCCTGCGCTGCAACGCCGGTCTGCGCATGCTCTCGGGGTTCTTGACGCTGTTCATGGCATTCCTGCTCCGCAACGAGCCGATCCACGGGTGGGAGCACCGGCGTACCCTGCTCCTCGCCCTCGTGATCGGGTCCGCCGGCGTCGGCAGCACGCTCGGTACCGTCGCCGGGTCGATGGTGAGGGCGCGCGCCCCCGAGGTCCTCGTTCTGGTGACCCTCGTCGTCGACGCCGCCGCGGCGGTCTACGCCGCCCTGTTCTTCGGGTTGATCCCGGCGATGATCCTGGGGCTCGTGGCCGGCATGAGCCAGTCGCTCGGCAAGTTGTCGCTCGACGCGCTGATCCAGCGCGAGGTCCCCGAATCGGTACGCACCAGCGTGTTCGCCCGCTCGGAGACGCTGCTCCAGCTGTCCTGGGTGATCGGCGGCTTCCTGGGCGTGTTCATGCCCCAGATCGCCAAGCTGGGTCTCGTCATCGTGGCCGCCGTGCTGGTCGCGTGGCTCGTGTTCGTCCTGCGTGGGCTGGCGGTGAGCAACCGGGCGGCGGCGGCTCGGACGGCCTGACGCGGCCGTTGGACCCCGCCGCCCGGGGGCGGCTGGGTCAGCTCCGCTCCAGCTCGGTCAGCTGAGCTCGAGCTCGTCGGCCAGCGCCCGGAGCAGCGTCGCCGTCTGCTTGGCCGCACGGGTGTCGGTGTGCCTGCCGCGTCGGTACGTCTGCTCGAGGCGCTCGAGCAGCTTCATCAGGTCCTCGACGATGTTGACCATGTCCTCAGGCTTCTTGCGAAGCGCCTTGGCGACCGACGGCGTGGGGTCGAGCACGGTGACCTGGATCGCCTGGTCACCCCGCCGGCCCTGTACCAGGCCGAACTCGACACGGCTGCCCGACTTCAGCGCACCGACCCCAGCGGGAAGCGAGTCGGAGCGTACGAAGACGTCTCCGCCCGCGTCTGTGGTGAGAAAGCCGAAGCCTTTCTCGGCGTCGTACCACTTGACCTTGCCGGTGGGCACTGTGAACCTCTCGGGATCGATCCGGCGGGCGGGCCCCGTCGCGGACGTAACAAAGACCCCCGCTTCCACGGAGGCGCTGAACAAGCCTACAGGCGCCGAGCCCGCTCGGCCGAGCTCAGCGGTATCGGGCCGGATCGGCCAGCAGCTCGTTCATCGACCCCGAGCGGAACCCGGCCGGGTCGACGACGGCGTCGGTGAAGCCGGACCGGCGGACCGCCGCGAGCACCTCGTCCTCGGCCCCGGACTCGGCGAGCACGGAACTGAGGCAGGCCGCGTCGAGCTCCAGCCGCCCGACCCCGCCCAGGTCCCTCACCCTGAGCTGCTGAGCGGGACAGCCGAGCGTGTCGAGGGCGGCCCGGACCGCCAGCTCAGCGCGCTCGACGCGAGCCAGCCGCTCGGGCGACACCTCGATCCCGTACGCGATCCGTGAGGACAGGCAGGCCGCCGCCGGTTTGTCCCAGGTCGGCAGATCCCACTGCCGGGAGAGCTCTCGCACCTGCGCCTTGGTGAGCCCCGCATCGAGCAGCGGCGTGACCGCACTGCGCTCGGCCGCTGCGCGGATGCCCGGACGGAAACCCGCGGCGACGTCGTCGGCGTTGGTACCGGTCGCGACGGCGGCCAGGCCGAGGTCGGCCGCGATCGGCGTCAGGACGTCGACCAGCTCGGCCTTGCAGAAGTAGCAGCGGTCGCCGGCGTTTGCCCGGTACCCCTCGCGGTCCAGCTCGTGGGTCTCGGCCTCGATGAACCGAACCCCCAGCTCTGCTGCGAACCGGCCGGCGGCGGCGCGTTCGGCAGCCGGGAGCGATCCGGAGACTGCGGTCGCGGCGACGACCCGCTCTGGGCCCAGCACCCTGGCAGCGGCGGCCAGCAGAAGTGCCGAGTCGGCCCCGCCGCTGAACGCGACCAGGACGCTGCCGAGCTCGGCGAGCCGTGACGTCAGAGCAGCCAGACGCGACTCCAGGACGTGCCCGGCCAGCCACTGCGGGAACTCGGTGAGGTCGGCGAGGACCGCGTCGGCGCCGGCGGCGGCCAGCTCGTCGACGGTGCACGGTCCTGTCGCGACGCCCACCGCGACCGCGCCGGCAGCGTGGGCGCCGGCCACGTCGAGGACGTGGTCACCGACGTAGACGGACGCTGCGTGCTCGGTCAGCGCGGCCCCCTTCCCCGAGCCCCACAGGTCTCCGACGACGACATCGACGGCCAGGCCGGCGTGCTCGACGTGGCGGGTGGCGTGACCCGGGTGCTTCGCGGTGACGAGCACGACGCGGCCGCCGAGGCGGTGCACCGCCTCGAGCGACTCGAGCGCACCGGGAAGCACGAGCGCCGGCTCGATCGCGTGGTCGGCGTACAGGGCGCGGTAGCGGTCCACGAACTCGTCGACCTGCTCGGCGGCCACCCAGTTCGCCATCTCGACGGACAGTGGCGGCCCGAGGCGCGAGACGACGAGCTCACTGTCGACGTACAGCCCACTGGACGCCGAGAGCGCCTCCCACACCCGCTTCACGCCCGGCCGGGTATCGAACAGCGTCATGTCCAAGTCGAATCCGACAACCAGGGGGTGAGGCACAATGGGATTCTACGAGGTTGACTGCGCGCGCCCCCCGGAGCAGGCTGGAGGGCTCTCGTCGTGACCTGGTGATCGGAGGCAGCCCTGTGCGACGTTACGTCGCAACTGCCGCCTGCGCGTGTGCGCTCGGGCTGTCGTCACTGACAGCCGTGCCGTCGGCGTCCGCAGACCCGCAGCCCGCCCAGGCTCCCGCCGCCGGGGTCTACGTCGTGGTGCTCCGTCCGCAGCCGCTGGCGAGCTACGACGGGCACCTGCGCGGCCTCGCCGCGACCACCCCCGCCAGCGGTCACCGGCTCCGGGCAGACAGTGCGTCGGCGCGGGCCTACGTGCGCCATCTGCTGGCCGGGCAGCATCGCGTGCTCGTCGCGCTGGGGGACCCGGACGTGCTGTACTCGTACACCGCTGCGGTGGACGGGTTCGCTGCTCACCTCAGCAGCGCGCAGGTGACCCGGGTCTTGTCGATGCACGACGTGATCAGCGTCGCGAAGAGCACGAAGGCCCACCTCGACAGCGCCGGTGCGGTCCACCGCCGACGCGCCGGTTCATCGATCTCGCCCGCCGCCCACGTACCTCCTCGGGCCGGCCGCGGTGAGGTCATCGCGGTCATCGACTCGGGGATCTGGCCGCGCAACCCGTCGTTCGCCGGGGTCCCGGCGAGCCGCGCCGTCATCCGGCGCACCTACCCGGGCTTCAGCGGAGCCTGCCGTACCGGCGAAGCATGGGGCAGCACCCTGTGCGACGCCAAGGTGGTCGCGGCACGGTACTTCCTCAAGGGATTCGGCCGGGACAACCTCGCCGCCGCCGACTATCCGTCGGCCCGCGACGGCAACGGGCACGGCTCCTCCACGGCGGCCTCCGCGGCAGGCAACGCAGGAGTCGACGCGCAGATCGACGGGCAGGACTTCGGGCACATCTCCGGGGCCGCACCAGGAGCGGCCCTCGCGATCTACAAGGCTTGCTGGACCGCACCCGACCCGAGCCAGGACGGATGCACGACGGCGGACACGTTGAAGGCGGTCGACACGGCCGTGGGCGACGGCGTCGACGTGATCAGCTACTCCGTCAGCGCGACCGGTTCGGCAGCCGACCCGATCGAGCGGGCCTTCACGAACGCCGCCCGCGCCGGGGTGTTCGTCGCGGCCTCCGCCGGCGACGGGGGCCCGGGTGCCGCCACGGTGTCCCACCACGGACCGTCGGTCACGACGGTCGCCGCGGCCACCTCGGACGCGTTCCGCGGGTCCGTCGTGCTGGGCGACGGCGAGCGTCTCCCAGGTTCCATGGTCTCGGACCGTACGGTCGCGCGTACGCGCCTGGTCGACGCCGCAGACGCCCCCGCGCCCAGCGCGAGCAGGCGACGGGCAGCGCTGTGCTATCCCGGGGCGCTGAGCGCCCGGGCGGTGTCCGCGGCGGTCGTGGTCTGCGAGCGCGGCGGCATTGCGCGTGTCGGCAAGAGCGAGACCGTTAGCCAGGCGGGCGGAGCCGCGATGGTCCTGGTCAACCGGGGCCCGGGCCCTACGGACGCCGATGTCCACGCCGTTCCCACGGTTCAGGTCAGCTCCTCGGCGGGGCGCGCGATCCGGAGCTACCTCCGTTCCCACCACCGCGACGCGACAGCCGCGCTGCAGCCGTCGTCGACATCGAAGGCTGCAGCGACCGGAGTAGCCGGCTTCTCGGCGCGCGGCCCCGATCCTGCCGGCCCCGCCGACGTACTGAAGCCTGACGTCGCCGCTCCCGGTGTCGGGGTCGTCTCCGCTGCATCACCACCTGCGGGCGACGGCCGGTTGTGGGACATCGCATCGGGTACCTCGATGGCGGCGCCCCAGGTCGCGGGCCTGGCCGCCGACATCATGGCCGCACATCCGAGGTGGTCGACGGCCGCCGTGAAGTCCGCGCTGATGACGACCGCACGCCCCCTGCCCGGTGCGGGCGCACTGGCCCAGGGCGCTGGAGAGGTCGACCTCCGCAGGGCCCGCGACCCCGGGCTCGTGTACGACAGGTCGCCCACGGGTCGGCTCAACCTCGCGTCGGTGTCGATCGGCGACCTGGTGGCGCGTCGTACGGTGGTCCGGCGGGTCACGAACGTCACGGCCCGTACCGAGACCTATACCGCGCGCGTCAACGGGCTGCCCGGCCTGGTCGTCTCGGTCTCGCCGTCGACACTCACCCTGCCGCCGGGCGCCTCCCGGACGTTCGCGCTGACCGTCCTCGCGGGACGCGGTGCCCGGTACGAGAGGTTCGTCGGTGGGACCCTGACGTGGTCGGGCTCGCTCGGCCACCGGGTCACCAGCCCGGTCGTGGTGCGGGCCTCGTACGTCGGCGCGCCCCAGGACGTCCACGTTGCCGGCTCCGGCGGGCGTACCACCGTCACCGCGCACGCGGGAGTCACCGGAACCGTCGCCACCGCTGTGCTCGGTCCCGTGGCCGGGCGCCGGACCTCCCTGTTGCTGACCCCTGGCCGCCTCACCTCACGCGACCCGACCCGTACCGCGACCTCCTGGAGCCGGGAGTACTCCGTACGACCCGGCACCGCGGCGCTGCGGTTCGAGGTGTCGGCGGCGGCAGGACACGACGTCGACCTGTACCTCTACCGTCGCCATCGGCTCGTGTCCTCGGCGGTGTCGCCGGCGTCGCACGAGCAGCTCACGCTCGCCGACCCGCGGCCCGGTCGATATGCGGTGTACGTCGACGCCGTCGACGTCCGCTCCAGCAGTACGAGGATCCCGGCGGAGCTCACGGCGTGGACGCTGCCACGCGCGGCACGCGGTACTCGGCTCACCGCCGACGGGCGGCAGACGGTGACGGGCGGACGGGCGTTCTCGGTGGCCGTGGGCTGGTCGGGTCTCGACGCACGGAGACGCTGGTTCGCCGAGCTGCGCTACCGGCACTCGGCCGCGGTCACGTACCTCACCGTCAACTGAGCTCCGAGGTCGGCGGGCAGCCGGCTCAGGAGTCCGCCGGCGGCGGCTCGTCGGCCTTGACGGCTCCGCGGCTGCCCATCGGCTGTTCCGGACCCTTGGTGGTGTCCTTCACCGTCTGGGCCTCGGTCTCGGCGTTGATCTCCGCACCGAGCAGGACGACCAGCGCCGTGATGTACAGCCACAGCAGCAGTACGACGACACCGGCGAGGGCGCCGTACGTCTTGCCGTAGCTGCTGAAGTTGTTGACGTAGAGGGAGAACGCCAGCGACGCCAGCAGCCAGATGACGGTCGCGATCAGGGAGCCGAGCGACAGCCACTTGACGGCCGGGGCGTCGCGGTCGGGGCCCACCCGGTACAGCAGGCCGAGGGCGAGCACGGCCGCCCCCACGAGCACGACCAGACGCACGATCTGGGCCAAGATCGTGACGATGACGCCGGTACCGAGGTTCGACAAGACGACCGGGAACACGGCTACCAGCGCAAGGGCCACTCCCAGGAATACGATGAACCCGAGCGTGAGCAGGAGCGCGAGACCGCGCTTGACGACGAAGTTGCGCTCCTCGTCCTCGTCGTAGGCGATGTTGAGGGCCTCGACCAGCCCGGCCATGCCCGCCGAGGCACTCCAGAGGGCGAGCGCGATGCTGATGATCAGCCCGACGCTCGCGCCGCCGCTGTGCGTGCTCGCGATGGTCTTGAGCTGGTGCGTGATGAGGCTCTGGGCGTTGTGCGACAGGCCACTGGACAGGTTGGCTACCTGGCCGGCCACCTGGGACGGCTTCGTCACGAGCCCGTAGATGAGCACGGCGGCGATCATCCCGGGGAAGAGCGCCATGAACCAGGAGTACGCGACGCCGCCCGCTACCAGGGTGAGGTGGTCGTTGCTGATCTCCTTGTAGCTGCGCTTGAGGATCTGAAACCAGCCCTTCGCCGGGATCTCGGTGGGCTTGTCGGCGTCTCGACCCGGCACGTCCTTCGACGAGGCGGGCGCCTGGCGCTGCGACGTTGACGACCGCTGCGACGTTGACATGTGGACACCTTTCCGAATGACCGAACTGGGCTGTACCCGCAAGGCTGACCGACTGAGCCTGTACCGCGCGGGTGACCGGCGGGCAGTACCCGCAGGCAGCACCTTACATCGTAAGCGGCGAGTGCTGCATAACCCCGCAGAGACGTCATCGGCCGGCCCTGGAGTTGCGCCGACACGTCAATCGGTGCGCGACGCGCCGGCAGAACGGGGCCGTCGGAGACGACTCGGCGGAGGGGGTCAGGCGGTGGCGGCGGCGCCGCCGGCGGACCGCAGACCCAGCAACTCGACGGAGCGTTCGCGCATCTCGACCTTGCGGACCTTCCCGGTGACGGTCATAGGGAAGTCGTCGACGATCTGGACGTAACGCGGGATCTTGTAGGCGGCGAGCTTTCCCGCTGCGAACTGCCGTACCCGCTCGGCGTCCAGTGGCTCCGCCCCGGCCCGCAGCTTGATCCAGGCGCAGATCTCCTCGCCATAGCGCTCGTCAGGGACGCCGATGACCTGGACGTCGGCGATGTCGGGGTGCGTGTACAGGAACTCCTCGACCTCACGGGGGTACACGTTCTCGCCGCCGCGGATCACCATGTCCTTGATCCGCCCGACGATGTTGAGGTAGCCGTCCTCGCGCATCTCTCCCAGGTCGCCCGTGTGCATCCAGGCGTCGGAGTCGATCACCTCAGCGGTCTTCGCGGGCTGGTCCCAGTAGCCGATCATCACCGAGTAGCCACGCGTGCAGAGCTCGCCGGGGGTCCCACATGGGACCGTCTCGCCGGACACGGGGTCGATGATCTTGACCTCGACGTGGGGGTGCACGCGGCCGATCGTGGCGGTCCGGCGCTCCAGGTCGTCATCGGTCCGGGTCTGGGTGGAGACGGGCGACGTCTCGGTCATCCCGTAGGCGATGCCCACCTCGGCCATGTGCATGTCCGAGACGCAGCGCTTCATGACCTCAGTCGGGCAGGGCGAGCCGGCCATCAGCCCAGTGCGCAGCGAGCTCAGGTCGTAGGAGGCGAAGTCGGGCGTCGTCTGCATGGCGATGAACATCGTCGGGACGCCGTACACGCCGGTGCACCGCTCGGCCTCGACGGCGCGCAACGTGGCCACGGGGTCGAACGAGGGAGCCGGGATGACCATGGCCGCGCCGTGCGACGTGCAGCCGAGGTTGCCCATCACCATGCCGAAGCAGTGGTAGAAGGGCACCGGGATCGCGAGCCGGTCGGCGGAGCTGAAGTTGATGAGCTCGGTGACGAAGTAGCCGTTGTTGAGGATGTTCCGGTGGCTGAGGGTGGCGCCCTTCGGGAAGCCGGTGGTCCCTGACGTGTACTGGATGTTGATGGGGTCGGTCGGAGCGAGCCCGCTCATCCGTTCGCGGAGGACACCGGGGTCGACGGCTCGTCCGGACTCGACAAGCTCGTCCCAGTCGGGCGTGCCGATGTACACCTTGCGCTGGAGCGTCGGGCACTCCTGCTCGACCTCCGACACCATCGCGCGATAGTCGCTCGTCTTGTACGTGTCGGCGCTTACCAGCAGCCGCAACCCGCTCTGGTTGACGACGTAGGAGAGCTCGTGCGTGCGGTACGCCGGGTTGATGTTGACGAGGATCGCGCCGACCTTTGCGGTGGCGTACTGAGTGAGCGTCCACTCGGCACAGTTGGGTGACCAGATACCGACGCGGTCGCCCGTCCGGACACCTTCGGCCAGCAGGCCGCGTGCGACGGCGTCGACCGCCGCGTCGAACTCCTGGTACGTCCAGCGGCGCCCGCTCTCGCACTCCACGAGCGCCTCGTGAGAGCCGTACGCCGCAACGGTCCGCTCGAGGTTGTCCCCGATCGTCTCCTCGAGCAGCGCCGCGTCATTCGGCCCGGCCGCGTAGGAGGCACCTGTCATGACCGCAGATTAGTACCGGATCACGCGTCACGGGTGACGAAGAGCACCGAGCCGGCCACCAGGGCGGCCACCACCCCGACCGCGAAGACGGCGAAGCTGGCCGTCAGCCCCCAGGTGTCGACCGACCCCCCGAGCCCGGACCAGACGCTGTAGGGGTCGAACATCGTGCGCCGCCCGGCCGACGCCGGCAACAGGTTGGTGAACTTCCCGATGCTCGGGTTGGAGCGCTGTGAGATCACCGCGAGGATCCCGTAGACGATCGGCTCGATCACGAACGGCCACACGAGCACGGCCACAATGGCGCCGGTCTGGTTGCGGAAGACCGAGGCCAGCGCGAGCCCGGCGATCGCGAAACCCTCGCAGTAGAAGAGGTAGGCGAGCACGGGACGCACGGTGCCCGAGTCGAGGCCGAAGGAGCCCATGAAGAGCCAGCCGATGACGATGTCGACGATGACGGCGGTGGCGATCACCGCCGCCACCCAGATCGCGAGGACGATCACCTTCGCGCTGACCACCGCCATCCGGTCCGGCAGCGCGGACAGGGTCGCCTTGTTGGTGCCGTAGCGATACTCGTGACCCATCGCCAGCGCACCCAGCACGGCGGTGAAGGCGGCCGCCAGGATGGGGATGCCGGGAAGCGACCCGCCGCCGATCGCGACGACGTTGCTCAACACGGAGTTCGTGATGCCGACCTCGGTGAAGTCGGAGCTGGACAGCGTGCTCGCGAGCAGCAGGGCGATGCCCGCGGTAAGCAGGACGGCGAGCGCCGACATCCAGTACGACGACGCGATCGTCCGGATCCGCATCCACTCGTAGCGCAGCGCGCCCATCATCGGTTGTCGCCTTCCGGCACCTTGGGGTCGTATCCGGGACCGGGCCCGGGCTGTGGCGCGGGACCGTATCCCTGGGGTGGCGGACCGTACCCCTGCTGGGCCCGCGCGCCGTACCCCTGCTGGGGCGGCGGCGCCTGACCGGGCGGCGGAGCTTGACCCGGTGACGGATAGCCCGCGGGCGACGAGCCGTAAGCGCCGCCCGGGGCGCCGTCGGGGGCGCCGTCGGCCCCGAGCCCCATCGAGGCACGGAACTCCTCCGAGGCCCCGGTCGCATCGAGGAATGCCTCCTCGAGGGTCGCCTGGCGACCGGTGAGCTCGAAGACGCGGATATGGAGGTCGAACGCGAGCCCCCCGATGGTGTCGGAGTCCATACCGGTCACGACGAGCCGGCCGGAGGGCTCCGCGACGACGGCGACGTTGCGCGCTCTCAGCTCACGGGAGAGCAGCTGCGGGTCGTCGACCCGCACGAGGACGGCGTTGCGTTGGCTGGTCGAGATGAAGTCCTCCATCTTGCCGCTCGCGATGAGCGCGCCGCGTCCGATCACGACGAGATGGTCGGCCATCAGCGCCATCTCCGACAGCAGGTGGCTCGACACGAACACCGAACGCCCCTGCTGAGCCAGCGCCTTGAGCATCGTTCGCAGCCAGTGCACGCCCTGCGGGTCCAGACCGTTGGCGGGCTCGTCCAGGATCAAGGTGCCCGGGTCGCCCAGGAGTGCGGTGGCGATCCCGAGCCGCTGCCCCATGCCCAGGGAGAACGTCTTCGGCTTCGCCTGGGCGACGTCGCCGAGACCGACGATGTTGATCACCTCGGTCACCCGGCTGAAGGGGATGGAGTTCGAGACGGCCAGCATGCGGAGGTGGTTGACGGCCTTGCGGGTGGGATGGAACGGCTTGGCGTCGAGTACCGACCCGACGTGCCGGAGTGGCTCCTTCAGGTCGCGGTAGGCCACCCCGTCGTACGTGGTGACGCCCTGGCCGTTGTCGAGCCCGAGCATCAGGCGCATCGTGGTCGACTTACCGGCTCCGTTAGGCCCGAGGAAGCCCGTCACCGAGCCCGGGACGACGTCGAACGACAGCTCCTTGACGGCGGCCTTGCCCTTGAACACCTTGTTCAACCCCCGCGCCTGAACGAGCGCCATAGCCTGCCTCTCCTCGTCGTCACGCCATCCTCGCATGGCAAAGAGGCGGATCAGGGCGTGACTGCGACTACGGTGGAAGGGATGACCCCCTCCAGGACGTCGCCCTCGGGATCCCCTCCGCGCACACTGACCCAGATGCTGCGGGAGCGAGACGACCCCGCAGTGGCCCGGCTACTGGAACTGCGTCCCGACCTGGCGGTCCCTGCCCCCACCGACTTCAGCCAGATCGCGTCGCGGGCCACGACGCGGCATTCGGTCGGTGCGGCCCTGCACCTGCTGACGGTCTTCGAGCTCTGGGTGGCGGCCCGCGCGTGCGCCCAACCCTCCGCGTTCAGCCCGGCCGACCTGGCCAGCGACGGTGTCGACACCGCCGACGTCGAGTCGGCGGCGCAGCGGCTGCTCGACCTCGCGCTGCTGTGGGGCGACCTGTCGTCGCTGCGCCCGGTACGGGCGATGGCGGGACTGTTCCCCGACGGCGCGGCCACCGAGCCGCCGCCGCACCGGCCGCCGACGTTCGAGACCCGGCCCCGCCAGTCAGCCGCTCTCGTCGACAAGGTCGCGGCCGGCTCGGCGTTCGAGTTCGTCCGCCGCCTCGACGTCTTGGTGGAGCACTGCGACCACCAGCCGGCCAAGCTCGTGCGGACCGGCGGACTGGCCAGTCGTGACCTGCGTGCGCTCGCGGCGCTGCTCGACGTACCCACGGCAGTGGCGACCGTGCATCTCGAGATCGCCCGGTCGGCCCGCCTGCTTGGGAGCACCGCCCGCGGCAATGACGAGATCTTGCTGCCGACTGCGCAGTTCGACGCCTGGCAGGGCCTCGGCCTCGCCGACCAGTGGGCACGGCTGGTCCACGCATGGCTTGCCGACCACGCCCCGAGCGGCCCGTTCTGGCTCAAGCAGCTGTGCCTGGAGGCGTTCGGGGACCCCGCCGATGCCGTCGTCCTCACGGCAGCCGAGCTCAGGACCTGGTTGGCCTGGCACCGGCCTCGCCGGCACCCGTCCGCGGACCGCGAGATGACGGCGATGCTCGATCAGTCCGCCTGGTTCGGGATCACCGGTCTAGGTGCGCGGTCGAGCTTCCTGTCCCCAGACGCGACGGTCGCGCACGGCAACCGCATCGCGGAACTGTTCCCGCCTCGGGTCGACCACGTGCTGATCCAGGCCGACCTTACGGCGATCGCGCCCGGCCCGCTCAGTCCCGAAGCCGCCCGGGACCTCGGGGCACTCGCCGACGTCGAGTCGCGGGGTGGCGCGACCGTTTACCGGATCTCGCTGTACTCACTTCAGCGGGCGCAACGGCTCGGCTGGAGCGGTGACGACATCCTGGAGACCCTGACGCGCCGCTCGACCACACCGCTGCCACAGCCGCTCACCTACCTGATCGGCGACCTCGGCCGGCAGGGCAGGCCGCCGGTGGGAGCGGTCGCGTACGAGCGCCCGGTACACCGCCAGGGCGAGCGCGCTTTCGCTGCGCCCCCCGACCGCAGCCGCCGACGACGCCCCGATGGATGCCGAGGCCATCGCGTCGATCCTCGCCGCGCTCCGACACGACGCTCCCGACGAGACCGGTGCGGCGGACCGCTCCTCTGACAACGTCTTCGAGTCACCGGTCCTCACGCTGCGGGAGGCCGTCGAGACGGGTGAACCGGTCTGGTTCGGCCAGGTCGACACGCGTGGCGTCTCCGCCGAGCGGGTGGTCACCGCGCTGTCCGTCGAGGGCGGGCGGCTCACGGCGCGTGACGTGAAGACGCAGGAGCACTTCAGCATCGCGTTGCACCGGATCACGGCCGCGCACATCATGCGCTCCGGCTCGTAAGATCCATCTCCCGGATTGGGCATTACCGAATCTGCCGTCGGCCGCGTAGCATTGCGCGGTGGACTTCGTTCGTTACGCAGACCTGGCCGCTGGCCTCGTCAATGCACCACTCGAGAGCCCCGACGACGTGGCCGCGTACCTCGTCAACCGGCAGTGGCTGCAGCAGCGCCTCGACCCGCGGGACCTGGCGCCGCTGAAGCGCCTGCGGCGCGAGCTGCGGCCCGTCTTCGAAGCGGCGAGCCTGGGCGACCCCGAGCATGTCGTCTCGCTCGTCAACGCACTGCTGTCGAAGTACCCGGTCTCGCCTCACATCGCTGGCCACGACAGCGAGAGCTGGCACCTCCACGTCGCCGAGCGCGGGTCCAGCGTGTCCGCGCTCGTCACCGCCGAGTGCATCATGGGGCTGGCGATGCTCGTCGTCGACTTCGGCCCCACCCGACTCGGCATCTGCTCGGCAGACCGGTGTGACAACGCGTTCGTCGACACGTCTCCGAACCGCTCGCGTCGCTACTGCTCCGACCGCTGCTCGTCGCGCGCCAACGTGGCGGCGTACCGGGCGCGCCGCAAGGCGGGGTCGCTCGCATGACCGGCGGTCCGCTCATCGTCCAGTCCGACAAGACACTCCTCCTGGAGGTCGACCACCCGCAGGCGCGGGACTGCCGCCGGAGCATCGCCGCGTTCGCCGAGCTCGAGCGGTCGCCGGAGCACGTCCACACCTACCGGCTGACGCCTCTCGGGCTCTGGAACGCACGGGCCGCGGGCCACGACGCCGAGCAGGTGGTCGACGCCCTGCTCACGTACTCGCGCTACCCCGTGTCCCACTCGCTGCTCGTCGACATCGCCGAGACGATGGGGCGGTACGGCCGGCTGCGGCTCGACAAGCACCCCAGCCACGGGCTCGTCTTGTCGTGCACCGACCGCGCGGTCTTCGAGGAGGTCGTGAGGGCCAAGCGGATCGCCCCCATGCTCGGCGAGCGGCTCGACGACGACTCCGTCGTCGTGCACTCGTCCGACCGCGGCAACCTCAAGCAGGCGCTGCTCAAGCTGGGGTGGCCCGCGGAGGACTTCGCCGGGTACGTCGACGGCGAGGCGCACCCGATCAGCCTGGTCGAGGAGGGCTGGTCGCTGCGTCCGTACCAGCACGAGGCCGTGGAGTCCTTCTGGGCGGGCGGTTCCGGTGTGGTGGTCCTGCCGTGCGGCGCCGGGAAGACGATGGTCGGCGCGGCGACGATGGCGCAGGCACAGGCGACGACGCTCATCCTGGTCACCAACACCGTGTCCGCACGGCAGTGGAAGGACGAGCTGATCCGGCGTACGTCGCTCACCGCCGACGAGATCGGTGAGTACTCCGGCGCGGTCAAGGAGATCCGACCGGTCACGATCGCGACCTACCAGGTCATGACGACGCGCCGCAAGGGCGTGTACGCGCACCTGGAGCTGTTCGAGGCGCGCGACTGGGGCCTGGTCATCTACGACGAGGTCCATCTGCTGCCGGCTCCGGTGTTCCGGATGACGGCCGATCTGCAGGCGAGACGCCGGATCGGCCTGACCGCCACGCTGATCCGCGAGGACGGCCGCGAAGGTGACGTCTTCTCCCTCATCGGGCCGAAGCGGTACGACGCGCCGTGGAAGGATATCGAGTCACAGGGCTATATCGCCCCTGCCGAGTGCATCGAGGTCCGGGTGGACCTGACCGACGGGGAGCGGTTCGTGTACGCGACGGCCGAGCCGGAGGACAGGTACCGGCTGGCCTCGGCGTGCCGCAGCAAGGCCGAGGTGGTCGAGCAGCTCGTCCGGCACAACAGCGACGAGCCGACACTCGTCATCGGCCAGTACATCGACCAGCTCGACGAGCTCGCGGAGCACCTGGGCGCGCCGCTGATCAAGGGCGAGACGCCCGTCAAGGAGCGGGAGCGGCTCTTCGCTGCGTTCCGCGTCGGCGAGATCTCCCTCCTGGTGGTGAGCAAGGTCGCCAACTTCTCGATCGACCTCCCCGAGGCGACGGTGGCGATCCAGGTGTCGGGAACGTTCGGCTCACGCCAGGAGGAGGCGCAGCGTCTCGGCCGGCTGCTGCGGCCCAAGTCCGACGGGCGGACCGCGCGCTTCTACAGCGTCGTTGCGCGCGACACCGTCGATGCGGACTTTGCGCAGCACCGGCAGCGGTTCCTGGCCGAGCAGGGCTACGGGTACACCATCGTCGACGCCGACTCGCTGCCCGCCTGAAGCGTCTGCGCCCGGCCCCGTCTTGCCGTCGCCGGCGCCCGGGCGCTCAGTTTCGTCCCCGCCGAGGGGTCACGTAGTTCCGGCCGAGGGGTCACATGGTTCCCGCCGAGGGGTCACTTGTGTCCCGCCGAGGGGTCACTTGTTCCCGCCGAGGGGTCGGATAGTTCCCGCCGAGGGGTCACTTGTGTTCCGCCGAGGGGTCAAGTAGTTCCCGCCGAGGGGTCACCTGTGTCCCGCCGAGGGGTCAAGTGCTTCCGCTCGCCGAGGCAGCCATCGACGCACACTCCGTTAGGAACGTCAGGGGCCGCTCGGCGGCACGCGCTGCCCCGGCGAGGGGCACCAAGTGACTCCTCGCGGGGAAGGACTTGACTCCTCGCGGGGAAGGACTTGACTCCTCGGGGGGGTCGACTCGGGAAGGCGACTCCTCGGAGGCTTGACTCCTCGGCGGGACACAACTGACCCCTCGGCGGGGTCGGCTCAGGCGTCGTCGACTCTTGGCTAGCTGGGCCGCTGGGCCGCTGGGCCGCTGGGCCGCTGCTAATCAATGGACCTCGGGGTCGCCGTCGGAGAGGATAGTCCGATGCCCGCCGACGATGCCACGGCTGCCGCACGCCCGAATCCGCCTCTTGCAGACACCTCCGAACACGGCCCGGGACGACCTCCGTCCCGGACTCCCCCCGCCGGCCCCCGTCCCGAACCCTCCACACGGGGACGACCTCCGTCCCGGACTCCCCCCACCGGCCCCCGTCCCGAAGCCTCCACACCTCGCCCGCCCCCCGACCTGACCGACGAGCAGACCCACCTGGTCGAGTCACGCCAGGCGCTCGCCCGGATGCGCGACCGCACGGCCTCGATGCAGGCACTCGGTGGCGACCGGTTCAGCAACGAGTACCTGAAGTTCACGTTGTGGAAGCGCATGAAGGCGCTCGAGGACGACCCCGACATCCCTCTGTTCTTCGGCCGGCTCGACTACGGAGCAGCGGCGGGCGGGTCGCTCGGGCTCCCGGGCGAGCGGTTCTACATCGGCCGGCGCCATGTCACCGATGAGTACGGCGAGCCGATGGTGATCGACTGGCGCGCGCCGGTGTCGCGGCCCTTCTACCGGGCCAGCTCGACGGACCCGATGGGCCTGCGGCTCCGGCGACGGTTCGGCTTCTCGCACGGCGTGGTCACCGCGTACGAGGACGAAGAGCTGTCGCCAGAGGGGCGTCTCACCGCGGGAACACCCGTACGCGCGCAGGAAGCTTCGGAGGATGACGGCGCCCAGCCCCCGACCTGCGCAGCACGATCCTCGAGCAGGAGATCGAGCGGCCCAGGGTCGGACCGATGCGCGACATCGTGGCGACCATCCAGCCCGAGCAGGACGACATCGTTCGGGCCGACCTCGGCTCGACGGTCTGCGTGCAGGGGGCCCCCGGAACAGGCAAGACGGCGGTCGGCCTGCACCGCGCCGCGTACCTGCTGTACGCGCACCGTGACCAGCTCAGCCGGCAGGGAGTGCTGGTCGTCGGCCCGAACGCCTCCTTCTTGCGCTACATCGGCGACGTGCTGCCCGCCCTCGGCGAGATCGACGCCAAGCAGACGACCGTCGAGGAGCTCGTGGCACACGTCCCCCTGCGCTCCACCGACGAAGCCGCCGTCGCGAGGCTCAAGGGTGACCGGCGCATGGCCGAGGTCGTCGACCGGGCGCTGTGGTCGCTGCTCCGGCCAGCCGACGCCGGCCTGGTCGTACCGATAGGCGCCCGCCGGTTCCGGGTACCCGCCTACGAGGCCGACGAGATCGTCGACGAGCTGCGAAGCCGGGAGGTGCGGTACGGCGCCGGTCGGGCCATGCTCCCGCAACGGCTGGCCCACGCGATCCTAGTCAAGATGGAGCTGGCCGGCGACTCCCCCGACGACCGGGTGCAGAACTCCGTGGCCCGCAGCCGGCCGGTCAAAGCGTTCGTCGACCAGCTGTGGCCGGCGGCAGACGCCCGGCGACTGGTGTACCGACTGCTGAGCGATCCGGAGTTCCTTGCTACGGCATCCGACGGGCTTCTCTCGGACTCCGAGCGCGCGATGCTGCTCTGGCGGAGGCCGGCCAAGGCTCCCGGCAGCGCGCGGTGGTCGCTGCACGACGCGGTACTCGTCGACGAGGCGCAGGATCTCATCGAGCGGACCCCCAGCCTTGGTCACGTCGTCCTCGACGAGGCGCAGGATCTGTCGCCGATGATGCTCAGGTCGGTCGGGCGCCAGTGCTCGACCGGCTCGGCGACGATCCTCGGCGACCTTGCACAGGCGACGACGGCATGGTCGGTCGGGTCGTGGACCGATGCCTTGTCGCAGCTGGGCAAGCCCGACGCACTCGTCGAAGAGCTGACCCTGGGATTCCGGGTGCCCGGCGAGGTGATCGACTTCGCCGCTCGGCTGCTGCCGACCATCGCCCCTCTGCTGACTCCGCCGACGTCGGTACGCCGCGCGCGAGGCGAGCTGCAGCTCGTCTCGTCCTCCGAGCCGTTGCGGGCGGCCGTGCAGGCCGTCCTGCGTGCCAAGCAGCTGCCCGGCTCCATCGGCCTGATCGTCGCGGATGCCGAGGCGGAGGCGATCTCGGCGCAGCTGAGCGGTGAAGGTGTCGCCCACTCGCTGATCGGAGACGACTCCGACCTCGACGCCGACGTCGACGTCGTACCGGCGACGCTGGCGAAGGGACTCGAGTTCGACCACGTCGTACTCCTGGAGCCGGCCGACCTGGTCGCGGCCGAAGCCGACGAGATCACCGGGCTGCGGCGGCTGTACGTCTGCCTTACCCGGGCCGTCACCACGCTCGCCGTCGTGCACTCCCGGCCTCTACCGGCCGCCCTGGCCGCCGAGCCGCACGCCGAGACGTCAATCGGTGCGCGGCACGCCGACGGAACTCGGCCGTAGGTGACGTCTCGGGGGCTGGTGGCGCGGTGGGTGAGCCTGGTGCCGGGTGACCCGGAGGCCGGTGTCGACCTGGTACGCCGCTACGGGTTCCCCAGTCGGCGCTACCACGACCTCCGCCACCTGGCGACGGTCCTGGACGCCGTCGATGTCTTGTCCGACGAGGCGGCCGACCCGCGGCTGGTCGGGCTGGCCGCGTGGTACCACGACGCGGTGTACGACGTGGACCGCGACGACAACGAGGAACGCTCAGCGGCTCTCGCCGAGCGGTCGCTGACTACCGCCGGTCTGCGTCCGGCCGACGTGGCCGAGGTCTCGCGGCTGGTACGGCTCACGGCGACCCACGCCCCGCCCCGCGGCGACGCCAACGGTGCGGTGCTGTGCGACGCCGACCTCGCGGTCCTCGCCGGCGGCGCGGACGAGTACGCGGCCTACCTCGCCGCGGTCCGAGCGGAGTACGGCCGGTTCAGCGACGAGGAGTTCCGGGCCGGCCGGGCCGCTGTGCTGGAGGAGCTGCTGCAGCTTCCGGTGCTGTACAACACCGCTCACGGCGCCGCCGCCTGGGAGGCCGCTGCCCGTGCGAACCTCCGTGCCGAGCTCGCCACCCTGCAGCCCTGACCCCGACCGGGCGACCGGGCGCAAATGCCCGGCCGAGCGGGCGCAAATGCCCGGTCCGAGCGGGAGCCAGATGCCCGGTCCAGCGGGCCGCAAATGCGTGGTCCAGCGGGCGCAATGTTCGAGCCGGCGTACGTGGCGACGCGCCGCGGGTTACGCGCCGGGTGTGCAGCCTGATCACTGGGACAGGGTCAGTGATCGCCGGTCGGTGTCGAGCGTCGCCGCCAGACCGAGGGGGATGCTGGCCGTCGTAGGTGTGTGGCCCACGTCGAGCCTTTTCACCATCGCGACGCCGAGCGGCGCAAGCCGTTCCTCGAGCACGAACTCCACCTGGTCGCGCGGCCCGCAGTCGGTGAACTCGCCGGCGACGATGCCCCGCACGCCCTCGAACCACCCCGAGCGCAGCAGCTGGGTGAGCAGCCGGTCGATCCGGTACGGCGCTTCGTCGATGTCCTCCAGCAGCACGATGCCGCCTTTGGCCGGCCGGCTGAGCGGCGTGCCGACCTCACTCGCCAGCATGGCCAGGTTGCCGCCCACCAGTACACCGCGGGCTCGCCCCGGCACGACCACGTCGACGGCGCGGTCTTCGAACAGCTCCCGCACCGTGTCCGGCTCCATCAGCAGCCGGCGCAGCGAGTCCGCGCTTTCGGGTGAGGCGTGACCGAGCGACGTCACCACGTGGGAGTGGACGCTCGCAAGCCCGAGGCGCGAGGCGACCGCCTGGTGCAGAGCCGTCACATCCGAGAAGCCGATCAGGTGCTTGGGCGCGGCCTCGGCCAGTCGGCGCCAGTCGAGCAGGTCCAGTACCCGCTGGGTCCCGTACCCGCCGCGTGCGGGCATCACGGCCCGCACCTCCGGATCCATCCAGGCGGCGGCGAAGTCTGCCGCCCGGTCGGCGTCCGTCCCGGCGAGGTACGACAGGCGACCATGCCGGTCCAGGACATGGTCGCCCAAACGTACGCGCAGCCCCCAGCTCTCGAGCCGGGCCCGGCCCTCGGCGAGCCGCTCCGGGGGCACGACGCCTGCCATCGCGGGCACGGCAACGAGGTCACCGGCTCGCAGGGGCCCCGGCCGCAACAGCTCACGCCCCGGGGCTCGCCTGCCCATGGCGCCCGACTTGCGCCGGCGCAGCCCCGACGTCTGCAGCCGGCGTACCAGCTCCCGTGACGTCACTGCGGTCGCGCCCGCTGCTCGCAGCGACTCGTACAGCTCCCCCGGCGCGTCGTAGTGGTCGCGCTCGAAGCCGCGGCGCGGCAAGCCGTGGCGCTCCGCGAACTCGTGAAGCTCGGCCAGGGACGAGTCACTGACCAGGTGCGACCACAGCCGGCCGTGCGCCGGCCAGAGCGGCGGGTCGATCAGGATCACGGGTCAGCCGGCCCGCCCGCCCCGAAGTGCGGGACCGGTCACCGCGTCGTCGACCAGCAGCCGCCACGACCGTACGAAGCCGGCGTCGGTATGAGCCTTTGCCCACGACCCGCCGGGGCGAACAGAGGCGCCCAGGTGCAGCCGGCGGATCCCGGCCCGCACGAGCCACGGGACATGCTCGGGACGTACTCCCCCTGCAGCGATAGCAGCAGCGGCGAACGAGGGGTCGGCGGTGGCGAGGTCGACCAGGTCGTCGAAGCCCGTCTGCATCCCGAGCGCACCGCCCGCGGTGTGGATGCCGTCGACTCCCGGCAGCGTCCTCACCTGCCGCCAGGCCCGCCGGGCGTCGAGGGCCGAGTCGAAGGCGCGGTCGAACGTCCACGGCGCTCCCGACATGGCCTCGGCGAGTACGCCGCACACCTCGACGTCGACGTCGAGGTCATGGGTCAGGAAGCCCAGGGCGAACCCCTCCACGCCGAGGGACAGGTAGTCGCTCACGAGCCCGGCCAGCCGGGTGAGCTCGGCTCCGGAGGTGGTCAACCCGTCCGACAGGCGCAAGGTGACCCGCACCGGTACGTCAACGGCGCGCACGATCGCGCTGACCGCCGCCGGCTCTACGGATCGGGCCCGGTCCCCCGCCCAGGCGCAGGCATGGACCCGATCGGCCCCGCCGTCCTGCGCGCGCTCGGCGTCGATGGCGTGCAGGACCACCACCTCCAGGAACCCCGCACGGCCTTCGCGAGTCGTCATTTGAACAGAGTGCCAGGATGGAACCCATGACGTCGGGCGACCCGCTGCTGAATGCGCGCGCACTCGTCCTGCGCGACCTGGCGGCGCAGGGACTGGTCGACCCGCACACGGTGTCCGTGGTCGAGGACAGCGTCGCCAACCGGCGCTGGTGGCTCGCGCAGTGGCAGCCCGGCGCGGCGTTCGTCGACGGGCTGGTTGCCCAGGACGTACAGGACGCGCTGTTCGACGAGGCGCGGCGCTGGCCCGTCTGCTCGGGCTGCGCCGACCCCGTGGAGCACAGCCTCTCGATCGAGCCCGAGCTGGGTCCCCATCCGCACTGGGTGTGCTCGGAGTCCGGGGCCGTCGTGGCGCCCCTCGGTCACCTGATGCCGATCGCCGACCGCGAGGACACCGACGCCGGCGACTGAGCCGTCACCGGTCGATGAGCGACGCCGGCAATGAGCCGTCAGCCTTTCCGTGAGCGCCGCCTCCGGCGGACCACCCAGACGAGGAGGACGACGGCGACCAGCTGCGGGCCGAGCCGCTTCAGCAGGATCGGCAGCATGGTGGACGCGAGGTTGAGCTCGGCGGCCGGCGCCTGGTCGAAACGCCCCGGCGATGAGGCGCTCGTCGCGGCTCGGTGCCTGGCAGCCGGCGATGTCGCACCCGGAGGCTCCGCGGTTGCCGACTCGCCTTGGCCGCCGCCGTCCGCTGCGGTCGCCTGAGGCTCGGCAGTCGTCGCTGTGGGGGCAGTACCGGCATGCTCGGCGGAGCCCGCAGGTTCGGCGGTAGGGGCGGGTTGAGCGGTACCGGCCGGCTCGACCGGAAGATCGGACGCCACCGCCTCGTCCGCAGCGGCGGCCGGCGACGACTCGCTCGGCTCCGGAGCCGCCAGCCGCGACTCCAGACAGGTCGCGAACTGGCCGAGCAGCTTGTCGCTGACGTCCTGCATCACGCCACGACCGAACTGCGCCGGCTTGCCGGTGACGTTGAGGTCTGTACGAACTCGTACGTTCGTACGCGAGTCGCCGGCATCGGACAGCTCGGCCGTGACGGTCGCTGCCGCCGTCCCGTTGCCGCGTTTGTCCTTTCCCTTGGCCTCGATGACGGCGCGGTGGGCGACCTCGTCGCGCTCCAGGAACTTGCCCGTGCCGGTGTACTGCATCGAGATCGGGCCTAGCTTCACCTTCACGCCACCGGCGAAGGTCTCTCCGTCGAACGACGTGAGGGCCGCCCCGGGGAAGCACGGCGTGATCCGCTCCAGGTCGTTGAACGCCGCCCAGGCGTCCTCCACCGACGCCGGGACGGTGAACTCATGAGTCAGCTCCACGGGGTCTCCTCGAGCGGTGGGGTGCGGCGGTTCAGGACCCGACGGCGGACAGTACCGCCCGCCTGGTCAGCACCGTGGCCAGGTGGCGCCGGTAGTCGGAGTCGCCGTTGGTGTCGGAGGGCGGCTCGGTGCCCTCGGCCGCCCGCGCCGCCGCCGCCCGCACCGCGTCGGCGCTCGCCGGTGATCCGACGAGGGCCTGCTCGACCTGAGGCGCCCGCAGTGCGGTCGATCCCATGTTGGTGAAGGCGATCTTCGCCGCAGTGATCGTGTCGCCGTCGGTCTCGATGTTGGCGGCGACGGCGACGATGGACCACTGCTGGGCGACCCTCGTGAACTTCTCGTAGTGCCCACGCCAGCCGGTGTGCTTCGGGATCCGCACTGCGGTGAGGATCTCGCGCTCCCCGATCGACGTCGTGAAGAGGTCCTCGAAGAAGTCCGCGGCCGGGACCCGGCGCTCGCCGTCGGGGCCGACCATCACGAGCTCACCGTCGAGAGCGAGCAGCGGAGCCGGGAGGTCACCGGCGGGGTCGGCGTGGACGAGGGCCCCTCCGAGCGTGCCTCGGTGCCTCACTTGGGAGTCGGCGACCGTGTGTGCCGCCTTGCCCAGCACCTGGGCGTGCTCGTCGACCAGCGGGTCGGCGGCGACCTCGGCATGCGTCGTCATCGCGCCGATGACGATCGCGTCGCCCTCGTCTCGTACTCCCGTGAGGCCCGGGACCTTGGCGAGGTCGACGACCAGGCTGGGCGCGGCGAGGCGCAGCCTCATGACGGGGATGAGGCTCTGGCCACCGGCCATGATCTTGATCTCCTCAGCGTCGGAGGCCAACGCCGCCAGCGCCTCGTCGAGTGATGCGGGCGCCACGTAGTCGAACCCTGCTGGGATCATGACTGCTCTCCTTCGCTGCCCTCGGCGCCTTCGCTGACCGCGGCGTTGTGCGACGGGAGTCCGGCGTCGTCGACGGTGGGGTTGACCGACGGCGTGGCCGCACCGGCCGAGGCCTGCTGGATCGCCGTCCACACGCGGTGCGGGGTGCACGGCATGGTCGATGTCGTGGATGCCGAAGGGCCGCAACGCGTCGACCACGGCGTTGACCACGGCCGGCGTGGACGCGATGGTGCCGGCCTCGCCGACTCCCTTGACGCCGAGCGGGTTCGTGCTCGCCGGCGACTCCGTCCGGCTGGTCGAGAACGACGGCAGATCGGCGGCGCTGGGCACCAGGTAGTCGACGAACGACCCCGTCACCAGCGTGCCCGCATCGTCGTACACCGCCTCCTCGAAGAGGGCCTGCGAGATCCCCTGAACGAGCCCGCCATGGACCTGACCGTCCACGATCATCGGGTTGACCACCTTGCCGACGTCGTCGACACAGGTGTAGTTGCGGATCTTCGCCTCGCCCGTCTCCGTGTCCACCTCGATCGCACAGAGGTGAGTGCCGTGCGGGAACGAGAACGTCTCCGGGTCGAGGGTTGCATCGGCGTCCAGCGACGGCTCGGTGCCTGGCGGCATGTTGTGGCTCTGGAACACGGCGAACGCGACCTCACCCAGGCCGAGACCGGAGTCGGTGCCCTTGACGCCGAAGCGTCCGCCGGCGAACTCCAGGTCGTCGACGTTGGCCTCGAGCAGGTGAGCGGCGATCGGCCTGGCCTTCTCGATCACCTTGTCGGCAGCCGCGAGGACGGCCATGCCGCCGACCACCAGGGAGCGCGAGCCGTAGGAGTCGAGCCCGCGCGCGGCGATCGAGGTGTCACCGTGCAGGACCTCGACGTCGTCGAAGGGTACGCCGAGGCGCTGGGCGACGATCTGGCTCCAGGCCGTCTCGTGACCCTGGCCGTGCGGGCTCGTGCCCGGTGATCGACCTCGACCTTGCCGGTGGCGAGCATGCGGATCGATGCGTGCTCCCACCCGCCCCCGACGTATCCCATGGAGCCCAGCCATCGTGACGGCGCCAACCCGCACATCTCGGTGAAGGTCGATACCCCGATCCCGAGCTGTACGGGATCCTTGCTCTCGCGGCGCCGCCGCTGCTCCTCACGCAGGCCCTCGTAGCCGAAGGTCTGCTTGGCGAGGTCGGTGGCCTGCTCGTAGTTCCCGGTGTCGTACTCCAGCCCGCAGACGGTGGTGAACGGGAACTCCTCGTGCTTGATCCAGTTCTTCTCCCGGATCTCCAGCGGGTCCACCCCGAGCTCGGCGGCGAGCTCGTCCATCAGGCGCTCGATCGCGTACGTGGCCTCGGGCCGGCCGGCTCCACGGTAGGCGTCGGTCCAGGCCATGTTGGTGAAGACGTTGGTACACGACAGGTGGTACGAGGGGAACTTGTAGATGCCGTTGTACATGAACGCGCCGAGGATCGGGATCGCCGAGGTGACCAGCCCGAGGTAGGCCCCCATGTTGGCGATCAGCTCGATCTTCAGGCCGGTGACGGTTCCGTCCGACGTCGCCGCCAGGGTCAGCTTCTGCCATTGGTCGCGCCCGTGGTGGGCGGCCTGCAGCGACTCCGACCGGGTCTCGGTGTACTTGCACGGCTTGCCTGCGTGACGCGCCGCGATGACGGTCAGCACCTCTTCGGGGGTGAACTGGAGCTTGCCTCCGAACCCTCCACCGACGTCAGGAGCGATCACCCTGATCTTGCTCTCGGGGATGCCGAGCACGAGAGCGATGAAGACTCGGACGAAGTGGGGCACCTGGGTGGACGTCCACACGGTGAGCTGTTCGGACGTCGGGTCGACGACGATTGACCGCGGCTCCATGAAGGCAGGGATGAGGCGCTGCTGGCGGTACTCGCGCTCGATGAGCACGCCGTCGGCGCGGGCGGCGGCGATCGCGTTCTCGACGTCGGCGCCGGTACCGGCCTCGGCAGAATCGAAGCTCCACACTGCGGAGACGTTGGTGCCGAGGTCGGGATGGGCGAGCACCTCGTCGCGGGCGGCCGCCTTGAGGTCGAGTACGGGAGGCAGCTCGTCGTACTCGACCTCGACGAGCTCGACCGCGTCGCGGGCCTCGGCGGCTGACCGGGCCACGATGACGGCGACGATCTCACCGGCGAACGCGACGTGCTCGACGGCGATCGACGGGTGAGTGGGCGCCTTCTGTTCGGGCACGATGGCCCACGCGTTGGGCAGGCCACCTTGCTCTTCGGCGAGGTCCGCGCCGGTGTACACCGCCTGGACGCCGGGCGAGGACGTGGCGGCAGAGGTGTCGATCGAGGTGATCCTGGCGTGCGCGTACGGGCTGCGGACCATGGCGAGGTGCAGCATTCCGGGGAGCTGCAGGTTGTCGGTCCAGCGAGTGCGCCCCGTGATGAGGTGCTGGTCCTCCTTGCGGAGCCGGGGCGCGCCCAGCTCGGAGACCTCCCGGTCTTCGGTGACTGTCATTGCGATGCTCCGTTCGCGACGCTCAGGACCGCCTTGACGATGTTGTGGTACCCGGTGCACCGGCACAGGTTGCCTTCGAGGCCTTCGCGTACCTCGTCCTCGCTCGGTGTCGGGTTCTCCTTGAGCAGGTCGATGCTCTGCATGATCATGCCGGGCGTGCAGAAGCCGCACTGGAGCGCGTGGTTCTCGTGGAAGGCCTGTTGCATCGGGTGCAGCTCCCCGCCTCGGGCCAGGCCCTCGATCGTGGTCACGTCGTGCCCGTCGGCCTGGACGGCCAGTACGGTGCACGACTTGACGCTGCTCCCGTCGAGGTGCACCGTGCAGGCTCCGCAGTTGCTGGTGTCGCACCCGACGACGGTCCCCGTCTTACCGAGCCGCTCCCTGAGGTAGTGCACCAGGAGCATGCGAGGCTCGACCTCGTCCTGGTAGGAGACCCCGTCCACTTTCATACCGATAGCAGTCATCTGCCGCCCTTCTCGCGCGTGAGGCCGTGACGCCGACGACGACACTGCCCCCGGGACCGCCGACCGTAGGCCGTACACAACCCCACTCGGGTCACCCGCACAAGACCCCGGGCGAATCTTCTCCTGAAAATCTCCCTTCGCGCGAGACGTCACCTACGGCCCGGTTCTGCCGGCGTGTTGGGCACCGATCGACGTCTCGGCGAGGTGAGCCGCGCGTCCTACAGATCCACAACGCTCGAGCGCGCCCGACGACGCTGGGCGCGACCACATTCCTGGCCTGCCGGGCCGAACTTTCCTGGCCTGTCGACCGGACATTCGTGGCCTCTCGACCGGACATTCCTGACCTCTCGGCCCGACATTCGTGGCCTCTCAAGCCCGACATTCGTGACCTCTCAACCGGACATTCCTGACCCTTCGACCGGACATTCGTGACCCCTCGACCGGACACGCCTTACCTCTCGGCGGGACATTGCTGGCCTGTCGGCGTCAGCGGGGCGGGCCGTGGTGGTGGATCGGGCCGTCCTCCTCGATCAGGCGGCGACCCTGGCCGCCCCACCGCAGCGCGATGATCTCGGCGGCGATGCTGATCGCGGTCTCCTCGGGTGTACGGGCACCGAGGTCGAGGCCGATGGGGCTGGAGAGCCTCGACAGCTCGGCGTCGGTCACGCCGGCCTCGCGCAGCCGGGCGATCCTGTCGTCGTGGGTACGGCGCGAGCCCATCGCGCCGATGTAGCCGACCTCCGGCAGCCGCAGGGCCGCCTCGAGGACTGGTACGTCGAACTTCGGGTCGTGGGTCAGGACGCACAGCACCGTACGCTCGTCCACGCGCCCAGCCGCGACCTCTTCGGCCAGGAACTTGTGCGGCCACTTCACGACCACCTCGTCGGCGTCCGGGAACCGCGAGGCCGTGGCGAAGACCGGGCGCGCGTCGCAGACGGTGACGTGGAACCCGAGGAACGAGCCGACCCGCGCGACGGCCGCCGCGAAGTCGATCGCCCCGAAGACCAGCATCCGCGGCTTGGGCGCGTACGACGACACGAAGACGGCCATCCCCTCCCCGCGCCGCTGCCCGTCGGGCCCGTAGTGCAGGGTCTCGTTGCGGCCGCCCGCCAACAGCCCCCGTGCATCCGCGACCACAGCGTCGTCGGCGCGCGGCGATCCCAACGAGCCGAGCGTCGGTCGGGGGTCGGACTCCGGCCGGACGACCAGCCGCCTGCCTACCCAGGCCTCGTCGTCGTGCTGGACCACCGTGGCGACGGCAACGGGCCGGCCGGCGTCGATGTCGGCAGCGACCTCCTCGAGCTCGGGGAAGCTGTCGCGGTCGATCACCTCGACGAACACGTCCAGGATGCCGCCGCAGGTCAGTCCGACGGCGAACGCATCCTCGTCGCTCACGCCATAGCGCTGCAGGACGGGATGCCGGTCGTCGAGGACCTGCTGCGCCAGCTCGTACACGGCCCCCTCGACGCAGCCGCCGGAGACGGAGCCGACGGCCTCCCCGCCCGGTCCGACCAGCATCGAGGCCCCTGCCGGGCGCGGGGCCGAGCGGAAGGTGGCGACGACTGTACCGACGCCGGTGGCCACTCCGTCGCGCCACCAGGGCAGCAGCTTCGGCAGTACGTCACGCACGAGCGATCACGTCCAGTGCCTCCTCGAACGCCGCCATCGAGTGTCCGGCGATGAAGTCGTCAACGTACGGGAGGGCCGCGACCATTCCGCTCTGTACCGGCGAGTACCCCGCCTTCCCGCGGTGCGGGTTGACCCAGACCACGCGTTGCGCCAGCCGGTGCAGGCGGCACATCTGCTCGCCGAGGAGGCGGCAGTCGCCGCGCTCCCATCCGTCGCTCATGACGACAACCACGGCGCCTCGGGCGACTCCTCGCTGTCCCCAGCGGTCGAGGAACGCCTTGAGCGCCTCGCCCAGCCGCGTCCCACCCGACCAGTCCGGGACCGCCGCACCTGCGGCCTCGACGGCCGCCTCACCGTCGCGCATGCGCATCGCCCGGGTGACCCGTGTCAGCCGGGTACCGATGGTGAAGACCTCGGTTCGACTGCGGTTCGCCGACGTGACGACGTGCGCCCAGCGCAGCAGGCTGTCGGCATAAGGTCCCATGGAGCCGGAGACGTCGATGACGACGACGACGCGTCGCGGCCTGGTCGACCGGTCGCGGTACATGAGCCGTACGGCTTCGCCGCCGCGTCGCAGCTCCTCGCGCATGGTCCGGCGGGCATCGACAGCTCCGGCCCGCGACCTCCGGCGGCGCGAGGACGTCCGTAGCGGCATACGGGGACGCAGCGTGGCGAAGAGCCGCGTCACCTCCGCCCGGTCGGCGGGCGACAGGCTCGCGACGTCGCGATGCCGCAGGACCTCGGCGGTGCTGGCCGCGACGTGCAGCACGGTCTCACCGCCGTCGCCGCCCTCCCCGCCCTCGGTGTCGAGCTGCGCCTGCGCCACGGATGCCGACGGCCGCCGGCGTACGCCCGCCTGGGGTGAGTCTCCGCTGAACCACGCGTCGAAGACATAGCCGTACCGCTCGAGGTCGTCGGGGCCGGCGCACAGGGTCGCCCGGCCCGCCCAGTACACGGCCTCCCGGTCGGATGCCCCGACCAGGCCGCAGGCCCGGAGGAAGGCCGAGGTGCGGTCGGGGGTGACGGCGACGCCGGCCGAGCGGAGCGCGACCGCGAAGGCCGCCAGTATCTCGTCCGCGGCGTGCGGTGTGGTGGTCATGCCTGGGGGCCCGTCACTGCAGCCGCGGCGCTCACGGGGCCAGGATCGAGTCGAGCGACGTCCGCACGCGCTCGGCGTCCTCGCGGTACTTCAGGACCGCGCCGAGCGTGAGCGCGGCCGTCTCGAGGTCGAGCGTGGTCTGCCCCAGGGCGTGGAGTGCGCGGGCCCAGTCCAGGGATTCGGCCACTCCTGGCGGCTTGACGAGGTCGTCGCGGCTTCTCAGCCGACTGATCGCCAGGGCGACCTGCTCGGCCAGCGAGCTCGACACCTCGGGTACGCGTCGCCGCACGATCTCGATCTCCCGCTGCAGGCCCGGGTGGTCGACCCAGTGGTACAGGCACCGGCGCTTGAGCGCGTCGTGCACCTCACGGGTCCGGTTCGACGTCAGTACGACGATCGGCGCGGTAGCCGCCGAGACGGTCCCGTACTCGGGGATCGTCACCTGGTTCGTCGACAGCACCTCGAGCAGGAATGCCTCGAACTCGTCGTCGGCCCGGTCGATCTCGTCGATCAGCAGCACGACCGGGCTGTCCCGCAGCGCCTGCACGATCGGTCGGGCGAGCAGGAACCGGTCGTCGAACAGCGACTTCTCGACCTCGGCCTCGTCCAGCGACTCGTCGCCGCGGGTCGCCTCGATCGTGCGCAGGTGCAGGATCTGCCGGGCGAAGTCCCAGTCGTACAGCGCCTGGCTCGCGTCGATGCCCTCATGGCACTGCAGCCGGATCAGGCGCAGGTCGAGCGCCTCGGCCAGTGCCTCCGCCAGTGCCGTCTTGCCCGTCCCCGGCTCGCCCTCGAGCAGCAGCGGTCGCTGCATCGTCAACGCGAGGTAGCCGATGGTCGCGAGGCCGTCGTCCGTGAGGTACCCGGTCGCGGACAGCCGCTCGGACAACTCGGCCGGTGATCCCACGGAGTACACGCTGTTCAGGATGTCCGATGCGGAGCCCTTTCTCCAGCCGACCGCGTGCCACCGGGTTCGCTTCAGCCCGCGCCAGGTGTGCGCGGCTTCCTCGGCACTCAAGAAGGCGGCAGCTCGAGTCACCGGAGCGTCTCACCGCTGGTTCCAGGTCCTCAGCGCCTCAGCGGTGTCGACGTCGTCGCCCGTACCGATGTCGGCGCACTGCACGAGCGTCACGGGGTGCGCCCGGAGGTAGTCGCGCGCACCCCGGTCTCCGGAGGCGACCTCGAGCACGTCCAGCCAGTGATGTCGCCCGATGAGCACCGGATGGCCGGGCTCGGAGCCGTACGCGGCGCGCGCCAGTACGTCGGGACCGCTCCTAGACGTCAACCGCCGGACGACGTCCGGCCCGACGCCTGGAGTGTCCACGAGCATGACCAGGACCGCGTCGGCGTGGCCGTGCTCGGCCGAGACGGCGCCGAGCCCGGCGTGGAGGGACGCCCCCATTCCCTCCGCCCAGTCGGCGGCGTGGACCACCCGGCATCCGGCGGGTACGGCTGCAGCCACGTCGGCGGAGGCCGCGCCAACGACGACGTACACGTCGCTCACGCCACCGTCGCGGAGTGCGGCAACGGACCGCTCCAGCCAGGTGGACCCGTCGCGGTCCTCGATGAGAGCCTTGGGGCGGCCGAGCCGGCGTCCCTCACCCGCGGCGAGCAGCAGGCCCACGACCGAGCCGGCCGTCACTCGGCCTGGTCCTCCATGTCGCGCATCGCACGCAGCACGTTCCCGTGGGCGAGCGCGCGCAGCTCTGCGCCGGACCAGCCGCGTTCGCGCAGCGTGTCCAGAAGGAGCGGGTACCCGGACACGTCCGCCATCCCGCGCGGGAACTCGCTGGACCCGTCGTAGTCACCCCCGATGCCGACGTGGTCGAGTCCCGCGACCTCGCGTACGCGCTCGACGTGGTCGGCCAGCTCGTCGACGGTGCACTCCGGTGCCGGGTCGGTCTCGCGTCGCTTCCTCAGGAAGGGGTCGATGTCGGCGAAGCTGCGACGGTCCCCGCCCGCAGCCTCGATCTGGTCCAGCGAGTCCAGATACCAATCCGCGACCCGCTGGGAGACGAACATGGCCACGTGGGTCACCATGCAGACGCCGCCGTTCGTATGCAGCCGCTGCAGAACATCGTCAGGTACGTTGCGCCCGATGTCGCACAGCGCCCGGGCACAGCTGTGACTGAAGATGGCCGGCGCCGACGCCGTGTCGAGGGCATCGCGCATCACGTCGGCGGTGACGTGGCTGAGGTCGACGAACATGCCGATCCGGTTCATCTCCCTTACCACGTCGCGACCGAAGTCGGTCAGGCCGCCGACGGCCGGCACGTCCGTCGCTGAGTCGGCCCAGGGCACGTTCTCGTTGTGGGTCAGGGTCATGTATCGCACCCCGAGGGCGTGCATCATCCGGAGCACGGCGAGCGAGCTGTCGATCGAGTGCCCGCCCTCCATCCCCATCAGGCAGGCGATCCTTCCGCTCGCAACCGCCGCCTCCACCTCGGCCGAGCTCGTCGCCAGCGCGAAGTGCTCGGAGTACCGAGTGGTCATCCGCCGGATGAAGTCGATCTGCTCCAGCGTGGTCTTCACGGCGGTGCCGCCGGCCATCGAGCCGGGGACGTACACCGACCAGAACTGGGCTCCGACCCCGCCGGTCCGCAGCCGCGGGATGTCGGTCTGAAGCCGGGGCTCACCGCCGACGAGGTCCACGGCGTCGAAGTCGTACGAGCACAGCTCCCGCATGGCCCAGGCCAGGTCGTTGTGCCCGTCCATCATCCAGGCGTCGCTGCCCGGGCCGTCGTCAACCGTCATGGGAGCCATCCTGCCCCGGGGCAGCCGATGCGCGGACCGAGTGGGGCGGCTCCCGGCCGCCGCTGGCGTCAGTGTGGAGGTCGATGGCGATCCGGTTCGGGCTGTGCAGCACCTCGACGTCGTAAGCGACGTGGCGGCGCAGCGCGATACCGAAGGAGACGACGCCCTCGAAGTCGCCCGTGAACGCGACTCCCCGTAGCACCGGCATGGAAAACTGCTGCAACTGGGGGCCCCTGTACACGGACGTGCCGTCTGCTCGGTGCGCCGTTGCCGGGGTCAACGAGAGGGCGAGGAAGCGACGTCCGTGCAGCGGGACACGCTCACCCGAGCCGTCGTACCGCAGGCGGTGCACGTATCGAAGCGAGTAGCCGGGGACGGTTCCCCGTACGTCGACGACAACCCGGTCGAAGTGGGTGTGCTCGTCGACACGCAGGTTGACGATCCGCCCTGGAGCCGCCACGTGCCGCACGACCGCAGAGCCGCTGTCGGCCTTCGGTTGGGCGAGACCGGCCGGGGCTGAGACGATCGCCGTCGCGAGAGCCGCAGTGGCCGCGGTCAGGGTCTTGATCAATCTGTTCACAGGGCACCTCCAAGCGTGCAGGGTTGCCTGTTCAGAGTGCATCGGGTGCCGTTCTGATACACCGCCACCGGCGGGTCTGTCCTTGTCTTCTGCGATAGTGCGGGAATGCCGGAACTCACAGCGCTCGAGCGCGCGGTCGTCGACGCGGTCGACGACGCTGGGCTGACCAGGGATCTGGCCGAGCTGGTCGCAATCGCGTCGGTGGACGGTACGGACGCGGAGCTCGACGCCCAGCGGTGGTGCGCCGAGCGGCTGGCCGATCTCAAGCTCGAGGTCGACTGCTGGGAAATAGACGTCGAGGACCTACGCCGTCAGCCCGACTTCCCGGGCATGGAGGTGGAGCGCAGCGGCGCGATCGGCTGCGTCGGTGTCCTCGGTGCCGACGGCACGACCCCAACGCTGGCGCTGTACGGGCACACCGACGTGGTGCCACCCGGAGACCTGGACCACTGGCCGGCCCGCGAACCGTTCCGCATGCGGGTGGCCGACGGCACGGCTTGGGGGCGGGGTACCTGCGACATGAAGGCGGGAGTGGCCGCCGTGGTGGGAGCGGCCGCCGCGCTACGGCGCGTCGACGCACCCCTGCGCCGCCCGCTCGCCGTGCACTGCGTGAGCGGGGAGGAGGACGGGGGGATCGGTGCGTACGCCACTCTCCGCCGCGGACACACGGCGCTGGCGTGCGTCAGCGCCGAGCCCACCTCGCAGGCGATGATCCCCGCGAACGCCGGCTCGCTGACGTTCCGACTGGAGATCACCGGCTTGGCGACCCACGGCTCGGCCCGCTACCGCGGCGTGAGTGCCGTCGAGAAGCTCCCGGTCATCACCGAGGCCCTGCGCCGGCTCGAGCAGCGCCGCAACGCCGAGGTCCCCGACCTCTTCGGGCACCTCGAGATCGCGTGGCCCCTGTCGATAGGCGTGGTGCGGTCGGGCGAATGGGCGAGCACCGTCCCCGACCGGCTCGTCGCCGAGGGCCGTTACGGGGTCCGTGTCGACGAGACGATCCCGGCGGCGATCGCCGCCTTCGAGGCCGCCGTGGGCGAGGCGGCGGCCGGCGACCTATGGCTGTGCGACCACCCCGTACGAGTGACCTGGCCCGGTGGCATGTTCGGCCCCGGAGCACTTCCCGCCGGGCACCGGCTCCTCCAGGACGTCAGCGCGGCGGTGACCGCGGTTCGTGGGTCCGCTCCTTCGACTGTCGGTGGGCCGTACGGCTCCGACCTGCGGCTCTACGCCGCTGCCGGCGTGCCCATGCTCCAGTACGGTCCCGGCGACGTCCGCTTCGCACATGCGACCGACGAGCATGTCGAGCTGGCGGACGTCTTCGCGTGCGCCCGGGTGTACGCGCTGCTCGCGCTGCGGATGTGTGGTTGAGGTGGGTACGCGCTGGTGGCCGATCTTCGGCATCCGTCTGCTCGTCGACGACCTGACGCTGCGCCCGTTCAACGAAGCCGACCTCGACGAGCTCGTCGACGTACTGCCGGACGACGTCGAGCTCAACCCGGACGCCATTCGCTACGACATCGACCCCCCACAGGGTCGCGGCGCCCAGCTGCACCAGGAGTACTGGCGGTCCATGGGCACCTGGACGCCCGACGAGTGGCGTCTCAACTTCACCGTGCGCCGGGGCGGCGAGCTCCTCGGTGCCCAGGAGCTCGAAGGGAAGAGCTTCCCGACTCTGCGGACAGTGGACAGTGCGTCGTTCCTGGTGCCCGAGGCACGCGGACAAGGCGTCGGCAAACGCATGCGGCGGGCCGTTCTCACGCTCGCCTTCGGGCCGCTCGGAGCCCAGTACGCGATCTCGTCGGCCTGGCCGGACAACGCCGCGTCCCTCGGGGTGTCACGCTCGCTCGGCTACACGCCCAACGGGCTCCAGCGGGAGCGGCGCGGTGACGACGCCGACGATCTCGTGCACCTGCGGCTCCCGCGCGACGACTGGGAGGCGTCCCGGCTCTCCGACGGAGTCCGCATCGAGGGATTCGAGCCCTGCCGGCCGTTCTTCGGGCTCGACAAGGAGTAGGGAATGAAGGTCTTCGTCTCCACCGACATGGAGGGCACCGCAGGCGTGGTCGACTGGGCGCAGTGCCTGCCGGGAGAGCCCGAGTACGACGTCTACCGGCGGCTGCTGCTCGCGGAGGTCAACGCGGCGATCGACGGGGCGCTGGACGCCGGTGCGACCGAGTTCCTCGTCAACGACTCCCACTCGAGCATGCGCAACCTCTTCCCCGACCAGTTGCACGGACGTGCGTCGTACCTGTCCGGCCGGCACAAGCCGATGTACATGATGCAGGGGCTCGACGCGTCCTTCGACGCCGCGTTCTTCGTGTCGTACCACGGCTCCATGGGTGCCTCGGAGGCGACGCTGTCGCACACGTACAACCCCAGCGCGATCGCCGAGGTCCTGCTCAACGGTGTCGTGGCCGGCGAGTCGGGCATCAACGGGCTCGTCGCCCTGGCACACGGCGTGCCGGTCGTGCTGATCACGGGAGACGCGACGACCGCTCGGGAGGCCGAGCCGTTCTTCCCCGGGATCGAGGCGGTCGTGGTCAAGGACTCGCACACCCGCTTCTCGGCCACCTCGCTGCACCCGGAGGTCGCCTGCGAGCGGATCCGCGCCGGCGCCGGGCGAGCCGTCGAGCGGCTCGGGTCGTTCCCGCTGCCGGCGGTGACGCTGCCGGCGACACTGCGGGTCCGGTTCCGTAACGCCGACCTCGCGGAGGTCGCGACCTGGCTCGGCGGTGTCCGCCGCGCCGACGACACGTCGGTGGAGATGACCGACGACGACCCGCTCCGCCTGTTCAGGACCTTTGTGACGGCGGTGCTGCTGACGCGGTCGGTACCCGAGTAGCCGCGCAACGCGAAGCGGCCCCGACCGGGAAGGTCGGGGCCGCTCGTACTGCGTGTCGTGCCGTGTGGCGGAAGACGCCGGCGAAGACTCCTAGAAGTCCATGCCGCCCATGTCAGGTCCGCCGCCCGGTGCGGCCGCGGAGGCCTTCTCGGGCTTGTCGGCGACAACGGCCTCGGTGGTGAGGAACAACGCGGCGATGGAGGCGGCGTTCTGCAGCGCAGAGCGGGTCACCTTCGCCGGGTCGATGATGCCGGAGCTGATCATGTCGACGTACTCACCGGTCGCAGCGTCGAGTCCGTGGCCGGCTTCGATGTTGCGTACCTTCTCGGCCACGACGCCACCCTCGAGACCGGCGTTGATCGCGATCTGCTTCAGCGGGGCCTCGGCGGCGAACTTGACGATGGCAGCGCCGGTCGCCTCGTCGCCCTCGAGGTCGAGCTTCTCGAACGCGACGATGGTCGCCTGGACGAGCGCAACGCCACCACCGGCGACGATCCCCTCCTCGACAGCGGCCTTCGCGTTGCGAACGGCGTCCTCGATGCGGTGCTTGCGCTCCTTGAGCTCCACCTCGGTGGCGGCGCCGACCTTGATCACAGCAACACCGCCGGCCAGCTTGGCCAGGCGCTCCTGCAGCTTCTCGCGGTCGTAGTCGGAGTCGCTCTTCTCGATCTCGGCGCGGATCTGGTTGACCCGTCCGGCGATCTGGTCGGAGTCACCCGAACCCTCGACGATGGTCGTCTCGTCCTTCGTGACGACGACCTTGCGGGCCTGGCCGAGCAGGTCGAGGCCGGCGTTCTCGAGCTTGAGCCCGACCTCTTCGCTGATGACCTGGCCACCGGTGAGGATGGCGATGTCCTGCAGCATCGCCTTGCGGCGGTCTCCGAACCCGGGTGCCTTGACGGCGACCGACTTGAAGGTGCCGCGGATCTTGTTGACGACGAGCGTCGCCAACGCCTCTCCGTCGACGTCCTCAGCCAGGATCAGCAGACCCTTGCCGGACTGCATGACCTTCTCGAGCAGCGGCAGCATGTCCTTGACGGCCGAGATCTTCGAGTTGACCACGAGCACATACGGGTCGTCGAGGACTGCCTCCATGCGCTCGGCGTCGGTGACGAAGTACGGCGAGATGTAGCCCTTGTCGAAGCGCATACCCTCGGTGAGCTCAAGCTCGAGCCCGAAGGTGTTGCTCTCCTCGACGGTGATGACGCCTTCCTTGCCGACCTTGTCCATGGCCTCGGCGATGATCTCGCCGACAGAGGTGTCACCCGCGGAGATCGACGCCGTGGAGGCGACCTGCTCCTTGGTCTCGACGTCCTTGGCCATGGTGAGCAGCTGAGCGCTCACCGCCTCGACCGCGGCTTCGATGCCGCGCTTGAGCGCCATCGGGTTCGCGCCGGCTGCGACGTTGCGCAGACCCTCGCGGACCATCGCCTGGGCGAGCACCGTGGCCGTCGTGGTGCCGTCTCCGGCGACGTCGTCGGTCTTCTTGGCGACTTCCTTGACGAGCTCGGCGCCGATCTTCTCGAAGGCGTCCTCGAGCTCGATTTCCTTGGCAATGGAGACACCGTCGTTGGTGATCGTCGGTGCGCCCCACTTCTTTTCGAGAACGACGTTGCGGCCCTTGGGACCGAGCGTCACCTTGACGGCGTCTGCGAGGGTGTTCATTCCCCGCTCGAGGCCGCGCCTGGCTTCCTCATCGAACGAAATGATCTTGGGCATGTACGCGATTCCTCCGCGCTTGAGGTATGGGGTGGTGCGGCTGGTGCGACGCCCGCGACGGACGGACACGGCTCCACTGCAGACCCTTCCCGCAGTGCTCCCTGTCCTCGCCGAGCCAACCGGCTGTCACTCTCGGGTCGAGAGTGCTAAACCATTATTAGCACTCGACCTGGTCGAGTGCAAGCGCCGGGGTCGCCCGGTCAGGGGCTGTGGACGCTGGAGTCACGGCTCGATCGTACGAGCGGTATCTCGACCCGGGTGAGGCCGTCGGCGGTGCTGATCCGGGCGCGAAGTCCCGCCGCGTTGACCATAGGGAGCACCGCACGGTTGCCGGGGCTCACGGCCAGCCGAAGAGCGGTGAACCCCCGCCGGTAGGCCTCCTGTGCGGCGGCGACCAGCAGGGCCGTGCCGATGCCCTGTCGCTGGTACGCGTCGGACACGAGCTGCCCGACCTCGGCTGCGCCTGCGGCGTCGTCGTCGTCCGGGGCGACCGTCGTCACGCCGACGACGCGGTGGTCCCGCTCCGCCACCAGCGAGAAGCCGCCCGGCGGACAGAGCAGCTTCGCTGCGAACCGCGCTCCGAGCGCCGGCATCGGTGACAGGTACCGCTGCTCCACCGCCGCCGGCGAGCACTCGGCGTGCATTCGAACCAGTCCCCGTACGTCGGCCTGCGCGCCGACCCTGATGTCAGTCCCCATGCGTACAGGATCGCCCGGGCACGTTTCCGAGAGGCCACGTAGGTGTTTCGCCCAGGCAAACTCAGCGGCGGTGGCTGGGTGCGGGAGGCACGCGTGGCCCCGGAGGGGCTAGTCCGATCGGGTGATCTTCCGCATTGCCCCTTGCCCGGTGCTCGCGCCGCCCCCTAGGTTTGGCATCGCCTCGTGGGTGCGACGAGGCCCTAGCTGGGGCGCGGAGACCGCGCCCCAGCTTCATGTTCCGAGGTCGCCGGTGCGGCCCTCACGACCGGCAGACGACCTCTCCGTGCACGACGCAGAACCAGCCGTCGGGGTCGGCCACCCAGGACCGCCACGCGGCGGCGATGTCAGCCAGCTCCGCCCGCTCGGCGAGGCCCGTACCGACCAACTGTTCGGCGAGGTCGGACTCCTCGATCCGACGTGCCCAGGTGGAACCCCACCAGTCCCGGTCCTCCGGGGTGGCGAAGCACCAGACTCCGGCCGACGGCACGACCTCGCCGAAGCCCGCAGCGTGGGCCCACCCCAGCAGGTGGCGCGCAGCGTCCGGCTCCGCGCCGTTTGCGAGAGCGACCCTGCGGTACACCTGCCGCCAACGGTCCAGCCGAGGGTCGGCCGGCGCCCAGGACATCGCTGCGTAGTCGGCGTCGCGGGCGGCGACCACCCCGCCCGGGCGACAGACGCGACGCATCTCTCTCAACGCCGCCACGGGATCGGCGAGGTGCTGGAGCACCTGGTGCGCGTGGACGACGTCGAAGCTGCCGTCGTCGTAGGGCAGCGCCATGACGTCCCCACACTCGAACCGGACGTTCGTCCTACCTGCGCGTGCGGCAGTGTCTCTTGCTGCCGAGATGGCGCCGGCGGCACTGTCGAGCCCGACGACGTGGCCACGACTCGCCAGGTGCGCCAGGTCGAGCGTGATCGTGCCCGGTCCGCACCCCACGTCGAGGATCGCGTCATCAGGCTCGATGGACGGGAGCAGGTACGCGGCGGAGTTGGCCGCGGTACGCCAGCGGTGGCTGGCCAGGACGCTCTCGTGGTGGCCGTGCGTGTACCGGGTCGCCATGCCGTTGTTCGCTTGGGGAGGAGACTCGCGGCTCAGCCGCCCGCGACGGCCGGGATCACGGAGATCTGGGTGTCGTCCTTCACTACGGTGTCGAGCCCGTCGAGGAAGCGGACGTCGTCGTTGCCGACGTACACGTTCACGAAGCGTCGCAACGTGCCGTCGTCGTCGACGATGCGCCCCTTGATGCCGGGGTAGCTGGCATCGAGCGAGTCGAGTACGGCGCTGAGGGTGTCCCCATCGGCCGTGACCTCGGACTCGCCTGCGGTGTACGTACGCAGGATGGTCGGGACTCGAACACGGGCGCTCATCGGATCCTCACAATCTCGTCGCGGTGAAAGCAGGGTACGTGGGGTCGATCGTCGCAGCCGGGCCGACTCGGTCGGCGATCACGTCCAGCGTCTTGAGCCCGTCGCCGGTGTTGAAGACAACGGTCTCGGCTTCCGGGTCGAGCTGGCCCGACTGGACGAGCTTCTTCAAGGTGGCCACGGTGACGCCGCCGGCAGTCTCGGCGAAGATGCCTTCCGTGCGCGCCAGCAGCTGGATGCCGTCGCGGATCTCCTCGTCGGTCACGGACTCGACCGCGCCGCCGGTGCGCCGGCACACGTCCAGGACGTACGGCCCGTCGGCGGGGTTGCCGATGGCGAGCGACTTGGCGATCGTGTCCGGCTTGACGGGCGCCACGACGTCTCGCCCCGTCCGGAAGGCCGTCGCCACCGGCTCGCACCCGGCCGCCTGCGCCCCGAAGATGCGGTACGGCGACTCCGCGACGAGGCCCAGGGTCGCGAGCTCGGTCAGGCCTTTGTCGACCTTCGTCAGCTGTGACCCGGACGCGACCGGGATGACGACTTGCTGCGGCAGCCGCCAGCCCAGCTGCTCGGCGACCTCGTACCCCAGCGTCTTGGAGCCCTCCGCGTAGTACGGGCGCACGTTGACGTTGACGAAGGCCCAGCCCTCCTCCTCGCCGGCGATCTCGGACGCGAGCTTGTTGACGTCGTCGTAGTTGCCTCGGACGGCGACGAGCGTGCCTCCGTAGACGGCCGTCGTGAGGATCTTCGGCCGCTCGAGGTTCTCGGGAATGAAGACGACGCTCCTCATCCCGGCTCGGGCGGCGGCGGCCGCGACGGCGTTCGCGAGGTTGCCCGTCGACGGGCATGCGATGACGGTGAGCCCGAGCTCCCGGGCGGCCGCCAGGGCGACCGCGACCACGCGGTCCTTGAACGAGTGGGTGGGGTTGCCCGAGTCGTCCTTGACCCACAGCGTCTTGATACCGAGCTCACGAGCCAGGTTGTCCGCCTTCAGCAGGCGTGTCATGCCGGGCTCCATGTTGGGGATGCTCGCGATGTCGGACCGGACGGGGAGCAGGTCGGCGTACCGCCAGATGTTCTTCGGGCCGGCCGCAACGGACTCCCGGGTGACCGACGGGAAGTCGTAGCCGACCTCGAGCGGGCCGAAACACTCCGGACAGGCGTAGAACGGCCCCAGCGCGATCTCGGCGCGGCACTCACGGCAGACGAGGCACCGGGCGTGCCCGAACGGCCGGGTCGTACGTGGTGCGCCGGTGGGAGCGGGGGCGGACTCGACGGTCGTACTCACGGAGCCTCCTTCTCATCTTTCCCGCGACGGCTCTCGCCGCGAGACGGATTTGGCACCGGGCTCCGAGCGCGGTCTCGCGTTCGTCGCAGGTTGCCGGGGCTTCAACGGGCCGGTCCCTCTGCCCCTCTCGATGAGTTCCCCGCACCCTACGCCGTTGTCTCGCCTGGAGGGATCCCCGTCCACCATCCAAGACGCCGAGGAGTCACGCAGTTCCCGGCGAGGGGTCACATAGTTCCCGGCGAGGAGTCAGGTCGTTCCCGGCGAGGGGTCACATAGTTCCCGGCGAGGAGTCAGGTCGTTCCCGGCGAGGGGTCACATAGTTCCCGGCGAGGAGTCAGGTCGTTCCCGGTCCTCGGCTAAGAGCGTCTGACTTCTCAGCAGGAAGGGGATGGCCCCTTGACGGGAACCAACTGGCCCCTCGCGCGGAACCAACTGACTCCTCGGCGGGAAGAAGATGACTCCTCGACGGGAAGGATGTGACCCCTCGACGGGTCGTGCTCAGAGCGGGGGGAGGGCGGCCACGAGCTGGTCGATGAAGCCCGCGACTCCGTCGGGACCGTCGACCACGAGGTCGGCCTTTTCGGCAAGTGCCGTCACCTCGGCGGAGCCCGAGCACACCAACATGCCGGAGGTTCCCTCCCCGCGCATCCGCGCGACCTCATCGAAGGCAGGCAGGTCGCCGAGGTCGTCACCGGTGAAGACCACGGTCTGGGCGCCGACCTCGTCGGCCAGCGTCCGAAGCGCCTGCCCCTTGTCCATGCCGGGCGGCCTCAGCTCGACGACGAACCGCCCGGGCTCCGCTACCAGGCCCGAGGCGCCGGCAAGATCGCGCAGCGGGCCCTCCATCGTCGAGAAGGCGCCGGCGGGATCGGCCAGCCGACGCACGTGTACCGCGACCGACAGCCCCTTGTCCTCGACGTCGGCATCCTGCAGGTCGAGCGAGGCGAGCAGGTCGGGCAGTGTGGAGCGTACGCGGTCGAGCCCCTCCGGCGGGTCGACGGTGTGCAGGGACGACGAGGCAGCGTCCCACCGCTCGACTCCGTAGTGTCCGAGAACGACGAGCCGTTCGAGCCCGGGTGCCGAGTCGAACCCCGCCAGGTCGACGGCCTGTTGAGCGGGTCTTCCGGTGACCACCGCGACGAGCCGCACCCGCGACGAGAGCTCGCCGAGCCGCTCCACCATGCCTTCGCCGGGCCTGGCGTCCATGGGGTCGTCGACGATGCCGGCCAGCGTGCCGTCGTAGTCGAAGGCGATCAGGGCGCGGTCAGGCGTGGCAAGGAGCGCGTCGAGCCCGGCCCGGCCCGCCTCGGTACGGGGTTCGATAGTCACGGCAGTCAGTCAACACGACGATCACGGCCGGGAGTAGATGACGGTCAGTCGGTCGAATTCCATCGGGGTCACCGCCGGCCGCAGGCGGTGAATGTGAAGAACAGCCGCAAGCTCGTGCGCGGCGTGCCGAAGCTGCGGCGGGTAATACACGGTGTCAGCGGGGATGTCGCCGTGCCAGTTGTCGACCGCGGCGACGTTCCAACCGGCACCACGCAGGAGCGCCGCCTTGCTGCCAGCGAGACCCGTGACACCGGAGTTGTTGAAGACCTCGACCAGCACCTTGGGTACGACGTCGGGACGCCGCCGGGGCTTCGGCTGCACGGTGCCGTGGTCCTGGGCGCCGTGGGAAGGCGACGCGTGAGAAGCGGGCCCGGCAGAGCCGTTCGACCCCGTGGGCCCCTGGTCGGAACCGGACGCCGACGTCGCCAGCCACACCCCCGCGGCAACAAGGGCGGCCGCGCTCACCAGGGTGAACCCCGACGGGAGCGCCATGGTCAGGTCTCGAGACCCATCCGTCGCGCCGACCGCTGGCGCTGGCGGGCCGCCCGTAACCGGCGCAGCCGCTTGACCAGCAGCGGGTCGAAGGCGATGGCCTCCGGACGGTCGATGAGCGCGTTGAGCACCTGGTAGTACCGGGTGGCCGACATCGCGAACTGCTCGCGGACCGCCTGCTCCTTCGCCCCTGCGTACTTCCACCACAGCCGCTCGAACGACAGGATCTGCTGGTCGCGGTCGGAGAGCTCGTCAGCGGCCCGTGCCGCTGACCCCGAGGTCGCGACGTTGGCGGCGTCCATGTCCGTACTCCTGACAACTCGGCGAACCGGCGAAACCGCCGCTCGGATGGGGATCATCGTAGGTGACGAACAACAGCCGTGGCATTTGCCCCGCTGGACGCGGTGTCACCTTTCCCGGCACGTCGGGGACCGCCTCACAGCGCGGGCCTGGGACGACCGAAGGTGCCATGCTCACGCCGTCGCGGCGAGCCCGCAACCCCTAGGGTTGGCGGCATGGAGATGCCCACCAGCTCGTTCGTCGTCGTCGCCAACCGCCTCCCCGTCGACAGGGTGGTGGAGGGCGACCAGTCGCAGTGGCGTACCTCTCCCGGAGGTCTCGTCACGGCCCTCGACCCGGTGCTCCGGCAACGTGAGGGAGTCTGGATCGGGTGGCCGGGAGACTCGCTCGACAGCTATGACGCGTTCGAGGCCGACGGCCTCACGCTGCTCCCGATCGAGGTCTCACCGGAGGAGATCGAGGGGTACTACGACGGCATGTCCAATGCGACGCTCTGGCCGCTGTACCACGATGTCGTGGTCAAGCCGGTCTTCCGGCGCGAGTGGTGGGACACGTACGTCACGGTGAACCGCCGGTTCGCGGACGCGGCCGCGCAGGCGGCCGAGCAGGGCGCGACGGTGTGGGTACAGGATTATCAGCTCCAGCTCGTTCCGCAGATGCTCCGCGAGCAGCGGCCCGACCTGCGGATCGGCTTCTTCCTCCACATCCCCTTCCCACCCAACGAGTTGTTCAAGCAGCTCCCCTGGCGCGACGACATCCTCAAGGGGCTGCTCGGCGCCGATCTGGTCGGCTTCCAGCGTCCCGGCGGCGCATCGAACTTCGCCCGACTGGTGAGGCTGCGCCTGGGGTACAAGACGCACCGCGACAAGATCGAGGTCGACGGGCGCGAGGTGTCTGCGCGGGCGTACCCGATCTCGATCGACTTCCAGTCGCTCGAGACGCTGGCGAAGTCGAGCGAGGTCGCGGCACGGGCCGCCGAGATCCGCGACGAGCTCGGCCATCCGCGCCAGATCGTGCTCGGCGTCGACAGGCTCGACTACACGAAGGGCATCCGACAGCGCCTGCGTGCGTTCGGCGAGCTGATCCGCGACGGTGACGTCAAGGTCGAGGACGCCGTGTTCATCCAGGTTGCGACACCGAGCCGTGAGCGCCTCGGCCAGTACCAGGAGGTGCGTGACGACATCGAGCGCTGGGTCGGGCGGGTCAACGGCGACCTCGGTCGGATCGGATGGCTGCCCATCCACTACCTCCACTCGTCGTACCCGCGAGAGGAGATGGCCGCGCTCTTCCGCGCCGCTGACGTCATGGTGGTCACTCCCTTCGCCGACGGGATGAACCTCGTGGCCAAGGAGTACGTGACCGCCCGGTACGACAACACCGGCGCACTGGTGCTGTCGGAGTTCGCCGGTGCCTCCGACGAGCTCAAGTCGGCCTTCCTCGTCAACCCGCACGACATCAACGGGCTGAAGGAGATCATGCTGGCTGCCATGCGTGCGCCACGCCGCGACCTCAGCCGACGGATGCGGACCATGCGCAGGCAGGTACGCGAGCACGACATCGGGTGGTGGGCGGACAGCTTTCTCAACGATCTGCAGATCGACTGAGCCCTCCGCCGTACGCTGAAGTCGGCAACCTGGAGACACGCCGTCGCGGTGTACTAGTCGCGCCGCAACCGGGTACTACGCTGCCTAGCAGTTCGGGTCGCGCACGAACGACATTTCCACACCCTGGCCTCGACAGGGTGGAGGCTCCGCGAAGTATGAGTTCGCGGAGCCTCCGAATGTCGCGGCTACAACGTACCGCGACGACACATCCTCCAACCCGACCTCATCGCCCGCGTTGCCGGACGACTCCTCGCGAGTTTCCCCGCGTGGCGCCGGACAGGCCTTGCGGCCGCCGGACGGATCGAATCTTCTTATCTGCCGCGATCTCCGTTACCGGAGTTCGTGGCTATTTTGTATCTCGCCGTCAACGCGGCGCGCAAGAGTCGGTCCACGTTTTTCTCCGAGATTTTCGTCGTTGTCGGCGTGTTCACCCTGGACGCGCCGTGCCCGTGGCCGTCGAGTGCGGATCGCCTGACCCGTACGGCAGAGTTGTCGCGTGAGCCGGGCACCGCTGAGCGAACTCGTCGCTCCGGACTGGGCGGCAGAGCTCGCGTCCGCCCAGCCCACGGTCGCATCGATCGGGGACTTCCTGAGGCGGGAGACGGCCGAGGGCCGACGGTACCTGCCGGCCGGCGAGCATATCCTCAGAGCCTTCGCCCGGCCGCTCGCCGGCGTCCGGGTGCTCATCGTCGGCCAGGATCCCTATCCCACGCCCGGACATCCGGTCGGCTTGTCGTTCTCGGTGGGACGAGACGTCCGTCCGTTGCCGCGCAGCCTGGCCAACATCTACCGGGAGCTGGCCGACGACGCAGGGGTGGCGGTCCCCTCGCATGGAGACCTGTCGACGTGGTCCGAGCGGGGAGTGCTGCTGCTCAACCGGGTTCTGACCGTCCAGGCCGGCGTACCCGGTTCGCACCGCGGCCGCGGCTGGGAGTCCGTGACCGACCTGGCGATCGCATCGCTAGTACGCCGTGGTGGCCCGCTGGTCGCGATCCTCTGGGGCCGCGACGCGCAGTCGCTGCGCCCTGCGCTTGCCGGGGTACCCGTCATCGCGAGTGCCCACCCCTCACCGCTGTCCGCCGCCCGCGGGTTCTTCGGGTCGCGACCCTTCAGCCGGGCGAACGAACTGCTGGTCGGCCAGGGCGGGGAGCCTGTCGACTGGTCGCTGCCTGCGGCCTGATGCGCTGCTCCCCGTCGACCGGGTAGCGATGTCCCCGCCCACCGGGCGCAAATGTCGCGTCGAGTGGTCAGAGATGTCCCGCCCACGGCGCAAATGGCGCGCCGAGTGGACAGAGATATCCCGCCCACTGGGCGCAAATGCTCCGCGGGCCGGCTGAGACGGACGGTGCACCCGTTTCGCACGACCTGCCCGGGGCGATCCGGCTGGCTGTCGGAGCCGAACCTGCTGGGCGAGCATTCCGGCGGTCACCGGCAGAACATCTGCCCACCGGACCGGACATTCCCGCCCGCTCGACCGGACATTCCCGCCCACTCGACCAGACATTCCCGCCCACTCGACCAGACACTCCTGCCCACTCGACCAGACATTCCCGCCCACTCGACCAGACATTCCTACCCTCTCGACGGGACCTCGCTGGTGGCACAGTGGAGGTATGACGCAGTCGCACGACGACGAGACGTTGCCGCACGGCCACCCAGCCCCCTCGACCGCCCCGAGTCGAGGTCGGGATCGGGATCGTTGGGTACCAGCCGCGGAGCTAGGCTAAAGTAGCCTAACCAACTAGATTTACTTCCAGGACTTCTCGTGACGGACACCAGCTCGCCCGAGCGGCTCCCCGACTTCCTCATCGTCGGCGCGCCGAAGGCTGGGACGACGGCGCTTCATGCCGCCCTGATGCAGCATCCGCAGCTGCGATTGAGCGTGCCCAAGGAGCCCAAGTACTTCATGTGCGGCGACGCGCCGCCCCCGCTGTACGTCGGTCCGGGCGACGCTCACAGCCGGCGGGAGTGGATCTGGCGCAGGGAGGACTACGCGGGGCTGTTCGCCGACATTCCGGACAACGTCCTGTGCGGCGAGAGCACGCCGTTCTACCTCTTCGACAAACAGGCCCATCTGCGCATCGCCGAGGCGATCCCCGACGTCAAGCTCATCGCCGTACTCAGGGACCCGGTGGACCGCGCCTACTCCAACTGGATGCATCTGTGGGTCGACGGGCTCGAGCCGGTCGCCGACGTGGTGTCCGCGTGCGCCTGCGAACGTCAGAGGGTCCAGGCCGGCTGGGCGCCGTTCTGGCGCTACATCGAGCTGGGCAAGTACGGCGAGCAGCTCAGACACCTGCGCCAGCACTTCGACCCGAGCCAGATCATGACCCTGCGCTATCGCGAGCTGGTCGACGACCCGGAGAAGACGACCGACCGGGTCTGCACCTTCTTGGGGGTGAAGGAGGGCGTGATCGACACCGTGCCGCGGGACAACACGCGGCCGTTCGTCGCCGACAGCCCCCGTACCCGCCATTTCGGCCGGCTGCTGAGGGCCGGCGCCTGGGTCGGCGCGGCATTCCCGCCCCAGGTGTGGCGACGCGCGTCCGAGCCGGTGCTCGCGATGTTCCACCGGCAGGGCGACGCGCACCGGCCCCGGCTCACGAGTGCCGAGCGGTCGCAGCTCATCGACTACTTCCGCGAGGACATCGGACTGCTAGAGGAGCAGACCGGGCAGTCGTTCGGCGACTGGCTGTCCGACGAGAGCGCCGGTGGCTACGCGGACCGGGTCGCCGCCCGCCGGGGAGGCTGACGCCAGCGCGTCGCCGGACGCCGCCCCGCTGACCGTCGTGTCCTGCGGTCGTAGGTGGGACGGCGGGGTGTCAGGTCAGTCGTCGAACCAAACGCCCCGCGCGACCTCCGGGCCGGCGGTACTCACCTGCCACCGGGCCGATCAGCGTACGACGATCGTGCGCAGGTCGTGGGACCCGTCGGCTCGAGCCGCCTCGAAGTAGAACCGCGTACCGCCGTCGGGCAACCGGACGGCGTTCGCGTACCGCAACGCGCCGTCGCCGAAAGGCGACCTTGCCAGCGGCTCGTCGCTGATCGACTCCAGCCGGCCGTCGACGTCGACCGCCATCCCGGTCGTCTCGAACCAGTTCTGAGCTGCCGTCGCACGCCCGTCGTACAGGACCCGAAGCGGGTTCTCCTCGAGGATCGCCGTGACCCGGGCGCCGCGGGCGTCCCACCGACCCGGCCGGGGCCCGAGGACCTCGCGCTCCAGCTGCCAGTCGAGACCGGTGGCACTCGTCGCGTACCAGGTCGTCATGCGATCCTCGGCCCCCGGCTGGTCGAGTGGGTGCCTGCAGACCCACATCCGCCAGCCGCTCTCGTCCGCGGTCACCACCGGGTCCTTGAACGCCTGTACGTCGTTGCCAGGTAGGACGATGCGGCGCCGCCCTCGAGGCAGCTCGGCCGGAGTGTCGGCGTCGACCGCTTCGATCCACCAGTGCTTGGTCCCAGGCGTGGCGCAGCTCAGGTAGATCCGCCAGCCGCCCTCCGGGCGCGGCAACAGAGCCGGCCGCTCGAACGACTCAGCGCCGAACTGCTCCCGAGGCAGCTCGACGACCGTCGTGAAGTCGACCCCGTCGTCGGACCGCGCGACCACCGTTGCGACGCCGCGTCCGACGGACAGCGGACGCCTGACCCGGTACGCCAGCCAGTACACGCCGTCGACGAGAACCACGGACGAGGCACCCGACCAGTTGCCCGGGCCGCTGCCCGGAGGCGGGAGCACGACTTCGGACTCGTCGAAGGTGGGCAGCGTCAGGACGGTCGTCATGACAGAAACTCTACTAGATGACTCGACAATGAGTGACGGTATGTCGCAACCGTGTCAGTCCGAGGCGACTGCCTCCGGCTGCCTGTCCTCCGATCGACCCTCGCTCCGGCTCTCCGCGCGCCGCCGTGAACCGAAGAGATCGGCGAGCCCGATCAGCAGCGCCCCCACCACGAAACCGGTCGTCGTACGCAGGCCGAGCGTGAACGCGGCGGCGACGTCGTGGCTCGACGCGAGCTTGGAGAAGAACTGCGCCAGCACCAGCGCCACACCGATGGCAGACCCGACACGTTGGGCCGTCTGCAGCATGCCGCCTCCCGAGCCGGCATAGCGGGGGTCGACCTCGGAGAGCGAGATCGTCACGTTGGGCGAGATGACGAGTCCGGTACCGAATCCGGCAACGAGCAGCGACGGTGCGAGCATCCAGCCATTCACGACGGAGATCGACGACACCGTGACGTCGAGCCCCACCAGGCCGAGGGCGGACACGAGCAGGCCCGCGACCACGAGGGCGCGACCGAACTGGTGGACGAAGCGTCCGCCCAGGGCCGCCGCGACCGCCGAGCCGATCGCGAAGGAGGTCTGCGTGAAGCCGGCCTGGAGGGCGGAGTACTGCAGGCCGGTCTGCAGGTACAGCGTGAGGACCAGGAAGATCGAGGTGAACCCGGCGAAGAAGGCCGTGCCCAGTGCGACGCCGAGCACGTACGACCGCACCGTGGCGAGCCTCAGCTCAACCAGGGTCTCGCGACCGCGGTCACTCCACCTCCGCTCCCATCCGACGAAGAGCGCGAGGAGCACGGCGGAGGGCGCCAGCAGCCACCACGGTCGCGACGACAGCGACGACTCGCCACCCTGGACGAGCGGGTACATCGCCAGCAGCACCGCACCCGCGAACAGCAGAACTCCGACCGGGTCCAGTGACGGGGAGCCGCCCTGTTCTGGGATAGGCAGCAGCCGGCGTACCAGCAGCAGCGCGACGATGCCGACCGGCACGTTGACATAGAACACCAGTCGCCAGCCGTTCGCGTCACCGCCCAGGTGGACGAGCAGGCCCCCGAGGAGTGGTCCGATGGCGGTAGAGATCCCGACGGTCATGCCGAACAGCCCGAACGCCTTGCCTCGCTCCCTACCCGAGAACATCGTCTGGATGAAACCCGAGACCTGCGGGGAGACCATGCCGGCGCCGAGACCCTGCAGGACCCGGCAGACGACCAACCAGGTGGGGCTCTGCGCGGCGCCGCAGGCCGCGCTCGCCAAGGTGAAGACCGCGAGACCGAACGCGAAGACGCCACGTCTGCTGCGGGCGTCACCGACTCTGCCGGCAGGCACCAGCGCGATCCCGAAGGCCAGCGCATAGCCGGCGACGATCCACTGCACGGCGCTGGCACCGGCTCCAATGCCGGTACGGATCGTGGGCAACGCCACATTGACGATGCTCACGTCCAGCAACGTCATGAACCCCGCGACCAGACACAGTGCCAACGCCCCCCAACGGCCACCGCCGGAGCCGGTCGTCGAGGGATCTACGCGCTGTACATGCTTACCGTGAGGCGTCACCGGGGTGCCCGGTGGCTTCTCGAAGCGGTCATCGTCGCGTCGAGACCTCGCCAGCCACGCCTTGGGTCCTGCCAAGCGAGCCGGTCAGCATCGAGCGGCCCCACAGGCCGCAACGCATCCTCGTCATGGTGGCGAAGGTACCCACTCGCGCCAGGCAAGAACGCGGGCAGTCCTATGCACCTGGGGCCGCTGCCGAGCCTTACCTAGGGAGCGTCGGTGGTGCCCTGAGTGGCCCCCGAATCGGTCGTCTCACGCTCGTGCGACTCACGCAGTGACGAGTCGCCGCTCTCCTGCCGGTCGTCGTAGCCACCGGCCGCGTAGTCGCCCGCCTCGTGGTCGGCGTCGGCCGAAGGCGGCTGCGGGTCGTTGGGCCGTCCGCTGGGAGGTTCGGTCATGACGGCAGCATGGCCCCAGAGGGCGGCATGGTCAACCGGTGACCGCTTCGAGCGGCGTAAGCCGGCCCCGCGCACTGTGCAACGATCCCGAGGAGTCGCCTGCGTCCTGCCCTTCCGCCCCTCCGCCCTCCCGCCCCTCCGCCCTTCCGCCGAAGAGTCACTTCCTTCCCGCGAAGGTCGGCGAGCATTCCCGCCGAGGGGTCAAGTAGTTCCCACGGAGGGGTCAAGTGGTTCCCGCCCAGTGGTCAAGTACTGCTGGGCGGGGGTCACCTCCGTTTCGGTGAAGGCGCCCCAGGGAACGGCTGGCTTCTGAATGGAAGCAGTCGACTTCTCGACGGGAAGCAAGTGACCCCTCGCGGGGAAACGTGACTCGTCGACGGGAACGACTTGACTCCTCGACGGGAACCAAGTGACCCCTCACCGGGAAGCATGTGACCCCTCGCGGGGAAGAATGTGACCCCTAGGGGGGAAGGACGTGACTCCTCGGCGGGACCTTCGAGCGTTGGAGGGACCCTGCCAGGTCACGCGGCCGACGACCATCGGCCGGGAACGACCGTGCACCCGCGACGGACCCGTCTCGGCACGTGGACGGTCGCGAGCGGGGTACAGCGTCGACCTCTAACCTAGTAGAGCTTTCAACTAGATCAGGAGGACGCATGAACATCGCACGTCTCGCGGCCCGGTCCATCATCGGCGGGCTCTTCATCGGACACGGCACCCAGAAGCTCAAGGGGTGGTTCGGCGGACCAGGGCTTCAAGGGACCGAAGGGATGATGCACGCGCTCGGCATGCACCCGCCGCGCCGCAACGCGCTGGCCGCCGGGCTGACGGAGACCACCGGAGGTGCACTCCTGCTCGCCGGCCTGGCCACCCCGCTCGCGAGCGCCTCGTTGATCGGCACCATGATCACCGCCATCCGCAAGGTCCACCTCCCCAACGGCCCCTGGTCCGCCAACGGTGGCTACGAGTACAACCTGGTGCTCATCGCCGCCTTGCTGGCGATCGCCGAGGACGGTCCGGGCGACATCTCCCTCGACGCCGCGCTGGGTCGTCAGCTCACGGGCACCAAATGGGGTATCACCGCATTGGCGTTGGGCGCGGCGGCCTCCACAGCCGTGATCGAGGCGGGCCGGCGTGCGGCGCCCGTCACCGTCGACGCGGACGCCGACGCGCACGACGTCTCGCCCGCCGGCGACACCGCGGGGGACCCGGTCAGTGCCAACTGATCGGTCTGTGCGTAACTGAGCACATGGACGGGTCGCCGTGACAGGAAGGGCAGTACTGGTCACCGGCGGCGCCCGCGGGATCGGTCGCGCCATCTCGCTGGCGTTCGCCGAGCTCGGTGACCAGGTCGCGGTGCACTACGGGTCGTCCGGCGAGGCGGCCGAGGAGCTGCTCGCGACGCTGCCGGGGTCGGGGCATGCGTCGGTGCAGGCCGACATGCGGTCCGCTGAAGAGGTACGCCGCGCGGTCGACGACGCAGCAGCCAGGCTGGGCGGGCTCGACGTACTGGTCAACAACGCGGGCATCTTCGTCCACCACCCGCCTACGTCCACGTCGTACGAGGACTGGCAGGCGGTCTGGGCGGACACCTTGGGCACCAACCTGGTCGGAGCCGCCAACGCCACCTTCTGCGCGGTCCCTCATCTGATCGCCGCGGGCGGCGGCGCCATCGTCAACGTCTCGAGCCGTGGCGCCTTCCGGGGTGAGCCGAAGTCGCCCGCATACGGCGCGTCGAAGGCAGGCCTCAACGCCTTCGGGCAGTCCATGGCCAGGGCGCTCGCGCCACACGGCATCAGCGTCGGCACGGTGGCGCCGGGATATGTGCAGACCGAGATGGCCCGGTCGGTGCTCACCGGGCCCGAGGGCGACGCCGCCCGCGCCCAGTCGCCCTTCGGCCGGGTGGCGCGCCCGGAGGAGGTAGCCGCCGCCGTCGTCTGGTTGGCATCGCCCGATGCGCGGTTCGCCAGCGGCACCATCATCGACGTCAACGGCGCCTCCTACCTGCGCAGCTGAGCCGCCGGACGAGACCATCCCACGGCCGGCCTCGCGCTGGTGGCCGAGCACCACAACGCTCGTCGTACGTGTGAGATCCTTCCGCGAGCGAGTCCGGTCCGGTCGACGGGCCGGCCCCGAGACGAGGAGGATGACGCACCGTGGCGGTTATCTGTGTCGACGCGGGCACGACCATGGTCAAGGCGATCGGGTACGACGACGAGGGCAACGAGGTTGCCGTCGCCCGATCAGGGGCCACCGTGCTGCGTCCGGCGTCGGGCTGGGCCGAGCAGGACATGGACGCCGTATGGGACGCGGTCGTCCAGACGGTCCGCGGCGTGGTCGAGCAGCTCGACTCCGACGTGTCCTTCGTCGCGTTCACCGGCCAGGGTGACGGGAGCTGGCTGGTCGACGCCGACGGGAACCCCACCGGGCCGGCGATCTTGTGGAACGACGGCCGTGGGGCCGACATCCTGGACCGCTGGACGAGCTCGGGGGTGCTCGACCGGGCGTTCCGGATCAACGGCTCCTTGACGTCGTCGGGCATGCCGAACGTCATCTTGAGCTGGCTGCACAGCGAGGACCCGGACCGGCTCGCTCGCTCGGCCGCCTCCTTGACGTGCGGTGGCTGGCTCTTCGCGCGGATGACCGGCGAGCTGGCGATCGACTCCTCGGACGCGTCCGCCCCCTTCATGGACATCCGTACCCGCGAGTACTCTCCCGAGCTGCTCCGCACGTACGACATGGAGTGGGCCGAGCCGTTGCTGCCGGAGCTGCGCACGGACGACCGCCGGGTGGGCGCGCTCACCACGCACGCCGGGCAGCAGCTGAGCCTGCCGGCCGGCACCCCCGTCGTCATGTCGTCCTACGACATCGCGTCCACGGCGATCGGAGTCGGTGCCGTCCAGGAAGGGCAGGCCTGCTGCATCCTCGGCACGACGCTGTGCACAGAGGTCGTCACCGACCAAGTGGTCCTCGGCGACGAGCCCGCCGGAATCACCGTCGCACTTGGGCTGCCGGGCAAGTACCTGCGCGCGCTTCCGACGCTCGCGGGCACCGAGGTGATCTCGTGGTCGTGCCGGCTCCTCGGCCTCGACGACCCCGCCCGGCTCAGCGAGCTTGCCGAGTCCGCCGCCATTGGTGCGGGCGGACTGGCGTTCCTCCCGTACCTGTCACCGGCCGGAGAGCGCGCGCCCTTCCTCAACCCGTTGGCCCGCGGCGCCTTCCTGGGGCTGTCGCTCGAGCACGCCCCCGAGCACGTCGCACGAGCCGTGCTCGAAGGATTGACACTGGTCATCCAGGACTGTCTGGCGGCGTCGCGTGCCGAACCGACCGAGCTCAGGGTCGCGGGCGGTGGAGCGGCGAGCCCGTTCTGGCTGCAGATGATCGCCGATGTCGCCGGCATCCCCGTATCCCGGTCGACCGACACCGAGGCCGGCGCGAAGGGCGCCTTCCTGGTCGGACTCGTCGCGACCGGTGCGGCCGACAGCGTCGAGCAGGTCGCACCCCGGTACATCCGCACGCGGGACACCTTCCAGCCCGACGCGAGTCGCGCCGAGCGGTACTCGCAGCTGTTCGCCGACTTCATCGACCTGCGCGACACCACAGCGGCCTCGTGGCCGCGCCTCGCCGCGATGCGGCGGCGATGACACCACCCACCGGTTCCGGGGACGACACCTGGGTCGGCGTCGACGTGGGCACCCAGAGCGTCCGCGCCGTCGCGGTGACACGGGCGGGGTCCGTACTCGGTGCCGGCGCTCGCGCCCTGGTCAGCAGACGTGACGGGCCTCGGCACGAGCAGGACCCCGAGGCGTGGTGGGACGCGGTCGCGGGAGCGACCAGCGAGGCTCTGCGGGGCGTGCGCAGCGAGTCCCTGCGCGGTGTCGCAGTCGACGCGACCTCGGGAACAGTGGTGCTCACGGACGCCGGCGGGCAGGCGTTGTCGCCGGGGCTGATGTACGACGACACGCGTGCCGCGGGATACGTCGACCGGGTGAACGAGGCGGGCGAGCAGGTGTGGGCCGAGCTCGGGTACCTACGCATGCAACCCTCCTGGGCGCTGCCGAAGCTGCTGTGGCTGCTCGACGAGTACCCGGCGGCAGTACGAGAGGGTGCCCGGCTCGCGCACCAGAGCGACGTCGTCAACCGCCGCCTGGTCGGGAAGGAGGTCCCCACCGATCTCAGCAACGCCTTGAAAACGGGCGCGCATCTGATCGACGAGAAGTGGCCGATGACGTGCTCTCCGGCCTCGCAGTGCCCGACGAGGTACTGCCGGCCCTGGTCCGGCCGGGCACGTGCATCGGTACGGTGTGCGCATCGGCGGCAGCGGCCACCCGCATCCCGCAAGGAACGCCGGTGGTCGCCGGCATGACCGACGGCTGCGCGGCACAGCTCGGTGCGGGCGTCATCGTCCCGGGCAGCTGGAACTCCGTGCTCGGGACGACCCTCGTGCTCAAAGGGGTCACCGAGCAGCTCGTCCGCGATCCGCTGGGGGCGGTGTACTCGCACCGGGCGCCCGACGGGCACTGGCTGCCGGGCGGCGCCTCGAACATCGGCGCCGGCATCATCGCCCGCGACTTCGCCGGCCGAGACCTCGCCGACCTCGACCGGCTGGCCGCACGCCGGCAGCCGGCGCAGGCGATCACCTACCCGCTCGCCGCAACCGGCGAACGGTTCCCCTTCGTCGCCTCAGACGCCGAGGCATTCACGCTGGGCGCCTCACCCGACGACGTCGACAGGTACGCCGCCATCCTGCAGGGAGTCGGGTACATCGAGCGGCTCTGCTTCGACTACCTCGACCTCATCGGAGCCGACGTCAGCGGCGAGATACGGTTCACCGGCGGCGGGAGCCGGAGTCGCAACTGGTCCCAGCTCCGCGCGGACATCCTCGGGCGGCCGGTCACCCTGCTCGACAACGCCGAGCCGGCACTGGGCATGGCCCTGCTCGCGGCTTCTCACGACTCCGAGAGGATCGACGCACTCGCCGCCGACATGGTCCACGTCAGCGAGACCATCGAGCCGGCGCCGGCGTCGGCCGGTCGCTACGACCGGGCCTACCTCCGCCTGGTGGAGGAGCTCGAGTCACGAGGGTGGCTTCAGCCGGTCGCGGCGGCCCATGCGCGTACCGGGACGAGACGATGACACGCCTTGTCCTGGTTCGCCACGGCGAAACGCTCTGGCACCGAGAGAACCGTTACGCAGGAGCCAGTGACGTCGAGCTGACCTCGCATGGGCGGGACCAGGCGCGGGACCTCGCGCAATGGGCCACGACAGCGGCGCTCGACGGAGTCTGGGCGTCCACACTGTCGCGCGCCAAGGAGACGGCACGGGCCTGTGCGGCCGTCACGGGTGCGCGTCTCGTGACCGACGAACGGCTGAGGGAGCTGGACTTCGGCGACGCGGAGGGTCTGACGCGCCAGGAGATGGACGTCCGCTTTCCCAACGCCGTGCGGGACTTCCTGCGCGACCCGGTGCGCCACCATCTGCCGGGTGGCGAGGATCCGGTACGCGCCGCTCGCCGGTTCACCTCCTGCCTGCGGGACATCGCCGAGCGGCACACAACGGGCCGGGTGCTCGTCGTAGCCCATTCGACCGTGATCCGGCTGGCCCTGTGCTCGCTGATCGGCGTCGAGCTGTCGCGGTACCGGCGGCTGTTCCCTGCCCTCGGCAACTGTGCTCTCACCGAGATAAGCCTCGGCGCGGGCGACGTCGCCCTGCTGGAGTTCAACACACCGATAGACGGGAGGACCGCATGACACCGGCCGCGATTCTCTGCGCGGGCGATCACTTCGTCCTGAACCGGCTGCTTCGAGACGCCCTGAGGACACAGGTGCCCCGCGACCTCGACATCCGTGAGCTCACGTTGCCGTGGCCGATCGAACCGTTCACAGCCGTGGCGGAAGTCGACGAGGCATCAGGGACCGAGGACGAGATGGCCCAGGCGCTCGAAGGCGTCGAGATCTGTCTCACCCAGATGGGCCCGCTCACCGAGAAGGTGCTCGACTCCGCTCCCGCCCTTCGCCTGTTCTGTGTCACCCGCGGCGGACCCGTCAACGCCAACCTCGACGCAGCGACTCGGCACGGAGTCGCCGTGTGCTCAGCACCGGGTCGCAACGCGACCGCGACGGCGGAGCACACCGTCGCCATGATGCTGGCGGCGATGAGGCGGATTCCGCAGACGCATTCGGACCTGACAGGCGCCACCTGGCGAAGCGACTACTACAGCTACGAGACGGTCGGACCGGAGCTCGAGGCCAGTACGGTCGGGCTCGTCGGCTACGGCGCGGTCGGCCATCGCGTTGCCCGCATCCTCGACGGGTTCGGCGCACGAGTCCTGGTGTTCGACCCGTACGTGGACGAGTCCGGGGCCGACCCCCGCGTCTCGCTGGTTCCTCTGGACGAGCTGTTGACGTGCTCCAGCGTCGTGTCGCTGCACGCCCGGGCCACCGAGGAGTCACGAGGGATGATCGGCGCAGCCGAGATTGCCTCGATGCCCGAGGGGTCGATCCTCGTCAACTGCGCGCGTGGGTCGCTGCTCGACTACGACGCCCTATGCGACGCCCTCGACAGCGGGCATCTCTTCGGCGCTGCGGTGGACGTCTTCCCACAGGAGCCGATCCCCGCCGGGTCCCGGCTCCTGCGCACGGCCAACCTGGTGATGACCCCGCATCTCGCCGGTGCCAGCAGGCAGACGGCAGCGAACGCGGCGCGCATCGCCGCCGAAGAGGTCGGTCGCTACCTGCGGGGAGAGCCACTCGTCCACTGCGCCAACCCGGCGGTCCTTCGTCGCTTCCCGGACCAGTAGCGGCGATACCTGGACCAGCGGTACGACCACCAGCAGCCCTTTTGCGGCGCTGCTACGTTTGCGGACATGCCAAAAATCCCTTCACTGACCTTTAACAACGGCGTCGAGATCCCGCAGGTCGGGTTCGGCGTCTTCCTCGTGCCCAGCGAGGAGACCAAGGCGGCCGTGTCGTCGGCACTCGAGACCGGATACCGCCACATCGACACCGCCAAGATCTACGGGAACGAAGAGGCCGTGGGCGAGGCCATCACGGAGTCGCCCGTCAACCGTGAGGACATCTTCGTCACCACGAAGTGCTGGAACGACGACCAGGGCTACGACTCGGCACGCAAGGCGTTCGACGCCAGCATGCAGCGTCTCGGATTCGACTACCTCGACCTGTACCTCATCCACTGGCCCGTACCGTCCCAGGACCGATACGTCGAGACCTGGAAGGCGTTGGAGTCCCTCTACTCCGAAGGCAGGGTGCGGGCGATCGGCGTCTCGAACTTCCAGCCTGCTCATCTTCAGCGGCTCTTCGACGAGACCGACATCGTGCCGGCCATCAACCAGATCGAGCTCCACCCGTGGCTCCAGCAACGCGAGCTGCGCGCCTTCCACGCCGAGCACGGCATCGTCACCGAAGCGTGGAGCCCGCTCGCGGCGGGCGGGGACTTCCTCGACGACCCCACGATCGCGACGATCGCGAAGAAGCACGAGGTCAGCCCTGCGCAGGTCATCCTGCGCTGGCACCTCGACCTCGGCAACGTGATCATCCCGAAGTCGGTCAACCCGTCGCGCATGGCGAGCAACATGGACCTGTTCGGTCTCGAGCTCGACGACGACGACCGCTCCGACATCGCCGGGCTCGACAAGGGTCATCGCGTGGGCCCGGACCCGGACACCCTCGAGTAGGTCGTCGATCCGCTGGGACGGCGTCTTCAACCGGCGAGGGCGGACTCGCAGCGATCCGCCCTCGCACTCTGCTCGTCGTGGCAGTCAGCGCGCCTGTGGCGGAAGTGTTCGCTTCTCGTCGCGGCGTGATCGAGCGGGTTCGTCGCCGCTAACCGCCGGCCATCGCCCCGACGATCAAGAACGGCTCGCTGCCTTGCGCCACCGCGGCGGGCAGCGGTGCGTCGGGCGGCTCGTGCGACAGATCCTGCTCGCACGCGAAGAACCTGACGAAGGCACGACGGCGCTGCGACGCGCGGTCGCGGATCGTTCCGCAGAGCACCGGGTAACGTGCCTCGAGCGCGTCGAGGACCGAGCTCTGCGTTGGCTCGCCGTCGACCTCGAGGCTCACCTCACCGGTGACCTGCGCGAGGTTGCGCAGATGCGCGGGGAGTACGACGCGGATCATGCCAGCGTCTGCACTTCGACGGACAGCACCGCGGGCAGGTCACGCACGATCGGCTCCCAGCTGTCGCCGGAGTCGGCCGAGGCGTAGACCTGGCCACCGGTCGTGCCGAAGTAGATGCCGCACTCGTCCACCGAGTCGACGGCCATCGCGTCACGCAGCACGTTGACGTAGCAGTCGCGTTGCGGCAGGCCATCGGTGAGCGCCTCCCACTCGTCGCCACCGGTCCGGCTGCGGAAGACCTGCAGCTTGCCCTCGTAGGGGAAGTGCTGCGAGTCGCTCGTGATCGGCACGACGTAGACGGTGTCGGGCTCGTGGGCATGGATGTCGACCACGAACCCGAAGTCGGTGGGCAGGTTGCCGCTGATCTCACGCCAGGAGTCCGCCGAGTCGTCGGTGCGCATCACGTCCCAGTGCTTCTGCATGAACAGGGTCTCCGGGCGATCCGGGTGCAGGGCGATGCGGTGGACGCAGTGCCCGACCTCGGCGTCGGAGTCGGGGATTCCCTCCGACTTCAGGCCGCGGTTGACCGGACGCCAGGACTGACCGTCGTCGTCGCTACGGAAGACGCCGGCCGCGGAGATCGCGGCGTACAGCCGGCCGGGCGAGCTCGGGTCCTGCACGATCGTGTGCAGACACATGCCGCCGGCGCCCGGCTGCCAGGACGACCCCGTGCCGTGCTTGCGCAGCCCCGACAGCTCGTGCCAGCTCTTTCCCCCGTCGACGGTACGGAACATGGCAGCGTCCTCGACGCCCGCATAGACGGTGTCGGGATCGGTGAGTGACGGCTCCAGATGCCACACCCGGGCGAACTCCCAGGGGTGCGGCGTGCCGTCGTACCACTGGTGCGTGCCCGGAACGCCGTCGTACTCGAAGTGGTTGTCGACCGGTGACCACGTCTTGCCGCCGTCGTCCGAGCGCTGGATCAGCTGACCGAACCATCCTGTCGACTGCGACGCGTACAGGCGCGAGGGGTCGACCGGAGACCCGTTGACGTGGTAGATCTCCCAGCCGGCGAAGTGCGGGCCGTCGACCTCCCAGTCCTTGCGCTTTGCATCGGAGGTCAACACGAACGCGCCCTTGCGCGTGCCCACCAGTACTCGCACCGCCGTCATCAGGTCTCCTCTCGCAGGTGCCGCGACTCTATGACTCGCCACCGACAGGAAACTCATCGTCGTCGCAGCGAAGACCGTTGACAAGAGTCCGATCGTTGGTAGATAATCCTAACTGTGTTAGATAAATCTAAGCGTGATCGACGTACCGAACGGCATTCCGCGACCCGGGCCGAAGTGCTCGAGGTGGCCTGGCGGATCGCACGCAACGAAGGCCTGGCCGGGCTCTCGCTTCGCGGGGTGGCGAGCGCGATGGGCATGCGGGCCCCGTCGCTGTACTCGTACTTCAGCTCCAAGAACGCCATCTACGACGCCATGTACGCGCAGGGCGCCCACGAGTTCCTCCAGGTGCAGGCGACGCTCGCCCTTAGCGGCGACCCACTGGTCGACGTCAGGCTCTGCCTGCACCTCTTCGCCCGTTTCTGTACAGAGGACCCGGCGCGCTACCAGCTCATGTTCCAGCGCACGATCCCGGGGTTCGAGCCCTCCCCCGAGTCGTTCGCCCTGAGCGTCAGAGGCCTCGAGGGCGTGCGGCAGCTCCTGGAGACGAGCGGTATCACGGATCCCGCCGCGATGGACCTGCTGACGGCGATCGGCACCGGGCTGATCGACCAGCAGCTGTCCAACGACCCGGGCGGCGACCGCTGGCTGAGGCTGATCGACGAGGCCGCCGAGATGTTCGTCACCCATCAGGCCAACCGACGCAGGACAGAGCAGAGGAGAGCACACTCATGAGCATCACCAGTACACCGGTCGGGCAGATACCCGCACTCGACAGACGGGAAGCCGCCACGATCGCCGCGACCGAGAACCGGCGCTTCGCCGAGCTCCTCGCCGACCTCCCGGCCGAGGACTGGGCCCGCCCCACCGACTGCACCGAGTGGGACGTGCGGGCCGTCGCCTGCCACGTGCTCGGTGCCATGGAGGGCCAGGCGTGGATCCCGCGCTTCATCCACCAGTTCCGCGCCGGGAACAAGGTCGCCGGCGACCGGCCCGCCATCGACGGGATGACAGAGGTCCAGGTGCGTGAGCGGGCGCACCTCGCTCCTCACCAGATCGTGGAGCGCCTGACCGCGGTGGCGCCGCGCGCTGCCCGCGTCCGCTCGCGGATACCCAGCCTGCTTCGACGGGCACCGATGAAGGTCGAGGTCGACACCGTGATGGAGACCTGGAGGGTGGGCTACCTCGTCGACGTCATCTTGACCCGCGACACCTGGATGCACCGCGTCGACATCAGCCGGGCGACCGGACGCCCGCTGGTCCTCACGCCCGAGCATGACGGCCGGATCGTGTCCGACATCGTGGCCGAGTGGGCACGCCGGCACGGGAGGCCGTTCACCTTGCGGCTCGAGGGCACCGCGGGAGGCAGCTACACCACGGCCGGTGCGGGCGAGGAGATCGCCCTCGACGCCGTCGACTTCTGCCGCATCGTCTCCGGCCGTGCCACCGGTGCAGGTCTCCTGACACAGGGCGTACCGTTCTGAGGCAATCCAGGCCAGGCGTGCAGCGGTCCGGCCGCGGGTGCGTGCGACACACGCTCAAGCTAGGCCAAATCCACCGCCGGGAGCAGTAGCCTCATACCTGTGAACCCCCTGACCGGAGTCATCGGCGAGGCGTGGCGGATGTACCGCACGCACGCCGCTCACCTGCTGACGATCGCCTTCGCCGTCTACGTGGTCGCCGTGATCATCGAAGCCGTTCTCGCCGGCCTCCTGGGTGTGGTCGGAGCTCTGCTGGCGTCGATCGTCGGCATCATCGCGGCGTTTCTCCTGCAAGCCGCCCTGGTGAAGGCCGTCGAGGACGTCCGCGACGGACGCGTCGACCTGTCGTTGCCCGAGACGCTGCAGGCGGCACGCCCATTCGTGGGCAGGGTCGGCATCGCGTCGATCCTTGCCGGGATCGCCATCGGACTGGGCCTGATCCTGCTCATCGTGCCGGGACTGTTCCTCATCACGATCTGGTGCCTCGTGGTTCCGGTGATCGTGCTGGAAGGCGTCGGCAGCCTGCAGTCCTTCGGCCGCAGCCGCGAGCTCGTCCGCGGGTTCGGGTGGAACGTTTTCGGCACTCTCGCAGCCGTCTTCGTCCTGCTGATCCTCGCCGACATCGTGATCAGCCTGATCTTGTCGCCGCTCGGGGAGCCGACGCGGCAGGTCCTCAGCAACCTCGTCTCGGGCACGGTCGTCGCACCGTTCCTCGCACTCGTCGTCACGCTGGGGTACTTCCGGCTGCGCGACGCCCACCAGACCTATCCCAGCTAGATCACGACGGCTCGTCGGCCTCGATGAGCTCGACGACGGCGACGGTGATGTTGTCCGGGCCGCCGGCCTGCATCGCCGCTCGCCAGAGCTCCACCGCGGCCTCCAGTCCGCTGTACCGAACGAGCAACGACCCGATCAGGTCGTCGCCGACGGCATCGGTCAGGCCGTCACTGCACACCAGGTAGCGTCCCGCGGGGTCCAACGGCTGGGTCGTTACATGCGGGTCGATCGCGGTGTGACCGGCACTGCCACCCATGGTCTGCGTGACGATCCACGTCGTGGTCTCGCCCGGTGCCAGGGGTGGGCTGTCGTCGACGCTCAGCCGGCTCAAGCCCTGCGGGTTCGAGACGTACACGCGACTGTCTCCCACGTTGAAGACGATCACCTGGCCCGCCGCCACGACGACACCCGCTACGGTCGTCCCCATCCCCGCGAGACCGTGGTAGCGGCCCGCCGCGTCGTACACGGCCCGGTTGGCACCGTCGAGGGCCGCACGGACCGACCGCTCGTCGGCCAGGGTCTCTGCCAGGCGCGACAGCTCCTGCACGACGAGGGTGCTGGCGAACTCCCCGCCGGGGTGCCCGCCCAGTCCGTCGGCCACGGCAACCATGAGCCGGTTCTCGACGGGGAAGACCATCGTCTGCGGCGTGAGTGTGGTCGTCGCGCACGTCGTCCACGGCCCGACCGCGAGACTGTCCTCGTTGTGGTCGCGCACGACGCCGTCGTGGCTCAGCGCGGAGACTGCCAGATACTGCACTGGTCCTCCTACCGGTCGCGGACCAGAGCGACCCTACTGGACCCGGGAGCAAGCGCGTGCACGCCCGTGCGATCGATATTCTGGGAAGTGACAACACTGCTCGAAAGCGACGACGCGATGACGGACCGGCCTCCTGACCCGTACGACGTCCTCGGCGTGGCTCACGACGCCAGCCAGGACGAGATCAGTCATGCCTTTCGCGCCCTGCTCCGCCGGCACCATCCCGATACCCGGGGCGAGGTGTCCGCCGACGACACGTCGGACCTGGCGTTGCGCGACGTCGTCGCGGCGTACGGCGTGCTCCGTGACCCGATCCGGCGTGCCGCGTACGACAGCCGGCTTCTCGAGCAGGACAGGCGAGCGTCGCACGAGGCGCCGAGGGTCCCGGTGGCGGTGCGCGCGCACCGCAGCGCTCCCGACTCCCCGATCGTCGCCGGGCCGGTTACCTGGCAGCGCCCTGCGACCGGCTAGGGAGCAGGTTCCCAGCCAGCCGCATCAGACTTCCCCTTCGGTGTGGTCAGGACTTTGTCGAGGGGTCTGCCCGACCGGACCGCGTGGACGACATCGAGGATCGCGGAGCTGGCGTATCGGGAGTCATGCTGGTCCTCGATCAGGGATGCGTGAGTGGCGTCGGGCAGGATCCGGTGCACGCTGTTCGTCGAGAGCCGCGCCATCGAGTCCTGAAGGGGGAGCCAGCCGTCCTGAGCGCCCCTGCCGGCAGTGACGACGATGAGCGGTGTGTCACCGAAGCCCCTTACCTGTTGCGCCTGGGTCAGCGATGTGCGCAGTTGGGCGATCTCGTCGTGGAGCGCACGGTAGTACGCGGCCGTGGACATGACGGCCTGCTCTTCGGCTCGGTCGGTCGGCGGCAGACCGCTCGGCACGATGTCGTACGCGATCCGGGCGATGCCGAGTCGGGCCAGCGACGGCGCAAGGGCTTCGCCTCTCCTGTACAAGGCGTAGAAGGTCCGCCAGCCGGGAAGCTGCGTGTACACATCGGCAGGTTGCGCGTCGAGCATGACCAGGCCCGCCACGTCGGTCGGGTACATGCCGGCGAAGATCCGCGTGTAGACGCCACCGGACGAGTGGCCGGCCAGCACGTAGGGCGGCGCGACGCCCGCGGCAGCCAGCAGGGTGTGGAGATCGGTCGCGACGGCACGGCCGTCCTCTGGGCTCTGCGCCGGGTCGCTCCATGCGTACCCGGAGCGGTCATACACACAGACCCTCGTGGTGGGTGCCACCGCGGGCGCGATCCAGCCGGCCATCGCCGGCGAGGGCTCCCCCAGTCCACCTTCGAGGACGACGGTCGGGGTCCCGGTACCGGTGCACTGGATGTGCAGCCGGTGGTCCCCCACATCCAACAGCTGCCCCTTCATGGTCAGCGCGGCCCGGTCTCGGACCTGCCCGATGTCCTGATATCCGGCCCCCACGGCCGTCGCGACCAGGGCCGCGAAGACCGGGTAGAGCAATGCGCGCCGAGACCAGTTGTGCAGCGACCGGCGAGACTGCGTCACCATCCACGCCACCAGAGCGAGCAGCACAGGGGGCCATACCCAGCCGAGGGCTCCGACCGTCGAGGTGGCGGGCTGAGACACGGTCAACCCCAGGCCGGATAGGCCCATGAATGCGGCCGGTGCCACAGCCCACCGCTGCGGCTGGTCGGTCCTCCGGGCCGACAGGACCGCGAGCATGGCCCATCCCGCCGCGAACCCCAGGAGGATGACACCCGTGATGGTCGGCTCCGACGAGCCCCCGCAGACCAGAAGGGCCAAGATGAGCGCGGCCATCAGACCGCCCACGACGCTCGACAGCACCAACAGGCCGATGTGTCCTGGCTCGGGCGGCGAGGGATACCTCGCGCCCCCACCTTGCTTCGCCCGAGACCTTGCCGCCCGTGGCGGGGCAGCGTACCGATGGTGAGGCGAAGGCGCCGTTGCTGTGGCGATGGGGCTGGTGCCACTGGAAGGCGTGGACATGAGGATCCTCCTGAAGGGGCGAGCGATGGTATGGCGTCGTTGGCTGCCGGGGACGGAGCCGCCCGAAGGCGAGCTCCGCCAGCCGGCGCTCCAGGGTCAGTGCATGTGCAGGTGGCCGCCGCCACCGGTGGTGCATGTGGTGGGCATCCGCAGCAGCGCGAAGAGTGCGACCACGGCCGCGAGCACGGCTGCTGCGACGAAGCCGCGCGAGAAGGCCGCCGAGGCACCGTGCACGGTCGTGAAGCTTCCGGCGGACGAAGCCACCGCCGACAGGACCGCAACGCCGAGGGCGGCCCCGACCTCGTGACCGGTCATCAGGAAGCCGGACGCCATTCCTGCGTGCTGCGCAGGTACACCTGTCATCGCGGAGGCAGACACCGCGACGAACACGGCACCCGTACCGACACCGACCACCACCAGCCCCGGGAGGAGGTTCGCCGCGTACGACGCCGTACTGGATGCCGTGGACAGCATCGTCGCACCGACAGCGGTCGTGAGGAGGCCGGCGACTGCGACGTGGCGGGGCGAGGCGTGACCCATCACATGACCAGCAACATGAGTGCCGACAACCAGGGCGAGCGCGAGCGGCAGGAATGCCGTACCGGCTTGGATAGCGGAGTACCCGAGCACCGTCTGCATGAAGATCGATGACAGGAACACCGCACCGACGAGCAGCCCGGTCACCCCCGACATGACCGCAGTGCCCGCGACCAGTGACTTGACCGACCAGGTGTGCGGGGGCACCAACGGTCGTGGCATACGACGTTCGATGGCGACGAACGCGGCCAGCAGACTCCCGGAGACGAGCAGGCTGGCGATCGTCCGGGTGGAAGCCCAGCCGGCGGTGGTGGTGCCGGCGACGCCGAACATCAGCGCTGCCAGGCCAGCCACGACCGTGACGGCACCAGGGACGTCGAACGAGGCGAGCCGCGCCCGGTCTGTCGCTTCAGGCGGCAGGATGCGCAGCGCGAAGGCCAGCGCGACCGCGCCGATGGGGACGTTGACCCAGAAGATCGCCTGCCAGCCGGCCCACGTCGTCAGTGCGCCGCCAACCATCACTCCGGCGGCGATCCCCAGTCCCCCGACCGCTCCCCAGAGCGCGAGGCCCCTGGCGCGCTGGGCGCCGGAGTACGTGGTCATGATCAGGGACAGGGCTGCAGGAGTCATCAAGGCAGCGCCGAGACCCTGGCCCGCTCGGGCCCCGATCAGGGCCGATGCCGTCGACGCCAGACCACTGAGCAAGGAGGACGTCGTGAAGATCGCCATTCCGGTGATGAACACCCGGCGTCGAGGGAGCAGATCCGCGATCCTGCCACCGAGCAGCAGGCCACCGCCCGAGATCAGGAGGTAGGCGGTCACCAGCCATTGCAGGTCACTGCTGCTGAGTCGCAGGGCGTCACCGATGGTGGGAAGAGCGGTGTTGACAACCGAGATGTCCAGGACGACGAGGACCTGGGCGACGAGGGCGAGTGCAAGAACTGCCCAGGATGTGCGCTGCTCGGATGCGCTGTCAGCGTCGGACGGTTTGGGGTGCAAGGCCCACTCGTCGTGTCCTGTACGAAGGCTGTGGGGAGATTCGCTGGTGTGCATGTCAGCTCCTGGTCGACACGGGATGGTTGGCCTCCACCCTGGGTCGAACAGCGCTCACCTCGCCCCAGTAGAACCACGGGGTTTTTGCCGGTACCACGTGCCGGCACGTCGGCGCGGAGCTTGCGGCATCAGACCAGGCCGAGTCCGACGAGCTCACCGCGGGAGCGGACACCGAGCTTCTGATAGACGTGGGACAAGTGGTACTCGACCGTTCTCGGGCTCAGGAACAGCCGGCCCGCGACGTCACGATTCGACAGACCCTGCTTGACCAATCGGACCACGTGCTGCTCCTGGGGGGTCAGGTCCAGCGCGATCGGCGTATCTCTGGCACGCGCCGTTTCACCGGAGGCCCGGAGCTCTCGCCGGGCTCGGTCACTCCAGGGGCCGGCGCCGAGCTCGTCGAATGTCTCCAGCGACGCCCGGAGGAGCCCGCGGGCGTCGACCCGTCGGCCGGACCGGCGCAACACCTCGCCGTACGCCAGCAGTGTTCGGGCATGGTCGAACGGCCGCGGATCACGCCCGTGCAGTTCGAGCGCGCGCTCGAACTGCGCTCCAGCGGCGGGTCCGTCGAGGATGAGAGCCCGGCCGTGCGCGGCCGCAGCAGCAGCCCAGCGGGCGTCGACGTCGCCTGCGAACCGCTCCAGGTCCTCGGCCCACACGGCGACCGTCTCTTCATCCCCCACACCGGCGGCTGCCTCCAGTCGGTCCACCGCCGCGATCCGGCGCATGGCCGGGAGCTTGAGTTGTGCCAGATGGTGGTAGGCCGCCGACACATCGCCGGTCATGGCCGCCGAGACTCCTCGGGCCCATTCTGCGATGTCCGTGACTGCCACCACCCCGATACCCACCGGCTGTCGGGCGACGAGACCAGCAAGGTCCGCCAGTGCTTCGGGACCACCCCAGGTCCCACGAAGCGCGGTCAGCAAGGCACGCCAGGCCAGCGGAAGAGCGGTCAGGGCCGGCTGGCCGGTTGCTTGCGCGAGGAGAAGCGCCTCATCGGTCGATGCGCTGGCCGCCCCCCAGCGCCCGGCCGGGATGTCCGCCATCGGGAGGCGGGACAGCGCGAACACGATGCGTGAGACGTCACCTGCTTCCCGAGCCAGAAGCAGCAGACGTGACAAGTCGCGCTTCGTGACATCGACTTCGCCGAGATGGAACGCGGCCAGGGCGGTGTTGGAAAGCAAGTTCGCATCATCGTCGGTCTGCTCGACGAGCTCGAACGCCCGTCGTAGCTCGGCGGCGGCCCTCACCATCTCGTTGCCGAGAACGTGCTGCTGCCCGGCCAGCAGCGCGGCCAGGCACATCAGTCGGGGCGACGATCCCTCCTGCAGGGGTGGCAAGAAGGAGGCCTCCAGCCCGTTGTCTCCTGATCCTCCGTAGGTGGCGAGCGTGGTGGCGACCATGGCCATCTCCACAGCGCGGATCGGGTCGAAGGGCACCACCTCGCGAGCGGCACGCATGACGATGCGATGGCCGACCGCAGAAGACCCGACGCTCCACTCCAACCGGCCGCGCAGCATGTCCACGTCGGCGGTCAGGATCGGATCCGATGTCCGCTGCCGGGCCTCGTCGGCCAGCGCCCGGGCTCGACCGGGCACACCGCCGACCCAGGCGGACCGGGCGGCAGCGAAGAGCCGGCGACTCTTGTCCTCGGCGGATGGCGAAAGCAGTCCGGAGCGCTCCCAGGCGGCGCTGGCCGCATCATGCCCGCCGCGGTGCTCGGCTCGGGCTGCGACCGCGTCGAGCTCCCAGGCAACGCCCTCATCGGGGCCGACCGTGGCCAGGGCCAGATGCCAGGCCCGCCGGTCCTGCTCACCAGCCGCCTCCAGGGCGACGGCCAGGGCACCGTGGACCCGTTGACGTTCAGCCACCGTGGCGCCGGCATATACCGCGGAACGCACCAGTGGATGGCGCAGCTGCAGCTCGGCCCCCGCAACCTTCAGCAGCCGGGAGTCCTCTGCCTCGGCGAGCGCCTCGTCGCCCAGGTTCAACGCGGCGCTGGCCGCTTGGATGATCGCCACCTGCCCGGAGTCGTCCGCAGCGGCGACCAGTAAAAGGGTCTGCGCGCCCCGCGACAGGCGCCGGCACCGGTCAAGGAAGGTGCGTTCCACGCCTTCGGTGAGCGGGAGGACGGCGGGCAGCGGCGAGACTCCGCGGAGCTGCGGACCAGAGAGCACGGTAGGTATCTCCAGGAGCGCCAGCGGGTTGCCGCCAGTACGCGCCACGATGGCATCGCGCACCCCATGACTCACGTCGCCATCGGTGCGTTGAGCGAGGAGCGCGCCGGCCGCTGCCGTGTCGAGCCCACCGAGCGTCATCTGCGTCAATCCCGGCGCCTCGAAACGCCGTACGTCGCCCTCGCGCGCGCCGAAGACCATCGCGACCCGGTCCGACTGCAGGCGTCTCGCAACGAAGAGCAACGCCTCGGCGGACACGGCGTCCAACCAGTGAGCGTCGTCGACCACTACGACGACCGGCTGCGTCTCGGCGGCCTCGACCAAGATGCTCAGCGTCGCGACGAAGACAACGAACCGGTCCGAGGGCTGCCCCTTCCGCTCGCCGAGCGCGACAAGCAGTGCGTCAGCCTGCGGTGACGGCAACCGATCTACCAGCCCGAGAACCGGCCGCAGCAGGCGGTGCAGAGCAGCGAACGCCAGAGGCGATTCCGACTCGAAACCCTGCGTCCACAACACCAGCGCGTCAGCTCGCGGGACAGCAGCTGCGATCAGCGCGCTCTTGCCGACGCCTGGCTCCCCGCGTACCACCAGGGCTCCACCGCGACCATTGGCCGCCTCCATGAACAAGGCGTCGAGCCGCCCGCTCTCCACCGAACGGCCGTAGAGCATCCCTCACCCTAGTGTCAGCGCGCGATGCTGCGGTCACCGCGCGCGGCCGAGGAGCAGACGACCCGCCCGCCTACACCTGGATGCCGCGAGTCAGGGCGCCGTCGACGACGAGGTTCGTGCCGCTGATCCGGCGAGCCGAGCGGCTGGCGAGGAACACCACAGGCCGGGCGACCTCCTCCGGCGTCCCCATCTGCCCTGTCGGGTTGAGGTCGACCGCCGTCTTGTAGAGGTCCGGGTCCCCGGTCTCGATGCTGGCCCAGACACCGCCTTCGAAGTACGTGTTGCCCGGGGAGACCGTATTGGCACGGATTCCTCTCTCCGCGAGCTGGAGGGCGAGTCCGTGGATGTACCCGATGATCGCGGTCTTGGCGGTGCCGTACGGCCCCGAGGCGAAGTCCGACTCACGTCCGGACACACTCGAGATCGCGACGATCGAGGCGGCCTCGCTCCGCTCGAGATGCGGCAGCGCTCCGCGGACCAGGCGGACCGTGTGCATGAGGTCGACGTTGAGGCTGGCCTGCCAGTTCTCCTCCGTGTCGGGGATGGCCAGAGCGCTGACATTGGCCACCACTACGTCGAGGCCGCCGAGCGATCGTGCCGACTGCTCCACCCATGCGGTGAGCCCGTCGGAATCGCCGACGTCGACGACCGAGCCGGCCACGTTGCCGCGGTTGCCGAGTGCGCTGGAGGTCGAGGCGACCTCTTCGGAGTCCCGCGCGCAGAACGCGACGTGAGCACCTTCGTCGAGGAACGCCTCGACGATGGCTCGGCCGATGCCGCGCGTGCCGCCCGTCACCAGGACTCGTGTGCCGGTGAGCTGCAGATCCATCAGAGACCGGACCCGAGGGCGCCGGCTCGAGCGCGCAGTTCGTCGTGGATGCCACCGAAGGCTTCGACAGGTGGAAGGAGCGTCTTGGCCGCCTTGACCACGACGCTGTAGTTGGCGTCGACGACGTTGGCAACCGGCACTTCGGCGATCTGCGAGCACAGCTGGTACGCGTCCATCGGATGCAGGCCGCATAGTTCGCTGACCCAGTGCACGAGCTCCGCGTTCCCGATCCGCCAGGAGTCCTCCATCGGCCGGCTGGACCCGACGGCCATGATGTGCGTGTCGTCTTCGATCCGCGGCCATCCGGGAGCAGCGCCCTTGACCAGCTCGACGATGAGCGTGGTCGTCATCGCGCCCTCGACGGCGGTACCGCAGGCCTCCCCCTCACCCTGGCGGTAGTGACCGTCGCCGATGGAGAACATCGCGCCCTCCACGTTGACCCCGAGGAAGACAGTCGAGCCCGCACGCATCTGGGGGGTGTCCATGTTGCCGCCGAAGCGGTCCGGCACCAGGGAGGAGCGCACCTCGCCACCGGCCGGAGCCACACCCACCGTGCCGAGCATCGGCGAGACCGGCAGCTCGATCCGGTGGTCGCTGTGCCGGGCAGCGAACGCGACGGTGTTGCGCTCCCGGTCGAGCTCGTAGATCCAGGTCGTGTCCGGCAACGGCTCCTGCAAGGTGACCACGCGGTCCGTGCTGGTCATCCCGCCGAAGAAGGGGATGGCGGCAGAGGCGCCCCAGTCGCGCGCCGGCTCGAGGGCTGCCAGGTGAAGGACGAGGGTGTCGCCCGGCTCCGCCCCCTCCACATAGAAAGGACCGGTCTGCGGGTTGACGAACCTCAGGTCGACTTTCGCGCTCGACAGGTCCTCGACGCTGCGCAGTACGCCGCCGAATGCATCGTCGGACCACAGCCTCAACGCTGTTCCCGGGCTGATCCGCATCACCGGGGCGACGCCGCCGAAGGTGTACGCATACTGCTCGCGACCAGGCACGAACTCGACGACGTCCATGGCAGGAAACTATCTCAGGCCGTACGCAGCCGCACATGCTCGCGGCGGAGGTCGGACACGCGGGTGACGCCGAGTAGCGCCAAGGTTTGGGCGATCTCTGCGCGGAAGATGTCAGCGGTCCGCTGGACGCCCCGTTCGCCGCCCGCCATCAGGCCGTAGAGGTACGCCCGGGCCACCAGGGCGGCGCGCGCTCCGCAGGCGACAGCTGCCACGACGTCACTGCCGGACAGGATGCCGCCGTCGACATAGACCTCCGCGTCGGCGCCGACGGCGTCCACCACCGCCGGAAGGACCTCCAACGGGGTGGGTGCCTTGTCCAGCTGCCGTCCGCCGTGGTTCGACACGATGACGGCGTCCGCCCCGGCGTCGACGGCGGTACGGGCATCTGCGACGGTCATGATGCCCTTGACGATCAGGGGCCGTCCCAGATGGAACGCAGCCAGGACAGGTCGGCGATCCGCGCCGACGGGTCGAACATCTTGCCGGCCAGCTCGGCGACCGTGCCGTCGAAGCGGCTGAGGGACGCGAACTCGAGTGGCTCGGTGGTCAGCAGGTCGTACCACCACGCGGGGTGCAAGGCGCCTTCGGCGAGCGTCCGCATCGACACCGAGGGCGGGAGGGTCAAGCCGTTGCGCACGTCCCGCAGCCGGGCGGCGGGCACGGAGCTGTCGACGGTGAGCACGAGCGCTTCGTAGCCCGCCTCCTTGGCACGGACGACGAAGTCGTGGCTCGCCGCCCGGTCGCGCCACAGGTAGAGCTGGAACCACCTGCGGCAGTCGGGCGCCGCGGCGGCAAGCCGCTCGATGGAGGTCGTACCCATCGTGGACAGCGCGTAAGGGATACCGACCCGTGCCGCCACCCGGGCCACGGCGGGCTCCCCCTCGGTGTGCATCAGGCCGGGTGAAACCGGTGGGCGCGAACATCAGCGGAGAAGCCGCCGTGCTGCCGAGGATCGTCGTCGACGTGTCCACGGCTGAGACGTCCTGGAGCATCCGCGGCTGGAACTCGACCCGGGCGTACGCCTCCCGCGATCGGCGCAGGCTGATCTCCTCACCCGCGGCGCCGTCGGTGTAGTCGAAAACCGCTCGAGGTGCGCGGCGTCGGGCCGACAACCGCAGGTCCGGGATGGACGCGACTGCCTTCAGTCGACGTTCGGTAGCGCTGAGCGGCACCGTGCGAAGGCGCAGCAGGGGCTGGAGCTCGGACCAGCGTGGTCGGCGCCGGGACGTCACGCGACGCCGCCGTCCTGCGGATCGCCAGGACTAGTCATCCGGCGTTGCGGTGTGACAGACCGCCTCGACATTGTTGCCGTCGAGATCTCGAACGAAGGCGCCGTAGTAGTTCTCGTGGTACTCGGGCCACATCCGCGGGGGATGGAGCACCTCCGCGCCCATCTCGGTCGCCGCCTCGAAGAAGGCCCGCACAGTGGCGGCATCGGTCGCCGTGAAGGCGACGTGGATCTCGCGGTTCGGTCCAGCGGCGGGGCCCTCGGAGGGTTGAGCCGAGATCCAGAAGGTCGGTTGCTCGGTGCCGTAGCCCATCGCCACGCCGAAGTCCATGATCCGGCGGTGGCCGAGAACACCCAGTACCCGGTCGTAGAACGCCGCAGCCGCTGGTAGGTCGCTGCAGTTGATGCCCAGGTGGTCGATCATGCGCCCTATCCTGCACCCAGACCGGCGACGCATCTCGGCCTCACCAGCTCCGAACGTGACGCCGTGCTGGCAGCGGCGACACCCGCCGGCATAGGCGACGACCCGGGACGGCGCACCCGAGTCCGAGCTGCGCCGATCAGGCACATCCGCCTCGGTCGACGCCGGTCCGGGTGAGCCGTCGACGATCCCGCTGCCTTGGAGCCGAGCCGGCAAGGCTGACCGGTCAACTGTACGGCCTCTGGCGTCCAGCCACGACGGATGTGACTGCCGCGCCAGATGTTCGGCGAGGCCCTTTGCGAGCGCCTCCACAGCCCGCTCACCTTCCACATGTTGCCTGGCACGGTCAGCACAGGCAGCGCACGGGCCGGACAGCTTCCATAACCGGGCGACCCGTCGCTACTGGCTTCGGCTCATCGCGCCGCATCCCGCTGCGACGCGAGTTCGGCTCCGATCGCCAGAACGCGCAGTTCGACTTCACCGCAGTCGCGCCGGACTCGCGCCGACTCCAACAACCGAGCGCAGCCCGCAACGGACACTTGCCGGAACAAGGTGGGCGAGCAGGCTCGTTAGGGCGTCCACAGCACCACCCGTGAGGCCAGTGAGCCGCGCCGCAGCGTGTGTGACCAGAGGGACCGCTCGTTGATCACCTGATCAGAGAACCCCTCCTGTTCGAGGAGACGGCGCACCGTGCGCTCCGACACGCCAGCCTCGGCCTCACTAGCAACAGCAGCCAACGCCGCCATTAGTAACGTCTCGGTGTTGGTGTGGCGGTCAGGACCGGTCAAAGCGGCACCCCCCGTGCACCACTACGGCCCGGGAAAGCCGCGAGCGAGATAAACGGGGGCATGGCCTATCGGTGACGTCCCGCTGGCTGGTGGAGTTCTTCGACGCCGGGCGGGTCAGCGGTTGTAGTGGTCGATGCACAGTGGTTGAATGCGACGAGGCGCCTCCGCAAACGGTGTGGATTTTACCGCTAGTTCACGATTCATCAGGAGTAATCCTTTGCCAAAAACGGACGGTGCGCTTTACACACCGAGCGCCGAGCAGGTGAGATGGGCCCAATTAACCAACTTCATGGAATATTGCTCGACGCGAATCGGTCGGCCATTCGTTGACCAGGAATCATTTCACGAGTTTTCAGTGGACAACTTCCCGGAATTTTGGTCGAACTTTATTGGGTGGGCAAATATCATATACGAAGGCTCGCCTGAGCCAGCCAGTGTAGGCACCAGCGCAGAATCAGCCCAGTTCTTTCCCAACGTGCGTCTGAACTACGTGGAGAATCTGCTGAGAGTTGATCGTGATCACGACGAATCCCCGGCAGTTGTTGTGTATGACCCAGAATTACGGCGGGTCCAACTGACTCGGCGAGAGCTGCGGCACAGAGTTATAGCGACTGCCCTAAAGTTCAAAGGCCTTGGGTTGCAGCCAGGCGACAGAGTCGCTGCAATCTCAGTGAACAGTGGAAACCTGGTAGTCGCGAGTTTGGCGGCGATGGCGATCGGCACGGTCCTCTCTACGGTCTCACCAGACATGGGCATAGCAACGGTGTTGTCGAGGTTGGAGCGTTTGTCGCCATCTGCGCTCTTGTTGGGACTGGGCGATGCAAGTCCAAATCAGGTCGATCGTTTGGAGCGTACTCGGCGAACGGTGGATGGGCTGCCCACCCTACGAGCCGTAGTGGTCCTGGACGAAATGGAGCTGCCGATCGGCATGGGTGTACCAGCTACCCGTCTTGAATTCGGGTGTCCTGAAATCGACTCGGACACCGAAGAGCCTACTTTTGTCTGGTCACGATTTCCCTTCGACCATCCAGCAGCGATCCTATTCTCTTCGGGAACGACAGGATCGCCGAAATGTATCGTCCACTCTTCTGGCGGGATGTTGATCGAGCACCTCAAAGAGCACATGCTTCACGGCGACGTGCGAGGCAGCGACACTATGTTTTTCCACACATCCCCGGCATGGATGATGTGGAATTGGCAACTGTCCGCCCTGGCGGTAGGTGCCACGATTGTCCTGTACAGCGGCCTGGTCACAGGGCCACAGACCTTATGGTCAATCGTTGAGAACTGCAATGCCACTATATTTGGTACCAGCCCCTCGTATCTTCAGTTGTGCGAGACGGCTGGCTACGAGCCGCGCCACATGCATAACCTTGAGCGTGTTCGGCTGTTGATGTCAACCGGCGCAGTTCTTCACGATAAACAATTTGATTGGGTCGCCCTTAGCGTCGGTGCCCTGCCCATTCAGTCCATCTCGGGCGGCACGGATATAATCGGCTGCTTCGTCCTGGGCAGTCCACTCCTGCCGGTATATCGTGGTGAGTTGCAGTGCCGGAGCCTCGGACTGGATGTTCAGGCGCTGACTGGGGTCGCGGGCGCACGTGGGGGCGAGCTTGTGTGCTGCAATCCTTTCCCCTCCCGACCCATCGGCTTTTTTGGTGACCCCACGGGCCAGGAGTTCCACGCGGCCTACTTCGCGGCCAACGAGGGGGTCTGGACCCACGGTGACCTTGTCGAGTTCACGCCACGAGGTTCGGCCCGCATCCTGGGGCGATCTGACGGTGTCTTGAACGTCGGCGGCGTTCGAATCGGTCCGGCAGACATTTATGCAGTAGTCATGCGCCTCGACGGAGTCCGGCAGGCGATGGCGGTGGAACAGTGTCTGCCGGCCGGCGGTGCGCTCCCGTCTCGCGTTGTCCTCCTGCTAGTCATGGAGCGCGATGGACAACTCGACGATGCGTTCCAGCATCGCATTCGCCGCGCGCTCGCTCGAGACGCCTCGCCCGCGCACGTTCCCGCCCTCATTGTTGAAGTAGCTGATCTGCCTCGGACATATAGTGGAAAACCCTCGGAGGCTGCCGTGAGAGCGGCGCTCGATGGAAGGCCGGTGGCAAATGTGGAGGCACTCATCAACCCTGATTGTCTCCGACGCATTGTGGACGCCGTCGTACTGGCCGACGCACATCCAGCATTAGCAAACGCTGGCTCGCCTTGCTCTGATGATGTTGCTGTTGATCAACTCTGCGCCATCTTCACTACGGTTATGCAGGGCGGCCCAATCGGGCCGGACGACAACTTCCTCGACTTAGGCGGCAGCTCTTTGATGATTGCCCATCTTTGCCAAGCCATCTACCGTGAGCTTGGCTACGACATCCCAATGTCGTCAGTTTTCTCTCATCCGACCCCCAGCGAGTTGGTGCATTATATCCGCACCGCAAGTAGTGATGAAGAGTCGGTGGCGTCGCTCAAGTCTGGGAGTGCAGATTTGCCTCCTGTATTTGTCGTTCATGATGTTAGTGGCGACGTTTTGGCCTACTTACAGCTGGCTAAACTGCTTCCTGGCCCTAGGTCTATTGTCGGTGTGCGCGCGCGGGGGCTTCATGCCGCTTCGAGTCGCGACCTCCGGATCCAAAGCATGGCGGAGTCCGCGATCGATGCCGTGCGTTTGGTGCAGGCGACCGGCCCCTTCACTCTCGTGGGATATTCCTTCGGGGGGCTGGTCGCCTATGAGATGGCGCGCAGGCTCACTACTGCCGGGGAAAAGGTGGCCGAAGTTGTGCTGATCGACTCTCACCTCGGCACGGGGTGCCTGAGCGCACGAGAGAGAGCTCGCTTTATGCTCCTTCAACGACCGTTGCAGTGGGCGAATCGGATCTGGACAGGAGGTAAAACTGAAGTCTGCCGTCTGCTCCAGCGGAATCTGGAAGTAGCGACAGCTTGGTTTTCGGGTCACGATGCGCGAAGTCGCTACCGACTTCCGCCGACGCCACTTCGGGAAGCGGTGGCCGCAATCGCCCGCAGCGAGTTGAGCCGATACCGCCCCCCACAATATCCGGGTCGAGTCACACTTGTGCGTTCCAGCCGGCCGTTGCCAAGCATGTGCGACCCGACCCCGATATGGAGGCGCGCCGTCTCCGGTGAGCTGTCGGTGGTGACACTCCAAGGCAGTCATTTCGACCTCGTCGCCCTTCCCATGGTTCGTGAACTCGCTAGAATCATCGCCACGCTTCCTACGTATGACACTGGCGAAGTGAATGTGCCACTGACCACGTAGAAGTCCGTTGGGCACGACGCGAACTGGCGTTGGCGATGTCCCCCGCGCGTCCATCATCCAGGCACGGGAAGGCGGATTCTGGCCCGCGGCCGCCCGGAACCGCGAACCCTGTCCATCTACGGTCGGATAGAGGCGTCATGGCCTCCCGTTCAGGCACATTGCGCCGCAGGGCTACAGGGCTAGTGCGCACCAGAGGCAAGCGAGACGGCGGGTATCAGGGCAAGGTTCATCGGAGCGGCGACCCAGGCCCGCGACAACCCCGACTCCCGGAGGCGCACGACCCGCTTTCGGTGGAGGGGTAGAGGGGAGACCTCTACCCGGCCACGCTCACGGCTGACACGTACTCGCACCTTCTCAACGGGGTGGGAGGGCAGGCAGCCAACGCAGCGGACGCCTTGCTGCCCCGCAGGCGTGACCAATCGGTGACAGATCGCCATCGATCGCACGGCGCGCGGGCCTCTCCAGAGGGCGAAGGACAAATCATGGGGGAGCCGGCGAGGGGACTCGAACCCCTAACCTTCCGATTACAAGTCGGATGCGCTACCAATTGCGCCACGCCGGCGAGATGCCGGGCCATCGTAGTCGTTGCCGATCCGGCCGACCGCTGCCGACCAGAACGACGCGCGTACACGCCAGGGGCCAGGTGCCACGGCCGAGGCAGCCTCCGGCCCGGGACAGGTGGCTACGCTCGGGGAATGACGAATCCAGTGGTCATCGTGGTGGGTGCCGGGCCAGGAATCGGGGCGGCGGTCGCCCGCCGGTTCGGGCAGGCCGGGTATTCGCCGGCTCTGATCGCGCGATCACCGGACAAGCTGGAGGCGCTCGGCAAACAGCTGCAGTCCGAAGGCTTCACGACGGGCTGGACGGCTGTCGACGTCACCGACGGGCCTGCGCTTGCGACCGCCGTAGAGCGCTTCGGTGGGTTCTCGGGCTCGATTCAGCATCTGCACTTCAATCCCAGCGCATTCACGGCGAAGGACGCGCTGGCTCTCAGCGCCGACGAGCTGTTGGGTGACCTCAGGCTCGGCGTCGCGAGTCTGCTGACGGCGGTACAGGCCGCCCGCCCTTTCATGTCCGGTGGCGCGCGGATCACCGCGACCGGAGGCGCGACAGCCGACCGGCCCTGGCCTCAGGCGGCCTCACTGGGGGTACAGAAGGCGGCTCTGCGCAATCTCGTCATCGCGCTCGACGCTGCCCTCGCCCCGGATGACATCCGCGCCATGTCGTTGACGGTCGCCGGCACCGTCAAGGAGGGGACTCCCTTCGACCCCGCCTACATCGCCGACGCGATCTACGACGCCGCGCAGACCGACGGGGAGTTCTGGGACACCGTGATCAGGTTCACCGGCCGCGAGTGACTGCTCGGCCCTCTACCTGCGACACCCGCCACGGAGTCCAGCCGGGCAGCACAGCCCGCCTCAGCTCAGCACCCACCGAGCCTCGTGGAGCTCGTCGTACAGCGGCCGGCACTGCTCGGCGACGGCCAGGCCCTCGCGACTGAGGTGGAGCTCGCGGGCCTCGTACGTCGTGAAGCCCGTCGAGCTCCAAACGGCGCCGTACCAGTGCTTCGCCCAGACGCCATCACTGTCTCGGGCACCCGAGGACCACGACAGCATCGCGTCCGTGAACGGCAACCCGACATGTGCGCACAGCCCTTGCAGGTAAGCGGCCGGCTGCCGCAGGAAGTCACTGGAGTCGATCACGAGTGGGGTCGCGCCGGCCGCCTGTAGCTCCTCGTACAGACGTCGCTGCTGCGGCAGGCCGATGTCGTCCGCCGTGACGCTGTCGCGCGAGCGCAGGTACGAAGCCACGACCTCGCGCGGGTCGCGGATCAACACCACGTTCGTGAGTTGTGCGATCCACGCCCGGTCGATGTCGTCGGTCAGATGGTGCGTCATGTGCTTCTGGTAGAACACGTCCACACCCGGCGGTACGGGCCCGAGCAGCGCCCGCACGACACGGCTCCAGTCGGTGTCGCCGCTGGCAATCACCTCATCGCGACCCGGGTGGTCGAGGCCGGTGACCGCCAGGTAGTGGGCGTACAACGGCTCGTCGACCACCATCGAGTCCGGCCGGTTCTCCCAGGACCGCATCAACGCCGTCGAGATGTTGCGCGGGCCAGACCACATCGCGAGTCGGACGACCACGTCACCCTCTGCCGCGCGCCGCGACGTCGGCCGCAACGGCTTCCCGGTAGAGGGCCGTCAGCCTGCTCGTGACCGGACGTGCTCCCCCACCGCCGATGGGGCGCCCGTCGACATCGCGTACCGGCACGAGGCCCGCGAACGTACCGGTCACGAACGCCTCGTCGGCACCGTAGACATCGGTCAGGCTGAAGTTCTTCTCGTACGCCGCGACGCCGGCCTCCCGCGCGACTCGCAGCACGGTTCCACGCGTGATGCCCCCGAGGCTGTAGTCGCCGCTCGACGTCCACAGCTCGCCACGTCGGACGATGAAGAAGTGAGTCGAGTTGCAGGTCGCGACGAAGCCGTGGGGGTCGAGCATCAGCGCCTCGTCCGCACCGGCGGTGTACGCCTGGATGCAGGCGGTGATGTCGTTCAGCTTGCTGTGGCTGTTGAGCTTCGGGTCGAGCACGTCCGGGTACGGCCGTCGCACGTGCACCGTGAACAGCCGGATGCCGGCCTCGACGACCTCGGGCTTCGGCTCCTTGTACTCGGGGATCATCACGACCGTCGCCGGGCCCGACGTCATGCGAGGGTCCTGGTACGGCGTGGTCTTCGTGCCCCGCGTCACCATCAGGCGTACGTGCACGCCGTCGCGCATGTCGTTGGCCGACAGCGTGTCGTACAGCGCCGCGGTCAGCTCTTCGCGCGTCATCGCGATGTGGAGCGCGATGGCCTTCGCGCCCTCGTACAGCCGGTCGAGGTGCTGCTCGAGGAAGGCCGGGTGACCCCCGTGGATCCGCAACCCCTCCCACACGCCGTCGCCGAGAACGAAGCCTGCGTCGAAGACCGAGACCGACGGCTTCCCGGCGGCGCTTGAGCTCCCCGTTGACGTAGATGAGAACACGCTCGTTGCGTGCGTCGTCGGCGTAGTCGTGGGTCCCGTGCACGGAGGCCGACGGCGGCTGCGACCCTCCCGCGTCCGGACTCGCGGGCGGTTCAGGGACGTTCTGCTCGGCCACGGTGGCGGATCCTCCGGTTCTGGGGGTGGGACCATGACTGTACGACGCGTCGAACCGGGGCGAGCTCACGGAGCCAACGGGCGCCGATAATGGGACGTGAGCATCCTGTGACCCGGTCCTGTGGCCCGGTCCTGTCGGGCGCTCGGTCACGGCGATCTCAGCACGGCCGTCGTGAAGGGCACTCGAGGTCTTGCGGCGGCCGCGGTGAGCCGACTTCAGCGTGCTTTGCGCGCACCCGCGTGGTAGGCAGGAGACGTTCTGCCACATTCCCCTACTCGAGGAGAACACCATGGGACTCGGCGACAAGATCAAGCACGGTGCCGAAGAGGCTTCCGGCAAGGCCAAGGAAGCAACGGGCAAGGCGACCGACGACGAGAGCATGCAGGCCGAAGGGCGCGCCGACCAGAGCAAGGCGAACATGAAGCAGGCCGGTGACAAGGTGAAGGACGCCGCCTCAGACGCGAAGGACGCCTTCAACAAGTAGCTCGCAACACCGTCTGCACGCAGGAACGCCACGAACGATGGCAAGGATGCCGGCCCGGCTCACGATCGGCGAGCTCTCTCGACGGTCGGGGGTCGCGGCATCCGCCCTACGGTTCTACGAGACCGTCGGGCTGGTCGCATCCGAGCGGACCATCGGCAACCAGCGACGCTACCCGCGCCACATGCTCCGCCGGGTGGCCTTCATCCGCGCCGCGCAAAGAGTCGGGCTGAGCCTGGACGAGATCCAGGCCGCCCTCTCGTCACTGCCCGACGAGCGCACGCCGACCAAGGCGGACTGGGAGCGCGTCTCCCGCGTCTGGACAGACCGGATCGACCATCAGATCGCCGACCTGGAGCGGCTGAAGACGAAGCTCACCGGGTGCATCGGCTGCGGATGCCTCAGCCTCCGGACCTGCTCCCTGATGAACCCCGACGACGTGGAAGGAGACCGTGGGCCCGGCCCGGCGTGGCTCGCCACCGACGAGAATTCGGGCCTCATCCGCGACTGAGACGAGTACGACGTCGGCGTCGACGTGGTGGGAGGATCAGACATGGCCCTGCGGATCATCGCGACCAACCCCGATCCGTCGTTGGTCACCCTGCTGCCATGGGACACCCCGCTGGAGGAGTGGAGCGGCTCCTTCATGGTCCCCTTGCCGCGCGGCATCTCCCGGCACATCGTCCGGTTCGTCCGCCTAGGCACGCATGTGTACGCGGTGAAGGAGACCCGCGAGCCGATCGCCTTCGGTGAGTACCGGCTGCTACGCGACCTGCGACGGCTGAAGGCACCCGCCGTCGAGCCGGTCGGCGTGGTGACGGGACGTCAGACCCCGAGCGGGGAGACCATCGAGCCGTGTCTCGTGACCCGCCATCTCGGGTCGTCGATGCCCTACCGGGAGATGTTCTCCCGCGGCGTCCGCGCGGACACGTTGCCGCGCCTGGTGGACGCCCTGGTCGTCCTGCTCACCAGGCTCCACCTCGCCGGGTTCTTCTGGGGCGACTGCTCGCTGTCCAACACGCTGTTCCGGCGGTCGGCGGGCGAGTTCGCGGCGTACCTGGTCGACGCCGAGACCGGGGAGCTCCATCCCGACCTCAGCGACGGTCAACGGGCGTACGACCTCGACACCGCCAAGGGCAACCTCTTCGGGGAGATGCTGGACCTGCAGGCAGGCGGCTTCATGGATCCCGAGCTCGACCCCATCCCCATCGTCGAGGGGCTGCTGGAGCGGTACGACAGCCTCTGGTCCGAGCTGACCGGCGTGGAGGACTTCACGACCGACGAGATGTGGCGCATCCAGATGCGCATCGAGCGGCTCAACGACCTCGGCTTCGACGTCGATGAGCTCGACATCATCACCGACTGGGACGGTGCCACCGCACGGATCCAGCCGAAGGTCGTCGACCCCGGCCACCACAACCGACGACTGCAGAGCCTGACGGGGCTCGACGTGGAGGAGAACCAGGCGCGTCGCCTGCTGAACGACCTCGACGCGTACGCCGCGGCCAACGAGCTCCAGAACGAGGAGCCGGCGCTGGTGGCGCACCGCTGGCTGACGGAGGTGTTCGAGCCGGTCACCCGGATGGCGCCGCCGGACAGGCGCTCGCCCGTCGAGGCCGCCGAGATCTTCCACGAGATCCTCGAGCACCGCTGGTACCTCTCCGAGCAGGCCGGCGAGGAGGTGGACACGTTCGAGGTGGCCCGCGACTACTTCCGCAAGGAGCTCAAGGTCGAGCCTCTCGAAGTAGGCTCCGCGCGATGACGAGTCGCTGGATCTGGTTCGTGCCCTCGAAGATCTGCGTCACCTTCGCCTCCCGCATGTAGCGCTCGGCGGGGAAGTCGCGGGTGTACCCGTAGCCACCCAGCACCTGCACGGCGTCGGTCGTGACCTTCATCGCCGCGTCCGAGGCGACCACCTTGGCGATGGACGCCTGCCGGCTGAAGGGCCGACCCGCGTCCTTGAGCCGGGCGCCGTGCAGGTAGGCGGCACGAGCCGACTCGACGGCGACCGCCATGTCGGCGAGCATGAACTGCAGGCCCTGGAACTCGGCGATGGCCCGGCCGAACTGCTGCCGCTCCTGCGCGTACTGCGTGGCCAGGTCCAGCGCACCCTGGGCCAGACCCGTGGCGCACGCGGCGATCCCGAGCCGGCCGCTGTCGAGTGCCGACAAGGCGATGGCCATGCCACGGCCCTCGTCGCCGATGCGCAGGTCGGCTGCGAGACGCGCGTCGTCGAAGATGACCTGTGTCGTGGTCGACGCCGTCATGCCCATCTTCCGCTCGGGAGCACCGAAGCTGACGCCCGGCGTGCCGGCAGGGACATGGAAGGCGGAGAGGCCGGCCTTCGGCTCAGGGGAGGTGCGGGCGAACAGCAGCCAGAAGTCGGCGTGCGGACCGTGGCTGACCCAGGCCTTGGTGCCGTTGACGACGTACGCGTCGCCGTCGCGTACGGCCTTGGTCGAGATCGCCGCCACGTCTGAGCCCGCCTGGGGCTCCGAAAGGGCGTACGCCCCGAGCTGGTCGCCGCTGAGGAGTCCTGCGAGGACGCGGTGTCGTTGTTCGACCGAGCCGAACCGGGCGAGAGCGGATGCGGACAGGGTGTGCACCGACACGTCGACGGCGACGCTCATCCAGACGCTGGCGATCTCCTCCAGTACCTGGAGATAGACCTCGTAGGGCTGGCCTCCGCCGCCATCGGCCTCGTCGAAGGGCAGGGACAGGAGCCCCGCCTGGCCGAGCAGCGCGAAGACGTCGCGCGGGAACGCGGCGTCCTCCTCGGCCTGGGAGACCCGCGGTGCCAGCTTGTCGGTGCAGATCTCCCGGACGAGCTCGATCAGGTACTCCGCCTCCGGTGTCGGCAGCAGCCTGTCGACCGTCACCTGTGTCCCCCTTCCCCCGTCAGCTCCGCGGACTGCGGCGCTGGTCGATTTCGTACAAAGCGATGCTCGCCGCCACCCCGGCGTTGAGCGACTCGGTGGTCGCGGCCATCGGGATGCGTACGAGGACGTCGCACGTGTCCCGCACCAGGCGCGACAGCCCCTTGCCCTCGCTGCCGACGACCAGCACCAGCGGCTCGGTCGCCGCCTCGAGCTCGCGGATGCCCACGGCTCCCTCGGCCTCGAGGCCGGCAACCGTGAGCCCGGCGTCTTGGTAGCTGCGGAGCTGGCGGGTGAGGTTGGTGGCGCGGGCCACCGGGACCCTGGCGGCCGCGCCGGCCGAGGTCTTCCAGGCGCTCGCGGTCATACCGGCGGATCGTCGCTCGGGGATGACGACACCGTGGACCCCGAACGCAGCCGACGACCGGACGACGGCACCCAGGTTCCTCGGGTCCGTCACGGAGTCGAGCGCCACGAGCAGCGGCACGTCGCCCGCATCCGTGGCGAGCCCGACCAGGTCCATCGGGTCGGCGTACTCGTACGTCGGCACCTTCAGCGCCAGCCCCTGGTGTACCGCTCGATCGGTCAGCCGGTCGAGCTCGTACCGGCTCACCTCGAGCATCGAGATGCCCCGGTCGGCCGCGATCCGGAACGCCTCCCTGAGCCGGTCGTCGCGCTCCGCCTGCTCGGCGACGTACAGGGTCGTCACCGGCAGGTTGGCCTGCAGCGCCTCGACGACGGAGTTGCGACCGGCGACCCACTCCGCGGTCGCCGGGGCTCTTCGTGACCGTGGCGGGCCGCCGCTACGGCCGGCGGTGCCCGACGTCGAACGCCTCGGCTTGCCGTCGCCCTGGGGGGGCTGGCGGCGTGCCTTGAGCTTCTCGCGCTCGGCTGCCTTGGGGGTCGGGCCACGCCCCTCCAGCGCCTTGCGTCGCCGGCCGCCGGAGCCGGCCGTCGGGTTGCCGCCCTGCCGCTTACGGACCGATCCCTGCCGTTTGCTGTTGCCCGGCATCATCGCCCCCCGTGGTCCGGTGTTCGGTCGGACGACGTCGACGTCAGGGTCCACCGTGGGCCGGTAGGAGTGTCCTCGACGTCGACGCCGGCCGCGCGGAGCTGGTCGCGGATCGCATCGGCGGCGGCGAAGTCACGACGGGCGCGGGCGTCGTTGCGCTGCGCCGTGAGCGTCTCCACCAAGGTGCCGAGGGCCGAGCGCAGTGCGGTGTCCTCACCGCCGCGCGCGGCCCAGACGAGGTCGAGCGGGTCCAGTCCCAGCAGAGCCAGCATGTGCCGTACCGAGGCGAGGTTGCCCCGGAGCGCGGCCGAGTCCCCTGCGGCCAGGAGCTTGTTGCCCTCACGGATGACACCCTGCAGGGCGGCCAGTGCGGCGGGCACCGCGAGGTCGTCGTCCATCGCCTCGACGAACTCGGCGCAGAGCAAGCCGGCGCCGACCTCGACGCCTCCCGTGACCTCCGTGGCGCGGACCACGTACCCCTCGATCCGCGAGAACGTCGTGGCTGCCTCCGCGAGGGACTCGAAGCTGAACTCGATGACCGACCGGTAGTGCGGAGCCAGGAGGTAGTACCGCAGCTCGATCGGACGTACCCGCTTCACCACCTCGCTGACGAGCATGGAGTTGCCGACCGACTTGCTCATCTTCTCGCCGTCGAGGTTGACCATGGCGTTGTGCATCCAGGTACGCGCGAAGCCGCGGCCCGCCGCCCTCGACTGGGCGAGCTCGTTCTCGTGGTGAGGGAACCGGAGGTCGAGGCCGCCGCCATGGATGTCGAACTCGTCGCCCAGGTACTTGCCGGCCATCGCCGAGCACTCCAGGTGCCAACCGGGCCGGCCGAGGCCCCACGGCGCCGGCCATGCTGCGGTGGCCGGCTCGGAGTCCTTCTTGAACCCCTTCCAGAGCGCGAAGTCGTGCGGGTCGCGCTTGCCGCGTGGGTCGGCGTCGGTCGCCGCCTCCATGTCGTCGACCCGCTGGTTCGACAGCTCGCCGTACGACGGCCACGACCTGACGTCGAAGTACACGTCACCGCTGCCGTTGTCGGCGGCGTACGCGTGCCCGTTGACCATCAGCTGTCCGACCAGCTCGAGCATCTCGGGGATGTGGCCGGTGGCGCGCGGCTCGTACGTCGGCGGCAGGCAGCCGAGCACCGAGTACGCGGCGTGCAGAGCCCGCTCGTTGGCGTACGCGATGGCCCACCACGGCCGGCCCTCCTCGGCCTCCTTCGCGAGCACCTTGTCGTCGATGTCGGTGAGGTTGGCGACCAGGGTGACGTCGTAGCCCTCGTGCTCGAGCCAGCGGCGCAGGACGTCGAAGACGACCTCCTTGCGGATGTGCCCGATGTGGGGCGGACCCTGCACCGTCAGCCCGCAGTGGTAGATCCCGACCCGGCCGGGGACGATCGGCTCGAAGTCGCGGACCTCGCGGGTTGCGGTGTCGTACAGGCGCAGCGTCACCGAGTCAGGGTATCCGGGCCTGCCCGCAACCCACGCATTCGTAGCCGAGCACATAGAGTGCCACTATGCCTACTCAGCGTGCCCTCGGTCTCGCCGCCTGCGCTCCACTCGTCGCTGCCCTGGTCGGGCTGGGATCGTCGGCAGTGGCGACGCCCGGGCCGGCGAGTGCTGCGAGCGCCGCCTCGGGGCGGTCGGCTGGCGGGCCGACCGACGCGCCCGCCACTGCGCGATCGGCGCTCGCGGCCGCGGCCATCGCCGCTGCGCCTCGGTATCTCGCCTACCGCTCGTGGCGGGCCAGCTCGTTCGGCGAGGGCCGGTTCGCACGCACCCGGTCCGTCGGTGGGCTCGTCATCGGCGCCCACCCGGTCGCGGTGACCTACCGCGACCCGTACGGCTCGTCGGCACGTCAAGGCTACGACCGGGGTCGCTGGTACTCCCCCTGGACCGACGAGCGCTTCGCCCTCACGCAGCTGATCGCCTCGTACACCGCGAGGACCCCCCGTGGCACGTTCATCGAGGTGTCGGCGCGCGGGCGTACGGCGTCGGGCCGAACGTCGTCGTGGGACAGCCTCGGCCGGTGGGCGAGCTACGACGGCAGCTTCCACCGCATGTCGCTGGGGTCGCAGTCCGACGACCTCGCCAGCGTCTCGGTGGACACGCTCGTTGTCAACGGCCGTCACGCATTCGGCTCCTGGCAGCTGAGGGTCACGTTGATGCGGCGTACCGGCAGCATGAAGACGCCGACCGTCCGTACCGTCGCCGCGGTGGTGTCACGCCTGCCCGCCGGCACCGCGGCGACCAGCGCCCCGCTGCCCGGTCGCGGCCGCGACCTGGCCGTGCCGCGGTTCTCCCAGATGACCCACACCGGCGAGTACCCGCGATGGAACGGCGGGGGCGAGGCCTGGTGCAGCCCCACGTCGACGTCGATGGTGCTGGCGTACTGGGACCGCGGACCGACACCGGCGCAGTACGCGTGGGTCAGGAGCGGGTACCGGCAGCCGTGGGTCGACTACGCCGCCCGCTACACGTACGCATCGGGGTACGACGGCACAGGCGACTGGCCGTTCAACACCGCCTACGCCGGGCGTTTCCACCTAGACGCATTCGTGACGAGGCTGCGCTCGCTGCGGCAGGCGGCAGCGTTCGTCAAGGCGGGGATACCGCTGGTGGCCTCGATCTCGTTCGGGCCAGGTGAGCTCGACGGGGCACCGATCGGCTCAACGGCAGGGCACCTCGTCGTGATCCGCGGCTTCACCGCGGACGGAAGGGTGATCGTCAACGACCCGGCGGCGCCGTCGGCTCGCACGGTGCGGCGGGTGTACCGACGCGACCAGTTCGAGCGGGCGTGGGTCGGCTCGACGGGCGGGGCGGTGTACGTCATCCATCCGGCGAGCCGCTCCCTGCCGCCGTCCGGGCCTGGCCGCCCCTGGTGACGTGCCCGGGTCGAGCGAGGCGCAGATGCCGGGTCGAGCGGGCGCAAATGCTGGGTCGAGCGGGCGCAAATGCTGGGCGCGGTCCCGCGACCTGGCCTCGAGCGGGCGCAAATGCTGGGTCGAGCGGGCGGAAATGTCCGCCCATGTCAATGGGGCGATTGTCCCGTCACGCAGAACGCGAGTCCGGCCGGATCTCGAAGGGCGTACCAGCCGCTGCCCGGGCCGATCCTGGTCGCACCGAGCCTGACGAGCCGCGCGACCTCGGCGGGAACGTCGTCCGCGGCGAGATCAAGGTGCGCTCGGGTGTGCTCACCTCGGTCCTCGGATCCCAGCCGCTGGTACAGCAGCCGAATGGGACCGCCGGGCGGATACGACTTGCCGCCGAACTCCGGGCGATCCGAAGGCGTCAGGCCCCAGCCGGTCGCTGCCAGCCAGAAGCGGCGCTCCGGCTCGTGTAATCGATCAGGTGAGTCGATGCAGACCTGTACGAGACGGCTCGCATGGCCGTCGGGCCAGCGCACGAGTCCGGGTACGGACCGCTGCGGCGACCCTGGGACCAGGCAGAACGGGAGTCCTCCCGGGGACGCCATCACCTGCCAGTCCGGTGTGCGAGCGCCTGCGGTTGCGCCGAGCGATTGGAGCCGGTCCCGCTCGGCGTCGATGTCAGTAACCGTGAAGTCGAGGTGGACGCGCGGAGGTCCGTCGACGGCCTGTACATGGACGAACGACTCTCCGTCGGGAGGCTCCAGGCTCGTGAACTCGGGATGATCTTTCCAGCCTTCCCCAACCTTCCAGCCGAGCGCCGCAGCCCAAAACGACTTCGTGACGTCGGCGTCGTGTGCGGGGACGTCGAGCATGCAGTCGACCCAGTTCACAGCGCCGACGATATCCAACCGCGACGGCAAGTACCGAGTGCACCGGCGCTCTGCCGATCGGCCGGAATTCGCGCCCACTCGACGCGACATTCCCGCCCACTCGACGCGACATTCCCGCCCACTCGATGCGACATTCCCGCCCACTCGACGGGGACCGGTCAGTCGACCTCGACGTCGATCGTGTGCCACCCCGTCGCCCCGTTCGGCACGACCTGCGCTTGAGCTGCGGTCTGCGTATAGCCGGACTTGTCCGTGGCCCGTACCTGGAGCTGGTGCTTTCCCTTCGTGGCCGACCACACGTAAGCCCATTGCCGCCAGCTGTCGTTGGTCGGATCGTTGCCGAGCTTTGCCGCGGCCCAGGCGCCGTCGTCGACGCGGACTTCGACCTTGGCGATACCGGTGTGCTGCGCCCACGCCACGCCGCCGATCGCCACCTGTCCGGCGGAGACATGGTCACCGCTCGACGGCACGTCGATCCGCGACTCGGTCTTGACCGGTCCCTGCGGCGACCAGCCGCGCTCGGTCCAGAATGCCGTGAAGCTGTCGAACGTCGTCACCTCGAAGTCGACCACCCACTTCGTCCCGGATACGTAGCCGTACAAGCCGGGTACGACCATCCGGACAGGGAAGCCGTGCTCGGGAGCAAGCGGCTCGCCGTTCATGGCGACGGCGAACATGGCGTTGCGCCCGTCCGTCAGAGCCGACAGGGGCGTACCGCAGGTCCAGTCGTCCTGCGAACGGGAGAGAACCGCGTCCGCCCCCGACTGAACCCCAGCCTCGTCCAGTACGTCGGCGATGAGCACGCCCGAGAACCAAGCGTTCGAGATAAGGTTGCCGCCGACCTCGTTGGACACGCAGCACAGGGTGAGCCACGCCTCGGTGAGCCCGCGTTCGACCAGGTCCACATAGCTCAAGGTCATCTCGTTGTCCACCATGCCGTGGATCCTCAGAGACCAGTCCTGCGGCAGGATCTCCGGGATCGCGAGCGCGGTGTCGATCCGGTAGAAGTCGTCCTGCGACGTGAGCCACGGAGCGATGCCCTTGACGCCTACCGAGACCCCGGCGGGTTCCGTCGGCGCGGACACGTTCAGGCGCAGGCCGCGCCGGGCTGCGTCGATGGCTGCCCGGCCGTGCGCCTGTACCCGCCCCACGACTCCGGCGACGACAGATGCCGCCGCCACCACGGAGGCCAGCCGAACGAAGTCACGCCGGGACTGCTGGGTAGGGCCCGAGGTTCCACCCGTCGTACGCGGCTGGGCAGGCCCCGTCTGTGGACCGGCGGCCTTCACGGCGCGAGGGGCCAGAGTTGCGACCATGACGAGCGAGACGACGACACCGATGGCTGCGGGGACGTAGGTCGCCTGCGAGGAGGTCAGCCGCGCGTGGACGGCGAGAAGCAGGACGAGCCCCATACCGACGAAGACGAGCTCGGCAGTGAGGAGTGAGCGCATCGCGACGACTCCAACGATCGCGCTGACCACCAGCAGACCGAGCAGGGTGCCCGTGATGACCAGCGGCTTGTCGTTGTGGCCTACCACCGAGATGACCTTTTCGATCACCCATCCGGGCGTCAGGCGGATGATGCTCTCGGCTACCGCCACGACCGGCGACACTCGCTGATGCAGGTACCCACTGACCAGCTCCGAGGCGGCCAGTCCGGCGCCGGCGGAGAGCACGCCGACTACCGCACCGAGACCCTGCCTTCTACGCATACCATTGATAGTGCCTCGCTAGGTGTCGGCAGCGGGCGAGATCGGGTTCTGGGTCGCAAAGCGTCACCAACTCGTCATGCTTTTACTGACACAATCGGGCGGTGAGTGACGCGGACGCGCTGCGGATAGGCATAGGGCTCGACGTACACCCGCTCGTCGACGGCCGCCCTATGTGGCTGGCAGGGCTGCTCTGGCCGGACGAGGAGCGAGGCCTCGTCGGACACTCCGACGGTGACGTCGTCAGCCATGCCATCTGTGACGCGCTGCTGTCGGCTGCTGGGCTGGGTGATCTCGGTAGCCAGTTCGGCACCTCGGACGCGCAATGGGAAGGCTCCAGCGGGTCGGCCTTGCTCGCTGAGACCGTACGGCGACTGCGCCTGGCCGGCGCGGTCGTAGGGAATGTCGCAGTCCAGCTCGTGGGTGAGCGGCCGAAGATCGCGCCGCGCCGCGCCGAGGCCGAGCGTGTGCTCAGCGACGCGTGCGCCGCAGGTGTCAGCGTCTCGGCGACTACGACGGACGGCCTCGGCGTCACCGGACGCGGTGAGGGACTCGCCGCTATCGCCACCGCACTGGTGTGGACGTCGGGCGCGCCAACGGTTTGACGACAGGGTCAGCGCAGCCAGCGTGCTGGGCCCGGGAGTACTTTGCACCCACTCGACCCGACATTCCTACCCACTCGAGCAGACATTTGCGCCCAGTCGGCACGACTTTTGCGCCCACTCGGTAGGACATTCCTACCCACTCGAGCCGGCATTTGCGCCCACTCGGCACGGCATTTGCGCCCGGTGGGCGGGGGTAGGGTGCTCGCGTGACGACTCCGGCGGAGCCCCGCGCCGAGGCTGCCGCCGAGGATCCCGGTGGTCCCCGGGTGGCCCATCTTGACGGTAACCGGGCGGCCCGTCCCGACGGTGCCCGGGCAGCCCTCGTCGTGATGGCTGCGGGGTCGGCGACCAGGATGGGCCTCGGCGTCAACAAGGTGCTCCTGACGCTGGCCGGGCGCCCGATGCTCTGCTGGTCGCTCACCACGGCGAGCCGCCTGCCTCAGGTGACCCGGATCGTCGTGGTCGTCGCGGAGCGCGACGAGCAGGAGGTGCGCGAGCTCCTCGAGCGGGAGATGCCCGCGCTCGGCGTACAGGTCGTGACCGGCGGCGCGACCAGGCACGCGTCGGAGTGGCATGCGCTCAGCAGCCTCGCGCCGGAGATCCGTCGCGGTACGTTCGAGGTGGTGGTCGTCCACGACGCGGCTCGTCCGCTCGCCTCGACGACGGTGTTCGACGACGTCATCGCAGCGGCGGCGAGGTACGGCGGGGCCGTCCCGGTCAGACCGCAGCATGCACTCGTCTCCGCCGAGGGCGCGCACCTCCCGTCGGGAGAGGACGTGGTGACCGTCCAGACACCGCAGGCCTTCCAGGCTGCCCCGCTGCTGTCGGCGTATGAGCAGGCGGAGCGGTCGGGCTTCATGGGCACCGACACGGCCAGCAGCTTCGAGCGGTACACCGACCTCCCGGTCCGGTGCGTCGTGGCGCCGGCGGAGAACATCAAGGTCACGGTCCACGCCGACCTCCGCCTCGCGGAGGCCCTCCTGGTCGATGGTGACCCGTACCGGGCTCTGCACGACGCCGACGACGCCGGGGACGCGCCAGACCGCTAGCTCGCCCCGGTCAAGGCACCGAACGCCGCCAGTACCCGTAGCGACGACGCATCCTCGGCGCGCATGGACAGCGGTGAAGCGGCCGTCATCCGAAGGGGGCATCGACCGGCCAACGTGGCAACAAGGGACGTCGGCCGGCTGAGCGCCGCGGTCAGATCGGGGAGGTCGTGCAGGAGGGCACCCGACAGCACCACCGGCGAGCCGACGATGCGCAACGCGCTGCGGTCGAGCGTCGACCTGACGACGCCGTCCCGTGTCGCCTTGACGGTGTCGAACACATCGAGTACGGCAACGCTCGCCGTGCCAGTCTCCCAGCGGTCGACCGCGTGCCGCAGCACCGAAGCGGGCACCAACGGGCACAGCGGCTCGTGAACGACGACGATGTCACCCGCGGACACCGACTCCCGGACGTCGCTCTCGCCATCGGGACATTCGACCAGCTCAACCGCCGGGCTCTCGCGCAGCGCCTCTGCAGCGGACGCTAGCTGCTCGGCTGCCGCCAGCACCACGACACGTCGAACCCCCGCCGCCGACAGCGCGTCGACCGCGGACAGGACAAGCGGACGCTCCCGGAACGTCGCGCCTACGACCGGCTCGCGGCCGACCAGAGGTATTAGGCCGACGGTGCCGGTCATGAGGAACTCGGCCGAGACCATGGGCGCCACCAAAGCGAAGACCCCGCCACATGGGCGGGGTCTTCGGTGGTCAGGAGGCGAGGACCTCGTCGAGTATCGTCTCGGCCTTGTCCTCGTTGGTGCGTTCGGCGAGCGCGAGCTCCGACACGAGGATCTGCCGCGCCTTCGCGAGCATCCGCTTCTCGCCGGCGGACAGGCCACGCTCCCGTTCGCGGCGCCACAGGTCGCGAACGACCTCGGCCACCTTCAGTACGTCTCCGGAGTGCAGCTTCTCCAGGTTGGCCTTGTAACGACGCGACCAGTTGGTCGGCTCCTCCGTGTGCTCTGCTCGTAGTACGTCGAAGACCCGCTCGAGGCCCGCTTGGTCGACCACGTCGCGAACGCCCACCAGATCGAGGTTGCACGCAGGGACGCGTACGACGAGATCATTTTGGGCGACGATTCGGAGGACGAGATAAAGCCGGTCCTCACCTTTGATCTGACGGGTCTCGATATCTTCGATGACAGCGGCACCATGATTGGGATACACAACTGTCTCGCCGACCGCAAAAGTCATGTGTCAGTTACCCCTTTCCAGGAATGCCAGAATACCACGGATCTGGGGTCGGTGAAACGCGTTGTCGCAGGTCAGAGCGCATATTGAGGCTTGACAAATGCGTGATCTCATGCCTTCTGGGGCGACCGTACAGGTCCGGTGAGCCCCTCCACCCGAGGTTCGCTACGCTGAGCCTGCCTCGCCACGACGAGGCGGCGCCGCCCTGACGTGCCCGAGGAGGACGACACATCGTGGGGATCGGAACACCCCTGGGCTCACGGCCCCGAAGCACTCGGCTACGAGCGTTGCAGATGCTCGCGTTCGTCGCCGCCCTCTGCCTGACCGTCACCGGGTGCAACGGGGTCGGGTTCAACGAGCAGACCAACAAGTTCTACCAGGGCGCCGCCGGCATCACGAACCGTGACGGCGAGGTGTACGCGCTCAACGCGCTGGTCGTGACCGACGGCAAGGGCAACGGGACCCTGGTGGGCACCCTGCTCAACCAGACGTCGACCGCCGACTCGCTGCAGGGCGTGACGGCCACCGACAGCAACGGCAAGGCCCTCACCACGAAGCTCGCGTCCCCCGTGCCGCTCGCGCCCCAACAGGCGGTCAAGCTGGAGACCAACGCCAGCGTGCGGCTCACGGGCAAAGGCCTGCTGGCCGGCTACTTCATCCACGTGACCTTCACGTTCGCCACCGCCGCACCGCTCTCGATTAGCATCCCGGTGCTGCCACAGGGCACCGAGTACAGCTCCGTTCCCGTGGGCCAGACCTGAGTCTGGAGCGCGGAGAGTCAGGCCACGGCAGGCGCGTCGAATTTGTAGCCGAGACCGCGGACGGTCACCAGGAACTGTGGGTTCGCCGGGTCGGTCTCGATCTTGGCGCGCAGGCGTTTGACGTGGACGTCGAGGGTCTTCGTGTCGCCGACGTAGTCAGACCCCCAGACCCGGTCGATCAGCTGACCCCGGGTGAGGACGCGGCCCGCGTTGCGCAGCAGCATCTCGAGCAGCTCGAACTCCTTGAGCGGGAAGCGCACGTCGCGGCCTTCGACACTGACCACGTGCCGTTCGACGTCCATCCGGACCCCGCCCGCCTCCAAGGTGAGCGGCACCAGGTCGGGCTCGAGACCGCGACGCAGGACGGCCCGGATCCGCGCCACGAGCTCGCGCGGGCTGTACGGCTTCGTGACGTAGTCGTCGGCGCCGAGCTCCAGACCGACGACCTTGTCGACCTCACCATCCTTCGCGCTCACCATGATGACGGGGACGGACGAGACCTGGCGCAGCTGCCGGCACACCTCCGTGCCGGGCAGGCCCGGGAGCATCAGGTCGAGCAGCACGATGTCGGCCCCGTTGCGGGAGAACTCCTCGAGCGCTGCGGGACCGGTCGAGGCCAGCGCGACCTCGAAGCCCTCCTTGCGGAGCATGTACGCCATCGCGTCGCTGTAGCTTTCTTCGTCCTCGACGACGAGCACGCGGGTCATGGCACCTCCTGGGGCTGGCCGATCAGTGTCCCTGGCGTGATCTCGTGCTCGGGTGGACTCTCGTCGGGCAGCTGCTGGGTGTACGACGGCAAGATGATGGTGAAGGTCGAGCCCTCCCCCTCGACGCTCCACACCCGTACGGAGCCTCCGTGGGTGGCGGCGACATGCTTCACGATCGACAGCCCGAGGCCGGTACCTCCGGTCGCCCGGGCCCGGGCGGGGTCCACGCGGTAGAAACGCTCGAAGATGCGGTCGATGTCGTCGGCGGGGATGCCGACGCCGTGGTCGGTGACGACGATGTCGACGTTGCTGCCCTCGGATCTGGCCGAAACGGCGACCCGGGCGCCGGAGTCGCTGTAGGCGACGGCGTTCTCGACGAGGTTGCCCAGGGCCACGATCAGCTGCTCGGCGTTCCCCATCACCTTCAGGCCACGGTCGCCGACGAACTCGACCGACACGTCCTTGTCGGCTGCGTCGACCCGTACCCGGTCGATGGCCCGTTCGGCCAGCATCTCGACCGAGATCGGGTCGAGGCGCTCCAGCGGGTCGTCGCCCTGCAGCCGCGAGAGCTCGATGATCTGCTGCACCAGCCGGGTCAGCCGCTCGCTCTCGGTCCGCATCCGCGCCGAGAATCGCTGGACCGCCTCGGGGTCGTCGGACGCCTCGGTTACGGCCTCCGCGAGCAGGTTGAGCGCCCCGACCGGAGTCTTGAGCTCGTGGCTCACGTTCGCCACGAAGTCGCGGCGGATGGCGTCGACGCGCCGCTCACGGGTCCGGTCGTCGACGAGGACGAGCACCAGCCGGCTGCCGAGGGGCGCCACCCGTGCGGCCACCTGGCGCCGGGGACCGCGCCGTGGGCGAAGGTCGAGCTCGTGCTCGCGGATCTGGCCGTCGCGGCGTACCTCCCGGATCAGCGTCATCAGCTCGGGTACGTCGACGCGGGTGCCCTCGACCAGGCCCATCATGTGCGCGGGCGCGGTCGCCTTCAGCACCTGGTCGTCGGGGCCGACCACGAGCGCCGACGAGCGAAGTACCGACAGCACCGCGGCGGCCCCGGGCGGCACCAGCGGCTCGGGCGCCTGGGGGGTGCGGCCCTGGTCGCGCTCACTGAGCCGCCATGCCAGTGCGGTGATGGCCCCGAGGACCACACCGATGAGGCCGCCCACGAGCGCGGCCGTTGACGACTCCATACCTAAATCGTACGCACGCTCGAACGACCCGTGTGCACGTCTGCGCTACGCGTCAATCGCGGTTTCGGAGACTGTTCACGCTGCGTTCACGTCACCACCCCGGCATTTCACCCTGCCCGACTACGGTCGTGACATGCGCAACCAGTATCAGCAACAGCTCGACAGAGTTCTCATCGAGCTCGTCGAGATGACCGGTGGCGTCCGTGCGGCTCTCGAGCAGGCGACGCGTGCTCTGCTGACCGCCGACATCGGCGCCGCCGAGTCGGTGATCAGCGGAGACCTTGCGATCGACGACGCCCGGGAGCGGATCGAGGAGGAGAGCTTCGACATCCTCGCCCGTCAGGCCCCGGTCGCCGGTGACCTGAGGATGCTCGTCGCCTCGCTGCGGATGGTTGCCGATCTCGAGCGGATGGGTGACCTGTCCGTGCACGTGGCGAAGGTCGTCCGGCTGCGCTTTCCCACCTGTGCGGTCCCGCAGGTGCTCGTGCCCACCATCTCCCAGATGGCCCAGACCGCGGACGAGATGATTGCCGCGGCGGCGGAGATCGTCGCCACCCGCGACGTCGATGCCGCCCGGGAGCTCGAGAGCGCCGACGACACCATGGACATGCTGCGGCGGTCGATGTTCCGCACGCTGCTCAGCGAGCACTGGGACGAAGGCGTGGAGCCGGCGGTCGACATGGCGCTGCTCGGCAGGTACTACGAGCGGATCGGCGACCACGCGGTCTCCATGGCGCGGCGCATCGTCTTCCTCGTCACGGGACAGCACCCTGCTGCTGTGTAGCCCCGGCCACTAGGTTGTCCCCATGACCACCGACGCGCCGTACCGACTGGTGCTGTTGCGCCACGGCGAGAGCGAATGGAACGCCAAGAACCTCTTCACGGGCTGGGTCGACGTGGGCCTCAGCGAGCGAGGCCGGGACGAGGCGATCCGCAGCGGAGCGCTGATGGCCGACGCCGGCGTGCTCCCCGACCTGCTCCATACGTCGGTGCTCCGACGGGCCATCCAGACCGCCCAACTCTGCCTTGACCCCATCGAGCGGCACTGGCTGCCCGTACGCCGGTCCTGGCGCTTGAACGAGCGGCACTACGGTGCGCTGCAGGGCAAGAACAAGAAGGAGACGTTGGAGCAGTACGGCGAGGAACAGTTCATGCTCTGGCGCCGGTCGTACGACACACCGCCGCCGCGGATCGCCGACGACGACGAGTTCAGCCAGACCGCTGACGCCCGGTACGCCGGGCTCCCCGACGAGATCCGCCCGCGCACGGAGTGCCTCGCCGACGTGGTCGACCGGATGCTGCCGTACTGGTACGACGCGATCGTCCCGGACCTGCTCACGCAGGCGACCGTCCTCGTGGCGGCACACGGCAACTCGCTGCGGGCGCTCGTCAAGCACCTCGACGACATGTCGGACTCCGAGGTCGTCAGCCTCAACATCCCGACCGGGATACCACTGCTGTACGAGCTCGGCCCGGATCTGCGGCCGCTTGCGGTCGGGGGCAGGTACCTCGACCCCGAAGCCGCCGCGGCGGCGATCGAGGCCGTCAAGAACCAGGGGCGCTAGACGCAGGTGAGCCGGACCGAAGATCGGTCCGGCTCGATGTGGTGGCCGTGAGGCCGGTCTGCTGCGTCAGCCGATGAAGGGCTGACCGGCGAGACGCTCCTCGACCCGCTGCCTGCGGCGGCGAAGCCTCGCTTCGCGGTTGGCCAGGCGGACGGCTGCGGAGAGAACCGACCTCCGCGCCTCGGCACGCCTGGACGCGCCGATTTCGCGCGCGACGTCCGGTGCGCTGATCATGCTGTCCTCTTTTTCTGCGACTGTGAGCCGCCATCGTGTGTAAGAAGCGTGAGTGCATCTTACCTCTTACACATTACGTCTCGGCAGCACTGCAACCAAGGCGCCCAGACGTGATGCGGGACACCTTCTCCCGGCCGCATCGGCTACGCCAGCGGCTCCGTCTCGTCCCGCTCCAGCCAGCCACGGAACGCGTCCAGATTGCGCGTCGACTCGCCGCGGCTGCGCCGCCACCGCCACTCCCGGCGGATCGACGATGCGAAACCCAGCTCGAGGATCGTGTTGAAGGACTCGTCGCAGTACACGGCCACCGACCCGAGGACGCGGTCGATCTCGTCGCGGGTCACCGCATCCAGCGAGAACCGGCCGCTCAGGTAGATGTCGCCGGTGCGGTCGAGGGCGAAGCCCACGCCGTACATCCGCAGGTTCCGGGTCAGCAGCCAGCGGTACACGCCCGCATGGTTCTCGTCGGGGTTCCGGCACACGAAGGCGTCGACGCCCAGGGCGTGCTCACCGACATTGAGCCGGCACGGGATCGCCAGCTTGTGGTCTCCCGGCAGCTCGACGGCGAAGACGCCGTCCGCCGACTCGTCGACCGCCAGCCCGGCCTCGAGGAGCGACGCCCGCACCGTCTCGATCGCTGCACCGCGGCGAGACTGCGGCGCCACCGTCACGTGGCGATCGCCAGCGCCTCGGCCCGCATCAGGTCCGCCGCCGCCGAGTACGCCTCGAGCGTTCGGCGTGCCGTGACCTCCCAGCCGAACTGCCGGGCATGGTCGGCACCGGCACCTGCCATCGCGTCCAGGGTCGCGCCGTCGTCGAGCAGCCGAGCGATCACGTCGGCGTAGTCGAGAGGGTCGTGACCGTCGACCAGGACACCGGTCTGGCCGTCGAGGACGGCCGTGGGGAGGCCGCCGACGTTCGCCGCCACCACGGGCGTCCCGCACGCCTGCGCCTCGATGGCGACCAAGCCGAACGACTCGTTGTAGGACGGCACCACGACCAGGGAGGCGGCCCGGTAGTAGTCCACCAGGGCGGCCTGCTCCACCGGCGGGACGAACCGGACCAGGTCGTCGACACCGAGCGACGCCGCGAGGTCGACGAGCCCGCGAGGAGTCTCCAGACCGCTGCCCGAAGGGCCCCCGATGACCGGGACAACGAGCCGGTCGCGCAGGGCGGGGCGGCGCCGCAGGAGCTCCGCGACGGCCTCGATGACGACGTCGGGTGCCTTCAGCGGCTGGATCCGTCCGGCGAACATGACCGCCAAGGCGTCCGAAGCCATCCCGAGGCGGCGGCGCGCCGCAGCCTTGTCGGCTGGCCGGAACAAGTCGAGGTTCACCCCGGGCGTGATCACCCGCAGGCGAGCAGGGTCGGCGTCGTACAGGTCGACCAGCTGGCGGGCCTCTTCATCGGTGTTGGCGACGATCAGGTCGGCGGCCTCGACCACCTGTTCCTCGCCGATGATCCGTGCGGTCGGCTCAGCGGGGTCGCCGGCGGCCAGCGAGCCGTTCTTGACCTTCGCCATGGTGTGCATGGAGTGGACGAGGGGGACACCCCAACGGTCGCGCGCCAACGCACCGACCTGGCCGGACAGCCAGTAGTGGGAGTGGATGACGTCGTAGTATCCCGGAGCGAAGGTCGCCTCGGTGCGCAGCACCTCCCTGGCGAAGGTGCACAGCTGACCGGGCAGCTCAGCCTTGGTCAACCCCTCGAGCGGACCGGCGATGACATGCCGAACGGTGATGCCCGGGGCCAGCTCTGTGACGGGCGGCAGGTCGCGGGACGTCGCCCGCGTGAAGATCTCGATCTCGATACCCGCGGCGGCGAGCTGACGGGACAGCTCGACGATGTACACGTTCATCCCTCCGGCGTCGCCGGTGCCGGGCTGGTCGAGCGGTGAGGTGTGCACGCTCAGCATGGCCACGCGGCGGGGCCCGCGTCCGGTGCGCCCACCAGCGCCGTGGGTTTTGCCGGTCAGCGGAGGAGCCGTGGTCGCCAACGCGTCACTGATCGCTCGCACCGTCACCGGACATGCACCTCCAGGGGACCCAACAACCGCCGAGTCTCCCGCATTTCCTCGACCGCCGCGAATCGGAGCGGTCGAGGAGCGCGACCGGAGAGGTGTCGCCGGAATTGGGTCCCGCGCGGGCGCCGACGGTAGACTGGGCAGTTGCTGCCATGCGCGCGGCGTTCCCCACCCGACAGGACTCTTGCTCCGCCATGTCTACCTCCACGCCCACCGTCACCGCCCCGGCGGCGCCCGCACGGACGAACCGCGACGACCTGCGCAACGTCGCCATCGTGGCGCACGTCGACCATGGGAAGACCACGCTCGTCGACGCGATGCTGTGGCAGTCGGGCGCCTTCCGGGCCGGTGCCGACATCGATGTGCGCGTCATGGACTCGGGCGATCTGGAGCGGGAGAAGGGCATCACGATCCTGGCGAAGAACACCGCCGTCCACTACGCGGGTCCGGCCGCCACGAACGGTCCGGTCACGATCAACATCATCGACACCCCCGGCCACGCCGACTTCGGCGGCGAGGTGGAGCGCGGACTGTCTATGGTCGACGGTGTCGTCCTGCTCGTCGACGCCTCCGAAGGTCCACTGCCACAGACCCGGTTCGTGCTGCGCAAGGCCCTGGCGCGCAAGCTTCCGGTCGTGCTCGTGGTCAACAAGGTCGACCGGCCCGACGCCCGCATCGACCACGTGGTCGAGGAGACGTACGAGCTCTTCCTGGACCTGCTGGACTCCGAGTCCGCCGACGACTCGCTCGACTTCCCCGTGGTGTTCGCGTCCGCCAAGGCCGGCCGCGCGTCGATGACACAGCCCGCCGACGGCGACTTCCCCGACGGTGCCGACCTCGAGGCGCTCTTCGCGACGATCCTGAGGACGGTCCCGGCACCGACGTACACCGAGGGCGCCCCGCTGCAGGCCCAGGTGACCAACCTCGACGCCTCCCCGTTCCTCGGCAGGCTCGCGCTGTGCCGCGTCCACGAGGGCACGCTGACGAAGGGCCAGACGGTCGCCTGGCTGCGACGGGACGGGTCCCGGCAGAACGTGAAGGTCACCGAGCTGCTGGTCACGGAGGCGCTCGAGCGGGTGCCCGGCAAGTCGGCGGGTCCCGGCGACATCATCGCGGTGGCCGGGATCCCGGAGATCACGATCGGCGAGACGCTGGCCGACGTCGACTCACCGGTCGCCCTTCCGCTCATCACGGTCGACGAGCCGGCGATCTCGATGACGCTCGGCATCAACACCTCGCCGCTCGCCGGTCGCGGCAAGGCGACGAAGGTGACGGCCCGGCTGGTCAAGGACCGCATCGACCGCGAGCTCGTCGGCAATGTCTCGATCCGGCTGCTGCCGACCGAACGGCCCGACACATGGGAGGTCCAGGGACGCGGGGAGCTCGCGTTGGCGATCCTGGTGGAGCAGATGCGGCGCGAGGGCTACGAGCTCACCGTCGGCAAGCCGCAGGTGGTGACTAAGGAGATCGACGGCAAGCTGCACGAGCCGGTCGAGCGGCTGACGATCGACTGTCCCGAGGAGTACCTCGGCGTCGTCACCCAGCTGCTCGCGATCCGCAGGGGGCGGATGGAGCAGATGATCAACCACGGCACCGGCTGGGTACGGATGGAGTTCCTCGTGCCGGCGCGTGGGCTGATCGGGTTCCGTACCGAGTTCATGACCGACACCCGCGGCACGGGTATCGCGAACCACGTCTTCGAGGGGTACGAGCCGTGGTTCGGCGACCTGCGTACCCGCCCGTCCGGGTCGCTCGTCGCCGACCGCAGTGGCGTGGCGACGTCGTACGCGATGTTCAACCTGCAGGAGCGTGGCAGCCTCTTCGTCGAGCCCGGCACCGAGGTGTACGAGGGGATGCTCGTCGGTGAGAACAGCCGCTCCGACGACATGGACGTCAACATCACCAAGGAGAAGAAGCTGACCAACGTACGGTCGGCGACCGCGGACGAGCTCGAGCGGCTCGTCCCGCCGCGTCGGCTGTCCCTCGAGCAGTCGCTGGAGTTCTGCCGCGAGGACGAGTGCGTCGAGGTGACCCCCGACGCGGTCCGGTTGCGCAAAGTGATCCTCGACCAGACGGTGCGGGGCCGGGCTACGGCCCGTGCACGGCGCGGCTGAGCGCTCCGCGCGTCGGGTGGTCCGGTGCGTCGGGGGGGTCCGGTCTCCACCCGCAAGGTCCGAGACTGAGGTAGCTGTGACCGCCCCAGAACTTGGATCCTTCAGGTTGAGAAGGCGCACTCCACCGCCAAGGTCCGGTTCCTGAGGTAGCCATAACCACCTGGCGCTCGGATCCTTCAGGTTGAGAGGGCACGTCCGGGCGCCCCAGCTCAGCGCACGTGCTGCAGAGCCGCGCAAAGGTCGCGCGGCCGCAGCCCCCAGCTCAACGCAGGCGCCGCAGTGCCTCGCTCAGCGCGTCGTACGCGGCGTCGCCGAACGCGACCAGCCGTGCCTCGCTCACCTTCGACGGCGTACGCCGCAACGTCTCGACCGCAGCCGCAGCCGCGTCCTCGAGCGGCCACCCGTAGATCCCGGCCGACACCAACGGAAAGGCAACGGTCCCGGCGCCGAGCTCGTCAGCGACCGCGAGCGCGTTCGAGTAGCACGAGGTGAGCAGGCTCCGATCGGTCTGGCCGCGTGCGTAGTTCGGGCCGACGACGTGGATCACCCACCGCGCAGGCAAGTCGCCGGCGGTCGTCCACCCGGCCTGGCCGGTCGGGAGCCCGTTAGGGAACCGTTCGATGCAGTCCGCGAGGACCGCTGGGCCGCCGGCCCGGTGGATGGCACCGTCGACGCCGCCGCCACCGCGCATCGCCGTGTTGGCCGCGTTGACGATCGCGTCGACCTGCTGCGAGGTGATGTCGCCGCGCTCGAGGGTGAGCTCCATGCGCCCACCCTAAAGGTGGTCCTCAGTCGTTGAGGAAGCCGCTGACCAGCGACCTGAGCCGGGCCCGGTGCGTCCACAACACTCCGCCGGGCGAGAAGATCTCGACTCTGGCGTTCGGCAGCACCTCGGCGATCTCGTGGACGACCGAGCTCGGGTGCGCCTCGTCCTCCTCCTGACCGATCAGGAGGACCGGGGCGGTCACCCGCGCCAGCAGCGCCCGGTCCTCCAGCGGTACCAGCGCCGGGATCTGCACGATCACGTCCCGCAGCGCCGGGCTCGACAGTCGCTCCGCCTGCGAGCGCGCCCACATCTGCGTCCCGCGCCGGCGGCGTACATCCTCGGGCTGCTCGGCCAGCAGCAGCGCGGTCAGCCCCTCGACGTCATGCGAGGCCGCATGCTGTGCCATCGCCCGAACTCTGTCGAGGGCCTTGCCGCTCCGGGGGAGGTCGAGCGCCGGCGGGAGGACGAACACCAACCGCTCGAACGTGTCAGGAGAGCAGACGGCAGATCTGAGGAGCGCGCCTGCTCCCAGCGACACGCCGAGACCGCGGCTGGCGCCGTACGCCGTCCGAACGGCGCGCAGCTCAGCCTCGAGGCCGGCGTACGTCCATGTGAGGTCGGCCGGCGCGGACGCGCCGTGCGCCCGGAAATGGAAGAAGACCCGGGTCCCGTGGACACCGGAACCGAAGGGCCGGGTCTCGCCGATAGACCCCGCGAACCCATGCGCGAACACTGTGACCGGCTCACCGGAGCCCGTGACGACGCATTCCAGGGGACCGTCGGGGCCGCGGACACTGCCCACCGGGCGACGATCAGCGACGCTGCATCGAGCGCAGGACCGGCCGCACGTCGGCCAGGTACACCATGGCGACGACCGCGCCGATGAGGGTGAGCAGGCCGAAGCTGCGGTGGTTGTCGAACACGTGCAGGAGCAGCGTGACGCCGAGCATCGCCATCCACAGGAGCTTCGTCTGCTTGTCCGCCGCGACGTAGATGGCGTTCGGTCGGACGGCGGCGTCGCACAGGGCGAAGAGCTTCACGAAGAGGAGGATCGTCCAGATCGCGAGGTAGACGTTGCCCTCGATCGTCCAGATCACCGAGCTGTCCAGGGCCACCGTCACGTCGCAAGCCTAACCCGCGCCAACGAGGACCTCCGGTGTCGAGCCCGCCACGAGGTCCCGCCGAGACTCAGCTCGAGCCGGCGGAGGCGACCGACGAGGCGTCGTTCTCCCTGCGGAAAGAGGCGTAGATGTCGAGCAGCACCTGTCGCTGGCGCTCGCTCAGCGCGGGATCGCCGAGCACGGCCCTCGGCACCGAATCCTGCCCCGACTCGGCCGGATCGAGGAGGCCGGCGCGCACGTACAGCGTCTCCGCCGAGATGCGCAATCCCTTGGCGAGCTGCTGCAGGACATCGGCCGACGGCTTGCGGAGCCCGCGCTCGATCTGGCTCAGATAGGGGTTCGAGACACCGGTCTGGTCGGCGAGCTGCCGCAAGGTGAGCTGGGCGCCTCGGCGCTGGTCGCGGAGGTAGTCGCCGAGGTTCTGGGCGCGGTGACTCACCCGGGCACTTCCGGCGCGCGCGCTTGCCGTGACGCGGGCCGCCGCCGTGTGACCGCTACCGCCGGCCCGGGTTCTCGTGGTTCTCGAACGTGCCATGGTGTCCATGGTGCTTGCTAAAGCAAGCAAACGCAAGCAACCGGCCTTCGAATCCGGGTCACAGCACCGATCGCAGCTCACCCACGGGTACGCCGCCTCCGAGCAACAACGCCACTCCGGTAGCGCTCACCGCGTCGGCATCCACGCCGGGTATCGCGTCGACATCGAGTCGTCGCAGCGCCGCCGCCATGACAACCGGCCGGGCGCGAGCGGAGCCGTCCTCGATCTTGAGCGCGACCGCCCGGCCGTCCGGGAGTGCGACTGCGTAGCACGACTCAGCGCCGGCCTTCGCGATCGCTCCGGGGATGGCGCGCAGCAGAGCCGACTCGTCCCGGCGGGTCCCGGACACATGCTCGGGGTACGAGCGGATGGCGTCGGCGACCCGCCGCTCGGCAGTCCCCTCCTCAGCGGTCGCGAGCGCCCGGAACGCGCTCGCGAGCCCGGCCAGAGACGCCGAGAAGAGTGGTGCGCCGCAGCCGTCGACGCCGACGGATGCCACCGCCTCGCCCGTGAGCTCCGCGAAGGTCGCGGCGATGGCCTCTTGTAAGGGGTGGGTGCGATCCAGGTAGGTGGTCACGTCCCAGTCGCGGGTCACACAGGTGGCCAGCATGGCGGCGTGCTTGCCCGAGCAGTTCATCGCGACCGACGAGGGCGGCTCCCCCGCCCGGATCGCGGCCGCCCGGGCCTCCTCGTCGAGCGGGTAGTCGGGGGGCGTCTTGAGAGCCGTCTCGTCAAGACCGGCATCGGCCAGGATCCGGCGCACGCAGGCGAGCTGGAACGGCTCACCGGAGTGGCTGGCGCAGGCCGACGCGAGCAGCTCCCCGTGGAGGTCGAGGCCGAGCCGTACCATGGCCGCCGCCTGGATCGGCTTGTTGCACGAGCGCGGGTAGACCGGCCCGTCGACGTCCCCGATCGACCAGTCGACGGCTCCCTCGGCCGTCAAGGCCACGACGGAGCCACGATGGCGACCTTCGACGAACCCGGAGCGGACGACCTCTACGAGGATCTCGGGAGCGGCCACGACCGGTGAGCGTACCGCCTCTGATGGCACAATCAGACGGTGCCCGATGTCGCGCAGACGATCCCACGGTGGACACCGACCCAGCGGGAGCTCGACGACGTCGACCTGCTCGTCAACGGCGCGTTCTCTCCGCCGCTGGCCGGGTTCGTCGACCCGCGGGCTGCCGGAGATGCCGCTCCCATCACTTTGACCGTGCCGGCGGAGGTCGCCCAGCTGGCGACCGGGGCTGGACGGCTCGACCTGATGGACCCCGAAGGAGTCCCGCTCGCGCGCCTCGCGGTGACCGGGAGCTGGCCGGGTCCCGACGGCCGGGTCGGGCTCGTCGGCAGCGTCATGCGGCTGGCGCACACCGAGTTCGGCGCCTTCCGCGACAGACACCTGTCGCCCACGCAGGTGCACGCGAAGTACCCCGCCGACACGCTCGTCGCGGTCCCGGTCAGGCGCCCCCTCACGACCGCCGACATCGCCGCGATCAGCGAGGCCTCCTCGGGATCTGGAAAGGTGCCGCTGCTGGTCGCGTGCGTCGGTGAAGGCATGCCGGTCGGAGTGTCCGGACCGGCACTCGTGCGCGCGACCATCGAGGCTGCGGCTCTTGTCGGACCGGCCACGGTGGTCGTGGCCGCGTCCGTCGCCGACCATGGGAGGAGCGGGACCCACGGAACGTGGCGCTCTCCCGACGAATGGCTGCTGACCAGCGTGGCGCGGTCTTACGCAGACTCCGTGCTCAGCCTCGACGAGCAGCCGGTCGGCGACTACCCGCCCGCAGTCGAGGCCGTTCGCTCGAAGGACCGGCCGCCCCGCGAGCGACAGGGCCTCGTCGTCTTCTTCACCGGGCTGTCGGGGTCGGGGAAGTCGACACTGGCCCGTGCCCTCGTCGACCGCATCCTCGAGCAGGGTGAGCGCACTGTCACGTCGCTCGACGGCGACGTGGTCCGCCATCTGCTCTCCAAGGGCCTCGGCTTCAGCCGCGAGGACCGCGAGACCAACATCGTCCGGATCGGGTTCGTGGCCGCCGAGATCTCCCGCCACGGCGGCCTGGCCGTCTGCTCTCCGATCGCTCCGTTCGAGGCCACCCGGGCCGAGGTACGGCGGATGGTCGAGGCTGCCGGGGGCGGCTTCGTCCTGGTCCACGTCGCGACCCCACTGGAGGAGTGTGAGCGACGCGATCGCAAGGGCCTGTACGCCAAGGCCCGGGCCGGCCTGATCGCGGATTTCACGGGGATCTCGTCGCCGTACGAGGAGCCCACCGACGCGCTGCGAATCGACACTACTGAACGAGAGATAGCAAGTTGTGTCGACGAACTGATGAATGGCCTAGCATTCGAAGGCTGGCTCCATACCTGACGACCACCGGAGGGCGATCATGCTCACCAGCGCCCAACACCTGCTGTCCGAGGGACTGTGGGCAGCCCACGGTCTGGAGATCAAGACCGCGGTCGCTGCCTTCATCGTCGGCATCGTCGTCGGCATCACCGGCATGGGCGGCGGGGCCCTGATGACGCCGGCCCTCATCTTCCTCGGCGTCGGTGACGCGTCCTCGGTGGTGACCGCCGACCTGACCGCGGCAGCCGTGTACAAGTCGGGCGGGGCCGCCGTCCACTGGCGCGAGGGCTCACCCAACTTCCGGCTGGCCGGGTTCTTGATCTGCGGCTCGGTGCCGATGGCCTTCCTCGGCCCTCACGTCGTCCGCTGGGTGAACCCGCACGCCAACATCGACAACTTCCTGAAGCTGTGCATCGGCTTCGCGCTCCTGCTCGCAGCGGCTACGTACGCACTTCGGCTGTACGTGGAGCTGAGGCGTCGGGCGTCGGGGCTGCGGCGGGGCTCCGCTGAGCCCGTCGTCCGTCCCATCCCGACGATCCTCGTCGGGGGGCTGGGCGGGCTCCTGGTCGGCATCACCTCGGTGGGCTCGGGGTCGGTCATCATGATCGCTCTGCTGATCCTGTACCCCACCTTGTCTGCGGTGAAGCTGGTCGGCACCGATTTGGTCCAGGCCGTGCCGCTCGTGCTGTCGGCGGCCATCTCCAACATCTTGGTCAACGGCCTGGAGTGGAGAATCGTGATCCCGCTGACGATCGGGTCGGTGCCCGGGTGCATCATCGGCGCCAAGATCGCGCCACGGATGCGGGCGACCTACATCCGCCGCGGCATCATCGTGGTGCTGACGATGTCCGGACTCGCCCTGCTCGACAAGGCGGGTTGGGCGCCGCTCGGCTCCGGGGACGACCAGACCCACCCGAAGCTCATCGCCGGCGTCGGGATCGTCATGCTCTTCCTCGTCCCGCTGGTGTGGGGTCTGCTGCGACGCAGCGTCGGACTCCCGATGACCGGCAAGCCCACCGTGGAGCAGATCGAGGAGTCCGAACCGATCGACTCGCCGGCCGATAACCCGGACATCGCGGGCGCTCGCTAGCGGATCGGGTGCCACAATCGCTCACGACGCGTCGGGCGTCGACCGTACGCATGGTGGCGGCCGGGAAGACGGCCCGTGGGCCGCCGGCTCATGGTCGAGCCCGATGGCGGTGGTGAGCTCGCGAGGCCTGGTATGCCGCGGCGTGCGGCGGAGCCCGCCGCATAATTCGGGTAACTTTGTAGACTAAGTTTACAATGTTTCACCATTGACGGCTCCCACCCGCGAGCAGACCTGAACCGGAGGGCGATCGATGCTCACCAGCCCATGTTCGACGGCCGCCTGCGCCGCCGGCGTTCGGGCGGCCAACCACAGGCCATACCGGGCTGACCGATCACCGTTCACACAGAGCGATGGCATCGAGTGTTGGGTGCGCCACAAGTTTCCCTATCGGGGCGATCGGGCGACGATGCCCCACTAGTCTTAGTGCAAATCTTCTCAAGGAGCCGCTGACGCATGACCCTGCACGCTGACTATCGGCTGAGCCAGCTCGACGAGCTCGAGGCCGAGTCGATCCACATCTTCCGCGAGGTCGCGGCCGAGTTCGAGAAGCCGGTGCTGATGTTCTCCGGCGGCAAGGACTCCATCGTGATGATGCGCCTCGCCGAGAAGGCCTTCTTCCCGGCGAAGATCCCGTTCCCGGTGCTCCAGGTCGACACCGGGTACGACTTCCCGGAGGTGCTGGCCTGCCGCGACCGCTGGGTGAGCCGGCTGGGCGTCCGCCTGGTCGTCGCCTCGGTCGAGGAGGCCATCGCCAACGGCGTCATCGTCGACGACGGCAAGACGAGCCGGAACCGCCAGCAGATCGGCACCTTGCTGCACGCGATCGAGGAGGAGGGTTTCACCGCCGCCTTCGGTGGGGGCCGCCGGGACGAGGAGAAGGCACGGGCCAAGGAGCGCGTGTACTCCCACCGCGACGAGTTCGGGCAGTGGGACCCCAAGATGCAGCGGCCCGAGCTGTGGTCGCTGTACAACGGGCGTATCCATGCCGGCGAGCACATGCGGATCTTCCCGCTGTCCAACTGGACCGAGCTCGACGTCTGGCACTACCTCGGGCAGGAGCAGGTCGAGATACCGGACATCTACTTCGCCCACCAGCGCCGCGTCTTCGAACGCGACGGAATGCTGCTCAGCGAGAGTGACTTCAACCCGCTCAGGCCCGGCGAGAAGGTCGAGGAGCGCACCGTCCGCTTCCGCACCGTCGGCGACCTGACGCTCACCGGATGTGTGGAGAGCTCGGCCGCCACCATTCCCGAGATCATCGACGAGATCTCCGTCGCAGTGCTGACCGAGCGCGGAGCCACCCGTGGCGACGACCGCTTCAGTGAAGCCGCCATGGAGGACCGCAAGCGAGAGGGTTACTTCTGATGGATCTGCTCAGGTTCGCCACGGCCGGCTCGGTCGACGACGGGAAGTCGACCCTCATCGGGCGGCTGCTCCTCGACTCGAAGTCGATCTTCGCCGACCAGCTGGAGGCGGTCGAGGCCACCTCCAGCGCTCGGGGCTACGACTACACCGACCTGGCTCTGCTCACCGACGGGCTGCGGTCGGAGCGCGAGCAGGGCATCACGATCGACGTCGCCTACCGCTACTTCGCCACTCCCAACCGCAAGTTCATCATCGCGGACACGCCCGGCCACGTGCAGTACACCCGCAACATGGTCACCGGCGCTTCGACGGCGGACCTCGGACTCGTCCTGGTCGACGCCCGGCAGGGGCTCACCGAGCAGTCCCGACGCCACGCCGTCATCTTGTCCCTGCTCCGGGTGCCGCACCTCGTGCTGTGCATCAACAAGATGGACCTGGTCGACTTCTCGCAGGAGCGCTACAACACGATCTACGAGGAGTTCACGGCGTTCGCGACGAAGCTCGCGATCCCCGACCTGACGATCATCCCCATCTCCGCGCTGCTGGGTGACAACGTGGTGACCCGCTCGACCAAGATGGACTGGTACGACGGGCCGTCGCTGCTGCACCACCTCGAGAACGTCCACGTCGCTTCCGACCGCGACCTGGTCGACACACGTTTCCCCGTGCAGTACGTCATCCGTCCCAAGTCCGACGACTACCACGACTACCGCGGCTATGCCGGCCGGGTGGCCGGCGGCGTCCTCAAGCCGGGAGACGACGTCTTGGTACTGCCCTCGGGGATGCCGTCGAAGATCGCCTCCATCGACCTCTTCGACACCGAGCTCGACGAGGCGTTCCCGCCCATGTCGGTGACAGTACGGCTCGAGGACGACGTCGACGTGTCCCGCGGCGACATGATCTGCCGCCCGCAGAACGCGCCGAAGCCCAGCCAGGACCTCGACGCGATGGTGTGCTGGATGGCGACGGCACCGCTGCGGCCGAGGCAGAAGCTGGCGATCAAGCACACGACCCGGATGGCACGCACGATGATCAAGGACGTGCAGTACCGCCTCGACGTGAACTCGCTGCACCGCGATCTCGAGACCAAGGAGCTGTCGCTCAACGAGATCGGCCGGGTCCAGCTGCGTACCACGGTCCCGCTGCTGTGCGACACGTACGAGAAGAACCGGACTACCGGATCGTTCGTGCTGATCGACGAGGCGACCGGCGTGACCGTCGGCGCCGGCATGATCAACTCCACCAGCTGACCAGCCCCCGTCGAGGGGTCATGTACTTCCCGTCGAGGGGTCATGTACTTCCCGTCGAGGGGTCAGTACTTCCCGTCGAGGGGTCATGTACTTCCCGTCGAGGGGTCATGTACTTCCCGTCGAGGGGTCACGTACTCCCCGTCGAGGGGTCACGTACTCCCCGTCGAGGGGTCATGTACTTCCCGTCGAGCCCCCCGAAGGGTCAGCTGTCTCCCACCGACAAGTCAAGTCCGTACGTTCGAGAATCGACGAGGGTTTCGCCGGGCCGGTTCAACCGACCTCAGTGGTCGGGCTACCGCCCTTGGCCCCGAAACGCCGTCGCCCCATCCGCCCGGTAGACCGAACGCACTCCTCAGGCCGGACCTGACTGACGCCGCAGCTGGACCTGACTGACCCCTCGGCGGGACCAAAGCGACCCCTCGGCGGGAACAGACTGACTCCTCGACGGGAACAGCGTGACCCCTCGACTGTGAGGGGGGCAGGGCGCTAGAGGCGGGGACGCACGTGCAGGCCGACCTCGGGGTCGACGACCACTTCCTGGCTCGCCGGCACGCCTGCGGCCAGCAGTACGGTGTCAGGCCCGACGTTGCGCTTCACCAGGCCGAGCGCGATCGGACCGAGCTCGTAGTGCCGGGCCGCCGACCCGACGAAGCCCACCTGCCGATCGTCGAGCGTTATCGCGTCCCCGTGTACAGGGAGGTGGTCGACGGAGCCGTCGAGGTGCAGTTGGACCAGTCGACGCGGTGGGCGGCCGAGGGTGTGCACCCTCGCGACGGTCTCCTGCCCGCGGTAGCACCCCTTGTCGAGATGCACCGCGGAGCCGATCCAGCCGACCTCGTTGGGAATCGTCTTGTGGTCGGTGTCCAGCCCGAACCTCGGCTCCCCACGGGCGATGCGCAGCGCTTCCAGTGCCCAGATCCCTACCGGTGTACCGGCAGGAGCGTTCGCCAGGCTGTCGCGGCGGGCCAGCTCGACGCCCGTCTCCGACCGCGCCATCACCGCCCACGTGTCCGTGACGTCGCTGACCTCGACGCGCAGCATGAAGCGCATCGCGTCGAGCCATGCCACGAGTGCCGCCGCCTCACCGGGCTCGACGTGCGCCCAGAACGCCTCGCCGTCGTCGTAGCCGTTCAGCGCGTGCTCGACGTGGCCCATCGGCGACAGGACCAGCGTGGTGACAGGCGTGCCCGGCGACAGGCCGGTGAGGTGCTGCGTCGTCAGCGAGTGCAGCCAGCTGAGCCGGTCGGGGCCACTGACCCGGACGACGCCACGGTGGGACAGGTCGACGTAGCCCTCACCGGCGAGGAGTGCCTTCTGCTCGCGGAACGGGTCGCCGTAGTGGGCCGCGACGCCGGCGTCGACACCGTCGGCCTCGACCGCACCCGGAACGGACAGTAGCGGGCTGCGCCAGGTCACGAGGCGGACCCCCCACAACGGGCGCAGGACCCGAACACGGTCAGGTGCCCGACGTCAGCCACGAACCCATGCGTGTGGCGCAGGCTGTCGAGCATCGGCGCAACCTCCGCGGGCTCGACCTCGATGACGTCGCCACAGCCGCGGCAGATCAGGTGGACGTGCTCTGGAGCCGCCGCCGCATGGTACGTCGGCGCTCCGTGCGTCAGGTGTGCATGGTTGACGAGGCCGACCTCCTCGAGCAGCTCGAGGGTGCGGTACACCGTCGAGATGTTGACCGCGGCGGATCGCTCCCTTACCCAGCCGAACACGTCCTCGGGGGTGGCGTGGCCGAGCGCCGTCACGGCCTCCAGCACCAGCTGGCGCTGCGGCGTCAGCCGGTACCCTCGCGAGCGGAGCTCGGTCTGGAGCAGTTGGTCCACGCGCCCAGTCTAGGCGTGACGAGGCGTCGTCAGTCGCGCTGCAGCCGCGCCCAGATGTGGGACTGGATCCCTTCGCCTTGCGCCGCCATGTCGAACGTCCAGAGCAGGTCGCCCTCCACGAGGCCGTACAGGCGATGGCCCGCCGTGTACTCCTTGGCGGTCGCGGTACGCACGACGGCATCCGTGGCCAGCTCGATCTTGGCGCCCTCGACGCTGCCGTAGTAGATCTCGACGAACCCGGTGGGGTGCGCCAGCACGACTTCGAGGCCGCCGTCGGCCTGCGGGCGGAAGAAGCCGGTCTCAAGTGCCAACGGCCGTACGTCGTTCCCGTCGTCGTCGGTCAGCCAGGTACGGCTGAAGTAGTGGAGGAACGGTCGCCCGTCGTGGGTGAAGGCGATCTCTTGCCGGAACGCGAACTGCTCGATCGTCGGGTAGTCACCGTGACCGTTCCCATGCCAGTGCCCCAGCAGGAAGGCGATCGGCATGACCGACGGGTCCAGGTCGGGAGGGATCTCGAACGGCATGCGTCAAACCCCCACCGACATCATGTACAGCGCTCGCACGCGCTGAGTGTAGTTCCCCGGGAAGCGCGCGATCTCTCGACGGGAATCAAGTGACCCCTCGACGGAATCAACGCGACCCCTCGACGGGAATCAAGCGACCCCTCGGCGGGAACCAAGTGACCCCTCGACGGGAACCAAGTGACCTCTCGGCGGGGAGGGCGGAGGTCAGCGGCGCTTGACCTGGAGGAGCTCGCGCGCATCGGCGGTCGACATCGCCGGCCGCTGCGCCAGCTCACAGAGGCTGGCCGCGCGGCTCACGAGCTCGGCGTTGTGGGTGACGGGCACGCCGCGCGCCAGCGTCAGCGTGTCCTCCATCCCGACGCGCAGATGTCCGCCTTTGGACAGCGCTGCGAGTGCAACTGCCAGCGTCGTCCGGCCGATCCCCGTCGCAGACCACGACGTCGTCGCATCGGGGAGTGCCTGGACGGCCGCCACGAGCGCATCGGCGGTCCCCGGCATCCCGCCCGGTACGCCCATCACGAGGTCGCAGTGCACGCGCTCGCCGTACGGCAGGCCATACGTGTCGAGCAGCCGGTGTAGCGCCGCGACGTGGCCGAGGTCGAACAGCTCGAACTCCGGCACGACCTCACGGTCCTGGGTCAGCTGGTAGAGCTCGGCGACGAACGGCCACGGGTTGAGGAAGACGTCGTCGCCGAAGTTGGTCGTACCCATCGTCAGCGAGCACGAGTCCGGCTCGGCGTCGAGGACCGCCAGGCGCTCGTCCAGCGGGTCGTGCACCGACCCTCCGGTCGAGAGCTGCACCACGAGCGAGGTCCGTTCGCGCACGGCGGTGACCGCGTCGGACAGCCGGGAGACCTCCAGCGTCGGCAGGTGCTCGCCGTCGCGGATGTGCAGGTGGATCATCGCCGCGCCCGCTGCCTCGCATCGTACGGCGGTCTCGACGAGCTCCTCGAGCGTCGTGGGCAGGGCTGGGAAGTCGGCTTTCGCGGTCTCCGCGCCGGTCGGGGCAACGGTGATCAACGTGCTGGGGTCCGGTCTGGCGCTCATGGGCGTCATCGTGCCAGAGTCGGTCTGACGCCGGGCGGTACGGGAGGGCCGGGCCGGGTGGGGGCGATCCGGCATCCTTAACAACCCCTGAGGCGATTACAGGTGCAATGACATTTTTTGGCAGACTGGCAGCTCATCCTCCCTACCAACGGATACGTAGACCGCCCGCATGACTGACGAGAGCACGCCGACAACCGGCGAGCCCGGCGACGGCGCTGGCGCCAATGCATCGGACTCCGAAGCCTCAGCGGCTCCCGGTTCGGGCGGCTCTTCCCCCGCTTCCGCAGGCGTGCGCAAACGCCGCGGCTTCATCCGCCGGCACTGGGTGATGACGAGCCTGATCGTCGTGCTGGTCCTCATCGCCGGCACGGCGGGCGGCTACTGGTACTGGATCAACCACGAGCTGAGCAACGTCAAGCGGGTCCAGGTCAGCACGATCGAGCACAACGTGCATCCGGCGAACCAGCCGCACGAGCAGGACCGCGCCCTCAACATCTTGCTGCTCGGCGCCGACAACGGCCGCGACACCCAGTCGGTGAGCCAGGACCTGAAGGACGGGCACTGGACGCCGTTCATCCACCGCAGCGACACGCTGATGATCGCCCACATCCCGGCCGACCGGAAGAGCGTCCAGCTGGTGTCGATACCACGTGACACCTGGGTGAAGATCGACCACTACCCGTACGCCGGCGGGTACGGCAAGATCAACGCGGCGTTCGCGTTCGGCGGCCCCAGTCTCGCGGTCAAGACGGTACAGGACCTCACCGGCATCCAGATCGACCATATGGCCGTCATCGACTGGACCGGGTTCAAGGACCTCACCACCGCGGTCAACGGCGTGCGCGTGTACATCCCGCACACCTTCTACGACGACTCGCAGCGCATCACCTGGACGAAGGGCTGGCACACCCTCAAGGGCCAGGAGGCGCTGGCCTACGTCCGGACGCGCCACGGCCTCGCCAACGGCGACTTCGACCGGATCAAACGTCAGCAGAACTTCATGCGCGCGACGATGAGCAAGGTCTTGTCCCAGGACCACAACCCCGTGGCCGTCATCAAGATCGTGCGGGTCATCACGCGCTACCTGACGATCGACTCCGGCTGGAGCAACGGCGACATCATCAACCTCGCGCTGTCCCTGCGGAACGTCAAGGACAAGGACGTCCAGTTCCTCACCGCGCCCCTCGGCAGCTACGGCGTGAGCTCGGACGGGCAGAGCATCGTGCGGCTCGCGCCCAGACAGAGCCGCGAGCTCTTCCGCGATGTCAAGAACGACCAGATCGCCAAGTACCTGCACAAGTACCCCAGCGCGGAGCTGAAGGGCAACCGGTCCGTCAGCTGACCGGGTCAGTGCCGGCAGCGCCCGTAGTCGTCGTCGAGGCGGATGATGTCGTCCTCGCCGAAGTACGCCCCGGTCTGCACCTCGATCAGGACGAGATCCTCGCCCGTGCCGGTGTTGGTGGCCCGGTGAGCGGCGCCAACGGCGATGTCGACGGCATCACCGGGCCGGACCGGCAGCTCCTCGCCGTCGAGGGTCACGATGCCACCGCCCGCGACCACGTACCAGTGCTCCGACCTCAGCCTGTGGCGCTGGTAGCTGAACCGCTTGCCGGGCTTCACCACGAGGCGCTTGACCTGGAAGCCGGGTCCGGCGTCCACGACGTCGTACGAGCCCCAGGGTCGGTCGTCGTGCAGGGTCGGCACCGAGGCCCTCATCTCAGATCCGGGCGTCGCACCGACATGGGCCGCCGATACGCTCGCTCGCAGCAGTGTAAGCAGCGAGCGTCCTACCGGCCCGCCGACGTGCACAGCCCGCCGGCCTCCGACGGGCTGTCCACGCACCTCGCTCAGATGGTGATCCGCACCTCGGCGACCCTGCCGCGCGCGGCGTGTACCGACCGGTCGACCGGCGCGGTCCTCGGCGCCAGGGTGCGCAGCGTCCAGGGCCCCGGGCCGGCGAAGAACCGGAACTGGCCGGTAGCGCTCGTGGGCACCTCCGCCGTGAACTCACCGGTGGTGTCCAGCAGGCGCACGTACGCGCCCTGTACCGGCTCGTCCTCATGCACGACGACACCCTGGATGATCGACTCCTTCGCGACGTCGACCCCCTCGAGGGTGAGACCTCCCGCAACCACGCCGCACATCAAGCAGTACCCCGCTCGTCGCCGACGGCCACGGGGACGCCTACGAGCGAGCCGTACTCGGTCCAGGACCCGTCGTAGTTCTTGACGTTGGGCTGGTCGAGCAACTCGTGCAGCACGAACCAGGTGTGGGCGCTGCGCTCGCCGATGCGGCAGTACGCGATCGTGTCGGTGCCGAAGTCGACACCCGCCTCGCTGTACAGGGCCTTCAGCTCGTCGTCGCTCTTGAAGGTGCCGTCGTCCTGCGCCGCCTTGCTCCACGGGACGTTGGACGCGGTGGGGATGTGCCCCCCGCGTTGCGCGGACTCCTGGGGAAGGTGGGCGGGGGCGAGCAACCGGCCGGCGTACTCGTCCGGCGACCTCACGTCGACCAGGTTCTTCACACCGATCGCGTCCACGACCTCGTCGCGGAAGGCGCGGATGGACAGGTCGGGCCCCGACGCCGTGTAGGTAGTGGCCTCGCGGGTGGTGACGTCAGGGGTGAGCTCGCGGGAGTCGAGCTCCCACTTCTTGCGCCCGCCGTCGAGCAGCACGGCCTTGTCGTGGCCGTACAGCTTGAAGTACCAGTAGGCGTACGCGGCGAACCAGTTGTTGTTGCCGCCGTACAGCACGACGGTGTCGTCGTTGCCGATGCCGCGGTCCGACAGCAGGGCCTCGAACTGCTGCTTGTTGACGAAGTCGCGTCGGACCGGGTCCTGCAGGTCCTGCTTCCAGTCGATCTTGACGGCCCCCTTGATGTGGCCCTTGTCGTAGGCCGATGTGTCCTCGTCAACCTCGACCAGCACGATCGAGGGGTCGTCGAGGTGGCTCTCGACCCAGTCGGCGTCGACCAGTACGGCATCGCGGCTCATGTTCGGTTACCTCCGGTGAGATGTCCCTCCACGTCGGTGTGGAGAGTTGGTGGGTTTGCTGCGGTGGACGGTCGCTCAGCGGCGGACGCGCCTGCACTCGAACGGACCGCGGTTCAGAAAGCGCAGGGAGAAGCAGTCGAGGCGTCGCCGGTCAGGGCTGTCGACACAAGGCGGCCGCGGTGTGGCAGTGGTCCACCACCCGGCGCTTGGTCAAGTGAGCCGACTCCATGGTACGAGAGTACGCGCAACGGACACCCGTAACGCGTCCGGGCCGAGGGGCGGACACCGACCGCCTGGACCGCCCGTCACCGCACCTCGTCGGCTCAGCCGCCGGCGAAGGGCGGCAGCACCTCGATCACGTCGCCGTCCCTCACGGGGACCGACTCGGGGTCCCTCGAACCGAGGGGCTGGTCGCCGACCAGCAGTGACGACACCGTCAGCACCGAGGAGAACCGCGGCTCGTCGACATGGATCCGTCGGGCCTGGTCGAGGGCCTCTGCGACCGTTGCGGCGTCGACGTGGTCCTCGGCTCGTCCGGCCGCCGCACGCGCCGCGGCCCAGTACCGCACCGTGACCCGGGCCGGTCTTCTCCCCGTCTCGTTCGACGCGGATGCGGTCAGCGGAGAGTCCATGTCGGGTATTCTCTCAAGTGCAATGGGGCCCCGGCACGTCGCTGTGGGCCTCGTCTGTTGTGACGACCGGAGGCCCCCGGCCCGAGGAGGTGGGCGATGAGCGCCCTGCTCTTGCTTACCAACTCGCTCCAGTCCTCTGCTGATGTCCTGCCTGCGCTGGGTCTCCTGCCGCACCACGTCCGCATCCTGCCCGCGGAGCCGACTGTGCTCATCGAGGCGCCCGACTGCGACGCGGTACTCGTCGACGGACGCCACGACCTGGCCTCCGTTCGCAGTCTCTGCCGACTGATCCGTGCCACCGGCGTCGACGTCCCCGTGATCCTGGTCGTCACCGAGGGCGGGGTGAGCGTCGTGGCGGCCGACTGGGGCGCCGACGACGTCGTGCTCGCAGGCGCCGGCCCGGCCGAGGTGGAGGCGCGGCTGCGGCTGGCGACGGGACGGCTTGCACTCGCCGGCTCGCAGGAGGAGCCGGAGACGATCATCCGCAGCGGTGCGGTGGAGATCGACGAGGCGTCCTACACCGTCAAGCTCGACGGGCGAGGGCTCGACCTGACGTTCAAGGAGTTCGAGCTGCTCAAGTACCTGGCGCAGCATCCAGGCAGGGTGTTCAACCGCCAGCAGCTCCTGCACGAGGTATGGGGCTACGACTACTTCGGTGGAACCCGTACGGTCGACGTACACGTCCGGCGCCTGCGCGCGAAGCTGGGTGCCGAGCGCGAGTCGCTCATCGGGACGGTGCGCAACGTCGGCTACCGCTTCGTACTCCCGACCGTGGAGCGCAGCCTCGCCGATCACCCCGACGACACCGAGGTCCGGCTGCACGCCGTCGACCAGCCACGGCGGTGACCTCCGGCGCCTCACCCGTCGTGACGGGCGTCCCCGCCGTCTCGGCCGCCGAGCGTGAGCAGGTGCTGGCGATCGACGCTCAGGCGGAGGCCGTCGACGGGGCCGACGCGCTCGACGATCAGGTACGCATCGACCTCGCCGAGGCAGCGGCGCCCGCTCGGCATCTGCTGGCGCGACCTCCGGGTGGGGAGGCCATCGCCGGCTACGCCCACGCCGACCTCCGGGCCGGCGATGTCGTGAGCGGCCATGTCGTCGTGGCGCCGCTCGTGCGACGCCGTGGCCTAGGCACCGCCCTCCTACGGGCGCTGACCGACGCGGCGAACGGCCTGCCGCTTCGGGTATGGGCGCATGGCAACACCCCAGCCGCTCAGGCCATGGCGAAGAGCCACGGCTTCCAGCCGGTCCGCGAGCTGAGGCGGATGCGGCGGCGTCTGGATGCCACCCTGCCGCCGCCCACGTACCCGCCGGGGGTCGCCGTTCGCACGTTCGTCCCTGAGGCTGACGACGGGGCGTGGGTGGCCGTCAACGCCGCTGCCTTCGCCGACCATCCGGAGCAGGGCCGGCTGGGAGTCGACGACCTCCGTCAGCGCGTCGGGCAACCCTGGTTCGACCCGGGGGGCTTCTTCCTGGCCGACCGCGACGGGGAGCTCCTCGGTTATCACTGGACGAAGGTGCACCCGACCGGCGCCGCGGACGGCGGCCCCGTGGGGGAGGTGTACGTGCTGGGCGTGCACCCCGACGCGCAGGGGCTGGGACTGGGCAAGGCGCTCACCCTGACGGGTCTTCGCCACCTCCGAGACGCCGGGCTCGGCGAGGTGATGCTCTACGTCGAGAGTGACAACCTGCCGGCGATCGCGGTGTACGAGCGGCTCGGGTTCACGGTCGCATCGGTCGACGTGATGTACACCCGCCGGTGAGTCGGGACACGTCGCCGGGCGGCTGGCTGGGACGTCACCCGTTGTTTACCGAACGATGAGACGATGACCGCATGGCTACTGAGCAGGCGGCTCCGATGACTGGCGGTACCGGCTCGCGCCCCGTCTCGATGCGGGCGAGCACAGCCGGCGCGCCGGAAGAGGGGCCCTCGGAGATGTCGCTGCGGATGTCCTCCTCCGACGCATTCGACATCGACCCGCCGTACCGACCGGCGTTCGACGACGACCTTCCCGGTGACCGGTTCCTCGACCGGGAGGTGTCGTGGCTGCGGTTCAACAGCCGCGTTCTCGAGCTGGCCGAGGACCCCGCGGTACCTCTGCTCGAGCGCACCCGGTTCCTGGCGATCTTCGCGAGCAACCTCGACGAGTTCTTCATGGTGCGGGTGGCCGGGCTCAAGCGCCGCCTCGCCGCCGGGGTCGCCGTCCCGGCAGCGAGCGGGATGATGCCCCGCGAGGTGCTGGAGTCCATCTGGCGGGAGGCGCGCCTGCTGATGGAGCGGCACGGCCAGCTCTTCCGGCGCGAGCTCGTCGGTGCCCTCGCCGACGAGCACATCGGGGTGCTGCGGTGGGACGAGCTCGAGACGGACGAGCAGAAGCGCATGCAGGACCTCTTCACGGAGCGGGTCTTCCCGGTGCTGACGCCGCTCGCGGTCGACCCGGCCCACCCGTTCCCGTACATCTCGGGGCTGTCGCTCAACCTGGCCGTGACGATCCGCAACCCCGACACCGGCAAGGAGCACTTCGCCCGGGTGAAGGTGCCGCCGATCTTCCCGCGGTTCGTGAAGCTCGGCGACCAGCGGTTCGTGCCGCTCGAGGACGTCATGGCGGCCCACCTCGACCAGCTCTTCCCGGGCATGGAGGTGCTCGAGCACCATGCCTTCCGGGTGACCCGCAATGAGGACCTCGAGGTCGAGGAGGACGACGCGGAGAACCTCCTGAAGGCCCTCGAACGGGAGCTGCAGCGACGGCGCTTCGGGTCCCCGGTACGGCTGGAGGTGGAGCAGACCATCGACCAGCACGTCCTCGAGCTGCTGGTCTCCGAGCTCGACGTCTCCGACAGCGAGGTGTTCCACCTGCCGGGACCCCTCGACCTCACCGGCCTGCACGGGATCGCGGACCTCGACCGGCCCGAGCTCAAGTACCCGGCGTTCGTCCCCCACACGCATACGCATCTGGCCGAGGTCGAGTCCGCGAGCCCCGCCGACATGTTCAGCGCCATCTCGCGGCGCGACGTGCTGCTGCACCATCCGTACGACTCGTTCGCGACGAGCGTCCAGCGGTTCATCGAGCAGGCCGCCGCCGACCCGCACGTGCTCGCGATCAAGCAGACCCTTTACCGGACCTCGGGCGACTCCCCGATCATCGATGCGCTCATCGACGCTGCTCAGGCCGGGAAACAGGTGCTGGTGCTAGTCGAGATCAAGGCGCGCTTCGACGAGCAGGCCAACATCCGCTGGGCCCGCAAGCTGGAGCAGGCCGGCTGCCACGTCGTGTACGGCCTCGTCGGGCTGAAGACGCACTGCAAGCTGGCCCTGGTCGTGCGCGACGAGGGAGTCGGCATCCGCCGCTACGCCCACATCGGGACCGGCAACTACAACCCGAAGACCGCGCGCATGTACGAGGACCTGGGGCTGCTGACCGCCGACGAGGGCATCACCGGCGACATCAGCCAGCTCTTCAACAACCTCAGCGGGTTCGCCCGGCAACGCGACTACCAGCACCTCTTCGTCGCTCCCGAATCCGTGCGGGCCGGCCTGCTCGACCGTATCCACCGTGAGATCGACCACCATCGCGAGGGGCGCCCCGCCCGGATCCGGTTCAAGGTCAACTCCCTGGTCGACGAGGCCATCGCCGACGCCCTGTACCGGGCCTCGCGAGCCGGCGTCGAAGTCGACCTCTGGACCCGCGGCATCTGTACGCTGCGCCCGGGAGTGCCGGGCATGTCCGACAACATCACCGTACGAAGCGTGCTCGGGAGGTTCCTCGAGCACAGCCGGATCTTCTGGTTCGAGAACGGCGGCGAGCCGCAGGCGTGGATCGGCTCGGCGGACCTCATGCACCGCAACCTCGACCGCCGGGTGGAGGTGCTCGTGCAGATCCCGACTCTCGGTCACGTCCGTGATCTCGGCGAGCTGCTCGACCTGGGGTTCGACGAGGGCACGTCGGCGTGGCAGCTCCACAGCGACGGAACCTGGGAGCGGCACCACCTCGGGCCGCACGGAGAGCCGCTCGTCGACCTGCAGGCTGCCCTGATCGCCAAGCATCGCCGCCGGCGCGAAGCCGCATCGGCGGCCCGCCGCTGATGGCACGTGCCCCTCACGCCGCGACCGTCGTACGTGCCGCGGGGTGCGTCGTATGGCGACCCGGGGACGTCGAGCCCGAGGTCCTCCTGGTGCACCGGCCCCGGTACGACGACTGGTCCTTCCCGAAGGGCAAGCTCGACCCGGGCGAGTCCGCGCTGTCGGCGGCCGTCCGTGAGGTGCGCGAGGAGACGGGTCTGATCGTGCCTCTAGGCCCCCGGCTGCCCGACCAGCACTACACCATCGACAACGGTGCACCGAAGACCGTGTCCTACTGGGCGGCTCAGGCGCCCGCGGACGCCGACGTCTCCCGATACCGACGCAACGACGAAATCGACGACCTTGCCTGGGTGTCGGTGTCGGATGCGTCGGGCACGCTCACGCACATACGCGACGCCGAGCTGCTGGATACCTTCTCGATGAGCGGCGTCGACAGTACGCCGCTCCTGGTCGTGCGCCACGGGCAGGCCCGCAGCAGGAAGGGGTGGCGGAAGGACGACTCGGAGCGGCCGCTGCGTACGCAGGGCAAACGCCAGGCTCAGCAGCTCGTGGCCGTGCTGGGCGCCTACCGGGTGGAGTACGTGCTCTCCAGCGACGCGGCCCGCTGTGTCGACACGGTGCTCCCGTATGTCAACACCGCCTCGGTGTCGATCCGGCTCGACAGCGCCTTCTCCCAGGACGAGATGAATGCGCGGAAGATCTCGCGCGAGGTCGGCCGTGCCATGGAGAGCGGCGAGCGCATCGCCGTGTGCTCCCACCGGCCGGTGCTGCCGGTCATCTTCGAGTCGATCGGGATCGAGGCGGTGGCGCTGGAGCCCGCCGGCGTGGTGGTCGTCCACCGGCGCGACGGCAAGGTGGTCGCGCTGGAGCAGCACCCCTGCGCGCCCTGACCGACCTCAGGGCAGGAACACGTGCACCACGGCGTACACCAGCGCCGCGACCAGGCCGGCCGCAGGGAACGTGAGGATCCAGGCGCCGACGATGGACTTCGCCACCCCCCAGCGCACGGCGGACCTGCCTTTGGTGGCGCCGGCCCCCATGACGGCCGACGTGATGACGTGGGTCGTCGAGATCGGCGCCTGGTAGACGTACGCGGTCGTGTACAGGATCGACGCGGCCGTCACCTCGGCAGAGAAGCCGCGCGGCGGGTCGAGGTGGATGATGCGGCGGCCGAGCGTGCGCATGATGCGCCAGCCGCCGGAGTAGGTACCGAGCGAGATGGCCGACGCGGCCAAGGTGATGACCCACCACGGCAGACCGTCGCTCTTGTTCGCGTACCCCGCCGTCACCAGGGCCAGGAAGATGACGCCCATCGTCTTCTGGGCGTCCTGAAGCCCGTGCCCGAGCGCGATCGCCGAGGCGGAGAAGGTCTGGGCGAACTTGAACCCGCGGTTGACCTTGCCCGGGTTGCGGCGGCGCAGGGTCCACATGATGGCCAGCATGAAGAGGTAAGCGACCGCGAAGCCGACCAATGGTGAGATCACCATCGGGATCAGTACCTTCTCCTTGATGGCCGGCCAGGCCACGTCGCTGCTCGAAGCCAGAGCGGCCCCGACGAGCCCCCCGATGAGCGCGTGCGACGAGGAGGACGGCAGCCCGAAGTACCAGGTGATGAGGTTCCAGGTGATCGCTCCGACCAGGCCCGCGATCACAACGACCAGTCCGTGGCTCCCGCTCGGAGGGGTGATGACGTCGCTGACCGTGGACGCGACCTCCTGCCCCAACAGCGCCCCGGCGAAGTTCATCACCGCGGCCAGGAGCAGGGCGATACGCGGGGTGAGGGCCCGGGTCGACACCGACGTCGCGATGGCGTTGGCGGCGTCGTGGAAGCCGTTCGTGTAGTCGAAGGCGAGCGCGACGACGACGACGGAGATGACGAGCGCGAGCTCCACGCTCAGGACTCCTTGACGGCGATCTGTTCGACGATGTTCGCCACGGTCTCGAAGCCGTCGACCGCATTCTCGAGTGAGTCGACGACGTCTTTGAGCTTGAGGACGGTCAGCGCGTCGTACTTGCCGCTGAACAGCTTGGCGAGGATGCGGCGGTAGGACTTGTCGCCGTCGTTCTCGAGCCGGTTGATCTCGATCCAGTAGTCCTCGAGGTCGTGCATCGTGCGTAGCCGGGGCATCGCCTCGGCGGTCAGCTCGGCCGCCCGCTGGATGACCTCCACCTGCTTGGCCAGCTCCCCCGGGAGCTTGTCGATCTCGTACAGCGACACGAGGTCGACCGCCTCGTCCATGAAGTCCATGACGTCGTCGAGGCCGGCCGCGAGCCGGTAGATGTCCTCGCGGTCGAAGGGCGTCACGAACGTCGTGTTGACCCGTCGGACGATGGCGTGGGTGAACTCGTCACCTTGATGCTCGGTGTCCCGCATGCGCGTGGCGAGCTCTTGGCGATCCGTGTCCACCTGGAAGAGCTCTGCGAGGAGGTTCGCGCCGGTCACGAGGTTCCGTGCGGACTCGGCGAACAGGTCATAGAACGTGGAATCGGTCGGTCGCAGACTGAAGCGCACGGCAACTCCCGGTCGAATGCAAAAAGATCACGGCAATGCTAGGGGTAGCCTCGCCGAATCGCGCAATTGCCGGGCCGCCGACGCAGATTCGCCCTCAGGGTTGTCGGGCGCGCGGGATCGTCGGACCGAGGCCCAGAAGCTCGTCGATACGCGACTGGGACAGCGGCGCGTCGGATTCCGACGTTGCGATGATGAGTCTGGTCATCATCTCGATCTCGGCGAGCACATCGGAGTCATGAACGGTGACGTCCAGCTGATCGTTCACGGCGCAGCCCTTCCTCCAGCTCTCCCCAACGCCTGCCTCGCACCCGTACACCGAGAGTCCGCGTTCTGCTGCCTTGTCCCGCAGCCTAACCCGACTCGGCGGCGAACCTGAGCAGATTCACGTCCTTTGTTCGGGCTCCTGAGGGAGCTGGTCAGGCGGTGCCCAGCGACGTAGTCCCGACGGGCTATAGATCCCCTCCTCAATTGCGGTTGCCGATCATGGCTGCTATCGGCGGGATCGCCATCGCCACGACGCTCATGGCGATCGCGAGGGGCGTCGAGAAGAAGCGCACCACGAACCACGCGACGACGATCAACCCGATGCAGGTGCCCATGAGGACGAAGTAGAGTCGCTTTCGGTCCATCCCTGATCGTAGGCTCAGCACCCGGAATCGATGAGGAGCGCACATGGGTCAGCTCATACTCGGGGTCCTTGGCGAGTCCGCCAAGGAGCACGAGTACCGTCTGCCGTTGCACCCGGACCATTTCGACCGGATCGACGACGACCTGCGCCCACGCGTCCTGGTCGAACAGGGGTACGGCGAGCGGTACGGCACGTCCGACGACGACATCGCGCGGTTCGTCGGTGGGGACGCGTGACGCGGCAGGAGATCATCGCCGACGCCGACGTCATCCTGCTGCCCAAACCGACCCTGTCCGAGGTCGAGGGCCTGCGGGACGGCCAGGTGCTGTGGGGCTGGCCGCACTGCGTCCAGGACGCCGACATCACCCAGCTGGCGATCGACAAGCGACTGACGGTGATCGCGTGGGAGGCCATGAACCACTGGACGGAGAATGGGTCCTTCGAGCTCCACGTCTTCCGCGCCAACAACGAACTGGCCGGATACTGCTCCGTGATGCACGCGCTGTCGCTCGAGGGCCGTACGGGCCACTACGGCCGGCGGCTGTCGGCGGCCGTGATCGGCTTCGGCAACAGCGCTCGGGGCGCGGTCACCGGGCTCACGGCGCTCGGCGTCCAAGACGTCACGGTCCTGACGACGCGCGACGTGACGGCGGTGGCGTCCCCGATCCCGTCCGTCACGTTCCACCGCATGGAGCGGCTGGATGACTCCGCCGGGCGGACCGTCGTACATCGCGGAGACGGTTCGGACAGCGTCGAGACGGCGGAGTTCCTGGCCGAGTTCGACCTGGTCGTCAATTGCGTGCTGCAGGACACCGATGACCCACTGATGTTCGTCACCAACGACGAGTTGGCACACTTCCAGCCGGGGAGCGTCCTTGTGGACGTGTCCTGCGACGAGGGCATGGGGTTCGAGTGCGCGGTGCCCACGACCTTCTCGGATCCCATGTTCACCGCCGGGAACGGGGTCCGCTACTACGGCGTCGACCACAGCCCCGCGTACCTGTGGAACTCTGCGACGTGGGAGATCAGCTCGGCTCTGCTTCCGTTCCTGCGATGCGTGATGGCAGGGCCCGACAACTGGAACGACGACGAAACCATCCACAAGGCGATCGAGATCCGCCACGGTGTCGTGCAGAACCCGAAGATCCTGTCGTTCCAAGGACGGGCGGCGGACTACCCGCACGCACGCGGGTGACACGGCTGGATTGGTCGCGACGCTGAGTTGGTCGCGACGCTGGGTTGGTCGCGACGCTGGGTGGTCGCGACGCTGGGTTGGTCGCGACGCTCGGTTGGCTGGGTCTCCGCGGCTGGGCGACGTGCTCGGAGGGGGCGCTACACCAGGACCTTCGCCGCCGGCTCGAGCAGTTGTTCGCGCCGTGCCACGCTTACCGCGGCCAGGACGGTGGCCGTGACGGCGATGCTGGTGAGAGCCAACAGCGACAGATTCTTGAGAACGACGAAGCTGACGAGCGACTGCGACTCGAGCAGCCAGAAGGTGATCCCGGCGCGGCACAAGCACACGACGGCCCACAGGAGGGTGAGGCGCCAGAAGAGCCGCTGTACGCCCGGCCGCTTGGCGATCTCGCTGTTCATCGGGTAGAAGTCCGCTGCCAGACGGGCGACCACGGGCCGGGCGCTCGCCAGTGACAGAAAGAATGCGCCGGCGACGACCACATCACTGACGCACGGGCTGAAGGAAGTACAGAAAGGTGTCGCCGCTGGCGAGGGCGATAGCGGTTCTTATGGTCATGATGACAACAGTCAGGGCAAGCAGGCCGGAGGCTCGGCGCCGCGTCGCCATCCGCCAGGCGATGGCTCCGTAGCACCAGGCGAGCGCAGCGACGAGGGCCGCCCAGACACTCATGGTGACGACGCACACGTAGAAGAGCACGCCGGGCATCACAATGGCCGTCAGCAGGCTGAGGGCAAGGTGTCCGATAATGCTCCTGAGATGCGGCACCGGGCGGCTCTGCGCCGCCGACGCAGCGACGTCGCGAATCGTCCCCGTAGTGGGGTCTGCTTCGGTGACCATCGGCACGGTTCCCTGTCCCGGCTTGCGCAGCAAGCCCTCTGTCAGCGAGAGCCGGGAACGGTCGGACGGCGTCCGCGCGGAAGGCCTTCGGCCTTCTACACCGTACCGGCCTAGGCTGCATATCGGGCGAGACGGTGTTATCCACCCGCCCGGCACTGTGTGGCCGGTGGAGTCAACCCGATGGGACCGAGTGACCGACCCGGATTAGGCTGTCTGCGGCGTTCACCTCGTCGCGAGTCGCGGCTGCCTCGGAAGGCTGCGCCTCGGGCCTCTAGCTCAATTGGCAGAGCAGCGGACTTTTAATCCGCGGGTTGTGGGTTCGAGTCCCACGGGGCCCACAAAAATGCAGGTCAGCGGCTTGGAACGGGTCAGAGGCGTCGTCCGCAGCCGCCTCAGGGGACGAATCAGGGGACGAATGCGAGTCACTTGCCGTCCCTTGGCGGTCCCGGCGGCGGCGAGACATTGGGGTTGTACGCCTCAAGAGCAGCCAGGTTGGAGGCGTTGCCCGCTCGGCGACCGAGGTAGACGTCCTGGGTCATCGAAACCCGCGAGTGGCCGAGCTGATCAGCGATCATGCGTGCGCTTGCACCGCTCTGGTCGAGCAGGGTGGCGACCGTCTTGCGGTAGGTATGCGTCTTGACCCACTCGAACTCTGATCCACCTCGAACCGACCTGAACACCTTCCCGACGTTGCTGCGGTCTCGCCAGCCGCCGCGGGCGTCAGGGAAGACCGGTCCGTCGAAGGCGCCCAGGCGAACGCGGCGAGTACGCAGCAGCTCGACGCACCACGGCGGCAGCAGCAGTCCCCGCTCCGACGCTCGCGACTTGACGCGTTTGGCCACCAGGCCTCTGCCTGTCGCTCGGACGATGGTCCTCCGGACTGCGATGGTCCCGGCCGAGAGGTCGACGTCGCTCCAGGTCACACCCAGCGCCTCGCCCAGGCGAAGCCCTGTCGCGAGCATGAAGCGAGCCAGCTCCGGGAGGTCGTGGCGTTGCGCGAATTCGCTAGCGTCCAGCAGAGCGAGCCAGGCTCGCATCTCCTCGACCGAAAGCGCCCGCGCCGTGCGATCCCGGTCAAGCTCGAGCGGCGTCAGGTCACGAACCGGGTTCACGGCCAGGGCACCACGTCGCACCAACCACCCGCAGATGCCCGACAGCACCGTACGGCTCTGCTTCGCCGTGGCGTACCCCTTGTCGACAAGCACGGCCTGCACGAAACGGTCCAGCCGTGGAGCGCTGACCTCGCCGAGGCGCAGCGATCCGATCCCCGGAACCACCACGCGGTTGACGAGATGGCGGTACTCGTCCAGCGTCGCAGGTGAGCGCGCACCTCTGTCCACCAGACCCTCGAACATGACCAGCCAGCCTTTAGCCGCATCGGTCAGAGTGCTCTTCGGTGTGAACTCGCCGTCGTTGTCCGCACCGAGTGCCTCCCGCACCGCCTTCATTACGTTGCGGGACGCCTCCGCCTTCGAGCGACCGCTGCGCTTCACCCGATGTCCTCGACCGGCGTAGTCGCGGTAGCGGACATAGGCGACGTAGCTACGACCCTCTCGGGTGATCGAGATGCCTCCATGCTCACCGAGTCCGAGGGGTTTCATGCCACGACCTCAGTTGGGAGGGAGGCAACCCAGTCCCGCACGTCCTGAGGCCGGTAGCGAAGCCGCTTTCCGACGCGTCGTCCGGGCGGCCCTGTTCCCGCGCTGCGCCACGCGTACAGGGTGTGCACCGGCACACCTAAGTACTCACTGACATCCTGAACCGACCAGAGTCGGTCTTCTATCTTGGAATCCATCACCTTGTTCCTTCGGTCGCTCAATCTCTTGACGTTCTCCTGCGTTGTTCGGCTTTCCATTGGTCGTATTCGCGGGCCCGTGCAGCTGCTGCTATCGCCAGGATCCGTTGACCTTCGGTAGCCCACCCGGAGCCGAGGTACTGCCAGTGGCCGACGACGAGTGTTGTTTCGGTGTCCTCGTCGGCGAGTAGGTCGGCTTCGAGCGCGGCCAGGTCTAGCGGCCGGCCGGTGGCTCGGGACTCGGCCACTAGCACCTGAGCTCGGCGGCGGGCGCGGCGCAAGGCGGTGAGCGTGATTGAGTAACGCCTGGACTTGGAGGCAAAGTGGCCGCGGAATCCGAGCATGTGGACCCACTTGCCGAGCAGCTCGTATGGGCTCTCGCCGGCGTCTTGTCTGTGCGCTGAGGCACGAGCACGCTCGGCGAGGTCTCGGGTTGTCGCCCGGATGCATCGACGATGCGCGTCGTCCCTGGTGCCGGAGTCATCGGCGGACTTGGTGGCGTACTTCGCCAGGTATCCAGCTACCTGCTCCGGTGTCAGGGTCTGGTCGGGATCGTCCGTGCGGCGACTGGTTCGGACCGGCCGGGCGTCGATCTGTCGTCCGAATGCGAGCATCCGTGTCGGGTCGTCAACGTCCACGCCAGACACCGTCAACCGCACCACGGCCGCAGCCTCTTCGACCAAGCGAGCCAAGCAGCTGGCATCGATAGGCTCGGGTGCCGATGCGAATCCGTCGGTGGTGCGCGGCCCGTCGAGACGGATCAGAGCATGGAAATGCACCGCTCCACGCTGCTGATACTCAGCGACCTTGGCGTACTGCACCGTCGCGGCCTCGGCCAACCTGGCGGCCGGCACGGTCAGCGTCTTGGCGACCAGCCTGTGGAGGGTGATCGTGAACCGTCGCCAGAGGTCTGGTGCCCACCACTGCCAGACCACGTGCGATGGGTAGTCGTAGCAGTCGCCGCACAATGGCTGGCCGAGTACCGGATCGCCGTCACTGTGCTGCCCGAGGCATGCTGAGGCTCGGCCATGCGGGCAGAGCGGTGCGCCTCCGTGATGGGGATGACATCGTCCTCCTTGGTCTCGACGGCCATGCACCGCACCGAACGACGGCGCGGTCACCGTGGCAAAGACCAGCGGATTCTCCGAAACGGTCTCCGGAACGCCCTTGCCGCCGCTGACGCCGGCACGGATCAGGTGGAACATGTCCGCCGCGTACAGCCGAGAACAGGACGGGCACTCGGTCGCCCGACGGTTTCCGCACCGCACATGAGTGACCCCAAGCGGCTCGAGGGAGCTGCTGTAGGTCGAGATCATCTCACCGCTGGTCCGATCGACGGTGTCCGAACGCCCCATCAGCCGGATCGGCTTCGCACAGTACCCAAGCCTCGCCGCAGTTTGGGACCAGGCGTCGAAGTGCGGCGAGACGAGGAGGTCGTGGAGTTCTTGCTCGACCCGCTCCGACATCGGCGGCAGCTCGAGCGGCGAATCCACCGAGAACCCTCGGAAGGCGGCATGCGGCATCGTGATACCGGCCGCGTGACGTACGGGCGTGCTCATCGGTCTCACCACCCCAGAGGGTGTGCCACGCGGCTGAGATGCGGTCCCGCCGCGCGGCACACCCAGTCTGGAGGACCGCGATCACTGAAGAAATGATGTCTCGGCGAGGGGACCGCTACAGCACCGGGACACGACAAACCAGGGACATCGCGGACGGTGTTACATGAGTTGTGTGAAACGGCCCTGTTTTGTGTGTGAGCGGCCTCTGGCCAGGTGGGGAGCCGACCCCCGGGGATTACCCCATCAGTTCTAAGAAGTTGTGCCCGCTAGAAGCAAGCCTGTCACACGCCATCGACGATCTTCAGGGATGACGCGGCAACGACACGCCGACGCTTCAGCCCGGATGCACGGCTGCCGCCGAGTGGTCCGAATGAGGCAGCACTGATGCGCGGTTGGGGCCATCACGTGTCGATTTCCCCGCGGCATACCGCCCAGAGTGACTCACCTGATGGTGAGGTGCAGCGCTCTTTGGATCCGCGACCGGTTCGCCTCGCCGTTGACGAAGCAGAAGGGAGCCGCGTAGCCGTGGCGGCTCGCTGCTCTGCGATCCCCCGGACCGGGACATCTCCAGGGTCCCAGCGACCTCGGAGACGATCCCTCGACGAAGACCAGCGTGACGACCGTGGGAGGCCAGCGACAACGTCCTACTCGGCCCAGCGAGTGCCGAACACCTGGAGCGCAGCCACCCCTCGTCGCTGCGCCGCCACAGGACAGTCGCAGCGGTACGATGCGGTCCTCGGTTAGCACGGGAGTCCGTTTGCCGAAGGGGGACCGATGGGTCGTGAGCTGGATCGCCGCCTCGTCGCGATCATGTTCACCGACATGGTCGGATACACAGCACTGGTGCAGGCCGACGAGCGGCAGGGGGTCGACAGGCGCGACCGATACATGAGCGCCGTCGAGCGTCATCACGGGGCCTTTGGCGGGACGATCGTGCAACGGCTCGGCGACGGCACCATGAGCATGTTCCCGAGCTCGCTGGCCAGCGTTCTCGCGGGCGTCGAGATCCAACGAGAGCTTCGTGCGAATGACGTCCAGGCACGTATCGGCATCCACGTGGGCGAGGTGATCGTCGAGTCCGAGCGCCTCACCGGTGTAGCGGTCAACATCGCCGCACGCATCGAGTCCTTCGCAGCGCCTGGTGGCGTGATGTTGTCTGACTCCGCGGTCGACCAGATCCCGAACCACAGCGAGTTCGAGGTCGTCAGCCTGGGGAGCTTCAGGCTCAAAGGGATCGGGCGCCCGTTCGAGCTCTACGCGGTGAGGGCCGATGATGTCGTCGTGCCGGATCCGGGTGCTCTCGAGGGCAAGGGGGACCGCCTAGCCAGCCTTCCGGCCAACCTTCCACTGCCGACTACCGCCCTGGTGGGCCGCGGCGCCGACATGAACGCGCTCGTCGAGCTCTCCGGCTCGCATCGCGTCGTCACGGTCACCGGCCCAGGAGGTGTCGGGAAGACGCGTCTTGTGCAGGAGCTCGGCCGGCGCCTGGCTCCCGAGTTCCTCGATGGTGTGGCGTTCGTGCCGATGGAGGAGGTCACCGAGCCTGAAGACTTCTTCCCCGCGCTCGCCACCGCCCTCGATGTGAAGGAGGCGGGGGATCGGACTCTGCGCGACGGGATCGTGGATCTCGTCGGCCACCGGAAGGTCCTCCTGCTGCTGGACAACCTCGAGCAAGTCGTGTCCGCCGCCCCCGATGTCGCCTGGCTCGTAGACCGTTGTCCGGAGCTGCGCATCGTTGCGACGAGCAGGACACCACTGCACATTGCGGGTGAGTGGGCGCATGACCTCGCCCCCTTGGCGATGCCGGACACGCTGGAAGGAGTGTCGACCGACACGCTTCGCGAGTCTCCGGCCGTCGCCCTCTTCGTCGAACGGGCCCGGGCCGTCAACAGCAGTTTCGAGCTCACACCCAAGAACGCCGACGCGGTGCTCGCTGTGTGCCGGCGTCTGGATGGTCTTCCACTGGCCCTCGAACTCGCGGCGGCCCGAATGCGCCTGTTCTCACCCGAGTCACTGCTCGCTCGCCTCGGCCACGCCCTCGACGTGCTCACGTCAGGTCCGCGCGACAGTCCAACACGACAGCAGACCTTGCGCGCGGCAATCGACTGGAGCCACTCGCTGCTCACCGACTCCGAGCAGCGTCTGTTCCGGCGCATCGCCGTGTTCGCGGAAGGATGCACACTCGCAGACGTTGAGGCGGTCTGCGCAGATCCGGCCGGCGCCGTTCTTGACGAGATGGAGTCGCTGGTCGACAAGGGCCTGGTCCAGGCCGAGGGCCTGGGCGATCGACTTCGCGTTCTGCACACGATTGGCGAGTACGCGCGCGAGAAGCTCGAGAGCGCTGGCGAGGCCCGTGACGTTGCACTGAGGCACGCCCGCCGGTATGCCGAGTTCGCGCGCGATGTACGTGACGGCATCGAAGGCACCGAACAGACCGAGTCTCTCGAGCGCGGCGCCGCGGAGGCGGCCAATCTCCAGGCCGCGCTCGACACTCTCCTCGCAGCGGCCCGGGACGGCGACGCGGTTGCCTGTGAAGCCGGCCTGCAGATGTGTGGCGATCTGTGGCTGTACTGGCACATCCGCGGCAAGAACGTCACCGCCCGCGCGTACGCCGCGTCCTTCCTCGAAGCCGACGAGGGCGGCTCTCCCACGGTGGGCAGGGCGGGAGCACTCATCACAGCGGGACTCGCCTCGGACGTGCTGGGCCAGATCGACAAGGCAAACGACGAATGGGCCGAGGCGTACCGCATCGCCGCCGAGTGCTCTGCGAACCGAGAGCTGTGCATCGGTGCCCTCCTTCAGGGCCTCGGGCAGATCGGGTTCGATCTGGACGCCGGCCTGGAGTGGACGAGGGAGAGCGTCGAAAGTGGTCGCGCCACCGGGTTCACCTGGGGTGAGGGATTCGGCTCGACGTTCGACGGTTTGCTCAACGGCATCGCGGGGAACCTCGACACTGCCCACGCGAGGTACGCAAACGCCCTCGAGATCCAGCAGCGGATCGGGGACTACGAAGGAGCCGGCCTGTCGTTCGGAGGACTCGCCAAGCTGGCATCGGAGCGTGGCGACTTCGTGAAAGCCCTCGATCTCTACGGGCAAGCTCTCGGCGCATTCGAGGCCATCGGAGACCGCGCTGAGGAAGCCCGGATCCTCGCGGCAATGGGTTGGACCCATATCCGCCGCAACGATCCGGCGCTCGCCCGTCGCCACTTCGTGGCCTCCGCGCGGGCCTACACGGACGTCGCGAGCTTACGCGGCGTGGGAGTGGTGCTGACCGGGCTCGCGGCCGCCGAGGCCGCCGCACACCGCCCTGGCAACGCGGTCCAGATCGCGGCCGCCGCCGAGGTCTTCGCACAGCAGGAGGGCATCGTCAATGTCTACGGCGACGAGACGCCCGGGCGGACGCTCGTCGAGGACGCGCGATCGTCACTCTCGCCCACCGATGCCGTCCGTGCCACGGACCTGGGCCGAAGGTTGACCATCCAGCAGGCGCTCGAGCTTGGCAGCCGCACATGATTTCAGGCGGGTCCGCTACGGAGGCGTGCACTCGGCAGACCTCGCCGTGACCTCATCGAGAAGACGCGCAAGAGGAGCCACGACCGCCCTTCTCTGATGTGTCGCAACGCCGCGTCATACCGCCGCGATTGCCGCACGCGATGAACTGCGTCCTAGGCGGATCCTGAGTCCAGGTCAGGTCGCCAGGTACTGAAGCTCGGCTGCTACCACCACCGGCAAGTCCTATGGAAGCGCGGCCACGCCGATGGCGGTACGAGCGTGTTGCCCGACTTCCTGCCCGAACACGTCCAGTATCAGCTGGGAGAACCCATTGAGCACCGCAGTTGTCTTGGCGTATCCGGGCTCAGCCTGCACGAACCCGGTCACCGTCACCCATGCCGTGATTCGATCCAGATCACCGATCGCGGCTCGAACGCTGGCCAGGACGGATAAGGCGGCTAAGCGGGCAGAGTCGGTCGCCTGCTCCAGCGTCACCTCGGCGGGAACCGGCACGAATGGGCCGGCAGGTGAGCCATCGGCAGCCTGCGGACCATGGCCCGAGACAAGCACACGCTCCCCGACGACGCGAACCCAACTGAACGTCGTGGCCACGCCCGCTGGCATCCTCGGCGGCTCCGGCAAGAACAACCCGAGCTCGCTCAATCGACTCTCGAACACCTCACCATCGTGACAGAACCACCGGTCACGCCGCACTGCGGCTGTGGGCGAAAACAGCGGCACCTTCGCGCAATTCGGCGATCTATCACCTCTGATCGGTTACAAGTTTCCATACTGGTTCAAGCGCGCCTCCGGCGCGAGGGTGCGCTGCGGGCGGCGCTTCGCGCCGTCCTCGCGCACCCAGAACCGAAGTATCGCGGCGCGCTAGCACCCACACCGCGGACCGAGACGCCACACACTCCATGACGCCACATGACTGCACCGAGGCCCACTCACCTCCGCATCACCGACCCGACCACCGACGATGTGCACGCCGGCATCCGACCTCAAGGGCGCTCCGCGTCGCTGGCGCGATGGCCTCCGGCAACCCTTGACCTCGGACACCGTCGAGCAGAGGTCGCTGATTATCGGGTTGGTGGCACTCCTCTGGCAGGGGACGAATGCGGGGACGAATGACGCAGAAAAGCACCTGAACAACCGCAGCCAACGAGGGCCATTTCAGGCGTAAATCACGCCCTCCGCCGGGCCATAAACTGCCAAAAAAGGTTTCCGCGGGTTGTGGGTTCGAGTCCCTGGAGGCCCACCCATATAAGTGCAGGTCAGAGCCCTATGCCCTTGCCGTCGAGTCCGACAACGGTCGGTCTAGTCCGCACGTAGTCCGTGAGAAATTCGTTCGACGCCGCGTCCATGCGGTCGGCAAGAGCGTCCAAGTCGTCGTCAAACAAGTCCGCGTAGACGTCGAGAGTCATGGCCGCGGACTTGTGTCGGAGCATTCGCTGGACCGCTTTCACGTTGGCGCCAGAGCTGACGGCAAGGCTCGCCGTAGTGTGGCGCAGCTGGTGTGGCGTGAGTCCGTCGAGACCGGCCGCTCGAGCGGCTGGGTTGAAGACGTTGCGCCGGAAGTGCCGCAGCAGCAGCACGCCACCCTTCGGCGCAGGGAACACGAATTCGTCCGGTCCACGTCCAGCTATCTGCTCGGCTATCTCGTCCATAAGTGAGCGCGGCACCGCCACAGAGCGGGATTCGTGATTCTTAGTACTGCCAAAGACCGCCTTGCCTTTCACTTCGTCATGCTTTCCGCCACCAACAGACGACGGCGCAGCCGGTCGACGTGGCACACTCTCAGCGCCGCCAGCTCGCCGAAGCGGCGGCCACAGGTCCCGAGCACACGAATCGCCAGACCAGCGTTTCCGGCCGCTTCGGACAAGTCCGTTAGTTGGGCGCGGGTAAGGAATCGCTTGTCGTTCTTGTCGCTGCGCGGCAGCCGTACCTTGTCGGCCGGGTTGCGTGGCAGCCGTCCGTCGAGGACTGCCAGGGACAGCACGAGAGACAGCACACGGTGTATCTGGCGCACGCTAGCAGGCGCTTGACCCGACGCCAGCACTCCAGTCACCCATGCACTTACGTCGGCGTGTGTCACCGCGGAAAGGGGAACGTCCGTCCACGTCGGTAGGACGTGGCACCGCAGGATGCTCTCGTATCGCGCTCGGGTCGAGGGCTTCAACTGTAGCTGCGCCGCGAGCCACTGGGTGGCCCAGAGACCCACCGAAACCCTGGACCTGCCGGGGTCAACGTAAGAACCAGTCACAAGTGTGCTTGTGACTTCATCGAGCCACCGTTGGGCGTCTACCTTGCGAGCGAAGTGGCGAGCGTGTTCCTTGCCAGAAGGATCGCGGTACCGAGCACGCCACAACCCTTCGGGCCGCCTAGCGACACTGGCCATGTCACCCGCCGCCTGGCTCAGGAATTATTCCCGCCTCCCTTGCGAGGCGAACTCGCCTCGAAGCCGTCCGTTCACTCCAACCGAAATGGCTGGCAACTGCCCTGACGGGCGCAGACGGACTGGCCTTATGTACGTCAGCCACAAGCCTCAACTCTGTCGGATCAGTGTCAATGCGCTTTGTTCGTGCGCGTCGTTGCAGCACTCGGCCGCGTACGGTCCACCCTTCATCACTGGTCGACGACGCGGTGGCGCGTCCAAAGTAGAAGCCAGAATCGTGCGGCACCTCTTGGTACACCCTGCCGACGCCCCGCATGGCCATCACCTCTTCAGCCAGGTGGTTCAGCGCCAGAGCCCGCATGTCCGACGGTCGGATCGCCCGACCATGCTCCTTCGCTGTGACTCGAACTTCGCGCACCTGTACGTCGCCTTCTGCCGTAGTGACGAGTGTGACGGCGGCGTCAGGGTGCCCATGCTCTCCCCTGACGTCGAGGAGAGCGATCTTCGGGACAGCCACCCCACTGCCGAGCGGGACCGTCGTGAGCGAACACGATCGCTTCTGATGGCCGGCGCCGGGTCATGGAAGGTCGCCGCCCGAAGCCGTCACCTCGAAGACCTGGTGCCCGCAGTCGTTGCCGTGGCGAAGGCGTCTCCGGGTATCACCGGCTACGGGCTAACCGAACCGCTCCGCGCGATGGGGGCAACATTCCAGCGCGGCGAGCCTGTGCGGGCTGCGAGGCTCGCCGCGGATAGGGGGCTGCTCAGAGTGGAGGACGGCGCCCGAGGCTCCAAGAAGTACTTCGCGGCCCCACCTATCCCGACCTATCCCGACCTATCCCAGCGGGACACGTCCCCACCTATCCCCACCTCCTTATATAGAGGTGGGGTAGGTGGGAGAGGTCAGGTCAGCGGCGACCTGTCCCAAGACCAACCTCCCGCGCTGTGCAAGGTGTGTGGCACCGAACTCCACGAGATCCTTGCCCGCGCCGGGGAAGCCACGCACCACCTATGCCGAGCGGGGGCCGCGTCGTGACTCACCCCGCCGGGCAGCTCCCGCCGGGCATGGTGTACATGGTGGTGGGTGGGCGCGAAGTCGGCCTCGGTGAGCCGGTCAGCGTGCAACGCGAGGAGCTGGGCGGCGGTGTCGAACTGGTCGGTGTTGATCGTCCAGTCGCTGACGTACTTCTGGTTCGCCCAGAGCTCGTTGCGGAACTCGTTGTGGGCCCGGAACTTCGCGGCCCGGGTGACGATGACGTCCCCGAAGCTCGTCGTCGGCGTAGGGAGTGCCGGCGGTTCCGGTGGTGATGACCGGTCTCGGTGGGAGTCGTCGATGATCTGGGCGAAAAAAGTCCCGCACCGGCAAGGTGGTCGTCGTCATCGGAAACCGATGACCGTTCGCTACACGGTCCATGGGCGGGAATCACTGTGAGTGAGATTGCGGACCGATTATCGGGATCTTCCAGACATTGGGGCTGTGGGACTGCATAGTCGGTGGCGCCGACGCGGACGACGCCGTGTCGGGGCGTTGATATGCGGCCGACAGGCGCCATATGACTGAGGAGAAACCGATGAGCTTACGGCGATGGGCGCGCACCACTGTTAGGACGCCGGCTTGGCTTGTCCCGGTGGTCGCCTGTGTTGGGCTGGTGGCGTTGACGAACAACCCAAGTGCAGTCGCAATGCAGACCGACAGCGGACGGGTGTCTGCGACCGGCGGAGCGTGCGCCGCCAAGCCGAGCCGGGCCGGTGGCATCGGTGGGATCCAGTGGAGCCGCCCTACCTCGGCTGCGTGCGTACCAGCCAAGAATGGGGGAACGCAACTTCCCAGCCCTTCGTTTCGGGGCAGTCCGCCGCTGACGTTCCATGGTGGGACCACGACCGGAACGGCCGCCTCACCCGGTGAGCTGACCGTCACACCCGTCTACTGGCTGCCAACGGGATCCAGTCTGCCGGCCAGCTACAAGACGTTGATCAACCAGTTCATCGCGGACTCCGCTGTCGACAGCGGGAAGCCGACGAATGTCTTCTCCAGCATCACTCAGTATCAGACGGCGTCAGGGAGCCACCTGCAGTACAAGATCCATACCGGCACCCCGATCACCGACACGACGGCGTTCCCAGCGAACGGGTGCACACCGGATTCGGGAGCAATCTATTCCACCGGTGCCGGGTACAGCCGATGCATCACCAACGCCCAACTCCTGAACGAGGCGAAAACCTTCACAACTGCACGCGGACTCCCCCACAGCGACATGTCACACCTGTACATGTACTTCCTCCCCAGGGGCCTGGAGACGTGTTTCAGCTCGGTGAACGGAGCCAACGGCGGAAGCTGCAGCATCAACGCCAACGGCGGTTTCTGTGGCTACCACGCCTTTTCGGCTCCACCACTGGTGGCCGACATGAACTACGCCGTGGTGGACTCTCCGCTCGGCTGGACCTGCAGCTCCGACGCCGGCTCGAACACCGGCGGCAACCAGACCCCGAACGCCAACATCGACGCAGACTCCGAGATCAGCATCACCAGCCACGAAATCAGCGAGACCATCACCGACCCCCAGGGCAACGCCTGGTACGACGCCGCGGGGAACGAGAACGGCGACGACTGCGCCTACATCTTCGGTGACAACCTGTCGTGGGGCGGAACCGGCCAAGGCGCCCATTACAACCAGACCATCAACGGCCATCACTACTTCATCCAAAGCGAGTTCAGCAACAACGACTTCGCCAAGAACAGCACCTACTCCTGCATCCTGAATGAAGACACCGTCACCACCACACCCACCACCGGTCCAGCCCTGACTGCGGTCACAGCCGCCGGCGGCGGCTACGCCAGTGGCGAAACTGTCAAGGTCACCTACACGACCGGGCTCACCACCCCCAAAACGGTCGCGGTCTGCCAGGCCACCACCACCGCCACCGGCACCTTCACCTGCGCGGGCCACATCCCCGCCGCCGCCTCGGCCGGCGCCAAAGGCAAGCACACCATCACCGCCTCCGGAGTAACGTCCAAGCACACCGCCACCACCGTGTTCACCGTCACCTGACCAACCGCAAGCGGCCCAATACCCCGAGGGCCTCGAACGCGTTACGGTCGCGTGAGAGGCCTCGAGAAGCAACGCTTGGCGGCCAGGAAGGCTGCCATCTGGGATCCCTCCATACGCTGAAGAAGACCCCACGGCGACCGAATTAGCCCGCCGCGGTCCTCCAAGCTCGACGAGCGGCCTGTCGGGCTGTCGCTGATAGTGACGGTACTCGGCGATTTGGTGACCGTCAGATCTTCCTCGCCCAGCGAAACGCATACTTGAGGTTGTGGTGCCACGCGCCGGGGACGCCTGAGCTCTGTGTCCGGCACCTTCCCGAGGGGCTTGTCACCGAGCGGCCGTCCAGGGCTGCGTGGGAAGACTGGCGGTGACCCGGCATGGGCGAAGTTGGCGGTCACGACCCCGCCGCTGATCAACCGGAGAAGCCGTCGAAGGCGACGACGTCTCTCCGCGAGATCGCAGTCAACCACTTGCTTGACGAAGTGGACTACCGGGACCAGGCCGCAGATCGACGCGACTCGAAAGCCTATCGCCGCGACATGGAGGCGAATTTGCGGTCATTCATTCTCGGCATCGACGACACGGATGCGTTTGAGTACCGCGCGAGTGCGAGGCGGGACCACCAGGTCTCAAAGGCGGATCGATCGGCAGCCAAGATCGATCGTCAAGCCCTTGCCAAGATGCTGCTGACCAGCGATGGAGCATGGGGTTGCCACTAGGGCTCCACAGGAGGCATGAAGTCTTGTCGACGATCAGAATGAGCCGGTCATCATGGGAATTGTGTCTCAGCTCGCCCGATCGATGGCGGTCCATCACCACTTCCTCGTCTGCCGCCAGTGCGGCCGCCCTGTCGAGGCCGCGCTCAGGCCATCGCGGTGTTTGTTTAGGGTCTCGACCCGAGTTTCCTTAAGACCCTGCGGGCCTGTCTCCCCGTTTTTGATCGTTGCGTTCAGGTCGTTGTTCGGGCTTGGAGACTGCGAGCAGCATAGGCGCTTGAGTGCCATGACAATACCGGGTTGCGGAAATGTCGGCCGTACGAGGTATACCCCACGGTCCTTGGCGGCTGATAGCGGATTCGTGCCGCCGCTGTTCTCTCCTCTCGCTCTCACTCCGGGGCTAGGCTTCGTGGGTGCTTATCGGCCGGGATGGCGAGCTTGAGCGGCTTAGTGCACTTCTGGAGGCGGCAAGGGTCGGGCATGTGGGAGCGTTGCTGATCGAAGGCGAGTGGGGGGTAGGTAAGTCGACTCTGCTCTCGGCGGCGGCGGGCCAGGCCAAGGATTTCCGGACCCTGAGGATCAGGGGTGTGGAGTCCGAGTCGGCGTTCGGCAACGCGGGTTTGCTCGAGCTTCTGCTGCCCGTGGTGGACGACGTGGAGTCGCTGCCGAAAGCCATGCGGGCGGCTCTGGCTGGGGCACTGGGCTTAGATGCTGCGATTGCCGATTCGTTTCGCGTTGCGGCGGCGGTTGCCGTGCTCTTCACCCACTTGGCGAAACAGTCTCCGCTCCTCATCATCGTCGACGACATGCAATGGGTGGACGCCCCGACCGCTCGTTCGATCGCCTTCGCGGCGCGGAGACTTCACGACGGCCGCATCGCCTTTGTGATGGCCCTTCGCGCTGGCACGGTACCTTCCACAACGCTGGATGGAATTGAACGGATGAGCGTGCGCCCGCTCAATGTGGCCACGGCTCGGGCGCTTGTCAACCAACACGGGGTTCACGGCGATAAGGCTTCGGAGATCGTGGCTGCCGCAGGGGGGAACCCGCTGTCGCTGGTGGAACTGGCGCGCTGGGAGCATGAGGGACAGGGGCGGTGGGAGACCGTCGGGGAGCGGCTTTTCGGTGCAAGGGTCTCTGAGCTCGACAGTGACACAGAGCGAGCGCTGCTGGGGGTGGCCCTGTCGATCTCTGGTGATGAGTCCACGCTTGTCGAGGCCGTCGGGTCGGCGCCGATGAAGAAACTGCAGACCCTCGGACTGGTCCAGGGAACTGTGTCCAGTGTCGAGCTGAGACACCCCCTGATGCGGGACCTGGTCCTGGCTCGGGCATCGGCTGACACGAAAAGGGGTGTGCATCAAGCCTTGGCGCGGGCGTGCCCACCTGGAGCCGAGCGGACGCGGCATCGAGCGTTGGCCACGCTCGGGTTCGATGCGCGGCTTGCCGACGAGTTGGAGTCACTCGCGAGGCGTAGTGGTGGACGCGTGGACAACGTGTGGGCTCTGTCTCGAGCCGCGGCCCTCACACCGCCTGGACGGCGTCGCTCCGTCCGGCTCGCTGTGGCGGCGTATGCGGCATTCGAGTCCCGGAGGATGCAGGAGACGCATCGGCTGGTGGCAGAGCTCGAAGGGACCCGCGATCGGGATGCATTGGTTGAGGCTGCGGTCTTGAACGGCCGGATCCTGATTGCGGACGGTGGGTTGACTGAGGGCGCCGGGATAATCCGGACAGCCGCCGATGACCTGGCAGAGGCGGAGCCGGCCCGAGCGGCGCGGCTGTTGATCGAGTGCGCAACGGCGTTCACAGACGCCGACCAGGTGGATTTGGCCCGAGGAGTCATTGCGCGAGCTCGCAAACTCACGCTAGGCGATGATCCGGTCCTGCGACTGCTCATCGAGACAGCTCACGCCGAGGCCGAGTGGGTGGGCGGCAGGTTCCTCGATGCGTCTCGCGCCTACCGCGAAGCCGCTGAGCACGCGGACTGTGAACGGCTTGTGCATCAGGATCGAGCCGCGTCGATGCGTCTGGCCGAGGCGCTCCACTCTGGCGGGCTGCACCAGCGGGCTCGTGAAGTGACGACTTCCCTCGTGCAGCGGTCCCGGCGGGAGGGCGCACTAGGCGAGCTGAGGTTCGGGCTCTCTATCCTGTTCAGCATCGAGCACGCTACCTCGAATGTGGGCGCGGCCACCCTCGCCGCCACCGAAGAGTTAGCGATCGCAACGGACTTCGGCTTGCTCCGCGAACGAAAGGAAGCCCTCGGGCACGTCGCCTGGTGCGACGCGTACGCCGGACGCGCCGACGAATGCAGGAGTCACGCACGTGAGCGGATGGAGCTGTCGGCCCGCACGGGACAAAGCGCCGTCCTGCACTGTGCGGTCGGGATTCTGGAGCTCGGACTAGGAAACGCGGAAGCAGCCGCCAAGGTGTTCGACGCCGCGCTGCTGGATGAGGAGCGGATCGGGTGGCCGATGGCGTCGGCCTTCAACCCCGTTGCGCCGGAGCTCATCGAGAGCCTGGCCAGATGTGGCCATGAGGCAGAGGCGGTAGCGGCGCTCGACGTGTTCGCGCTGGAGGCCGGAGCTTTGCAGAGGCCGCTCGCGTTGGCGCTGGAATCGCGCTGCAGAGGGCTGCTCGTCGACGCTGACGGGTTCGACGCTGAATTCCGGCAGGCGCTGGAGCACGAGCTCGGCGAGCCGCGGCCGTTCGAACGGGCCCGCACCCTTCTGTACTGGGGCGAACGTAGCCGCCGGGCCGGCCGGCGCCGGGCGGCAAGGGAACACGTCCACGCAGCCCTCGAGATGTTCAGCTCGATGGGGGCCGACCTCTGGGCACACCGGGCCGCCGACGAACTCGTCGCCATGGGTGAGCGAGTGCCCGGCGGCACCATGGACCGACCACGTACGGCGCTTCAGCGCGCGACTGCGTTGACACGCCAGGAACTCGTAGTGTCTGCCCTTGTCGGTGAGGGATTGACTAACCGTGAGGTGGCGTCGCGGTTGTTCGTCAGCACGAACACGGTTGAGACGCACCTACGTCACATCTTCGCAAAACTCGGAGTCCGCTCCCGAACCGAGCTGAGCCGAAAGATCACCGATTTCCGTGACGTGACGAGCGAACGACCTCCTTAGCCTCGAAGGCATAGAACACCCACGAAGGGCGGACAGTCATGCTGCGGCGATCGATCCCATCACTTGCGGTCATGGTCATCACCTCTGGAACACTGACCATGTCTGGCGGCATCGCCGCCGAGAGCTCCGCAAGCCCGCCTTCCGACGACGGGTCAGACTGCTCACCAGCGATCATCGCCTTGCCGCTCCCCGCCGGCGACACCAACGGCGACGTCTTGTCCGCGGCCTCTCGCTTCGCGGTGGGCTACGTCGCAGACGACGCACAGCATCAGCAAGTCGCCGTCTGGACGAGATCTGAGGGGAGGCACTGGGAGGTCAAGAACCTCGGGGACTTCGGCCTCTCGGATCCCTTCTCGGCCCTGTCGGCCACCGGCGTCAACGTGCACGGCGAGGTCAGCATCGGCGTCAATGCTGCGGTGATGAGGGCATGGGTTTATGTCAACGGCGCAACACACCGGCTCCGGGACTTCGCAGGCGGAGGTAAGGCCTACGCTCGCGCCATAAACGACCACGGCGAAATCGTGGGTGAGGCGCTCGATGCTGCCGGAAATGACTTCGCGGCCGTGTGGCCGCACTGGTGGTCGGACCCGCGACGCCTGGCCCCGATGCGTGGGTACGACGGCTCGTTCGCTCAGGGAGTCAACAACCGCGGCGTCGTGTCTGGCGGGATGTTCTCCCTCGGCTCAAAGCCACAGATCGCGGTTCGTTGGAGGCGCAACGACCAGCCAAGAATGCTCCGCGGACCGGACGGCGGTGCCTCGGCCTGGGCCACCAATGACTCCGGTCGAACCGTCGGCGAGGCCTCCAACCAGACGACCACCTACGCCACAGTGTGGTCGAGAGCTGGCCGACTGCAGAGCCTTGGACTGTTTCGAGGCGAACAGTTCTCCCGGGCGTTGGATATTTCGGCGAGCGGCGTCGTCGTCGGCTTTGAAGGCGTCAACCCACCGCCGCCCGCCATTCCGCAGCGCCACATCCTGCTCTGGCCAGGATCGGGCCCCGTGCGGAGCCTCCTTCCCCTCTCCGGTCACTGGAACGACGGGGCTTACTCCCACACCCTCGACAAGGGTGGCGACGTCTTTGGAGCCAGCTCCGCGCGAGCCGGTGCCCTACCACAGCCAACAGAGTGGACTTGCGCCCTGGCACAATCATTCGTGCCGCGGTCTGGTTAGGCACTGTAAACCAGACGACATAGGGCCTGTTGCGACTGGCTGAGACGGCGACCTGCCGACTTCTGCGGCGACGTGACGTCCCGCTGGGTGGTGGAGTTTTGTCGACACCGGGCGGGTCAGTGGTTGTGATCATGCCGCCAATTTGAAGACTCCACGCGTTTCGGCGCTGACGGAGCGACTTTCGGCGCAGGCCACAGTTTTGCCGGGACCCGCTCTGACAGCCCAGTCCTTCCTACTGACCATCGCACTTAATGACTCGATTCACGTGTGGGCGCGAACTATGACCGCCGCCCTCGGGCTGCTCATCGCGGTGATGTCAGTGCAACTTATGTCGAAGCACCGCTATTTAGGTGAAATTGATGGGCGCAGCTGCGCCTATTGGAGCAGGACATGGGCCTGCCTCCAATCAGCACTCGACAGTAAACCGGCCCCCGACTTTAGCGTCGCGGCAGGTGCGTGAGGCCCAGGAGCCACAGGCTCTCGGAGCCGCCCTTGACGGTCAGCTCCAGGTCGCCGTACTGGACCGCGCCCGCCCCTCGGGTGGTTTCGGCGGGTGGCGGGTGCGGCCCGGGTGCCGTTGTCGGCAACCGGCTAGCAGACCGACCAGGTCGATCCGTAGCCGGAGTTCGGGGCCCGGTCCGACGGCTGGGTGAAGACCAGGCCGGTCCCGAGGGCGCCTTCACCAACCGTGATCACTGAGTACGGCGTCTGCGCTGCGGCGGTGGGGATCGTGCGCGCAGGGATCGGCGGGCTGCCGAACAGCGTCGTCGGCACGTGCCAGACGATGCTGCCTGGGCTACCGGAGTTGTAGCTGCCGGTCACTGGCGTCGTCGTCCCAGTCACCAGCTGGTTGTTTGCCGCGTCGTACTCGCCGAACGTGTAGGTCTTCGCGCCGGGCGGCTCCGGCTCGTCGTGCTCCACGGCGTACTGCTTGCCGTTAGGCGCCTTCCATGTCACGTAGTAGTAGATGTCCGTGGTTCCCGGCGGCGGCACCGTCGGGTCCTGCAGGTTCTGGATCCCCAGGGTGACGTCGACCTGGCCGGCTGCGGGGTTGGCGAAGTCGACGTGGGTCGCGTCGGTACTGCCGTTGGTGCCGCCACCGGTCGGGTTCGTCGCGTCGCCGGCCGGGTCAGGCGCGACCGTCGCTGTGTGCGTCGCTCCGCTGCCACAGACCTTTTTCGGCAGAGACGGCGGCGGCGGAGCAAGCGGCCCGCAGTCGCGGCTCAGGCTCTGTCCGGTCGTCGCGCTCTTGCCGGCGCACTGCCGCGTGTAGGTGATCTGAGATGGGTCCTGGACGTAGGCGATGTTCGCGCCACCGGCCGGGTCGAGGTCCATGTCGAAGTAGTCGAGCAGGGATCGGTCGCCGCCGAACAGGCTGCAGTTCAGGCCCTGATCGCAGATCGACCCCTTGTGGTTGACCCCGGAGGCATAGCTACGCGCCACAACGGGGGAGCTTGCGGCCGCGCCGGTGACCTGCGCGAACTGTGTGTGCCAGATGTTGAAGCAGTTGTTGTTGACGCCGTTGGTGTCGTTCGGGGATCCGGTGGAGCCGGTCGGGCAAGTCGAGCCGCTGCCATTCAGCTTTCCTGAGTACCAGGCGGCGTCGACGATGCCCTTCTTGCCTGCGACCAGCCACGGGAACATGTTGCTGTGGTTCGTCCCGTCGTCAATGAAGATCGGCGTCGCGGCGTTCAGCGGGTTCGTCGGGTTGGTGGTGCTCGGCACGGTCGAGACGTTGAAGTGCGTCATCTGGAACCGGTTGGTCGCACTCGTCTTCGTGTCACCGATCCAGCCGATGTAGACGTTCTTGTTCGCTCCGGTGGACTTGTCCCCGGCGTCGATCGCGATCGTTGGGAAGATGTGCGCGAGGTCCTGGCCGGTCGGCGCGGTGTAGACCGGGTAGTCGGTCCATGCGATCGGACCGACCGGGCCGCCGGTCGGACACGACACCGCGCACGGGTCACCGACCGCGACGTAGACGACGTGCTCGTTCGGCCCGGTGTTGCCCGCCTGGAAGTCGGCGTTCTCCTGCGGCGTCGCCGGGGCCACGTAGGCGATGTAGATCTTGTGCGTCTTCGTGTCGACGACGGGCGGGCTGAAGTGGTTGTCCATGGTGGCGGTCGCGATCGGGGTTCCCGCGGTGATCGCCGGGGTGTTGCCGACGTAGCTGTAGCCGCCGTCGTACGACACCGACGTCTGGATGTTGTCCGTGGCCGCGTCGTGGACGATCAGGTAGAAGACCTTCAGGTCTCGGTCCGCCCCCTGCCATTGCCGGTCGACGCCGTAGCAGTTCGGGTTGCAGCCCGCATTGTTCGCCGGCGTGCGGAACGTCGCACCGCGGTCCTGCGAGGAGTCCGTGGTCAGGTTGGCGAGGGACAGGCTGGACGCGGAGATGCTGTCGGCGTTCTGCCCCGTCGGGAGCAACGAGCGTGAGCCGTGCACGACGTCGCAGTCACCGCCGCCGATCCCGCCGTGGTCGATGTCGAACCGCCCGCGGTAGTCGTAGGGCAAGCCCTTGGAGTTGAACGTGCCGGGATGCACGGTCCAGAACGGGCAGCCACCCGTCGGCACACCGGCCGGCCCGGTGACGTAGACGTTGCCCGGCGTGTCGACGTCGATCGACGGTTCGGCGGCGCCGGTGTTGGCCCCGTTGCTGTCGAGGAGCTTGAGCCCCGGATTGAACTTGAACGCGGTGGTGACCAGCGCGCTCGAGGGGCTCGCCGCGTGCGATCCCGAGGTGTTCGCCGCGTGCGATGCGGTGAACGGCGCGAGGCCGGTGACGCCGGCCGCGACTGCTGTCGCAACAACCACATGGGCCCGGCGCATGCCAGATTTCATCGGTTATCCTCCGTGGTGAGACGAAGCGCCCTGCGGGGAGGCTACCGCTACTGGTCCTTTCGTGCTACCAGGCCCGTTCGTGCTATCCCTTCCCGGCCCGATCGTGCTATCTCTTCCGTCCCGTTTGGGCAGTAGTTGCCCTGGGCGGCGCAATCGTTTCCCTTTCCACCGCTCCCCTTGACAACCAGTCCCGCCGGCAGCAGCGGCTGGGATCCGATCGGATGCCTCCTCTGGCAGGTCGTGGCCCCGCGCTGTGGATAGACGTCCGCGAGTAACCCGACGCGATCTCTGGAGGTACTAAGACGAAGACACCCCGGCACCCAAATCCGCGAGGTCGCGGCAAGCCTTCGGTCCCCGGGACCCTTGCACCAAGAGCATCCGGGTGTGATCAGGCGATCTTCAACCGTGTGTCCGTTGTCCCGAGGCCCTCACAGCGGCAGCCTGCGGAGCGCGATTCCTGAAGCTCGGACCGTCGCGATGCGCTGGGTTCGGCGGGCGCGGGCTGCGATTCCAAAGTCTGGAACTCAGACACACGGACAGTCGCAACATGCTTCGGTGATGCGTATGGGAGCAGCAGCGATAAGCGCGAAGCTGCCCACGACGCGCTGGTCGCGGCAGCGGCTTCTTAAACCGCGGCCCTTGCCGACTTGTGACGCGGAATGCAACGGCGCTGCGAGTGACTTGTGGTCCTAGGACTATCGACCACTGGTGAGCTGCCCTCCACGGCAGGGACAGTTTGAAGACGGCAACAGACTTCAAACATCGGCACCCTTGGAGGGGAATATGACGAACCGGACTTCCCGCACTGCGATCGCTGGCAATGACTGTTTGCCTGGTCGCTGGTGCGACGGCGCCAGCGATGGCCAGTGGCGGCGGTGGTGGCGTTCAGCGGCAGGGCGCCTGCTCGGCGGCGTCGACTTGGGCGTTGAAGGCGAAGGCCGACAACGGACGGCTAGAGGTAGAAGGTCAAGGGGACAGCAATGTGGTGGGCCAGCATTGGACGTGGCGGATTGTCCACAACGGTGCAGTGGCAGCCAGGGGGAGCGCGACGACGACCGCGCCGAGCGGGTCGTTCAGCGTTCAGCGTTCGGTCGCGAACTCCAACGGCGTCGACCGCATCGGCTGGCGGGCCTCTAACGCCGCGACAGGAGAACAGTGCAGCGGCGGACTCGCACTCTGAATACAAATCGTGCTCGATCGGGGCTGGGGTACCGATCCAGGGATCCTGACCTCGGTCGGATACGGCGTCGTGGCACCCGGTTTGCCAGCGACATGAAGATGCGCACCAGCCGCTATAGCAACAGAACGAATTTGGACTGGCCTTTAGTTTATGTATGGACAGCAGTAATCTCAGTGTGCCTAGCTTGTTGGGTCACGGCTGTGTTGCTTCTCTTCTGAGATTACCTCGCCAAGTGGTCGCGTACTAACGGCGATTTCCCCCTTCTACGGTTCAAGCTGCTTAGTGGTAACGGGGGTGGATCTCCGTCAGAGGTTCGGTTCGCGCTGGTCCCAGTCCCGGTCCATTGCGCCTACGATATCTGGTAGGTCGGCGACGCCGAGAAGCGTTGCACGGCATGCCACCGGGCCTGCTTGCAGAACTTGACGGGCGACCAACACATGACGCGTAAGGATTTTCCCCGGCAGTCGCGATATGGCGAAGTGCGGCGCTCTCGCACGGCGCAGTGTCATCATGTCAGCGAGCGTGGAATCTGAGGGCTGCGCTCTATGGAGGTCGTGATCACATGTGGTCGTGGCCATCATCCTTCCCTCGCCGACGGTCCGCCGCCCTATGAGTCCAGAACAGTTTCCACTTGATCGGTTTCCCACGCTGACCCACAGGGTCATAATGCTCGGTGCCGCTGTGCTCGTTGCCGGAATTACGTTCAGCTTTGTAGCCTCCCAGCACTGGCTGGCGTGGAAGATCGCGATCTGTATATTCGGATCATGGGTAACCATGATGGGTTTCTGGACAAGGCACATGACTCTTAGAAGGACCGGGCGTGCGAGGTCGTGACCGGTGATGCATTCGCACTACCGCTGCAGCAGTGGCGACAAGCGGGACGAGGTCCAAGTCGCCTTTCGCGACCATGGCTACGACTAGGTGTTGGCCGCAGAGCCTGGTGACCTGCGGACGCTGGTGGTAGTGCATCCCGACCTCTACGTCGACCGGGTCCCATACATCGTCGTTAACATCGACCCACAGGCTGAGCAGGTCCCCTAGCACCGGTCGACGTGCCGTCACGGACGTCGAACGCGGCAGCCAGTGGTCAGGTGCCGCCCAGCTAACGGGGTAAGGCGCGAGGGAACTGGTACCAGTGACTCGTGGAGCTGTGCCGATGCTTGCCCGGGTGACCAGTAGCGCAGAAAGACCCCCAACGTCGATTGCCGTGATACGCCCTGCGTTGGGGGTCGTCCCTACGCTAGCCGCACCACACGCAACCGGTAGGAACCGTTCACCCTCTGGGCGAGTACGGTCCTGGGTGGTCGCCGAGGAGTACGCACAAAGCCGGTCGCGGAGCCGCTCGGGGAAGCTAGGGTGCATCCGGCCCGGATCGACACCGACTGACGCGCGAAGGTCGTGTCTGCTACGCCGAGTCGGCTTGCTCTCCGGTCGCGCCCGGGAGCGAGAACCCCGGCTGACCGTCTACGAGCACTTTGACGACGCCCTCGTTGACCAGTTCTAGCGCGATGTTGTAGGCCTGCGGGAACTTCTCCGGATCCTTGTCGTAGACCTTGTCGTGCAGGGCGGCGGCCAGATCAACGACGGTCTGCACAGTCAACTCCGAAGGTGATCGCGGCGAAGCGCTGGTTCAGTCGCTGCCATCAGGAGCGCCTTTCGTCACCGCAGCGGCCTAGGGATGGGGCGACGTCAGCACCCGGGGTGCGGGGCGCTGAGGCGGGAACGGTCCACCGAATCAGGGATCTGATGGACGACTCCGTGCTGCTTAACCGACCTTATTGCTTCAAACTGATGCGACGATTAAGCCGGATGTCGGGTCCCGCCAGGGCCTTGGCGGGTGGGATCCGCCCGACCCCAGCGCACTACCATGAAGCCGCCCCCGCTCGGTAACCAGCAGGCTGCTGACGGAGCGACCCCGGCGCTGGGCTGGCAGCGCCGGGGTCTGCGCCGCCACCTGCTCGGGGTCAAGAGTGGCGGTCTTACTCCGCGCTGTACCCCCCGGGGCCTGGGCTAGACACGCACCGGGCGGGTACTGAAAGGTTGGGGTTCGGCAGTAAGCACCCGGGGTGGCGCGACGAGCGGGAGTCCGGCGCTTACGGCGAAGGGTGAGTGCCGAGACTGTGCACCTTCACCGCTGCCAGCATTAGCAGGCCTCCGAAGGCGATGAGCGCGGCCTTCTCCACGATGCCGGTTCCGCTCGTTCCCAGGCCTATCACGACGGTGCTGACCATGAGTAGCGCGATGATCGACAGGAGCACGATTCGGAGCAGCCTCATCATGGGTGTCACCGTACTGCTCCGGAGGGGGTCCGTCGAGGTTCCAGCCGGATGCCGCCCTGCCGTAGCAGGTCCCTGTGTCGAGCAGGGTGCGCCGGGGGTCGTCCGCTAGTTGTAGTTCCCCGTGACGTTGTGAATGCGGTCGGCGGGACTTGGCCTCCGATGCCGGTGTGGGGTCTGTGGTGATTGTAGGAGTGCAGCCAGGCGGGGTAGGTCGCGGCGCGGTCTTCGCCGGAGAGGTAGGCGGTTGCGTAGGCCCATACGGTGACCAGGGTGCGGTTGCTCCCACGAGGAACGGCACGGCTCATGTTCGCTCCGGCCATGGTGCACGGGCGCGAAGATTGCTGGCTCCGCGGGAGCTGCAATGAGTACGCGAGCGGACCAGGCGGCGACCTGTCCGTCAGATCTTGTCATGCGGTGCATCGGGGGTTTAGCGTCGGGCGAGCACAGACTGGGTCGGGTCTGCGCGAATGTCGTCACCGGCATCGGTACCAAAGGGGTGAGACATGGTCGATCAGGAGATCACTCGCGACGCCGTGACGGCGTCGAGTCGCCGCGGGTTCCTGAAGGGTGCTGGAACGTTGGCTCTGGGGGCCGGCATCGGCGGGTGGGCGCTGCCCACAGCGTCGGCGGCCCCGGGAGCGCGCAGAGGTCGACGGGGAAAGTCGAGGTTCCCCGTGGAGCATGTGGTGATCGACTGTCAGGAGAACCGGTCCTTCGATCACTATTTCGGTTATGCACCCTGGGTGGGGCAGTACGGGGTTCCTGCTGGCTTCTCTCAGCCGGACGGCCACGGCGGCAGTGTTCGTCCGTTCCACTTCGGGGCCACGACGTCGCCGGATATCGGTCACGACTGGGGGTCGATCCACCGCGAGTGGGACTTCGGCAAGATGGACGGCTTCTTCACGACTGATGGCCGCAACGCGATGGGCTACTACACCAAGGCAGACCTGCCCTACTACTACAACCTCTTTGACACTTCGGCGCTGTGCGTGAACTACTTCTGCTCGTTGCTTGGGCCGACCTATCCGAACAGGTTCTACCTGGTCGGTGGTACGTCCGGCGGAATCACGACCAACGGGGTGTATGGCTACGGCGTGTTGGATTACCCCATCATCTTGGACTTGCTCGAGGCCGCGGGGGTGAGCTGGAAGGTGTACAACATCGGCTTCGACGACGTCCCGACCGGCTACAGCGACAATGTGTTCGTCTTCTTCAAGCGGTGGGCGCATGACCCGCGCACTCGCGGCGACAAAGAGTCGTACCTGCGTGACCTGCGGCGCGGAACACTGCCGCAGGTCTCGTTCATCATCCCCAGCTACACCCGAGGATGGGACGAACATCCACCGGCCGACATCCGGGTCGGGATGCACATCCAAGAACGACTGATCGGCGCGCTGCACGACTCCGACTACTGGTCACGCTCGGCGTACATCCTCACCTACGACGAGAACGGCGGATACTTCGACCATGTCGCGCCCCCGCAGGTCGACGCCTACGGTCTAGGGATACGAGTGCCGACCTGGGTGATCTCCCCGCACGCGAAGCCAGGCCACCTCGAACCGACAATCTATGAGCACGCCTCCATCCTCAAGTTCATCGAGACAATGTTCGGTCTGCCGACCCTGGCATCGGTCAACCACCGGTTCGACAACGTCACGCCCGGGGGGCCCAACAACGAAGCCGCCGCCGGATACCCCTTCGGACCAGCCGCACCACCCCGGGACCGCCTCGACGTCATCGGCGACCTCACCGAGTGCTTCAACTTCTGACCGCAGCGCGTACGCGCCCGACCACACCTCAGCGGTCGAACTCGCCAGGTGTCCAGTGCGCGTCGGCCGACAGCTAAGTAATGTCCGCGCAGGGACGCTCCGCCGAGTAGGTAACGGGCTGGCGTCGTGAGGAACGTCCTCCGCCGTTCAGTCAGCGGCGCCGCTGCCTAGAGGAAACTACGTTCCTTCCGGGCCACGACTGCCTCGTCCAAACGGTTGCATCAGGCCGAAAGCTAAGACGTGCCAGTGCCCCATATGTGACCCTTCCGCCAAGGTGGTGAACGACGACTGGTACGACGACCCAGACCTCGCGCAACTACGCGAGGAAATGCTGCGCGCGCACCGAGCCTGGACGCTGGCCGGCCGCCCTTCAAGACGCGACGAGGCACTCTCACTACAACAAGTACAGCTAAGGCTCGACGCTAGACGCGCAATTACTGCCTACACGGAACTCCGGAACAAATGCCGCACCCGAGGACAGTCTGACCGCTAACACGACTACTGCGTGGGTGCCCAGAGCTTCCATAAGGGACCGGGTCGCGGAAACCGCCTACGTGCCGCTACTGCGAGTGTGCGTGGACCACGATTTTCTCGACAGGCCTTGCGGCGGGATGGATGCACGCCTCCTACTGGAAGGACCAGGCAGGGCCGCTCGAAGTTTGTGAGGGGTTCGACGGTCCGGCTTGGGCCACAGAGGTCGAGGGGACGTCATGCGGTCGCACTACCTGTGCAGCAGCGCCGACACGGCCGAAGACGCCGAGGCTGTGCTTCGCGCGCACGGGTATGTGGATGCCATTTGGGGCCCGGGCTGCGGTCGACGGATGCTCTTGGTGCCTCACCCGGACGCCTACGTCGAGCGCGTCGACCACCTTGTCTATAGGACCGACCCGGCGGCGCAATCGGTCGGTCCCGCCATTGTGCGAACGGTCTCGCACGTACGCCGGGTCACCGTGCCGGCTGCCCTTTGGCTGGTGAGTTGACCGGGCGGTCCGAACTGGACTGCGGGACCGGGCAGCCCGGGCGGCCCGGTGCCGCAGCAGCAGGTAACGGGGTAAGGCGTGACAGAACGGGTACCGGTCTAGTGGAGCTGTGCTGATCGTCGCCCGGGTGAGCAGCGGCGCAGAAAGACCCCCAACGTCGAATGCCTTGACCAGCCTGCGTTGGGGGTCGTCCCCACGCTAGCCGGACAACCGGCAACCGGTAGTAGCCGTTCATCCTGTGGGCGGGTGCGGTCTTGATCCTCGGCGAGGAGGAGCCGCGCGCACGGTCGCGGGGCCACCGAGGACTACGACGTCAACTCAGGCGGTCCCGCGACCGCTACAGGCAAGCCCCGCGCGTCCCAGGCCGCCTGCCCGAGACATGCTCCACCCTGGCCAACGATCAGGGGAAGATGCATCCGACTAATCGCGGGGAACCGTAGCGGACGGTGGCGAAGTGGCCCCTGCTCCGTCGTCAGGGGCACCTGCACGCTGCTGACGCAGCGACCCCCACGCTGGGTGCGCAACGCGGTCGATCAGGACCACCCACCCGTTGGGCGTCGGGTGAGCGATCTCGTCGCGTTGTACCCCTGTCGTGGGGCTAGATCCGCGCACCGGCGCGGACGGGAGGGACTACGGCAGCGGTTGACCCGGTTCCCCACCGCCATGCAGCAGCATCTCAGCAAGGGCTTGTCGATCGTACCTGGCTGCCATTCGGTCCGCCTTGGAGACCTGGCGATCCCGCCTCGCACTCACGCGGTCCTCAAACGCACCCGCGTCGTCAGTCGCGAGGACAAACGAGCGCAAATTCGCCTCCATGTCGCGGCGATAGGCTGTCGAGTCGCGTCGATCAGCGGCATCGTCTCGGTAGTCGGCGTCGTCAAGCAGATGGTCGACGGCAGCCTGACGTGCGGCGGCCGCGATATGGCGGTCGTGCTCGTCAGCTTCTGCCATGGCGCTCGCCCGTCTTCCGCGGCTGCGCTGGAATGCCGCTCGGTACCAAGCCCCCCTCAGGGGAAGAGACCGGGTACCGAGCCCGCGACGCCCCGCGCATGGACGCCATAACGTTGAGTATGCGGTCGCCGAGCCGGGAAAGATCTAGCCGTTACCGAAATCGTGGGCTAGCGTCACTGTCAGCGATAAGCCCGACAGACCGCGCGGAGGGGCGTGGAGGACCGCGCGGTTGGCTGCGACCTGATCGGCGGTCGCGTCCACCAGTATCGGGTCGGCTCTGTCGGTCACACCCGCGATGTCATGGACCGCGCTCGGCCGCAACCAGGAGACCAGCTGCGCGCGCTTCGGCCACGACGGCTACGGTTTAGCGCTTACATGGCTCGTCAGCTGAGCCGCGCAAGGCCGGTGATCACGCGACCCGCGGGGAACCGGCGGCCGCAAGTGGGGCCATTGCCAACAAGGCTTACGCGGCTAACGTGGATCTGTGGACTTTCTCGGCGGTGTCTGCCGGGTTGAGCTGAGGACTGACGTCACCCTGGCGTATGTGTCGACCGGGGTGGCCTCTGGGACGCCGGTGCTGTTGCTGCATGCGTGGGGGGAGTCTCGGGGCGCCTTTGACCGGCTGCTGCCACTGTTGCCGCACTCCCTTCACGTCGTCGCGGTCGACCAGCGTGGCCATGGTGATGCCAGTAGTCCAGCCGAGGGTTATGGTCTGGACCAGTTCGCGGAGGATATCGAGGCGTTCATGGCGGCGCTTGGCGTGTCCGCTGCTGTGCTGGTGGGGTCGTCCAGCGGCGGGTATGTGGCCCAGCAAGTCGCGATCAACATCCCGCATGGTGTGGCCGGTCTGGTCTTGGTCGGCTCGCCGCGTGACCTTCGGGGACGACCTGCGTTCGCCGACGAGGTCAACCGCCTGACCGATCCGACGGACCCGGCCTGGGTGAGGAACTCGTTGTCGTGGTTCCCGAGATTCCGTCAGGTCCCGCAGTGGTACATCGACGACCGCGTTCGAGACGGCGCCAAGATCGCCGCTCATGTCTGGCGCGACACCTTCAATGGACTCGTCACGGCCCGTCCTCCGACCCTTGTGGCACCAATCAGTGCACCCACCCTGATCGTGTGCGGTGACCGAGACGCGTTCTTCCCTCCAGAGGACCAGCAGGCGCTGGCGGCCGCCATCCCGACGTCGCGACTCGTCGTCTACGAGAACACGGGCCACCTGGTTTTGTGGGAGCAACCAGAGCGCCTGGCCCTCGACTTGATCGCATTCATGGACTCCCTCGGCCGATGAGTCGTTTGACCAGGACCAGAGGAAGGGAGAGGTTGGTTCGTCATCAGGGAGGTTTGCTTCATGGCCGCTCTGGCCACTTTAGAGCTGGCCAACGTAGAGCGCGGAGTCCGCCTGGGACTGTACGAAACGCTCTGGCGCGATGGCCCTCAGACGTCCGGTGAGCTCGCGAATGCGACTGGCACCGTCGAGCGGTACGTCCGGGAGTGGCTCGAGCAGCAGGCCGTCGCGGGCGTCCTCGAGGTCGACGATGCTGCCCAGTCATGAAGGGCGCGCAGGTTCTTCCTGCTTACCGCGCACGCCCACGTCCTGCTCGACGACGACAGTGAGGCATGCATGAAGCCGTGCGCCGCGGTGGCGTCGCGGGTCGCCAGGCCGGTTGAGATCATGACCGATGAGTTCCGGCGCGGTACGGGTGTGGGGTTCGGCGCCGACAGCTTGTGCTCCATCCCATCGGCTGACAAGCAGCGCTAACGCAGAACAAACCCGGGATCCCAGGTCGATGCCGGAGCCGACGGCGCACCCCAACGGCTCCGAGGGCTCATCTCTGGCGCTGCCCTCGGCCACTACGCGGTCGGGCTCCGCGAGCCTTGGCGACGACTCCCCATCGGCGAGCCCAGCGATGACCTCGAGTGCGAGCAAGGGCCTATCCAACACAGTGACAGTCCCCACCCTTTCAGGGATGGCCTGCGCTTCGTGAGTGGGCGATGCTGAGATCGAACCCCTGACCCCTCTCCTCGGACCGCGGTCATCATCGAACGATGCATCCGATGCTCCGGCGGTTCTCGCTGGTCCGCGTCCCGCCTCATTGTTGACAGGTAAAGGGTGGGCGCTGCTGTAGTCAGCAGCTGCCTTCACGGGGGGGTGGTCAACGAGGGGTCCGGCTTGCATCTCGGTCGTGGATGTCGTGCACCCCACAATGGTGGGGTCGAGGACCATCGCGGACCAGCCGGCGCCATCTCATGGCGGCTGCTTGGATTCCGGGGAAAGGACACGGCCTGCTCTAGTTCGAGACCGAGGGAGCAGCCGGGACAAGCCAACAAGGTTTGGCGTCGTGCATCATGCTCGACCATGGGTGACTGCCGCCCGAGCATGGACGCGCGGGTATCGAACTACTCGGTGACATGAGCGGCGTCCGGCTGGGCGAACCCGGTGCGGATCGCGGCAGCGACCATCTCGGCTGATCATCTCGGGGATTCCCGCACCTCCCGGGGACCGCCCTAGCCGGAGGGTGCCCGGACCCGGGCGAGCGACGACGGGGGATCGCTACCACATGCTGCCGGAGTGGAGGAAGGCTCATCCCGTAGCGGCACTTCTGGACGTCGCGCGGTGACAGAGCGAGGATCCAGGCTAGGGATGTGCCAACCTGGCCAACGCGGGAACGCCGAGACATGGGCTAGCCTCACCACCTGCACGAAGCCCTTCTCTTCGTTCCGGCATCTCTGTGTCTGCGTCAGTCTTTCGCCAATTCTTGGGCCCGGTTCAGGGTGACTGCCTACGTTGGGAAGCCAGCCATCGGTTGGCCGCGGGACAGGCAAATGAGTGGGGGAGAGCATGAAAGTAGACAAGCCCACCATCAAGCTGGCGTCCGGGGTTCTCGCGCTCGGCGTCCTGGGGCTAGCCGCCGGCTGCGGTTCGACCAACACAGCCACGACGGTTCACGCCCCAACGTCGCAGGCATCGTCTGCCACGACTCCAAGTAGTCGAGCGGGTCCGACGAAGGTGCTCATGTTCGTCGAAGAGAATCATTCCTTGGATCAGATGCAGGCGGGGATGCCGTACCTCAGCGGGCTGGCTCATCAGTATGCCTACGCCACTAATTATCGAGGCGTCACTCATCCGTCCGAACCCAACTATCTCGCCATAGCCGGCGGCTCGACGTTCGGAGTTACCAGAGACAAGAACCCGTCAATCAACGGCCCGAAGGTCGGTGACTCGAGGTCGGTGTTCAGCCAGGCACTGGCCCGCGGTCACACCGCGAAGACGTACATGGAGTCAATGCCCCACAACTGCGCCCAGACACCGTCAGGACTCTACGGTGTGAAACACAACCCTTGGGCATACTTCAGCAAGGGACGTGCCAATTGCCGAAAGTTCGACGTGCCGATCGGTGACCCCGCCCGTGGATCGCTGGCCACCGACGTCGCCCACAACAACTTGCCCAACGTGGGCTTAGTCGTGCCGAACCTATGTGACGACGCCCACAACACCGGCTGCTCCCTGAAGGGCGCTGACAATTGGCTCAAGGCCTGGCTGCAAAGGATCCTTCGCAGCCGTGACTTCACCTCGGGCCGACTTGTGGTGGTGATCACTGCAGACGAGGATCACTACACCATGGACAACAGAGTCCTCACCGTCGTCCTCAACGCGAACGCGCCCCACGGGCTGGTAGTCACCAGACCGCTAGATCACTACTCCTTATCCGGGTTCTGCTCCCACATTGTCGGTGCACCTCCTCTGCTACACGCAGCCACAGCCCACTCGATGGCACACGCCTTCGGCCTGTGAACACTAAGAAACCGGCAGGTTGAGAGAAGGCACCGGCCTCTCCGGTGAGGGCAGTTCGGACAGGAAAGGCGGGGTTCCGGCCAGTCCCGGTGCTCACTGGCTCCCTGCGGGCGAATGTCTCCCCGGCTCAATGGCAGGCCACTGGCCCCCCGGCGTCACGAACGCAGAGCAGACGGTGGCCCGGTACGTGCCGGAGATCCGGTTGTCAGGCATTTGTCCGCGTGCCTGAACCTGTACCACGATCGGTGGTGCACTGCCGCCGTTGTCAGCGTTCCCCGAACGCGACACGTCGGTTCCGCGACGACGCCGATGTCAGCCGGTCAGGTGGTGATCGGCTTCCCCGACAAGGTTCCGGTAGACGCCGCCTGCGCTTCTCGCCGAGCCGCCTCAGTTGGGCTTCAGCCCATTTTTCGAGGTCTCGCCGTTCACCGCGGTCTCTGGGCGCCGTCGTCGACGACCTGCCGCGCGAGGTTGTGGACCTTCGCAAATTTCTCCGGCTCACCGGCGTAGACATGTTGATGCAGTGCCTGGGCCACGTCCACCACGGGCGGCCACGGCCAACTCGCGAAGGGGCGGCGCGGCCGAGCGCGAGAGAGTCGGCCGAGGTCACCTGGGTCCTTTCGGCGAGCAACACCTTAGAAGGAGGGTGGACTAGCTTGTCCCGGCCGGAACGACGACGGCGCCTTGCGGTACGTAGACTCGCCCCTATGCGCCGAGCGTTTGCTCATGAGGCCGTGCTCGTGATGGACCTAGGCGCTGACGTGAATGCCCTTGGTGCAGCCGTCACGGTAGCGCTCTGCGGCCACTGGGAGCATGACCCGCCCTGCCCCTTAGCGGCGCATTACAGCCACGCCGAACGCTCGGACAGTGATGCCGTTCATCTACGGGTCTTATTCGCAGCCGAGCCAGACAGAGAAGGCACCGTTCGCGAACTCATCGACTCGGCCCTTATGGCCGGTGCGCTTGCTGGGTCCCACGACTTGGAACCAGTGCGCTGGCGGCTCCTGAGCAGCAACGCCACCCCGGTCAAGGACGATGAGCGGGCCCACGCTGAACGTCTTAGTCAGACGTAAGCGGCGGGAGGGCAGTTGCTGCGACGCTGAAGGACCAATGCCGAGTTTGAGCACCTTCACCACCGCGAACACGCCGGAGGTTCAATTGGTGGTTGGGGCTGGTACCCGCTTGGTGGAGGGTGAGCTGTTCTTGATGGTTGGCCATCCGTGGCGGTAGATGATGCGGTCGATCAGCATCACCCGGCGGACGGTTCGGCCGCTGGGGTTGCGGGGGTGGGTGGCGTCCACCGCGTGATAGACGATCCAGTCGTGTCCGGCGCGGTCGCGGATCACCGAGTTGCTGCCGGGTCCGGCAAAGCGACGCGTGGAGTGCAAAATGACGCTGCTGGGGCCGGGCCGGGTTGCGGAGAGCCGCTGGTACGGGCCGCTCGCCTTGCGGGACCGGGCGACCATGGTGGCGTAGTGGGGTGGATAGCTGCAGCAGCGGTCACCGGAGTAGAAGAGGTAGTACCAGCCATGCCGGGCGAGCACGAACGGGCTCTCGATCTTTTTCTCGTATGGTTGGTGTACCGCTTTGCGCAGAAGGGGCTTGGGTTGCAGGTGCGGCACGAGCCTGGTCAGGTCCGCGGCGAGGCGGGCGGTGAACAGCGAGCCGCCGGAACCCCAGTACAGATGCCAGTGCCCCGTGGCCGGGTCGTGGAAGACGTCGGGACCCAGCGCGACACCTGTTCCGCAGTAGAGCGGTCTGCTGGTGGTGACGAACGGTCCTGCCGGGGCTTGCGAGGTGGCGACGGCAAGACACAGTCTGGGGTGGCTCAACCCTCGATTCGGGGTAATCGAGTAATAGAGGTAGTACCGACCGCCATGGCGCACGACGTGCGGTCCCCAGCTGAGCTTAGCGTCGCTGCCCCAATTGGGGAGTTGGGGCAGGGCGTCGCCGCGAAGGCGCCATCGCACGAGGTCGCGGGACATCGCGACTTGGATATTGAGGTGTCGGGACCGGTCCTTTCCCTGCGTCGCGTAGGCGTAGTACCAGCCACGCGGTCCTCTGATCACAGCGGGATCCGGGAAGGAGCTGTCGATGACGGGGTTTCGGTAGGCGGCGGCCCGCCACGAAGCCGAAGCAGCGGGATCCTCATTTGCCACGGTTGCCGAGGCAGCGACGAGCGCGGCGATGGAAGCCACGCATGCGACGAGGACGGCACGGATCCGGCATTGCATAGTGGTCCCCTCGGACACGCTAGAGCTTTGATCTCGTGCTGTGCCCGCGCGAGGGAATTCGAAACAAGGTCGTCATGTGCAAGAACCGAGACGGAGGGCCACATCGCTGAGTGACGGCTCGGCGACGACCATAGGTCCATGGCGTCGACCGCCACGGTCATTGCCGGCATCCTTTCACCTCACAGGTCGCCAGGAATGACGAGAAGGCGTTGGGTCCAGGTAGGTCCGGTCAGCGTTCTGCGAGACCGGTCACTCTTCTGTTATCAGCATTGGCTGATGTGGTGGCGACTTGCGCCTCCGGTGCTTGCTGGCGTGCCTTCGAGGCCGAGTGAGTCTGGCTCTGTAACCGTTAGCACGTTCCGCCCGAGATCCCGACGATCCAGATGCGCCCAGATGGTGTTTGCGCAACCGATCGGCCGACGTCACGGTCGCCCCGACTCGCAGGGCGTCGACGCCGACCGGCGGTTTGGGGATGTCAGCGAGCGACGTGGCTGACCGACACGAGCTTGAGGCTTTCGGTGCCGCCCTTGACGGTGACCTCGCGGACCGTGCCGATGTCGCGGATGTAGTACTTGTGGTCGAGGACACCGGGCTCCAGCACCGTTGTCTCCTTGGTGAGCAAGGCGCTGTTGGACTTGAGCATAGGTACGGAGATGTGGGCGTGGAGGCCGACGACCGTGAAGAGGTCCTCGGAGTGGCCAGGATAGTTCTCCTGCTTGGCCGTCTGGCCGACCTTGGGGTGGGCAAACATGAAGATGCCGGCCTCGGCACCGTCGCGACCAGACTGGAACGACCCCTCGCGGCTCACTACATGGCCCTGTCGATCCAGCAGTGCGGTGTGTTCACCGAAGTACCAGACGGTGCCCCGCTTGGTCTGGGCGTACCAGTCGGTGGTGCGTTCGTGCAGGATCCCGTTCTGGAACACCCTGTCGAAAACGACACGGCAGGTGACCCCGTCGATCACCTTCGTCTTGTAGGTGACGAAGAAGACGTCGCGCAACCGGTTGCGGCCCTCAGTTCCTTGAGAGACGAGCACGTTGCCGGGGCGAAGTGGGAACCACCGGTTGTCCACGCGTCCATGGGTGAAGTGTGATGGCGACGGGTGCGCTCTGGCTGCACCCTGGCTCGTCGCCCTGGAGGTTGAGGCGACGGAGACACCTGATGCGGCGCCTGTCGCCATGAGTGTCAACGCGACGACTGTCGTCATCGCAAAGTTTCGACCGAACATGACTCCTCCTGGTGATTCGTTCCTCCTCACTGGATGAACGTGAAGCAGACGCTAGGTTGCGGAGATGAGTGGTTTATGAGGAGGGTTTTGCTCATCATCGACTCATCTTGAGCTGGACAATGGGGACATGCGGGTACTGCTCATCGAGGACGAGCGGAAGATGACGACCCTTCTCACGGGTGGACTGCGAGAGGAAGGTCACTTCGCTGACGTCGCAGCCAACGGAGAAGACGGGGTATGGGCCGCCCAGGAGAACGACTACGACGCCGTCGTACTCGACCTGATGCTGCCTGACATCAGCGGCTTGGATGTATGCCGGCAGATCCGCGCTGCAAGCGTGCGGACTCCGATCCTCATGCTGACGGCACGAAGCGCCATCGGCGACCGGGTGAAGGGACTGGACGCCGGCGCTGACGACTACCTGGTCAAACCGTTTGCGTTCGACGAGCTGTTGGCTCGGCTGCGGGCGTTGTCGCGACGAGGACCGGTCCCATCGGCCGTGCTCGCCGTCGGCGATTTGCGAGTGGACCCGGACGCACATCGCGTCTGGCGGGGTGAGCACGAGGTGATGCTCACCGGGCAAGAGTTCTGCTTGTTGCTGGCCATGGCGATGCGCCCGGGAAGAGTCCTGAGCCGCGAGCAGCTACTGCACCTAGCCTGGGACATGGCCTACGAGCAGCGCTCAAACGTCGTGGACTCGTGCGTGAAAGGGTTGCGGGACCGAGTTGACCGGCCGTTCAGACGCCACTCTGTGCAAACCGTACGAGGCGCGGGTTACCGTCTGAGCGACGATGCGCAGTGAGGCGGCTGCCGATTCGGCTTCGCCTGACAGTCGGGGTTCGCTGTCGCGATGGCGGTGGTCCTGTCGGTCGTGGCCGTCTTTGCCTTCCACCACCTCGCAGCCGGGCTTTCCGACGACCTCAACCGCCAGCTGCGCCAGCGTGCACAGGATCTGATCATCCCAGTAAGCCAACCCCACTCGTCCCTGGCAAAGCTCGCGGGCTCAGGGTTCATAGAGCGGGGTGAGAGCTTCGCCGAGCTAGTAACGCCGAGCGGCGCTGTGCTCCAAGCGACAGTCGTCATCGGAGAACGTATCCGATGACTCCGTCGTCCCCGTGTTGGTCCGTGCATCGCCCCACATGACGTCAAGGCTTTGGCCGACACGCGGCTCTGAGAATGTCGTCCCAGCCCTCGGGCTGGCCTAGTCACTGCGCTGATTCTCATCGTGGTCTCATTGATCGGCGTGCACGCTGTGAGTATGTCGATTCCATCGATCCCAAGACGCAGGCAAGTCATGGTCCTAGCCGTGGCGGTGGCAGCGGTGGCCGGGGTGGCGGCGTGCGGCGGCTCGTCGACACCGAACGCTGGCACCAAATCAAGCGCGACCTCAAGCGCGACCAGGTCGGCGAGCGGTTCCTCGGCGAAATCATCGCCCGCTGCGCCGAGCAGCTCGCCATCGACGTCCGCCGCAAACACCGCCTCCGCTGTGCCGATCGAGAACAACCCGCCTGGAGACATCCCGGACAACCTTGCCTTCGTCAAGTACACCAGCAAACCGGGTCACTACACCTTCACCCACCCCGAGGGCTGGGCGCAGACCACAAGAGGGGTCCAAGTCAACTTCACCGACAAGCTCAACGGTGTGACGGTCGAGAGCCTCGCCGGTTCGAAGGCACCGACAGTCAGCAGTGTCCGCTCGACCGAGATTCCGCGGCTTCAGGCAGCGGTGCCGGCATTCGAGCTGCGCAGCGTCTCGGCCGTGACACTTCCCGCCGGCAAAGGCGTGCACATCGTGTTTCGGCGCAACTCCGACCCGAACGCCGTCACCGGCAAGATCTATCGAGACGAAGTGGAGGAGTATTTCGTCTATCAGTCAGGGCGCCTGGTCCGGATGGATCTGTACGGCGCCGTCGGCGCGGACAACGTCGACGCCTACAACACGATGGCTCACAGCCTGAGAATCCGATGAAAGTTGCTGTGATCGCCGCGACCCCTGTCCTAGAAGCCGGCGGTCTTCACCGATTCTTCCGTCGAGGCGGCGAGGAGGTGGCGGCCTTGCGCGACGTCTCGGTCACTTTGGTACCGGGAGAGCTTGTTGCGGTGGTCGGCCCTTCGGGCTCAGGCAAGTCGACCCTGTTGAACCTGCTCGCTGGCCTCGACGACCCAGACGGCGGATCCGTCAAGGTCGCCGGCCGACAGCTCAGCCACGAGACTCCCGCCGTCCAGGCGCGACTGCGCGCGCACTTCATCGGTGTGCTTACCCAGACGAGTGGGCTGGTGGAGCACCTCGACGTCCTCGACAACCTGCGACTCGCCGTTTCCTTCCGCTCCACCCGGGCCTCCGACGCCGAGCTCCTAAGCCTGCTCGAGTCTGTGCAGCTGGCACAGCGTGCACATGCCCGACCGTCAACTCTGTCTGGCGGTGAGACGGCCCGCGCCAACCTTGCCGTCGCGTTGGCTGGCGATCCTCGCCTCCTCCTGGCGGACGAGCCAACGGCGGAGGTGAGCACACAGGAGGAGTCCATCCTCCTCACCCTATTGCGCTCACTCCAACCCCCAGACGGAGCAACTCTCCTGGTCACCCACTCTCCGCGTGTCGCCGCTGCCGCCGACCGCGTCCTGCAGTTGGTCGACGGTCGGGCATCATGAACGGCCCCGAGGAACAGCCGTTGGTCTCTGCTCGCTCCCTCGATCTGCGATACGGACCGAGCCTGATCTTGCATGGCGTCGACCTCGACATCGACGCCGGTGCACATATCGCCTTGATCGGACGCTCGGGCAGCGGTAAGTCGACCCTTCTCCTTCTCCTCGCTGGGCTCCTTGCGCCGTCAGGCGGCGAAGTGACATGGCCCGGCCTACCGCAAGACCCGCGACAGCGGCGCGCCAGCATCGGGATGGTGTTTCAGGCACCGTCGCTGATGCCCGAGCTCACGGCATTCGAGAATGTCACCCTGCCGCTGCGCCTGCGAGGCACCCCGCTCACCGATGCACGCGATGCTTCCACCGCGGCTCTGGCAAGTGTCGCGGCCAACGACTTCGCCGGTGCCCTGCCATCCCAGCTGTCCGGAGGACAGCAACAACGGGTCGCGATTGCCCGCGCCCTTGCTGGCGGACACCGTTTGGTGCTCGCCGACGAACCCACTGGCGCCCTCGACCGCGCCCATGCTCACGATGCAGCCCTGGCCCTGCGCGACGGAGTAGCGGCGACCGGTGGGGCGCTGGTGCTCGCCACCCACGATCCCGATCTGGCCGCCATGTTGGACCAACGACTCGCCCTTGTCGACGGTGAGTTCGCCACCGCTGTGAGGTCTCGATGAGAACCACGCGATGGTTGCTCGGACTGTTCCGCCGACGCCCGCTCGAGCTTGTGGTGGCGGCGGTGAGTATCGCCGTCACCATCGCGTTCGTCGCCTCCCTGGGCTCGTTCGTGACTCAGAGCCATGCAGCCTTGACCGTCCGGGCCGCGGCTTCCGTGCCGGTCGACTGGCAGGTTCAGGTCACACCGCAGGGCGGCGTCAAAGCGGTCTCGAGAATCGTCAATAAGCTACCTGACGTCAGCGCCGTCGAGGCGGTGAACTATGCCCACGTGCGGTCGCTGAAATCGACCGGCGCACAGGGCGCCCGTACCACCGGCGCCGGTTATGTGGTGTCCATCCCAGCCAGTTACGCCGCCACCTTCCCAGGAGAGCTCCGCCATCTGCTGGGCGCCACCTCAGGCACCATGCTGTTCCAACAAACAGCCGCCAACCTCGCAGCCAAACCCGGTTCACGCATCGCCGTGCAGACCGCCTCAGGAACCAAGCCTCTTTCGATCGACGGGATCGTCGATATGCCGGCGGAAGACTCCTTCTTCCAGGTCGTCGGCCTTGCCCCCGGCGCCGGCGTAAGTGCCCCACCCGACAACGTCGTCCTGGTTCCGCCAGCAGTGTTCCGCACCGTTGTGGGCAACACCACCGTGGTCCACCAGCTGCACGTCCGGTTCAGCCACACCACCCTTCCGTCCGATCCACAGACCGCGGCGATTCTGATCCAAGACCGGGCGAACCATTTCCAGGCAGCCGTCGCAGGTGGTGCCCTGGTCGGTGACAACCTCGGCGCCGCATTGACCCTGGCCGGCGAGGACGCCCGTTACGCGAACCTTCTCTTCCTCCTGCTGGGAACTCCTGGGCTCGCGCTGGCCGCTGTCGTTGCCGGCCTCGTCGTTGCCCTGCGCTCCGACCGCCGACGTCGCGAGATCGCGCTGCTTCGGCTGCGCGGCGCGTCGGTGGCGCAGGTCGTGCGTATCGTCGCCGGCGAGGCGTCGGCGACCGCCGTCCTCGGCGCTGTCCTAGGGGTTCCATTGGCGCTGTTGGCCGTCCGGCTCGCACTGCCTTCGGGCACGCAGCTGTCAACAGGCTGGACCATCGCAGCGGTCATTGGTGGGCTGGTGCTCGCGTTCGCCACCCAGGCCGGTGCTGTCGTTCGGCTGGCACTCGGGCGTGACCGCACTGCCGTTGCCGCAGAAGCCTCTCGCGCTGACCGGACGGGCACTCCCTGGCCGTTGAGGGCCGGTCTGGACTTCATCCTGCTCGCAGGGGCGGGCATCTCGTTCTGGCTCACGGCCCGCAGCGGCTACCAGGTGGTGCTGGCACCTGAAGGCATCCCGCAGACCCAGGTCAACTACGCCGCGCTTGCAGGACCGGCGCTGGCATGGCCCGGACTGGCCCTGCTGGTCTGGCGCATCACCGCCTGGATCACGAGTCGACGAACTGGTCGCTGGAGCCCCGGCCGAGCCGGTACGGCACCTGAGCTCGAGGCAGCTGCCGTACGCCGTCGGCGCCGGGTCATCGCCCGAGGCGCGGCCGGACTTGCTGTCGCATTGGGCTTGGCCGTGTCGACCGCGATCTTCACCTCCACTTACGACGCCCAAGCGCGACTGGACGTTGCCCTCACCGTGGGTAGTGACGTGGCGGTTGTCGAGCCGCCCGGCTCCACGGTGGGCCCCAAAGCTGCCGCCGAGATCGCCCAGGCTGCCGGCGTCAAAGCCGTCGAACCGCTCCAACACCGGTTCGGCTACGTCGGCCCCGACCTCCAGGACCTCTACGGTGTGCAAGCCAGCACATTCGCCACAGCCGCGCCGCTCCAGGACGCCTTCGTGCCCGGCAGCACCATCACGAAAACCCTCGCGACGCTCCACAGCACGCCCGACGGTGTCCTACTGTCGGCCGAGACCCTGCACGACTACCAGCTCCACCCCGGCGACCTCATCCGAATCAGGCTGCAAACGGGGACTCGCCACATCTACCGACCAGTGAACTTCCACGTCGTCGGCCAGGTGAGTGAGTGGCCGACGGCACCCAAGGACAGCTTCATCGTCGCCAACGCTGACTACATCACCCAACAGACCGGTTCAAATGCCGTCGGTGCATTCCTTGTCTCGACCCATACGCCGACGGTCACGGCTGCCATGCTGCGTGCCAAGCTCGCCGGAACCGGTGCCACAGTTCAGGACATCTCGTCGGCCGGCTCCACCGTGACCAGCGCCTCAGGCCTCGCTGGCACCGACCTGTCGGGGCTATCTCGACTCGAACTCGGCTTCGGCATCGCGCTCGCCCTAGCGTGTTCCGGTCTTGCTCTTCTCGGCGGAATCGTGGAACGGCGACGGGCGCTGGTCCTCCTTGCTGCGCTTGGCGCAACCGCGCGCCAACGGGGACGTTTCCTGTCAAGCGAGGCCCGCGCCATGGTTGTCTCCGGGATCGTCGGAGGTGCGGTCATCGGGACGACGATCGCCTACCTCCTGGTCAAAGTGCTCACCGGCATCTTCGATCCGCCGCCCGCATCTGCCACCATCCCGTGGGGCTACCTCAGCCTCCTGCTCGCACTCGTCGTTGCAGTGGCCGTCGTCGTGGTGGCGAGCGTTGGCCGCATGGTGGCCAGAGCCGGTCCGAGCGAGCTACGCGACCTGTGAGTCGAGGCCGCCAACTATCCTCGCGGCAGGAGGTCTCACCGTGAAGCTGCTCGTGATCGAGGACGACACGAGGATGGCAGGTCTGCTGCGGCGTGGGCTTGCCAGCGAGGGCTGGGCCGTCGATCTGGCAGCAGATGCAGTCGACGCTCGTCACGCCATCTCCAGTGCACCGTATGACGCCATCGTGTGCGACGTCGGGCTCCCCGGAACCGAGTCCGGTCTCGACTGGTGCCGATGGTTCCGAGCCGAAAGCCACTGGACCCCGGTGCTGATGCTTACGGCTCTGACAGGCACCGCGGACCGGATCGCCGGTCTAGATTGCGGCGCCGACGACTACCTCGGCAAGCCATTCGCCTTCGGCGAGCTCACCGCGAGGCTCCGGGCGCTGCTGCGCCGCGGCGAAACCGCACGTCCGACCACCCTGCGCAACGGCCCGCTGATCCTCGATCCAGCCGAGCATCAGGTCCGCTGGCACCACCAAGCGGTCGACCTGTCACCGCGGGAGTTCGCCCTCCTCGACTACTTCATGCGCAGACCGGGCGACGTCCTGCGGCGCAGCGAGATCCTGGACCATGTGTGGGATTACGCGTACGACGGCACCTCCAACGTCGTCGACGTCTACGTACGTTACCTCCGGATCCGGCTCAGCGAAGCCGGTGCTCATGACGTGATCGAAACCATCCGCGGTGTCGGCTATCGACTGACGAACCTGACATGAGCATCGTTCCGTCCTCGCTACGCAACCGGCTCGTCGTGGGGACGGTCCTAATCGGCCTCATGTTCGCGCTGGTATTCGGGGCGTTCGCCGCCTGGCGGGTCCAACGAGCCCAAGACCAAGCCGTCCAGGCGTCGCTGCTGAGTCGAATGGATCTCGCACGGGACCAGGTCGCCCCCGACGGGTCCCTCACCCAAGACGCAGGTAGTCCTAAGACCGACCTCGTGCAAGTCATCGGACCAGACGGAGCGACAAGGTCCAGCAGCACCGCGCTAAACCGTATCGGCCCACTGGTCAAGTTGGCCGACGTGGGCAACTCCCCGGGCGGTTTCCAAGCCGATGTCACGCTGCAACAGCCCCGACATCGATCTGGCAGTGCTCGCAGTGCCGCTCAAGCTCACCCAGACAGCGACTTCACCCGCTGGTCATGGTGCCCTCGTCGTCGCAGTAGACGGCGAAGGATTCAACACCGCAACCTCCAACCTGCTCGTCCTTCTCGTCGCGGGCTTGGTCGCCGTGGTGCTGGCGATGGCAGCGCTCGCGTGGTTCCTGACCGGCCGAGCACTTCGCAATGTCAACCGCATCACCGAGAGCGCAGAGAAGGTCCTTCCCGACGAACTAAGTGCCGGTCTCCCGGTTCCACACCGTGACGCCGAACTCGCCCGGCTCGTCAGGGCGCTCAACCGGATGCTGAAGCGCTTGAACGAAAGCCACGCGACCGAAATGGCCTTCGCCGCTGATGCCGGGCACCGGCTGCGGACCCCCGTGGCGACCTTACGCGCCGAGGCGGAGCTAGCCCTCAGAGAAAGCGACCCTGCTGACGTCACCGCCGCGCTCGAGCGAATCGTAGGCGACGCCGACCAGCTCACCTCGATCGTGGACCGGATGCTCGCACGCAGCCGCGCACGCAATCAACCACCCGAGCCGGTCCTCAGTGTCCTAAAGCAGGCATCGTCCAGGTGGCATCGACAAGCAGAGCTCGCCGCAGTCACCCTGACGGTCACGGTGGACCCAGGCGTGACCACCCAGACGCGATGCGCTGAGGTCACCGACATCATCGAACCAATCCTCGACAACGCAGTTCGCTACACACCGCCCGGAGGAGACGTCGACATCCGGATACGGCTCGACAGCCAACCCGCAGCCACCCTGGTCGTCGACATCTCCAACACCGGGGACCCGATCTCCGACGACCTCGCCCAGAACATGTTCGAAGCCTGGGTCAGTGAACGCGACGCCAGCGTGGCCGGCGGGCTCGGACTGTGGCTCGCCCGCGAAACCGCCCGCGACCTCAAAGGCGACGTCACCCTGATGGACGAAAGCACCCACGCAACCACCATCCGCGTCAAGCTACCCGCCCACATCTCACCACCGGGGCTTTTGCAGCGCTTGCAAGCCTGACCGATGCGACCGCGCGGAGGCTGGAGGGCGCTACATCCACGTTATGTGCTCGCGCGGCCGCGACCTCACCTCGGTATCTGAAGGCCGCGCGCCATAGGCCTACGGGGAGCCGACCACATTAGAGCGGTACGCCGACCAGCGCGGACCTCGGGCTGCAATGGTCGTCGTCATCGGATGAATTCTCCGTTGATCCGCCGGTCCGAGCTCGGTCCGCGTTCCGCCCCATTGTCGAAGCGGTGCAGAGCCCGAGTGTGCCTATCCTCGAGGCGGTGAAGGTCAGCGTGAGGTTACGTTGGGGATGGATCTGCCTGGAGGAAACTGCGCGGACTCGGCACTCACAATTGGCAGGGGTCGCGGACCATCGCGGCCCAGACTTAACGGTTCAGGTGACTCTCACGGTTGGGTGTAGCGGAACACGTCCCAGGTGCCGCCGTTGCGGTCGTGTGGAATCTGTGTGGTCGTGTTCGAGCAGTCGAGGATGGTACCTCCGTCCCACTGATCGCGTCCGCAAAACTGTTTGGACCTCCCTTAGTGGTTGATCTGGGGAGGCTCAACCCCTCCGAGTCACACCGGTGCGGAAGTCGTGCACATATGCGTTGAGGAATGGCGAGACGGGCAGCGGAGGCATCACGAGATTCGAGGCTGCCGAGGTGAACACCACATACCGCCGCCGCCATTCACCGACGACGTCCGCGTCCCTGCCGAGCAAGCGGACTACGACGAGCAGGGAATGTGACGAATTACTGTCTCGGCCTGCTCCACCATGATGACGGCGAGACATTCGACGTGCACCACCAATAGGCTCAACGGCGAGTGAGTCAGAATGGGAAGTCGGTAAACGTGACTGGAGCTAACGCAAGCACGAGGAAGACGGTGACGAGCACGACCGAGGCTCCCAACAGGTAGCCGCGCCATCCGCTCGTCCAGGTCGTCCACATCCCGACCACGCTACGTCGACCGTCGACTCCGGACGCGGGCTGTCTCACGAGCTAGCCTCCGGAAGGGGTTGCGACGGGAAATTTTATGCCCGTCATAAGGCGGCGGCGCCGATGGGCCATCAACGCCCATGACCGCGGGGGGTCCACGTCCTTGATCGTGGCAATGAGCCGTGCCGGCGACGGTAAGGCGTCGTCGAGCCCCGCCTCGTGGATGCGCGGGCCGCGTGTTCAGCGGTGAACTCTTCTTGCGGCAGGCCGGTGATGCGACGCCAGGAGGGAAGACCAAGGCAGCGCGTCCGTGGTACAAGAGGCAAGGCTGGTGGCTGGTTGCGGCCATCCTCATCGTGATGGGCATTTCGGCTGCCCTCACCGTGATCCGCGGCTACGGCGGGTCAGCCGACAAGCCGAGCCTCCACTCGGCCGATGCGCGTCGTCTACCCTCCTAAGCCGTGGTCGTCCGGCGCCACGACGCCTAGGACGACGGCGAGCTACGTGCGTGGCGGCGGAACCTCGGCGGCTGGCTCGGCGTCGTCTGCCACGCAGAGTCGGCCGAACTGCGCTGGCTCGAGCTGGTGCGCGCGCAGCGGGCCCGGGAGGCGTAAGACACCCTCACCGGCCTGCCTCTATCTATGTGGTGCTGGCGGGCGCACACTGTTAGCAGGGGCACCCTGCAGGATGGAGTCGGCGATGGCCAGGGGTCTGCGGTGTCGAATCGGCAAGCACGACTGGATGAAGCGGGTCAACGAGCGCAACGAGCCGTTCGCGGAATGCGGACGGTGCGGTGACCTCGACTGGGACCGCTACAAGACCGGCAAGGACTTGGGCAACTTCGGACGCCTTGGCGGCGGCGGCGGCGTCGGCCTGGGTAGCGGTATCTAGAGAGGACCGCTTCGATGTCCAGCACGAATGGGAAGAAGTCGCGACTCCTGACCGGGACAAGCACGCACGGTGCACCAGGTGCAGGAAGACAGATTGGCGTCGCCTCGTGACCAAGACGTCAAGCAAGTGGACGGGGAGCCAACCTCCGCCAGGCGGTGGCTAGGTGCCGGAGCAGTCCACGGCGTCAACCAGCCAGCGACGGGGGGCTGCCCTCTAGCTCACGCCCGGTCGTCGTAGCTCTCCACACCGAATGCATCTAGCTTCGATCCGGTCAAACGTCCGTCATCGGAGAACGATCCGATGATACGCGGTCCGCGCTAGTCCGCGTCCCCTCCTTTGTGGCACCGCGATGCTTGGCGTCCCGGCTCGCATCGTGATGGTGTGCGACCGTGAAGAGTCGCGCGGCGGACTTGGGTCACTCGACGGCGAGCATGACTTCGGTCGACTTGACGAGGACGGTGACGGGCTTGCCGTCAGCTAGGGCCAGGTCTTGGACGGCTTCTTTGGTGATTGAGGCGGTGATGGTCTGGCCCCCTCCGTCGAGAGTGACCTTGACGACGGCCATGGCTTCGCCCCGCGTAATGGAGGCGACGGTGCCCGTTAGCTGGTTTCGGGTCGAGAGCTTCATGGGTCTCCTCGCTGGCAGGGGGGATCGAGAAGACGCTACGCGGCTTCGGCGGTCTCTGCATCGCGTGGTGTCCGGAAGACGCAAGTCGCGGAGGAGCGTCACGCAGCGTTGCGACGTCGCCATCACGACTCACGCAGTGTGCCGGTGGACCGCGGTGCCGGTGAGAAGCCTTGCGCTGGCATCGTCCCATCCATCCCGCTACTTGCAAGCATGAGGTCGCAGTACCAGTGCACCACTAGCGACAAGCGCGAAGCTGCCGAGGTCACGCGTCGCACATGGCTACGACGACGTCTTCTGCACAGACACCAGTGAGCGAAGGACACTCGTCGTCAACCATCCCGACGTCTACGCCGATCGCATGGACTACATCGTTTACAGACTAGAGCCGGCTGCTCGACGGACCGCCCGCACCGACACCGACTGACGCCTAGCGTCGAGCACCACTTCGAGCGGGCAGCCGTCCACTGCCGTTTCGGCGGAATCTAAATGCAGCCGCGACACAGACGACAACGCTCTGGTGGTGCTGCGCTTCCAGATCTCTGCGCCGAAGACTCCCAGCCAGATTCCGAGGATCGTGGCGGCGACACCGAGCACCAACCAGATGACATCGATTCGTTTCGTCATCGATGGCCACCGTCGAGTGGACCGGGGTCACCGCCGCGGTCAACCCGGCTGATGTCCCCCCGACCGCCGCCGGGACCGCCGGCAGGACCGTCGGCGGCGGCGATGCCGGCACCACCGATGCCAGCGATGAGCGCGAGGCTGAGCATGCCGGATGCCACCAGTGTGCTGCGCGGCGGGAGCCGGGAACGGCATCAGTCCGCAGGGCAGGCGGCCCAGGCGTCGACGTGGGGCCGGTCACAAAGGCGTCCTGATCGGCGACGTCGTCCCCGAAGCCGTAGTGCTCGATGGCCCAGCGGTTGACTGGGTCTGGTTCAGCGTTCGTCACGTCTTCTCCGAGGTCGGTTGCGATTAGTGCTCCCAGAGTGGCCCGACCGTCTGTGACCGACCCACACGCCGGCTGTGCAGCCACTGTGAATGAGGGTCCGCCCGACCAGCTCGATTCCCGTGTAGTGATGTCACCGAGGCGCGGTGCGCACCGGAGGCGAGCCTGGTATTCGCGGTGAAGGTAACGGACCCACAGTCGTGTTCATGCTGCCCTGGAGCCGTCTGGGTGACGGCCTGGCACTGCGGCAATCATTGGCGTTCTCCACCACGATGGCCAGCGCTTTGTCGAACACCGACCGTATGGAAACCGAGGGCGAGTCGCGGCGACGCCGTCCAATCGGGGCGGCGAAAGGCATGAGGTATCGCCCTACAGGATGCCAGGCCCGTCAATTCCCGCTGCCTGGTTTCACAGCGAACTGACAACCGCCGTGCAGATGCCGGACAGCCTCGGTTGGCAGCCTGTCGGTGGAGCCGGTCGATCGGCGATCGGCGTAGAACGGAGGCACCATGGACATGAAGCGCTACAAGTATGTGGCAGTGCTGGTCGGCGGCGGGGTGGCCGGCGCGATTTTGGGGGCAGGCGTGTTGAACGCCAACGCCGCCACAACCGGATCGGCGGGGTCTCACGGCACATCGTCGGTGCAACATGGGGGTGCCCCAGGCGAGACAGTGCTCACGGGAGCGGATGCAGCGAAGGCCCGCGCGGCGGCGCTCAAAGCGGTTCCTGGAGCAGCGGTCGAGCGTATCGAGACCGACAGCGGCGACGCTGTTTACGAGGCCCACGTGACGAAGCCCAACGGCACCGACGTGACGGTCAAGTTCGACAAGGCCTTCGACGTCACGGCGGTGGAGGCGGGAATGGGTAGGTAGTCCTGCCTCGACGTCGCGACTCCCAGGAAGCTCACAGGGATCGTTCAGGAGTTCGGCAGCCGGTGAGCTGACAATGGGCTCATGACTGCTTCCTCGGCAATCGTCGACAGGGCTGCTTCGCCGCCCGAGGCGCGGCTTCTCGTCGTCGATGACGAGGCGACCATCGTCGAGCTGTTGTCGGCGAGCCTGCGGTTCGCGGGCTTCGAGGTCGCCACTGCCCGTAACGGTCATGAGGCGATCAAGGCAGTGAAGGAGCACCAACCGGACCTGCTCGTAGTCGACGTGATGATGCCTGGCCTCGACGGCTTCGGCCTAGTCCGTCGGCTACGACAGGACGGCGTCTTGGTTCCGGTGGTCTTCCTGACGGCCAAGGACTCCACCGAAGACAAGGTCACGGGGCTGACCCTCGGAGGCGACGACTACGTGACCAAGCCCTTCTCCTTGGAGGAGATCGTCGCCCGCATCCGGGCGGTACTGCGGCGAGTCGGTATGGAGCAGCCGCAGCAGTCCTCGGTGTTGCGGTTTGCTGACATCGAGCTTGACGAGGATGCTCACGAGGTCCGCAAGGCCGGTGACCTCGTGTCGTTGTCAGTGACCGAGTTCAACTTGTTGCGGTATTTCCTGTGCAACCCGGGTCGCGTCCTGAGCAAGCCCCAGATCCTCGACCATGTGTGGCACTACGATTTCAGTGGTGAGGCCAACGTGGTCGAGTCCTACATCTCGTACCTGCGACGCAAGATCGACACGACCGAGCCCCGGCTTCTGCACACCGTGCGGAGCGTCGGCTACGTCCTCCGCGTTCCCCGGGCCTGATGGCGACGACCGGACCAAGGCTGACGCGTGGACTGCGGCCATTGGTCGCCCGGACGTCGCTTCGGGTGCGGTTGGTCGCAGTGGTCCTTGCCCTGGTCGTGGTGGCGCTTGCCGGCGCGGGGGTCGTGACCATAATTACGCTACGCGGATATCTGATTCAGCGCATGGACGCTCAGTTGGCGCTCGTGGCAGCGCAGATCGCGGCTAGCCCGAGCACGTCGCTCAGCGTCGGCACGCCGACGGGTCGACCCGATGATGGTCATCAACACCTTCCGAGTGCCTTTGTCGCGGAAATCCTCAACGCGGACGGCACCACGTCCGTCGGTCCCAGCCGCGACGTCATCAGCGGGCATGAGCCACTGCCAGCGTTTCCGTCGCTGACAGCCGCTGAGGCCTCCCGACGCGCGGGCAATCCGTTCACCGTCGCCTCCCTTGACGGCCGCGGGCAGTGGCGCGTGGTCGCGGTTCCGTTGCGCCATGGCTCGGGCACGCTTCTTGTTGCCTCGGACATGGCGGATGTGCAGCACACGGTTGAGCACCTGCAGACCCTTGATCTCATCATCGGCGCGATCACCCTGGGAGTGATCGCCGTGGCCGGGGGTGGGCTGGTTGGTGCGACCCTTCGACCTCTCCGGCAGGTTGAGGACACGGCCGGTGCGATCGCTGCGGGCGACCTAACGCGGAGGGTCCCCGACCGCGACGACCGCACAGAAGTAGGCAGGCTTGGCGCCGCCATCAACGTCATGCTGGAACGGATCGAGACGTCGTTCAGAGCGCAGGCCGCGTCCGAGGCTGAAGCCAGGCAGTCCGAAGACAAGATGCGTCAGTTCGTCGCCGACGCCAGTCACGAGCTGCGAACCCCGCTGACATCGATCCGGGGATTCGCCGAGCTGCATCGGTTGCATCACCAGGGCGAGGAGCCGACCGACGTGGATCGGGGAATCCTTCGTATCGAAGACGCAGCCAAACGAATGGGATTGTTGGTCGAGGACCTGTTGCTGCTTGCGCGCCTGGACCAGCAGCGGCCGCTGCGCTCAGAGCCCGTCGACGTGCTGCACATCGCCGCTGAGGCTGTCCACAACACGCAAGTGGTCGCCGCAGACCGCGTCATCACCCTCAATGTCGGCCGCAGCGACCCGCCACCGATCGTGACCGGTGACCCGAATCGCCTCCACCAGGTGCTCACGAACCTGTTCAACAATGCCGTTCACCACACGCCGCCGTCGACCCCCATCGAGGTCCACGTCGCTACTCACGTCGACGGCGACGACGGAACGGTCATCGTTGAGATCGTGGACCATGGACCAGGGCTGAGTCCCGAACACAGAGGCCAGGTCTTCGAGCGCTTCTACCGAGTCGATAGCCACCGCAGCCGCGACAGTGGCGGCACCGGCCTGGGTCTCGCCATCGTCGCCGAGCTCGTCGCTCAACACGACGGCACGGTGGGAGTTTCGGCGACCCCGGGTGGGGGCGCAACATTTCGGGTCGTTCTGCCGCTAGCAGCTGACCCCGTCGACCATCACTGACGCTGGTGCTGCTGGCAGCCAAGGCGCTGTCAGCAAGTCAGGATCGAACGTCCAGCAACTCCACAGGGTCCCTGCTTAGCGTGCTTCTTGTGTCCAACCAACAACTGACTCCAATGCAGCGCCTCGGCGCCTGCCCCGGCACGACGCCGGCAGCCATCGAATCCGCATACCGGCTTGGCGCTATCCCCACTTTGATTGGGCGGATTGTCGTCGAAGAACTCACCAAGTACTACGGGGGGTTGGCCGCCGTTGACGACCTCTCGTTCACCGTCGAGCCCGGTCGGGTCACCGGGTTCCTAGGCCCGAACGGCGCCGGTAAAACCACAACGTTGCGGATGCTCCTCAACCTGGTCATGCCGACGTCGGGCACAGCAACGATCGGGGGCAGGCGCTACGTCGATCTGGAGGAGCCAACGCGTGTCGTCGGTGCCGTCCTGGAGGCGTCCTCTGCGCACAACGGTCGAACTGGTCGCAACCACCTCCGTGCCGCCTGTATCGCGGCAGGTCTGCCTCAGCGCCGCGCGGATGAGACCCTCGAGCTTGTCGGACTGGCGCCCGCGGCGAACCGGAACTTCAAGGGATACTCCCTCGGCATGCGACAAAGACTTGGCATCGCGACCGCGCTGCTGGGTGACCCCAATGTGCTGATCCTGGACGAGCCCGCGAACGGGCTCGATCCTGAAGGGATCCGGTGGATGCGCGAGCTGCTCCAACGGCTCGCCCGGGAAGGGCGCACCGTGCTGGTGTCCAGCCACGTGCTGACCGAGATGCAGACCCTTGCCGACGACGTGGTCATCGTGGCAGCCGGCCGCCTGGTCCGGCAGGGATCGGTTGCCGAGGTGATCGCATCGATGTCCGGCAGCGTCAGGGTGGAAGCACATACGCCGCACCCGGACAGGCTGATGGCGGCGTTGGTCAGCATCGGCGCCGACGTGACGACGACCGCCAGCGGTGCGCTCCTCATATCGGGCGTGAGCGAACGGACCGTGGGTGACACGGCGTTGGCCGTCGGAGCCGCGCTGCACCGACTAGGCACCGAGCAAGCTGACCTGGAAGACGCGTTCCTGCAACTCACTCATGGGAAGGCCGAGATCCGATGACACGCCTGGTCCGCGCAGAGCTCTTCAAGCTCCGCACTACGCACGCCTGGTGGATCCTCACCCTCGCAACAGTGGTGAGCACGGCGGCGACTCTCGTCGTCAACTGCATCCAGGCGCACGCCTTGCTGCAGTCCTTCAGCCAGTACGTCGTCTTGAACACCCACGACCACGCAGACAAACCACCGGCAGACTACCTCGCCCAACTGCGGTCGGATTGGCTGCTCGGACACAACGCCGTCACCCAAGCGGCCACGATCTACACCTCCGGCCAGCTGATCGGTCTGCTCCTCGCCGCACTGCTCGGTATTGTGGTGGTCACCAGTGAGTACTACCAGCAGACAGCCACCAGCACCTTCCTGATCACCCCCCAGCGCTCGACGGTCATTGCGGGCAAACTGCTCACGGCCGTCGTCGTAGCGGCCGCAGCCTGGCTCGTCTCGACCCTGATCAGCATCGTCACCGGACTGGTGTTCCTCCACGGGCAGGGATACAGCAGCCAACTGACACATTGGGGCGTCGACCGCGCCATCATGCTGAACCTTGGTGCGTACGTGATCTGGGCCGTGTTCGGCGTCGGATTCGGCGCCCTCGTACGTAACCAACTCGGTGCAACCGTCGGCGCAACCGTCCTCTACCTCGTTGGCGCCGCCGCTGCGAGCTCCGTTTTCGACCTGCTCCACACCTACGTCGTCACCAAGGCGTGGATCTTGAGTGCGCAGGTCATCGTCCCCCCCATCGCCTCGACCATCATGATCTCCCCCACCCAGACCTTCCTACACAGCCCCCCACAATGGGTAGGCGCGATCGTTCTGATCGGGTACGGGCTACTCTTCGGACTCCTCGGACTCCGCATCATCAAACGCCGCGACATCACCTAGTCCCGTGGGAACTGGTAGGGCAAGGACTCGAGCGGTCGTTGCTCTCCCGAGGCGCAAGCTGCCCACTTGACGTGACAGCCGGACCCAAGCCCGTCCACGGCTCCCCGTAGGCGCGTGCCGGGCGTCACGTGGATAGCTGGCCCGTCCTCGTGCCTTGGCACTGACCAGCCGCATCAAGGTCGCGCCCCCGGGACGCCACGTGGTGGCGGGCTCGCCGGCTACGGCGTCCGGGGCCGGCTGTGCCTGGCCTGCGCTATGGCTTGTTGCCCCGATCCGACCGGCCGTTCGGCACCCGCTGGGTGTCTGCTCCACCGTGCAAGCTCTGAAGCTCGCATCCATAAATGGTGGCAGTAACTCATGTGCGAGCGGCCGATGTGCTCGGTTTCATCACTGCGCCGCGCACCGGCCGCAGCGGCGGTGCAGATGAACGGTCGCGTAGGGTCGCCGCGTGAGCCGGATTCGGCAGAGTTATGGGGATGGTCGGGGCGAGCTGGTGATCGTCGTCGACTGTTCGGACCTCGGACGTTCGGCCAGGTTTTGGACAGAGGTCCTGGGCTATGTGAATACCGGCGGCGGCAGTTCGACCTACCAGACCTTGCTGCCCGCCGACGGACACGGAGTCGAGGTCCTGCTCCAACGAGTGTCCGATGACAAGCGCGCGAAGAATCGAGTGCACCTCGACCTCCGAACTGCGGATCTCGACGAAGAAGTGGCGCGAGTACGAGGAGTCGGCGCTCATGCAGTGACGCTCGAGCCCATCGTGGAAGCAGGATGGCGATGGCACGTTCTTGCTGATCCGGATGGCAACGAGTTCTGCGTCATCGAACCGCCCCGTGGCTACTGGGACGAGTGACCAGGAGCCACATGCAACCGCTCTACTGCAGGTAGTGCGCGCAAAGGTGCGTCACTCCGCCGCGTTCCTCCGCGAGGCGGTACGGCACAATCTCCCCGTCATGGATGTGAGCCCGGGGGTGGCGGCTGCTCGGTTCCGTGCCCAGTTGCTCGTCCCGCCAGGCGCAGGGCAGGTGGAGCAGGTGGTCGACCGGCTTCTGGCAGTGCAGGCCCAGGACGCGCGGGCATTCCGCCTCGCGCTGCGCGCCCGCAGCCATGGCACCTCTGCCCGCGCCGTGGACACAGCGCTCAACGAGCGGCGGAGCCTGGTGGTCTCCTGGCTGTTTCGAGGGACGCTCCACCTGGTGAGGTCGGCCGACTACTGGTGGCTGCACAGCCTCACGGCCCCTCGCCTGGTCGCCACCAACACGCGGAGGTTGACCCAGCTGGGACTGGACGAGGCGACGACGAGGCGAGGGGTGCGGGCGGTTCGGGAGGCAGTCGACGAGAATCCCAAGACACGAGATGAGCTGCGGTCGGTCCTCGACTCAGCCGGGGTGCCAACCGCCGGCCAGGCTCTTGTGCACGTCCTGGTCGCTGCGACGTTGCATGCGCAGCTGGTCCGCGGACCGGTCCGCAACGGTGAGCAGTGCTTCGTCGACGCCGAGCGGTGGCTGGACCGACCGCCACTGCCCGACCGCGACAGCTGCCTGGAGATGCTGGCTCGCCGCTACCTCGCCGGGCACGGACCCGCGACCTCCGAAGACCTCGCCGCTTACGCCGGGATCACTCTCACGGATGCCCGACGCGCCCTCGCCATGGTGGCGGCGGAGACCCAACACGTCGAGGAGACGTTGTATGCCGTTGTCGACAACGACGATGCTTCGCCACTGCCGCCACCTCGGCTGCTCGGCATGTTCGACCCGGTCCTGCATGGATGGTCGGACCGTTCTTTCGTCACGGGACCCTACAAGGACGTGGTCACCACGAACGGCATGTTTCGTGCCACCGCGCTCGTGGATGGTCGGGTGGCGGGGACGTGGACGCTCTCCGGTGGCACGGTCAGGCTCCGCGCCTTGCGACGACTGACCTCCTCAGAGCTCCTCGCGCTGGAACACGAGGCAGCCGACGTACTGCGCTACCTCGCCCTGCCGCCCGCACCCCTGCAGGTATCAGGACCGTAGGGCCACCATCAAACACCGCGGCACCGCGGCCACTCTGGGGGATTTACGACCAGGTCCTTCGCCCGCGTACGGGTCAACGTAAGGAAGGCGTGCCGCTCCCACACGGCTGGTCCTGAGTCGGCCAACACGGCGACCAAAACGCAGAGGTGGTGGTGAGCCTCTGGGGACGAAGTCACGGTTCGGGGCGGCCTAGTCGTGCTCGTCCGCCTCTGCCTCGGACCCGTTCGTTTGCTGGGCGAAGTCGCGCGTGGAGTGCACCTCGTAGTCCATGCCGAATACCTCCCGCAGCCGGCCGATTGCCTCCAGCTGTCGACGGCTGTGCGGGCTGGCGCAGGACTCGCCCTCGTCGCCCGGGACGGGGTCAAAGGAGTGCAGCACGATCTTCTCCATCAGTTCTCCGAGGCTGATGTCCTCGAACTCGGCCAGGCCCTTCAACACCTGGACCATCCGCTTCTCCATCCGCACGCCCAGTTGCACACGCTGCACGGTCCGTTCCATTTCGAGCTCCCTCTTGTGACCTAGGGACCATGGTAACAGCATTGCGTTGTTTCGTTCCGCGCCGGAAACCGGCCCAGTGCCCGGTGCAGGCTCTGACACGTCTCACCCGACCGAGGTCCTGCGTCATGCGTGTCATGCACGGTCACTGGACCCGGTGCGAGGTCAAGGTAGGGCTCGATTTCGGCTACCCAACTCCCAGCGATGGCGATCGCCGAACGACAACGGCACCCTGACACGCCGGGGTTGTTCCCCTAGAGGATCCCAGGGTGGCGCCAGGTGTCGGATCAGCGAACTCCCCGATGTGCGATCGGGGCCGGCCGCGGCACAGTCCTCAGCATGATCCTCATTGATTCCGTGACCAAGAACTACGGCGCCTTCACCGCCGTCGACCATGTGACCTTCGGCGCCGAGGCCGGCCGGGTGACCGGCTTCCTCGGCCCTAACGGCGCCGGCAAGTCGACCACTATGCGCATCCTGGTGGGCCTGACGCCGGCATCCTCGGGCACCGCGACCTTGCTGGGCAGGAAGTACGCCGACCTGCCCAACCCGGGCCGTGAGATCGGCGTCCTGCTCGACGCCTCTGCCCAGCACGCCGGACGGACCGGCCGAGAGATCCTCACACTCGCACAGCGCACAATGCGGATGCCTCGCGACCGCGTCGACGAGATGCTCGACCTGGTCAGCCTGTCGCCTGAGGAGTCCGGACGTCGGGTGCGGGACTACTCGCTGGGCATGCGCCAGCGGCTCGGCATCGCCACCGCGCTGATCGGCGACCCCCAAGTGCTGGTCCTCGACGAGCCCGCCAACGGGCTCGACCCCGCCGGCATAAGGTGGATGCGCGACCTCCTCAGAGGTTTCGCCAACCGTGGCGGAACCGTCCTCCTCTCGTCGCACCTCCTGCACGAGATCGAGGTCGTCGCCGACGACCTGGTCGTCATCGGCAACGGCAAGATCGTCGCCGCGGGCACAAAGGGTGAGCTGCTCGCCACCGCCGGAACCTACGCCGGTGCCGCGGACGTCCGCACCCTCGCTACCGCACTGACCACCGCCGGGCACACGGCCAGTCCCTCGCTGGGCGGGCTTCGTACCGACGCCGACGCCGCCGAGGTCGGGCGCGTGGCATTGGCGGCTGGCGTACCCCTGACCGAGCTCCGTCCCGCGGACGGAACAGGGCTCGAAGAGATGTTCCTCGAGCTCACCGCAGACACCGCACGAGAGGAAGTCGCAGCATGAGCCACACATTGGAGATCGACAGCCACGACACTGTCTCAGCGACGACCGAACGGCCCCAGGCCGAGCACGCACCGATCCCCTTCCATACCGTGCTGGGCGTCGAGCTCCGCAAGATGTTCGATACGCGCAGCGGGTTCTGGCTGATGGTCGGCATAGCGGCCGCGGGCCTGCTGGCGTCCACCGCCGTCGTCCTCTTCGCGTCGGACGACGGGCTCAGGTACAACAACTTCGCCGGCGCGATCGGCGTCCCGATGACCATTCTGCTCCCGGTCGTCGCGATCCTCTCCGTCACTGGCGAGTGGAGCCAGCGGGCGGGTCTTACTACCTTCACGCTGGTGCCTCACCGCGGCCGCGTGATCCGCGCCAAGCTCACCGCCACGATGCTGGTCGGGGTCGGCTCGATGGCCCTCGCCTTGACCATTGGCGCCCTGGGCAACATCATCGGCAGCACCATCTCCGGCGTCGACACGACGTGGGACCTGTCGCCGTCGGCGATCGCCTACATCGTCGGCGCCGACATGGTCGGGATGCTGGTGGGCTTCATGCTCGGCGTACTGACCCGCAACTCGGCCGGAGCCATCGTCGGCTACTTCAGCTACTGGTTCGTCGTGCCGACACTCTCCATGGTGCTCGCCGCCAACCAGGCGTGGTTCGAGAAGGCACAGCCTTGGGTGGACTTCTCGTTCAACCAGAATCGGATGTACGACGGCGGATTCACCTGGCAGGACTGGACCCAGTTCGCCTTGACCGGCAGCGTCTGGCTGGCGCTGCCGCTGGCCTTCGGCTTCTGGCGGGTGCTGCGGGCGGAGGTGAAGTAGAGCAGGCAGTCTCACGCTCGCGGCGCCGCGTCGCCCGGGTACACCGGGCCGACGCGGCCTGCCGTCGCATGCCGCCGTGACTAGCCGTGAGTAGCCGTGCCTACCGGGTGGGCCGCAGCCCTGCCTTGACCGCACCTGCCGCCGTCTTCCGGACGGCGGGCAGGGCGAGGAGGCTCGCCGCGACTACTCAGTCAAGACAGAACTCATTGCCCTCGACGTCCTGCATCACGAGGCACGACTCGTTCTCATCGTCGGCAGGCAGCAGCTTGACGCGTACCGCGCCGAGCGCGAGCAGTCGTGCGGACTCCGCCTCGAGTACGGCCAGGCGCTCGTCACCCACGAGCCCGGTCCCCACCCGCACGTCGAGATGCAGCCGGTTCTTGACGACCTTGCCTTCGGGGACGCGCTGGAAGAACAGCCGCGAGCCAACTCCAGAGGGGTCGACGCAGGCGAACGACGACCCCCGATCGCCAGCGGGCAGCGTTCGCTCATAGTCGTCCCACGTGGCGAAGCCCTCCGGTGGCGGTGGTACGGCGTACCCCAGCACCTCGCACCAGAACCGGGCGACGCGCTCGGGGTCTGCGCAGTCGAACGTGACTTGGAACTGCCTGACCATCGCTCCACCATAGAGACCCAGCCCTGGAAGGCTTCTCGGGGTTGCGCTGAGATCGCCAGGAAACGCGGAGCTCTCACGTTCTGCGACGACGCACGACGATTTCCCAGAAGCGCCCCTATGTCCGTGTCGACTGTTCGATACTCAGCGCACGCGCCCCCCTGGGACGCGAGGTCCCGGTGCTCGTAGCACCCCCGAAGCGAGCACCGGGACCGTCCAAGCCTTCCGTGGCGGCCAGGCTGACGTCGTACCGGCCGCTGCTGCGGCCATCTCTCCCTCCCGACTCGGTGACGTCACGGCGGGGCGTCAGCGTCCCGACTCGTCCGCTGCGTCGACGATGACGGCCTGGCCCCGCGAGGCCGGGGCTCAATTGATGTCGAACTCGCCCCGTATGGATGGTGACGTATGGCAGTTGTTGAAAGGACGCCCTGACCTGGCCTTTTATGGTTCAGAGACGGCACCACATAAGCGACGCCGCCCGACGATTCAGCGTCGGGCGGCGCCCAGGATGGTCCACCACCAGGAGAGGTACCACCGTGCAAACAACTATCGCAGGACCATCGACCGACACTCCGACCGTCCCGAGGGTGTTCGCGTACCTTGAGCGCGGCCAGGACGGTTCGCCCGTCCTAAAGATCGACGACGCCCACGGCAAGCTCCTGAAGGTTCAGGGCGTGACTCGCCGCGATCTGATGGAGCTGGCGCAGCAGTCGCTCGAAATGCTGGGCGAACGGGACCCGTGCGGCTGTAAGCGTTGCCAAGCGCGACGGCACCAGGTCTGAGCGACGAGAACCGTCCTTGCGACTGCGGCCCACCGTCGTTGCTGCCGGTAGGGGAATGCCATCGCCCCTTCGACCCGGCCTCTGCATGGCAAGGCATGGCGTGGTGTGGCGGACTGATTTGATCCGACCCCCGGAGGTATTGCCATGCACAACGACTGGAAAACAATACGTTTCGTCGACAGGCGCGATGATTCGCCCAAGCCGTCCGAATCGAAGGTCATCCGGGTAGTCCACCGCGACCCCGACGGGGACAAGTGGCGTCAGATGCAAGCTGAGAGGCTGCTCCGAGAGGCGGGCTTCGTGGAGGACGCGCTACCGGGCAACTGGACGCGGCCCAAGTCAACGGACGACTGCGACCGAACGTCAGGGTAAGACGACAGGTGGCGTGACGCCGGTGCAAGGGCCTCGATGTGTTGGTGGTCGACCCAGGCGGTTCGAACTCGCAGCGGTGTGACGTCGCCGTCGGACATGACGTAGGCGACGCCGGGGCCTTCTGCTGGGATCCGGTCGGCTCGGGCACCTAGGGCGCGGGCTCCGTCACCGAGGACGAGGTCGGGCTGGATCCGGTCGGTGCAGGGCAGCGCGATCCGGGTCGGGAACAGGTCCCGCAGTGGGAGAGGACGTCCTTGCGGGGGTCCTGGACGGCGCCGACGACGCACACGCCTGGGGCGCGGCCCTGCGACTACTCGAGTGTGCTGCCCACTTCAGCCGATCACCGACGCCCTTCACCGGCCCTTGCGATCCAATGGTCCGATTCGTTGCTTGAGGGTGAGTGCAGCATCGACTAGCTGAGCGTTGTTCTCGGCTAGGGCGCCGTCCGGTAGCAGCAGGGAGTCTTCGAACCCTACGCGGGTGTCGTGCCCTCGGCGGAACGCGTCCTCCACCAGTGGCCAAGTCCAGTCGTTCATTCCATGCGTCAGGCGGGGGGATGTGGATCCTGCCAAATCCAGCGCGTCATTGACCTCCTGTGCTAGCTGCCCCGGGTCACCTTCGAGGAAGTACGGCTCACCCCGGGCTAGTTCGATGCTTATGCGCTGTGCCTGCGGCAACAGTCCCGATCTGACCAGCTGGTCCATCTCCACCAGCGCCCACAGTCCCACGTCGATGGCGACGCCGACATCAAGCATGGCCTCCATGACATCCTCGAAGCCTTGCTCAGACAGGTTGACTGTGGCGCAGTCGACGCCTTCCCACTCGCGGATCATCGCGATTCGATCGGCAACGTCGGGCACGATCCACGCGCCCGTGGTCAGCCCGATCTCAACCTCGATCCCGACTTCGGCGGCGATTTTTCTCACGCTTCGACAGGTGCCGTTAACGACCGTCGGATCCAGAGTTTCAACGCCGGATCCGACGGTCGTTAACGGCACCTGTCGAAGCGTGAGAAAAATCGCCGCCGAAGTCGGGATCGAGGTTGAGATCGGGCTGACCACGGGCGCGTGGATCGTGCCCGACGTTGCCGATCGAATCGCGATGATCCGCGAGTGGGAAGGCGTCGACTGCGCCACAGTCAACCTGTCTGAGCAAGGCTTCGAGGATGTCATGGCGGCCATGCTTGATGTCGGCGTTGCCATCGACGTGGGACTGTGGGCGCTGGTGGAGATGGACCAGCTGGTCAGATCGGGACTGTTGCCGCAGGCACAGCGCATAAGCATCGAACTAGCCCGGGGTGAGCCGGACTTCCTCGAAGGTGACCCGGGGCAGCTAGCACAGGAGGTCAATGACGCGCTGGACTTAGCAGGATCCACATCCCCCCGCCTGACGCATGGAATGAACGACTGGACTTGGCCACTGGTGGAGGACGCGTTCCGCCGAGGGCACGATACCCGCGTAGGGTTCGAAGACTCCCTGCTGCTACCGGACGGCGCCCTAGCCGAGAACAACGCTCAGCTAGTCGATGCTGCACTCACCCTCAAGCAACGAATCGGACCATTGGATCGCAAGGACCGGTGAAGGGCGTCGGTGATCGGCTGAAGTGGGCAGCACACTCGAGTAGTCGCAGGGCCGCGCCCAGGCGTGTGCGTCGTCGGCGCCGTCCAGGACCCCCACAAGGACGTCCTCTCCCACTGCGGGACCTGTTCCCGACCCGGATCGCGCTGCCCTGCACCGACCGGATCCAGCCCGACCTCGTCCTCGGTGACGGAGCCCGCGCCCTAGGTGCCCGAGCCGACCGGATCCCAGCAGAAGGCCCCGGCGTCGCCTACGTCATGTCCGACGGCGACGTCACACCGCTGCGAGTTCGAACCGCCTGGGTCGACCACCAACACATCGAGGCCCTTGCACCGGCGTCACGCCACCTGTCGTCGTACCCTGACGTTCGGTCGCAGTCGTCCGTTGACTTGGGCCGCGTCCAGTTGCCCGGTAGCGCGTCCTCCACGAAGCCCGCCTCTCGGAGCAGCCTCTCAGCTTGCATCTGACGCCACTTGTCCCCGTCGGGGTCGCGGTGGACTACCCGGATGACCTTCGATTCGGACGGCTTGGGCGAATCATCGCGCCTGTCGACGAAACGTACTGTTTTCCAGTCGTTGTGCATGGCAATACCTCCGGGGGTCGGATCAAATCAGTCCGCCACACCACGCCATGCCTTGCCATGCAGAGGCCGGGTCGAAGGGGCGATGGCATTCCCCTACCGGCAGCAACGACGGTGGGCCGCAGTCGCAAGGACGGTTCTCGTCGCTCAGACCTGGTGCCGTCGCGCTTGGCAACGCTTACAGCCGCACGGGTCCCGTTCGCCCAGCATTTCGAGCGACTGCTGCGCCAGCTGCATCAGATCGCGGCGAGTCACGCCCTCAACCTTCAGGAGCTTGCCGTGGGCGTCGTCGATCTTTAGGACGGGCGAACCGCCGGCCGCGCTCAAGGTACGCGAACACCCTCGGGACGGTCGGAGTGTCGGTCGATGGTCCTGCGATAGTTGTTTGCACGGTGGTTCCTCTCCTGGTAGTGGAACATCCTGGGCGCCGCCCGACGCTGAATCGTCGGGCGGCGTCGCTTATGTGGTGCCGTCTCTGAACCATAAAAGGCCAGGTCAGAGCGTCCTTTCAACAACTGCCATACGTCACCATCCATACGGGGCGAGTTCGACATCAATTGAGCCCCGGCCTCGCGGGGCCAGGCCGTCGTCGTCGACGCAGCGGACGAGTCGGGACGCTGACGCCCCGCCGTGACGTCACCGAGTCGGAGGGAGATATGGCCGCAGCAGCGGCCGGTACGACGTCAGCCTGGCCGCCACGGAAGGCTTGGACGGTCCCGGTGCTCGCTTCGGGGGTGCTACGAGCACCGGGACCTCGCGTCCAGGGGGGCGCGTGCGCTGAGTATCGAACAGTCGACACGGACATAGGGGCGCTTCTGGGGAATCGGCGTGCGTCGTCGCAGAACGTGAGAGCTCCGCGTATCCTGGCGATCTCAGCGCAACCCCGAGAAGCCTCCAGGGCTGGGTCTCTATGGTGGAGCGATGGTCAGGCAGTCCAAGTCACGTTCGACTGCGCAGACCCCGAGCGCGTCGCCCGGTTCTGGTGCGAGGTGCTGGGGTACGCCGTACCACCGCCACCAGAGGGCTTCGCCACGTGGGACGACTATGAGCGAACGCTGCCCGCTGACGATCGGGGGTCGTCGTTCGCCTGCGTCGACCCCTCTGGAGTTGGCTCGCGGCTGTTCTTCCAGCGCGTCCCCGAAGGCAAGGTCGTCAAGAACCGGCTGCATCTCGACGTGCGGGTGGGGACCGGGCTCGTGGGTGACGAGCGCCTGGCCGTACTCGAGGCGGAGTCCGCACGACTGCTCGCCCTCGGCGCGGTACGCGTCAAACTGCTGCCTGCCGACGATGAGAACGAGTCGTGCCTCGTGATGCAGGACGTCGAGGGCAATGAGTTCTGTCTTGACTGAGTAGTCGCGGCGAGCCTCCTCGCCCTGCCCGCCGTCCGGAAGACGGCGGCAGGTGCGGTCAAGGCAGGGCTGCGGCCCACCCTTTAGGCACGGCTACTCACGGCTAGTCACGGCGGCATGCGACGGCAGGCCGCGTCGGCCCGGTGTACCCGGGCGACGCGGCGCCGCGAGCGTGAGACTGCCTGCTCTACTTCACCTCCGCCCGCAGCACCCGCCAGAAGCCGAAGGCCAGCGGCAGCGCCAGCCAGACGCTGCCGGTCAAGGCGAACTGGGTCCAGTCCTGCCAGGTGAATCCGCCGTCGTACATCCGATTCTGGTTGAACGAGAAGTCCACCCAAGGCTGTGCCTTCTCGAACCAGGCCTGGTTGGCGGCGAGCACCATGGAGAGTGTCGGCACGACGAACGAGTAGCCGAAGTAGCCGACGATCGCGCCGGCCGAGTTGCGGGTCAGCACGCCCAGCATGAAGCCGATCAGCATCCCGACACGTCGCCGCGGACGAGTAGGCGATCGCCGAGGCCGACATGTCCCACGCGTGTCCACGCCGGAGATGGCCGAGCCGAGCAGGTTGCCCAGCGCGCCAATCGTCAACGCCAGGGCCATCGAGCCACCGCGACCGACCGTGCCGATGGCCTTGGCGCCGATCCGGCTGCGGTGGGGGACCAGGGTGAAGGACGTCAGCCCGGTCCGCTGGCTCCATTCGCTGGTGACCGACAGGATCGCGATCATCGGCAGGATGATCGACATCGGGAAGCCGATCGCGCCGCGAAGACGAGTACTTGATCTCGTCGTCCGGGGCGAACAGGATGGTGGCGCCGGTCGCGAGCACGGCCGCGATGGCGATGCTGGCCATGAGCCAGAAGCCGGACCGGGTGTCGAACATCTTGCGCAGCTCGACCGAGACGACCCGGCTGAGCGGGATGGGCCGGATCGGTGGCAGCGGTTCGATCTCCTGGGCCCGCCGGATCTCGGCCGGGTCCAGGGCGACTGCACTGGTGGCGCTCATGCCGCGACACTCTCTGGGTGTCTGCGGTGAGCTAAGGAACAGTTCCTCAGCAGGGCGCCGTCGGCCGTGCGCAGCTCCGCGAGCGCGGCCCCGGCGGCGAGGGCGATCTTGCCGACCAGTTCGGGCTCGGCGGTGGTGCGCAGGGCCGTCACCGAGGACGAGACTGGCCGTGGCAGGGTGGGGGCAGGACGAGCTCGGCCTCGCGGAGGAGACCCGGACGAACGTGCCGGCCTGCTGCAGCAGCGCGCTCTTGGTCCCCTGGGACACGATCCGGCCGTTGCCGATCACCACCAGATCGTCGGCGATGACTTCGATCTCGTGCAGCAGGTGCGACGACAGCAGCACCGTCCCGCCGCGGTCGGCATACTCCCGCAGCAGGTCGCGCATCCAGCGGATGCCGGCGGGGTCGAGGCCGTTGGCCGGCTCGTCGAGGATCAGTACCTGGGGGTCGCCGATCAGGGCGGTGGCGATCCCGAGCCGCTGGCGCATGCCGAGCGAGTAGTTGCGCACCCGCCGGGTCGCCTCGGCCGGGGTCAGGCTGACCCGCTCGAGCATCGCCTCGACCCGCGAGGGGCAGGCCCATGGTCCGCTGCGCGAGAGTGAGGATCTCGCGGCCGGTGCGCCCGGCGTGCTGGGCCGAGGCGTCGAGCAGGACCCCGACCTCGCGCCCCGGGTTGGGCAGGTCGGCGTAGTGCCGGCCGAGAATCCTGGTCTGGCCGGCGGTGGGCGGGTCAGGCCGACCATGACCCGCATGGTGGTGGACTTGCCGGCGCCGTTGGGCCCGAGAAAGCCGGTGACCCGCCCCGCTTCGGCGGTGAAGGAAACATCGTTGACGGCGGTGAAGGCGCCGTATCTCTTGGTCACGGAGTCAATGAGGATCATGCTGAGGACTGTGCCGCGGCCGGCCCCGATCGCACATCGGGGAGTTCGCTGATCCGACACCTGGCGCGCACCCTGGGATCCTCTAGGGGAACAACCCCGGCGTGTCAGGGTGCCGTTGTCGTTCGGCGATCGCCATCGCCGGGAGGTGGGTAGCCGAAATCGAGCCCTACCTTGACCTCGCACCGGGTCCAGTGACCGTGCATGACACGCATGACGCAGGACCTCGGTCGGGTGAGACGTGTCAGAGCCTGCACCGGGCACTGGGCCGGTTTCCGGCGCGGAACGAAACAACGCAATGCTGTTACCATGGTCCCTAGGTCACAAGAGGGAGCTCGAAATGGAACGGACCGTGCAGCGTGTGCAACTGGGCGTGCGGATGGAGAAGCGGATGGTCCAGGTGTTGAAGGGCCTGGCCGAGTTCGAGGACATCAGCCTCGGAGAACTGATGGAGAAGATCGTGCTGCACTCCTTTGACCCCGTCCCGGGCGACGAGGGCGAGTCCTGCGCCAGCCCGCACAGCCGTCGACAGCTGGAGGCAATCGGCCGGCTGCGGGAGGTATTCGGCATGGACTACGAGGTGCACTCCACGCGCGACTTCGCCCAGCAAACGAACGGGTCCGAGGCAGAGGCGGACGAGCACGACTAGGCCGCCCCGAACCGTGACTTCGTCCCCAGAGGCTCACCACCACCTCTGCGTTTTGGTCGCCGTGTTGGCCGACTCAGGACCAGCCGTGTGGGAGCGGCACGCCTTCCTTGCGTTGACCCGTACGCGGGCGAAGGACCTGGTCGTAAATCCCCCAGAGTGGCCGCGGTGCCGCGGTGTTTGATGGTGGCCCTACGGTCCTGATACCTGCAGGGGTGCGGGCGGCAGGGCGAGGTAGCGCAGTACGTCGGCTGCCTCGTGTTCCAGCGCGAGGAGCTCTGAGGAGGTCAGTCGTCGCAAGGCGCGGAGCCTGACCGTGCCACCGGAGAGCGTCCACGTCCCCGCCACCCGACCATCCACGAGCGCGGTGGCACGAAACATGCCGTTCGTGGTGACCACGTCCTTGTAGGGTCCCGTGACGAAAGAACGGTCCGACCATCCATGCAGGACCGGGTCGAACATGCCGAGCAGCCGAGGTGGCGGCAGTGGCGAAGCATCGTCGTTGTCGACAACGGCATACAACGTCTCCTCGACGTGTTGGGTCTCCGCCGCCACCATGGCGAGGGCGCGTCGGGCATCCGTGAGAGTGATCCCGGCGTACGCGGCGAGGTCTTCGGAGGTCGCGGGTCCGTGCCCGGCGAGGTAGCGGCGAGCCAGCATCTCCAGGCAGCTGTCGCGGTCGGGCAGTGGCGGTCGGTCCAGCCACCGCTCGGCGTCGACGAAGCACTGCTCACCGTTGCGGACCGGTCCGCGGACCAGCTGCGCATGCAACGTCGCAGCGACCAGGACGTGCACAAGAGCCTGGCCGGCGGTTGGCACCCCGGCTGAGTCGAGGACCGACCGCAGCTCATCTCGTGTCTTGGGATTCTCGTCGACTGCCTCCCGAACCGCCCGCACCCCTCGCCTCGTCGTCGCCTCGTCCAGTCCCAGCTGGGTCAACCTCCGCGTGTTGGTGGCGACCAGGCGAGGGGCCGTGAGGCTGTGCAGCCACCAGTAGTCGGCCGACCTCACCAGGTGGAGCGTCCCTCGAAACAGCCAGGAGACCACCAGGCTCCGCCGCTCGTTGAGCGCTGTGTCCACGGCGCGGGCAGAGGTGCCATGGCTGCGGGCGCGCAGCGCGAGGCGGAATGCCCGCGCGTCCTGGGCCTGCACTGCCAGAAGCCGGTCGACCACCTGCTCCACCTGCCCTGCGCCTGGCGGGACGAGCAACTGGGCACGGAACCGAGCAGCCGCCACCCCCGGGCTCACATCCATGACGGGGAGATTGTGCCGTACCGCCTCGCGGAGGAACGCGGCGGAGTGACGCACCTTTGCGCGCACTACCTGCAGTAGAGCGGTTGCATGTGGCTCCTGGTCACTCGTCCCAGTAGCCACGGGGCGGTTCGATGACGCAGAACTCGTTGCCATCCGGATCAGCAAGAACGTGCCATCGCCATCCTGCTTCCACGATGGGCTCGAGCGTCATTGCATGAGCGCCGACTCCTCGTACTCGCGCCACTTCTTCGTCGAGATTCGCAGTTCGGAGGTCGAGGTGCACTCGATTCTTCGCGCGCTTGTCATCGGACACTCGTTGGAGCAGGACCTCGACTCCGTGTCCGTCGGCGGGCAGCAAGGTCTGGTAGGTCGAACTGCCGCCGCCGGTATTCACATAGCCCAGGACCTCTGTCCAAAACCTGGCCGAACCTCCGAGGTCCGAACAGTCGACGACGATCACCAGCTCGCCCCGACCATCCCCATAACTCTGCCGAATCCGGCTCACGCGGCGACCCTACGCGACCGTTCATCTGCACCGCCGCTGCGGCCGGTGCGCGGCCCAGTGATGAAACCGAGCACATCGGCCGCTCGCACATGAGTTACTGCCACCATTTATGGATGCGAGCTTCAGAGCTTGCACGGTGGAGCAGACACCCAGCGGGTGCCGAACGGCCGGTCGGATCGGGGCAACAAGCCATAGCGCAGGCCAGGCACAGCCAGCCCCGGACGCCGTAGCCGGCGAGCCCGCCACCACGTGGCGTCCCGGGGGCGCGACCTTGATGCGGCTGGTCAGTGCCAAGGCTCGAGGACGGGCCCAATATCCACGTGACGCCCGGCACGCGCCTACGGGGAGCCGTGGACGGGCTTGGGTCCGGCTGTCACGTCAAGTGGGCAGCTTGCGCCTCGGGAGAGCAACGACCGCTCGAGTCCTTGCCCTACCAGTTCCCACGGGACTAGGTGATGTCGCGGCGTTTGATGATGCGGAGTCCGAGGAGTCCGAAGAGTAGCCCGTACCCGATCAGAACGATCGCGCCTACCCATTGTGGGGGGCTGTGTAGGAAGGTCTGGGTGGGGAGATCATGATGGTCGAGGCGATGGGGGGGACGATGACCTGCGCACTCAAGATCCACGCCTTGGTGACGACGTAGGTGTGGAGCAGGTCGAAAACGGAGCTCGCAGCGGCGGCGCCAACGAGGTAGAGGACGGTTGCGCCGACGGTTGCACCGAGTTGGTTACGTACGAGGCGGCGAATCCGACGCCGAACACGGCCCAGATCACGTACGCACCAAGGTTCAGCATGATGGCGCGGTCGACGCCCCAATGTGTCAGTTGGCTGCTGTATCCCTGCCCGTGGAGGAACACCAGTCCGGTGACGATGCTGATCAGGGTCGAGACGAGCCAGGCTGCGGCCGCTACGACGACGGCCGTGAGCATTTGCCCGCAATGACCGTCGAGCGCTGGGGGGTGATCAGGAAGGTGCTGGTGGCTGCCTGCTCGATGATGCTCTCACTGGTGACCACCACAATACCGAGCAGTGCGGCGAGGAGCAGACCGATCAGCTGGCCGGAGGTGTAGATCGTGGCCGCTTGGGTGAGTGGCGTTGTGTCCGAGCAGCCAATCCGACCGCAGTTGGGCGAGGTAGTCTGCCGGTGGTTTGTCTGCGTGGTCGTGGGTGTTCAAGACGACGTACTGGCTGAAGGACTGCAGCAAGGCGTGCGCCTGGATGCAGTTGACGACGAGAGTCGCCGCCGTGCTCACCACTGTTGCGAGGGTGAGGATCCACCAGGCGTGCGTAGTGCGGAGCTTGAAGAGCTCTGCGCGGACCAGGCGTGTCATCGGATCGCGGCCTTCCCATGAGTGAGTTGCAGGAACGCGTCTTCCGGGTCGCTTGCTCGGTGCCTAGTCGGTGCAGCGCGGCTCCGACGGCCAACGCCGTGTCACCCACGGTCCGTTCGCTCACGGCCGATATGAGGAGCGCACCGCTGGCGGTCGTCGTCACGTCGGCGCCGATGCTGACCAACGCCGCCATCAGCCTGTCCGGGTGCGGCGTATGTGCTTCCACCTGAGCGCTGCGGACGATGTCGATGCGATGGCCTCGGGCAACCGATCCCTGCCGGACCAGGCGTCCGGCTGCCACGATGACCACGTCGTCGGCAAGGGTCTGCATCTCGGTAAGCACGTGGCTGGACACCGAGCACGGTGCGCCCTTCCCGGGCGAGCCGTTGGAGCAGCTCGCGCATCCACCGGATCCCTTCAGGATCGAGCCCGTTCGCGGGCTCGTCCAGGATGAGCGCATTCGGGCCACCCAGCAGCGCGGTCGCGATGCCCATCTTTTGTCGCATGCCGAGGGAGTATCCCTTGAAGTTCCGGTTCGCGGCGGGCGCCAGTCCGACAAGCTCGAGGGTCTCATCCGCGCGGCGCTGAGGCAGACCTGCCGCGATACAGGCGGCACGGAGGTGGTTGCGACCAGTTCGACCGTTGTGCGCAGAGGACGCCTCCAGGACGGCACCGACGGGACGCGTTGGCTCCTTCCAGATCGACGTAGCGCCTGCCCCCGATCGTTGCGGTGCCCGACGTCGGCATGACCAGGTTGAGGAGCATCCGCAACGTTGTGGTTTTACCGGCGCCGTTCGGGCCTAGGAACCCGGTGACCCGACCGGGCTCGACGGTGAACGAGAGGTCGTCAACGGCGGCCAACCCCCCGTAGTACTTGGTGAGTCCTTCGACGACAATCCGCCCATTCAAAGTGGGGATAGCGCCAAGCCGGTATGCGGATTCGATGGCTGCCGGCGTCGTGCCGGGGCAGGCGCCGAGGCGCTGCATTGGAGTCAGTTGTTGGTTGGACACAAGAAGCACGCTAAGCAGGGACCCTGTGAAGTTGCTGGACGTTGGATCCTGACTTGCTGACAGCGCCTTGGCTGCCAGCAGCACCAGCGTCAGTGATGGTCGACGGGGTCAGCTGCTAGCGGCAGAACGACCCGAAATGTTGCGCCCCCACCCGGGGTCGCCGAAACTCCCACCGTGCCGTCGTGTTCAGCGACGAGCTCGGCGACGATGGCGAGACCCAGGCCGGTGCCGCCACTGTCGCGGCTGCGGTGGCTATCGACTCGGTAGAAGCGCTCGGAGACCTGGCCTCTGTGTTCGGGACTCAGCCCTGGTCCATGGTCCACGATCTCAACGATGACCGTTCCGTCGTCGCCGTCGACGTGGTCGCGACGTGGACCTCGATGGGGGTCGACGGCGGCGTGTGGTGAACGGCATTGTTGAACAGGTTCGTGAGCACCTGGTGGAGGCGATTCGGGTCACCGGTCACGATCGGTGGCGGGTCGCTGCGGCCGACATTGAGGGTGATGACGCGGTCTGCGGCGACCACTTGCGTGTTGTGGACAGCCTCAGCGGCGATGTGCAGCACGTCGACGGGCTCTGAGCGCAGCGGCCGCTGCTGGTCCAGGCGCGCAAGCAGCAACAGGTCCTCGACCAACAATCCCATTCGTTTGGCTGCGTCTTCGATACGAAGGATTCCCCGATCCGCGTCGGTCGGCTCCTCGCCCTGGTGATGCAACCGATGCAGCTCGGCGAATCCCCGGATCGATGTCAGCGGGGTTCGCAGCTCGTGACTGGCGTCGGCGACGAACTGACGCATCTTGTCTTCGGACTGCCTGGCTTCAGCCTCGGACGCGGCCTGCGCTCTGAACGACGTCTCGATCCGTTCCAGCATGACGTTGATGGCGGCGCCAAGCCTGCCTACTTCTGTGCGGTCGTCGCGGTCGGGGACCCTCCGCGTTAGGTCGCCCGCAGCGATCGCACCGGCCGTGTCCTCAACCTGCCGGAGAGGTCGA
>CAWGOA010000005.1:0-302065 GCA_963824115.1 uncultured Actinomycetota bacterium
ACGGCGAGATCCAGAAGGAGGTCTCTGGCCGCCCGGCTGGCTCAACGAGTTCGGCGTCGAGGCGGAGTTCCTGCCGACCCAGACGGTGTACATCGAGCGCGTGACGGGCGTCGGGCGTGCCCTCAAGATCATCGGCACGCCCGGGAATCCCGACCTCGCGACCGTTGGGCTGCGGGTGGAGCCCGGCCCGGTCGACTCCGGGATCACGTATCAGCGTGAGGTCGAGCTCGGCGGACTGTTGCTGTCGTTCCATACCGCGATCGAGGAGACGGTTCCCGCCACACTCGGTCAGGGGACTCTACGGATGGCGGGTCACCGACTGCGTCGTGACGCTGACCCACTCCGGCTACTGGGCGCCGGTATCGGCTGCGGGCGACTTCCGTCGTCTGACCGCGCGGGTACTGCGCGACGCGCTCCAGGATGCCGGGTACGACCGTGTGCGCGCCCGGTCAGCGAGTTCGAGGTCGACTTTCCGGCAGCGCTCGATCAGCCAGGTACTGCGAAGGCTGCACGCCGCCGGCGCCACTCCCGGGCTGCCCGAGCTGGGCACGACCCGCTGCCGCATCACGGGCACCATGCCGACCGAGCAGGTCCACGGCTTCGAGCAGCGACTGCCCGCGGTCACGTCGGGCGAGGGCGTCTTCTTCTCCCGACCGGCCGGCTACCAGCCGATCCCCGGCCGGCCACCCACCCGGAGACCGCGAAACGTCAGCAACGGCCCGGTTCTGTCGGCGTGTCGGCCGCAGATTGACGTCTCGGCGGGGACTAGGTAGCCGCCTGACGCCCTAAGCACTAAGCCTGTCGCCGGCCCGGAAGATAAGGCGTTCTTCCGATGCCCAGAGGGGTCCTTAGACGAGCAGTCTTCAAGAGTCGGAACAACAACCCTAAGGAGTTCCCATGCTGGCTCAAATCCAACCCTTCCTCGCAGCCGAGGTGGCGTACCGTCGCGAGCACCTGATGGCCACGTACCCGCGCTCGACGAAGTACTCCAGCCGAGACGCGCGAACCCCGAGTCCGCAACCGTCGACATTTCGTACCGGGTGCGGTCCGTCGAGCCTTCGCCGGGCACTGAGCCCGTTGGCGGTACAACAGTCGGAGGCACGGTCTGCCGCCGCAATGTCCCCGTCGGCCGCAATGATGGTGGACGTGCCAACGGATCCGCCACCTCTGACACGCCTCTCATCGGCAGGGCCGGCGAGCTCTCCGAGCTCGCCCGGCTGCTCGGTGTCGTCGAGCAGCCGAGCTCGGGCGTCGTCTTGCTGTCGGGAGACGCCGGCGTGGGCAAGACCCGCCTGCTGTACGAGCTGCGCGAGCGCTGGCCCACAACTGCCGGGTGGCGAGTACTCGTCGGCCACTGCCTCGACCTCGGGGACAGCGCCTTGCCCTACCTGCCCTTCGGCGAGGCATTCGGCAGGCTCGACGGCGAGGCGCCTGCGCTCGCCGCGGAGATCGCCGCGGCACAGCCTCCGGTGACGCGGCTGATGCCCGCGCGGAGATCGCCCTCCGAGACGACCCCGTCAGACGGTCAGCGTGCGGACCGCACCGAGCTGTTCGAAGCCGTGCACGCGGCACTCCGGCGCCTCGGTGAGGACGCCCTCTCCTGCTTGGTGATCGAGGACCTGCACTGGGCGGACCGCTCGACCCGAGAGCTGCTGAGCTTCCTGTTCACGCGACAGCTGAGCGGGCCGGTGTCGATCGTGGCTTCCTACCGCAGCGACGACCTGCACCGGCGTCACCCGTTCGCGCGGCGGCAGCCGAATGGGCGCGCCTGCCAGGAGTGAGCCGGCTGCACCTGTCCCCGCTTCCGGACGCCGACGTACGAGCGCTCGTGCATTCACTGCATCCGGCCCCGCTCCGCGAGAGCGACGTCCGCACAGTGGTCGACCGGGCCGAAGGCAACGCCTTCTTCGCCGAGGAGCTCGTGGCTGCCGCCGAGCTCGGTTCCGGCCCGTTGCCCGAGTGACTTCTCGTCGCTGCTGCTGGTTCGTCTCGACCAGCTCGACGAATCCTCCAGACTGCTTGTGCGTGCCGCCTCGGCTGCCGGTCGGCGGATCGCCCACGACTGTTGAGGCAGGTGGCCGGTCTGGACGAGGGCGCGCTCGATCGGCCGTGCGGTCTGCCGTCGAACGCAACGTGCTGGTGCCGGTAGGGGCTGACAGCTACGCCTTCCGGCACGCGCTGCTTGCCGAGGCGGTCTACAACGACTTGCTGCCCGGCGAGAGGGTTCGGCTTCACGAGTGCGTACGTCGAGGCGTTGTTGGAGTCCGACGTGGGCGGCTCCGCCGCCGACATCGCGCGGCATGCCCGCGCCGCTCAACGATCTGGCGACGGCGATCCGGATGAGCGTCCGCGCAGGCGACGACGCGATGGCGGTCGCTGGACCCGACGAGGCGGCCCGACACTACGAAGTCGCCCTCGAGCTGCTGGCGGAGGCCAGGCCGACAGTCAACCACCGAGGCGTCGGTCGACCTGGTGGACCTGACCGTGAAAGCCAGCCGTGCCACTGCGGACGCCGGGCGTCCCTACCGGGCCATCGCGATCGTCGAGGAGCAGCTTCAGCCAGTGCGCTTCGGACACACCTATCGGCAGGGCTCGGCTGCTGCTCGCGCTCGCAACCGCGGTGATGCTCAGCGACAGCAACATCGACGCGCTCGCCGCCACCACGGAAGCCCTCCAGCTGGTCCCGGTCGCGCCGCCCTCCGCACTGCGGGCGGCTGTCCTCAGTGCCCACGCCCACGCGAGCGGGGATCGCCAGCGCGACGACGACGCGGCCCGTTGGGCGGACGAGGCGCTCGCTGCTCGCCCGGGAGCTGGACCTTCCCGAGGTCGCCGCCGACGCCACCACCACGTTGGCTCGGCTGGAGGAGCGAAACGGCGATCCGGAGGCATCCGGCGGGCCCTGCGCAAGATCGCCGCGGACGCCCGCGAGAACGGCGACGGCGCCACCGAGCTGCGCGCCCTGCACCATCTCGGTGGCATCCACTACGAGCAGGGCCAGCTCGACGAGGCTCTGGAGATGTACCTGCTGGCCACCGAGCGTGCGCGATCCCTCAGCCGACCGTGGGCACCGTACGCGCTGGACGCCCGCCTGCTCGCGGGCATCGTCGCGTACCAGCGCGGCGACTGGGCGTCGGCGGAGTCGATCGTCGACGTGAGCGGTCAGTCCCCGCCGGGGATCGCCGAGGCAGCTCTCGCGGCGGTCGGCATGTTCGTTTCCGCCGGCCGCGGCGACCAGCGGGCGCTCGGCCTGTTGCCGCACATCCGGCAGTGGTGGCACCGTGACGGGTTCATCGCGATCCTCAGCGGCGGCACCGCAATCGATCTGTACGGCGACGAGGGTGACTTCGAGGCGGCAGCGGCGATACACGACGACACCGTCAACACCGTCGGGCCGATGTGGGAGTCGTGACTACTTCCAGGCCAGGATCCGGCTGAGCGGTCTGATGCTCGGGCAGCTGGGTGCGCAGGGCCGTCCGGTCGAGCGCGGCGGAGCGACTCGAGGCTGGCGGAGACAGGCGACCGCTCTGGTCGACGCGGCCAACCGTGCGGTTGACGGATTCGAGCGGCCGACCGCGAAGACTGAGGACCTGAAGGCGTCGCCTGGGTGGCCCGGGTCACGCGCCGAGCACCTGCGGCTGCGCTGGCTGACCGCCGTCGACGCACCAGGCGAGGATGAGCTCATCACCGCGTGGCGCGAGTGCGTCGCGGCCTTCGAGCGCTACGGGCATGTCTTCGAGGTCGCCAGGTCTCAGGCTCGTCTCGCGACGGTGCTTCGAGCGGCGGGCAAGGCTCAACGGCGCGACCGTTGGTCGAGGCGGCCCGGATCACGGCGAGGAGGCTGGACGCACAGCCACTCCTCACCGAGCTCAGGACTCTCGGAGCCACGGCGCCCGTACGCAAGGACCGGTCACTCGGCGTCCTACAGGACCTGACCCCTCGCGAGATGGAGATCCTCGCCCTGGTCGCTGAAGGTCGGAGCAACCGCGAGATCAGCGGCCAGCTCTACATCAGCGCCAAGACAGTCAGCGTCCACATCTCGAACATCATGGCCAAGCTCGGCGCGGGCGGTCGTACCGAGGCTGCCGCGCTGGCCCGGCGGCGCGGACTGCTGCCCGAGTGAGCTGCCCGCCGCGGCGCCTGCGGGAATAATCGCCTCCTCCAAACTATTGAGGATCATGTATAGTGAGTATAACTCAGTAACTTGGAGGTTACCATGACACACACACCTGCACCGGGCGACAACCGCCCGGAAGACGACAGGCACCACAACGACGAGCCGGACCACTTCCGGCACCACCATCACGGACGCGGCCGGCGCCACGAGCGGCCGGAGCCACTCACCGACGAGCCCGTCGGCACCACGCCCGAGGCGCTGGCCGAGGCGTTCCTCGGAGTCGGGCGACTGCTGCGCGGTCGCGGTCGATACCGCCCCGAGCGACCTCGTCGCGACGGCCTCACGTTCGCACGCGGCGCCCTGCTCGCCGCCCTGGAGACGGAGGGTCCCCAGCGAATGGGCCACTTGGCCCACCGGCTGGGAGTCGTGCCCCGCACGATCACCCCGATGGTCGACGCGCTGGAAGACGGCGGCCTGGTCATCCGCGAGGACGACCCCGATGACCGTCGCGCCACCGTGCTCCGCATCACCGACGCCGGACGTACCGAGCTCACCCGTAGCCGATCGGACCGCCGGTCCACCGTCGACGAGGTCTTCACGGCGCTCAGCGACGCCGAACGCGGCACCCTTGCCGGTCTGCTCGACAAGCTGCGCTCGGCAGCCAGGATCGGGCTCGAACGCGACCCCGACGAGGATTCACCGGACGGTCCGACCTCCGACGAGGCCGACGCCCTCAGGCGGGTCTCGCCCCGGACGCCGGGGTCGCGGCCGCGGTCCGCGGACCGAGCGTCGCCCACGCCGCCGCGAGGTCTCGCACCTGCGGAGCTTCTACCGGCACGACGCCGAGTAGGCGCAGGTCCATTCGATGACAGTCGGGCGACGTCAGCCCACGAAGCTCAGGGCTGGCGACGCTCGGTCAGCGGGAGCCGGACGATGAAGCGGGTGTCGCCCGGCTCGGACTCGACCGTCAGGTCACCGCCGTGCCGGGCCACCACGATGCGGTACGAGATGTCCAGACCCAGTCCCGTGCCCTGCCCGGTGGGCTTCGTCGTGAAGAACGGCTCGAAGATGCGTCTGCGCAGCTCGGGTGGGACGCCCGGCCCTTGGTCGGCGATCTCCACCCGTACGGCATCGCCGTCGAGCGACGTGCGGACCGTGACCTTCCCGTGGCCGTCCATGGCCTGGACGGCGTTGTCGAGCAGATTGGTCCAAACCTGGTTGAGCTCACCGGCGTACATCGGCACCGGGGGGAGGGACCGGTCGAACTCGGTGACCACCTCGACGTCCTTGAGCTTGGCGCTGAGCATCACCAGGGTGCTCTCGATTCCCTTGTGGATGTCTGCCCGGGCGTGCGGCGAGCGATCCATGTTGGAGTACTGCTTCGCCGCGGCGACCAGGGTCGAGATCCGAGTCACCGAGTCGGCGATCTCATCGAGGAGCAGCTCGGTCTCGAGCGTGCTGGCGAGCCACTGCAGGGCGCCCTGGAGCACGTCGGCCGGAGCCCTGGAGGCGAAGTCGTCCAAGAACTCACAGGTGGTGCCGGCGCCGACGAAGACCGGCGCCAGCTCCCACCCCTCGCTGATCGCGTGGTCGTCGAGCCAGTCGGTGATCTCGTCCTCGCGCGCCGCCTCCTCCATCGAGGACAGCCGCGGCGCGGTGGAGACCCCGAGCACAGCCTGCTCCTGAACCTCCACGAGAAGCTCGAGCAGGCGAGGGTCGAGCTTCCCGTGCGCCAGCTTCGCAAGCTTGTGGCGCATGCCCTGTACGCGCTCACGCAGCGCCGCTGTGGCCCGTGATGCCGCGGCTGCCGGGTTGTTGAGCTCGTGGGTCAGTCCCGCGGACAACGCTCCCAGTGCGAGCAGCTGCTGACGCTGCCCGACCACCTGCTGGGAGGCCTGCATGCCCAAGAAGATCCCTTCCAGCAGGTGCATCGCCATCGGGAACCAGGTGCGCATGGCCCAGGAGAAGTCGTTCTGGTCCAACACGAACAGCCGGACGTCGGTCAGCGCGAGGACCGTGGCGGTATACCGATGTACGTCGCCTCTTTCGAGATACGACTGAGTCGCTCCGGCGTAGACCCCCACCTGGTTGGTCCGGGTGATCTCGACGTCGTCTTGGCCGACCCGGCGGCTCATCGAGATGGTGCCCTCGAGCAAGACGATGAACGCCTCAGCGTCGCCTCCTTCCTCGAGCACTTCGGACCCGGCCGCGAACTCGGCCACCCACCCGTGCTCGGAGAGCCAGTCGAGCTGAGCGCCGGACAGCTTCTCGAACAAGAAGAGCTTCCTGAGCTCGTCGGCCGACAGCCTGCCCCTGACGTCGCGGAGGGTCATGGCTCGAGGTACCTGTGCGCGAGGGTCACGGCCATCGCACCTTCACCGACGGCCGAGGCCACCCGCTTGACGGAGTTGGCCCGCACGTCACCGGTGACGAACACGCCCGGCACGCTCGCCTCCAGCGGCCAGGGGTCTCGGTCGAGCGGCCAGCCGTGCGGACGCCTTCGGTCCACGACCAGGTCGGAGCCGGTGAGGATGAAGCCGAGCTTGTCGCGGGCGAGCACGTCGCGGAGCCAGTCCGTGTGTGGAGTCGCCCCGATGAAGACGAACAGGTGGGTGGCGTGTACGTGGTCGACGGCACCGGTCGTCAGGCTGCGCAGGCTCAGCTTCTCGAGATGGTCCGAGCCGTGCGCTTCCTCGACGACCGTGCAGAGCCGGACGGTGATGGTTGCCGATCGCCTTGATCTGCTGGATGAGATAGTGCGACATCGACCGCTCGAGGCCGTCCCCGCGTACCAGGATGGTCACCGACCGGGCGACCTTGGAGAAGAAGACAGCCGCCTGCCCCGCAGAGTTCGCGCCGCCGACGATGTACACGTCGCGGTCCACACAGTCCGACGCCTCGGTGGGCGCCGAGCCGTAGTAGACGCCCCGCCCGACGAGGCCGGCGACGCCCGGTGCGTCGAGGTCGCGGTACGACACACCGGTCGCGACAATGACGCTGTGCGCCGCGACCCGGCTGCCGTCCCTCAGCCAGACCGCCCGCGACGACCCGCTGACGTCCAGCCGCGTCGCATCGGACGTGGTGAGCAGCTCAGCCCCGAACTTGACCGCCTGCCGGCGGGCCCGCTCGGTGAGCTGGGCGCCGGAGACGCCGTCGGGGAACCCGAGATAGTTCTCGATCCGGGAGGACTGGCCGGCCTGCCCACCCGTGGCCTGACGCTCGACCAGGAGGGTTCGCAGGCCTTCCGAGGCGCCGTACACCGCGGCCCCGAGACCGGCGGGACCGGCACCGACGACGACCAGGTCGTAGAAGTCGGTGGCCGGCGTCGTCGACATGCCCACGGCGTTGGCGAGCTCGAACGTCGACGGCGCGACAAGCGTGTCGCCGCCCGGCGTGATCACCACGGGGAGCGTGTCGGAGCTGACCTCGGCCGCGAGCAGGAGGCGGCTCCCCTCAGGCTCGTCGGACGCGAACCACCTGTACGGCACGGCGTTGCGGGCCAGGAAGTCGCGGACGTCGAACGAGGGCGCGGACCAGCGGTGCCCGATGACCTTGGTCTCCTCGACGCTGACCTCCGGCTCGTCGGCATAGGCCTGCAGCATGGCATCGACCACCGGGTACAGCTTCTCCTCGGGCGGGTCCCACGGCTTCAGCAGGTAATGGTCGACATCGACGACGTTGATCGCGGCAATCGCGGCGTCGGTGTCGGCATAGGCCGTCAGGAGTGCTCGGCGGGCGAGGGGGAAGAGGTCCATGGCCTCCTCGAGGAACTCGATGCCGTTCATCTGCGGCATCCGGTAGTCGGCGAGCAGAACCGCCACCGGCCAGCCCCGCAGCTTGATCTCCCGCAGCGCTTCGAGGGCCTCGTGGGCCGAGCTCGAACGCACGACCCGGTGCGTCTGGCTGTACCGGCGACGCAGGTCGCGCGCAACGGCCCGCGACACCGACGGGTCGTCGTCGACAGTCAGCAAGACTGACGGGCATCTGCGGAGTCCGCGTCGAGGTCCGGCTCCGCGGCAGGGATCGGACCAGCCGAGCCTCGTCGGGCTCCGTCTGGGTCGTCACGGATGCGAGTAGGTGGGCTGGTCAGGCTCGGTGAAGCCGAGCTGGTCGGAGTAGCACCACCACCAGTCCTCGCCGGGTTCGAACGACGAGATCAGCGGATGTCCGGAGGAGCCGTTGTGGGCGGTGGCGTGCTTCCCGGGCGAGGAGTCGCAGCACCCGATGTGCCCGCACATGCGGCACATCCGAAGGTGGACCCAGGTACCGCCGACCCGCAAGCAGTCCTCGCACCCGTCCGCCGACGGCCGGGCATCGGTGTCCACGTCCTCGACGTGAGTGCAGTGCGTAACCATGGGGTGGCTCCTCGTCCTGTCGCCTGGGTCGAGCCTAGGCGAGATGCAAACCGCCGGGAAAGTCACCTACCCACCCCGAAGATCCGACTGTGAAGTGGCCCTGACCAGTTCAGAGTCGGATCATTCGGGTGGTCGGGGAGAGTCGTGGTGCAGTCAGAACGACGCCACTGCGAGTCCCTCGAGCAAGGACAACACCTCGGGGAGTATGTAGGCGCCGAACTCGGCAATGTGCAGGCCGACCGCGGCCGTGATGTGCTGGGCCGCGGCCGCCGGTGCCAGCAGGTCTTCGGACAACACGACGCCCCCGACGACATGCGCGACAGTCATCCGACCCGCCTCTCCAGGCGAATAGCGCCAGGGACCGAGCTGCACGCTCGACACTCTCGGCCCGAACATGCCCGAGCGCGCCTGGGACACGACGGCGCCAGGAATCTGCGAGAACGACGAGGTCACCAGCTCGGCACCTCCAGGCAGAGCGAGCACTCTGCCTATCACCGCCGCCGCGGCGGCCCGGTCGTAGTCGGGCACGTCGCGCTCGAGTGGAAGACCCATCGTCAGCTCATCGGCAGCGTGTACGACGGCTTGATCGAGGCGGTGGCGTCACCGCCGCGGCGGATCGACGTGCCGTCGGCATAGAACTCGAGCGTGTGGGTTCCCCAGACGTAGTTGTGCACGCTGAAACGCACACCGACGACGCCCTCGGCTCCGTCTCGCTCCGCCTCGGCCTGCATCCGCGACATCGCGAGCTCCCGCGCCTCGTAGTTGCCCTGGGTCCACTGGGGCATCTCGGTGTTGCGACCCATCTGCTTCAGCGTCTGCATGAAGCCTTGCGCAGCGACGTGGTACACGCAGTTGCCGAGCACGAACGCCACGGGCGCGTGGCCGGTGGCCAGCAGCGTCACCAGGTCCTGGCCGCTCAGGTGGCTGGAGAAGGCCTGCCCGTTGGTCCTGCGGAAGGCGCCCGGCTGGGCGGTGAACCGGACAGCGGTGCCGACCGCCAGGAACTCGATGTGCTCCCTTGCCTCACCGTGGGCGCGCCACTCGAGGCGGACGCCCACGATCCCGTCGGCGCCGAGCGAGTCGGCCTCGGCCTGCATGCGGGCCATCGCGTTCCAGCGGGCTCGGTACATGGCCTCGGTGAGCACGGTCAGCTCCTGCTGCTGCCGCAGTCCGGAGACCTGGTACCCGACGTGGTAGACGGAGACCCCCATGACCAGGTCGACCGGCTCGAACCCGGCACCGTGGAGAAGGGCGTACTCGTTGATCGACAGGTCGGACGTCCACAGGCTCTTCGCGTGCGAGAGCCGTTCTGCCGCCACAGGGTCAAGGTTGGTGTTCTCCGTCATGGCTTAAGTATCTCCCAGCCGCCCGGGAGCGCGTACGGCGGTTTCTCGGGCTGTCGGGTACTGGCGTGGCTGCGAGCTCAGTCGGGCACACGTGGCTCCCTCAGGTCAGTCGCCGGAGGAGGGACGCTGCCAGCCACCTGTCTGTGCCAGCAGCCGGGCGAACCGCAACGGATGCGCGAGGTGTGGGAAGTGGCCGCTGTTCTCCCATGCCACGACGCACACCTGGGGTAGTGCCGACGAAAGCCAGCGGGAGTACTCCTCTGAGGGCTCCTCGCCGGTGACCACGGCGTAAGGAGTCCCGGTTGCGCGCAGTTCGGACAGCTCGGCATCCACCAGCGCGACGAGCTCGTTGGTCGGTCGAGTGAGGACGTCCTGCCAGTACCCAACCACCAGATCCCGGTCCGGCGTGTTCGACCTGGCCAGGAGCGCCTGAGCGCTGTCGGGAAGCAGGTCGATCCGCATGCTCTTCATGAACATCGGCCAAACAGAAGCGAAGTGCGCCGCGTCGAGCTTGTCGGCGATCGAGTGCAGCAAGGCGCTGAACGGTGCGACCTGGAGAGCGGCGTCGACATTGATGACACCGCGCACGGGGTGTCGGTTGGCGTAGAACGTGGCAGTGATGCCCGACGCCGAGTGGCCCACGACGACCGGCTCGGCAAGTCCGGCGGCCTTCACCGCGTTCGAGAGGTCGCGCACGAGGCTCTCGCCGTCGTACGAGGGCTTGCCCGCAGATTCGCCGTGACCTGGGAGGTCTACGCTCAGGACCCGCCGGCCCGGGTCGATGCTCCTCAACGCCTCCAAAGCGGGTCGCCACATCGAGCGGTCGAAGGTCAGTCCGTGAATCAGGAGAAGGGGTGCGCGGTCGTCGTCGGCGCCGTAGTCGTCAGCGGCTAGACCGGCGACGAGGCGGCCCTTGACAGTGCTCGGTTGGGTCACGAAGTCCTCCAAAGATAGATGTGTGCCTACCCGGAAGGCGTAACTCGTCGATGAACGAGTTGTTCACTCAGACCTGCCAGCGCTGCGGACCGCCGTCAGCCGGCTCATACCGGCACGCGCGCCCCGTTCGGATGGAGGCCTCCAGGTGGGCTGCAGCAGCCGGTGCGCTCTCTGCAATCCGGGCCAGGGCTGCCCGAAGGGCGCGGGTGACGTTGACGCGGGCTCGTTCGGACTCCGGCGAGGTGCGCCGGAGCCGAGGTCCGAGCCCACTGGCCCGCTGAAGTGCGCCGATGAGGGCTCGGCGCTCGGTTTCCGTACGTACGGCCGCCGTCTGATCTCCGGCTGCGTCAGCGGCATCGAGCTCTGCCCCGAGGCGGCGCAGCCGTTCCTTGTAAGCGGCCCTGGCGGTCTGGTCGAGGACCGGCCCAAGGTCGGCCTCGACCAGTCCGGGTCCCCCGGCTGCGAGATCGAGCGAGCGGATCTCCTGCCGGGGACTGGCCAGGAGCGCACGCAGGTACCGCAGGCCCCGGCTGTCGCGCAGCCGGGCCCTCTCCTGGCCCGCGTGCAGGAGCCAGTCGTCTCCGTCCCTCGCCAGCGTCCACACACTGCCGTCCGGCCCAGATCCCCCCAGTCGACCCGTCATGCCAAGGCGCCTACCCAGGGCGTGACCACGAGCGGCGTGCAACGCTGCCTGCTCGGCGTCTTCGTCTTCGCCTCGTTGGCTCAGGGCGTCCGACAGCTCCACGAGCGTGGACGCCAACGACGGCAGAGCACCGATGCGTTCCTCGAGCTCGACCGCGTCGCGGAGGTGGGCGATCGCGACGTCCACGTCGCCCGCGGTTCGCGCGAGCAGCCCGAGATAATGCGACACCGGTCCGGTGCAGGAGTTGGCGCCACCGAACACCACGAGCCGTCCGTCGAAAGGTTGCAGTGCCCGGTACAGGCGCGGTGCGGCGTCCCTGTCGTCGACCAGGGCGGCCGCGGCCGCGAGGTCTGCTAGCGCACCGACCCACCGCGGACCCGAGCCGGCCAGCGCTGTGGGGAGTACTCGGTCGAGCTCGAGGCGGGCCCGGTCGAGCGCGCCGGCGGCCGCGAGAATCCTGGCAGCGGTGGCCTCGTGGAGATGGCCCGGGGTCTGGCTCGCGGCGGCCAGCAGGCTGTCGGCGTCGGTCTCGGCCGGGATATCGCCGCGGGCCATCCTCATCCGCCCGACCAGGGTCGCTGTGAGCATGTCGGTGTCGGGCACGCCGGCTCGCCGGCCGACTGCGGCTACCTCCGCCGTGAGCCGCTCGGCTGCCGCGAAGCGACCGCGCAACGTGGCCAACATGGCCTGTCGGGCCGCGACCATCACCTGGCCTCCTGCATCGCCCGCCCGCCGCGATGCTGCGGCAAAGGCGGCCAGAGTCGACTCGGCCTCACCGACGCGGCCCAGCTCCATCAAGGCGACGAACCGCCAGAACAGACCCTGACGCTCCCGTGGGCGGTCCTGCGTCGAAACGGCAAGACTGATGAGCTCGGCGGCAGCAGTGAGCCTGTCCTCCGCGCCGGCTGGATCCCACAGCGCATGCAGCCGCGCGTCCAACGCGGTCCAGATTGCCTGGGGCGAGCCGCTCCTTCTGGCCAGGACGAGCGCCTCGTCCACGAGGGCCTGACGCCTGCCGCTCGCGCTGGCGTCCCCGATGAGCTCACGGGCCAGCATCGACATGAGCCGGGCTCGCAGCGCATCCTCGTCGGTCCGCACGAGGGCGGCTTCGAGCCAGCGCACCATCTCCCGGTCCACCTCGAGGAACCAGGTCGACGACGTCGCATTCAGGGCGAGGGTGACCAGCGGGTCCGCGTCCGACTCGCCGTCGTGCATCTGGGGTGCCAGCGCAAGGGCGATGCCGGGCCTTCCCCCCGATGCAACCCACAGAGCATGGACTTCGTCGGCGCTGAGGCGCGGCAAGACCTCGGACAGCTCCGCCTCGCTCAGGTCCCGCAGACGAAGCTCTGACCCCATGCCGAGGCTGGTCTGCGAGGTAGCCACGACTGCCGTACGGCTTGACGCCAGCCGGCCCGCCAGGACGGACACCAGATCGACGCCCTGGCCCCGGGGAGCAAGGTCGTCGACCACGATCAACCGCTGGTCAGCCGAGGCGAGAGCCCGTGACGCCATGTCGAGCTGGACGAGCGACGGGTCAGCCAGCAGTGCGTTGACGGCGGCTTCGTTGCCTCCGGCCTCACGCAGCAGCTGGGCGCAGAGAAGGGCGTCCGTCCGACCGGCAACTCCGGCGACGCGGATGACCTCCATGCCCCGACGCTTCGCGGACGCGCAGGCGTACCCGACCAGCGCTGTCTTGCCGGTTCCCCGTCCACCGACGAGTACCAGCAGGCCACCGGACCCCGCAGTGGCACGAAACAGCACGTCGTCGATCGCGGAGAGCTCGCGCGCCCGGCCGATCAACTCCACGGCTGACATATACACCCAGGACGTTGGGTCGGTGTCAGTTCGGCGTGGCTAGCCCGCCCCGGGGTGGCAACGAAGGCGTGCGGGAAGGGGCCTGCATCGGATCCATCGCGCGCGACGTGCCTACTGCTCGGCTTGCCGCTGGGTCGGGATCCCGGCCAGCAGTTCGCGCACCTCGCTCTCGCGGTAGCGCCTGTGTCCCCCGAGCGTCCGAATGGAGCTCAGCTTGCCTGCCTTCGCCCAGCGAGTGACTGTCTTCGGGTCGACGCGAAACATCGCTGCGACCTCAGCCGGGGTCAACAGAGGTTCCGACTCTGTCGGTCGTGTATTCAAGAGGGCTCCTTGTGTCGTTCAAATGCAGCGCCAGTCTGCGAGGCCCTGCCGGCTGCACTTGCCTTCGGACCATCTCACGCCACCGACGCTCGGTGCAACAGCGCCGGGGGTATCAGATAGCCAAAATAGGGTCTATCCCGGTGTAAACCTAGTCGAGTGGGCCAAAAAGTGCTCGCGACCCGCCGAGCGCAGCCTTGACATCAACCGGAGTCGCCGCTGTCCCAGGTCACTCAGTTTGCGCGGGAGAAGGCACCGACCAACCGCCAGCGCTCCTCGAAGGTCCGATAGGCGGTGCCCGCTGCTGCTAGGTCGCCGCGTCCGAGTGCATCGAGTGCTTGGTGGATGTCTCGAGCCGAATGGTCCTCGGCAAGGCGACTCGCCGAGCAACTGCGCCACGCCTGCGTAGTCGACCTCGACCCAGCTGTCGTGGTGGAACGTGGCGAGCCACGACCCGAGCCCGCCGAGCTCTGCGAGGAGCGCGGAGTCATCGATGGCTTTTCGCAGCGTGCGATGGGCGTAGGCGGCTCGGCTGCGGGCGTCGAGGATGCGGGCCCGGTAGCGCACGCTGGCCATGGTCGCGTCGGTGTACCCGGTGCGCTCGTCCTCGACGACGAGGGTGAACCAGGTACGCGGAACACCCCACGTCACCTGCCGGATGTGCGGCACCGCTTGCGGGTTGTCCCGTCGCCAGCGCAGGAAGTCCTCGTCAGCCAGCGCCAGGGTCTCCGGCGCGACGATGGCGCCGGCAGCAGAGCCGCCGATCGCGTCGATGAGCGACGTCATCGAGAGCCAGGAACGCAGGGGCATGTCGACGGGACAGAAGAAGTACGGCCCTCTCGGCGCATCACGTAGACGTCGGACTGCCTGCTCGGCTCGATGCTGATCGTCGACGAGGTGACGGCTCGGGTGAGCACGGCTCGCTGCTCGGCCGCCAGCGTGAGGGAGCTGTCGCTTACCGCCGATCTCTCCGGCGCACAGGGACTCCCGCAGCTCGGGTGCCAGCGCGTAGATCGGCTCGTAGACGCGCAGGTAGGAGGCATAGGGAAGCACTTGTCAAGCCTATCCAGGACGAGGGTGCGGGCGTCGTGTCGCCTTGCGGAGGCATATCGTGGAGACTGCCGACCCGTACCACCCATTCCGGGTCGTCCCGCCTCGAGGAAGTGTCACCACAGTGACGATCACGCCAGGGTCCTCCGTCTTCGACGAGAGCAGCGGCCATGAGCAGGTGGTGTTCTGCCAAGACGAGGGCAGCGGTCTGCGAGCGATCATCGCGATCTACTCCACCGCCTTGGGGCCGGGCCTCGGGGGTACCCGCTTCTACCCTTATCTGAGCGAGACCGACGCCCTTCGCGACGTCCTGCGGCTGTCGCGGAGCATGGCGTACAAGGCGGCCCTGGCCGGCCTGGACCTAGGCGGTGGGAAGGCCGTCATCATCGGCGACCCGCGGCGGGACAAGACCGAGCCGCTGCTACGCGCGTACGGGCGATTCGTGCAGTCGCTGCACGGCCGGTACCTGACGGCATGCGACGTCGGGACGTACAGCGAGGACATGGACGTCATCGCCCGCGAGTGCGACTTCGTGACCGGCCGCACGGCGGCGCACGGCGGCGCGGGCGACTCGAGCGTGCTCACCGCCTTCGGCGTCTTCGAGGGCATGCGCGCGGCGGCCGAGGTCGCGTGGGGTGAGCCGACACTGAAGGACCGCCGGGTGGGAGTGGCCGGGGTGGGAAAGGTGGGACACCATCTGGTCGGGCATCTGCTCGCCGACGGGGCGGAGGTCGTCGTCACCGACGTCCATGAGCCGGCCGTGGCGCAGCGTGGTCGCCGAGTATCCCGCAGGTCCACGTCGTCGCCGGACACCGAGGAGCTGATCGTCGACGACATCGACGTCTACGCTCCGTGCGCTCTCGGTGGCGCGATCAACGACGACACCGTCGAGGTACTGAAGGCGGCAATCGTCTGCGGCGCCGCCAACAACCAGCTCGCGCATCCCGGGGCTGGAAGACGTGCTCCAGTCGCGAGGGATCCTGTACGCGCCCGACTTCTGCGTCAACTCCGGCGGGCTGATCCAGGTCGCCGACGAGCTCGACGGCTTCTCGTTCGAGCGAGCCAAGGCGAGAGCGGCGAAGATCTTTCGCACGACCCGCCATGTCTTCGAGGTCGCGTCGGCCGAAGGCATCACCACGGCGCTCGCTGCCAGCCGGATCGCCGAGCGGCGGATGGCGGAGGTGGGTCGGCTGCGCGGTCTTTGGCTCGGCTGAGGCACGAGGGACCGCCGGCGTGGTCATGCGCGCCGTGCCGCGGCCGGCACGGTGAAGCCCGCGGGGCTATCGCTCAGCGTTGATGGGGCGTTGACCGTCAGCGTTGTGCGGCGGACTCGGCCTCGTCGTCGTACATTCCGTCGTAGTCGTCGTCGGGGTCACCGCCCTCGAGTGTGGAATCGTCGGCTGGCTGCAGACTCTCGTCGCCGTGGAGCTCGCGCTGTAGCTCACTGAAGTCCGTGTTGAACTCACGGTACTTGAGCTCGCGCGCGACCTTCGTCTGCTTCGCCTTTGCACGGCCGCGTCCCATAGACTCGACCCCCTCGCACGTCTTGGCCGGGATCGCCGCGTGGACGCCCGGTCTGTCATCAGTTGTTTCGTGGGAGCAACGATACCTGTCGACGGGCACCCGACACACACCCGACTCAGCGGTCGGGCGCCAGGCACTTCAAGGTGATCACGTGTCAGCGACGCCGTCACCAGTCCTCGGTAGTCGCCCGAGAGGGTCACGCCGCCACCTGGCAGCCGTCGACACCTCGCCGCAGACCCAGGCGTCGAGACCTCCTTCGCCCAGCGTCGCGATCGCCCGATCCGCGTCGTCAGGTGCCACGACAGCGACCATCCCGACTGCCGAAGTTGAACGTCTGCTCCAGATCGGCCGTCGACACTGCGCCGACGTCGCGGATCAGGGCGAAAGATCGGCTGGGGCGACCAGGTCGACCTGTCCACGACGGCGGTCAACGTACGACGGGATGACCCGCTGCAGGTTGGCAGCAAGTCCGCCACCGGTGACATGCGCGAGCGCCCGGGTACCACGCGTGGCGGGCGAGGTCGAGGCACGGGAAGGGCATAGATGCGGGTCGGCTCGAGCAGCTCCTCCCCGAGGGTGCGCCCGAGCGTCTCGACATGGCGGCCGAGGGACCAGCCGGCGGTCTGGAGCATGACCTGACGGGCGAGGGAGTACCCGTTGGAGTGCAGTCCGCTGGAGCGCATCGCGACCAGCGCATCTCCCGCGCGGACCCGATCCGCGCCGAGGAGCGAGTCCGCTTCGACGACTCCGGTGGTCGAGCCCGCGAGGTCGTACTCGTCGGCGCCGAGCAGTCCGGGATGCTCGGCGGTCTCTCCGCCGAGAAGGGCGCAGCCGGCGATGACGCACGCTTCGGCGATGCCTTGGACGATCTGGGCGATGCGCTCCGGTACGACCTTGCCGCAGGCGATGTAGTCGGTCATGAAGAACGGCTCGGCGCCGCAGACGACAAGATCGTCGACGAGCATGCCGACTAGGTCGAACCCGATCGTGTCGTGCTTGTCGAGCTGCTGGGCGATCGCCACCTTGGTTCCGACACCGTCGGCGCTCGTCGCCAGCAGCGGGCGTCGGTACGCGCGCAGCGCGGACGCGTCGAACAGGCCGGCGAAGCCTCCGATGCCACCAACGACCTCCGGCCGGCTGGCCTTGTCCACCCACCTTCGCATCAACGAGACCGCGCGATCGCCCTCGGCGATCGAGACACCCGCCGAGGCGTAGCGTCCGGGTGCTGACTCGGCAGTGTCCTCGGTCGTCGATGCCTCGCCGCCGCCGCGGCCATCGACCGTCAAGGCCGGGTCAGGGCGTCGGCAGCCCCGCTGCTCCCGAGCGACACGGCCAGGCCGTCGACGTCGAGCGTCTCGACGGGTTCGAGCTCGAGCAGGTGCTTGCCGAGGAACTGCGGCTCGGGCAACGGCACCGGGTACACCCCGTCGAAGCACGCCCGGCAGAGCTTGTCCTTGTCCACCCGGCTCGCGGCCACGAGCTCGTCGAGGGAGACGTAGCCCAGGGAGTCGGCCCCGATCGAGCGGCAGATCTCCTCGGGGCTGAGGCCGTTGGCGATCAGCTCGGCTGGACTGGCGAAGTCGATCCCGTAGAAGCACGGCCATTTCACTGGAGGGCTCGCGATCCGGATGTGGACCTCTTTGGCGCCGGCCTCGCGCAGCATCCGGACGAGTGCCCGCTGGGTGTTGCCGCGCACGATCGAGTCGTCGACGACGACCAGCCGCAAGCCGTCGATGACGTCGCGCAGCGGGTTGAGCTTGAGCCTGATCCCCAGCTGTCGGATCGTGTTGCTGGGCTGGATGAACGTTCGCCCGACGTAGGAGTTCTTCACCAGCCCCTGCCCGTACGGGATGCCGCTCTCTTCGGCGTACCCGATGGCGGCGGGGGTGCCGGACTCCGGCACCGGTATCACCAAGTCGGCGTGGACCGGGTGCTCGCGCGCCAGCCGGCGACCGATCTCGGAGCGGACCCGTTGGACCCGCTGTCCGGTGATCATCGTGTCGGGACGGGCAAGGTAGACGAACTCGAAAAGGCAACCTTTCGGTGCCGCCTCCGCGAACCGCATCGTGCGCAGACCGTTCTCGTCGACGGCGACCAGCTCGCCCGGCTCGATCTCACGGACGAACGAGGCACCGACGATGTCGAGCGCGGCGGTCTCCGACGCGACCACCCAGCCATGCTCGAGCCGACCCAGCACGAGCGGTCTGATGCCCTGCGGGTCGCGGGCAGCGTAGAGGGTGCCCTGGTCCATGAAGACGAAGCAGAAGGCGCCGGCGATGGTCGGCAGAACCTCGAGGGCGGCCGCCTCGAGACTCCGGTCAGGGTAGGAAGCCAGCAGCGCTGTGACGACGTCAGTGTCGGTGGACGCGTCCGGCTGGTACGCCTGGAGATCGAGCCGGCCGCTGGAGCGGGCCAGCACCTCGACGCGCGCGGCGAGCTCCCCGGTGTTGGTGAGGTTGCCATTGTGGCCGAGGGCGATCGAGCCGGTAGGGGTCGAGCGGAAGGTCGGCTGGGCGTTCCGCCACACGCTCGAGCCGGTGGTGGAGTAGCGCGAGTGCCCGATGGCCACATGGCCCTGCAGGGAGGCGAGCGTCGACTCGTCGAAGACCTGGGAGACCAGCCCCATGTCCTTGTAGACGAGGATCTGCCGTCCGTTGCCGACGGCGATACCTGCGGACTCCTGTCCGCGATGCTGCAGGGCGTAGAGCCCGAAGTAAGTCAGCTTGGCGACCTCTTCGCCCGGCGCCCAGACGCCGAAGACTCCGCACGAGTCCTGAGGTCCGCGGTCGTGGGGATCGAGCTCGTCGGTAAGTCGCCCATCGCCGCGCGCCACGGGAGCAGTCTACGGGCTGACGAAGCTGGGCCCGGGCACCCGTGCCGACGCTGGGCGCGAGTCGTCCCCTCGAGCGGCCGCAAATGCTCCCGCCGAGCGGGTCGCAAAGTACGCCGTCGAGCAGGCGCACGAACGGTGCCGTCCTCGGTACGGGTCAGGTGAGGGGCAGCTGCTCGGTGAGGTCGGAGCGCTCACCCGAAGCTCGGACGTCACCGGCAGCCACCGCATCCATGAAGGCGAGCCGTCCGCGGGCGAGGGCGATCCAAACATCTGCCCGGGTCTCGACGACCGCTGGCGGCGTACCTCTCGTATGACGCGCGCCCTTCGATGCACTGGACGGCGGCGTAAGGGCGGCACCCGTACCTCGACGCTCTTGCCGGGAAGCGCTCGGCAAGTACGGCCAGGAAATGCTTGACGCCTGCGCGCACGTCGTCGGCTTCGATTCGATCGGCTCACCGGCCTGCCCCGCATCGAGCCGGGCGAAGCAGCGCCTCCAGCTCGGGGCTCGGCAGCGGACGGAGTCGCGCAGGCACCCGGCGAGCGTACCGGCGGCCACTTCCGCCTTCTCGAGAGGGCATCTTCCCGCCTCCCGGCCGGCTTTCCTGCCTTCGGAGGGCCGTGTCCATGCTCGGCGGGAAGCGTCAGTCGAGGGCGGCGGGAAGCGTCGCGCTCCACACGTCGCGAATCTCGGTCAGCGGCACCTCGAAGCAGCCCTGGATGTCGAGCTTGGCCCCACCGGCCACGACCCGCCGTGACGCCGAGCCGAGTGAGGGGTATGCCGGCCGCACGGCACAGGTCGTCGAATCGGGCCTCCGCGCCGGGCGGTACGGCCACGACCGCCCGCGCGGCGGACTCGCTGAACAGCGCCACGAACCGGTCGAGTCCGTCGGGCAACGAGATGGTGGCGCCGACGTCGTAGCGCAGGCAGGACTCGACCAGCGTCTGCGCGAGGCCGCCGTCTGATACGTCGTGTGCGGCGTCGAGCAACCCGTCGCGACAGGCAGCCTGACAACACCTCAGCGAGCCGCCGCTCCGCGCCGAGGTCGACGAGCGGTGGGTGCCCACCCAGGTGCCCGTGGACGACGTTCGCCCACTCCGAGCCGTCGAGCTCGTCGCGGGTCTCACCGAGGAGGTAGATCGGGCTGGCCCTCGTCGACGAAAGCCGATCGGCGTACGTCGCGTGACGTCGTCGATGACCCCGAGCACACCGACCACGGGCGTCGGCAGGATCGGCGTCGCCCCCGTCTGGTTGTAGAAGCTGACGTTGCCGCCGGTCACCGGGATGCCCAGCGCGCGGCACCCTTCGCTGAGGCCCCTCGCCGCCTCGGCGAACTGCCACATCACGTCGGGATCCTCGGGCGAGCCGAAGTTGAGGCAGTCGGTCACCGCGAGCGGCTTCGCGCCGCACACGGCGACATTGCGGTACGCCTCGGCAAGCGCGAGCTGCGCCCCGGCGAACGGGTCGAGACGGGCGAACCGGCCGTTGCAGTCCGTCGCGACCGCGACCCCGAGACCCGATTCCTCGTCGACGCGGACGACCCCGGAGTCCTCGGGTTGGGCGAGGACGGTGTTGCCCCGTACATAGCGGTCGTACTGGTCTGTGACCCAGGCCCTGTCGCAGAGGTTGGGCGAGGCAGCCATCGTCAGCAGCGTCGCGCGCAGCTCGTCGCCGGTCGTCGGCCGGGCGAGCACGGTCCCGGTGTCTGCCTGGAGCGCGTCCTGCCACGACGGGCGGGCGTAAGGGCGCTCGTACACCGGGCCGTCGTGAGCCACGGTCCTCGGGGGTACGTCGACAACAGTCTCGCCCGCCCAGTCGATGACCAGGCGGCCTGTCTCGGTCACCTCACCGATGACGGTGGCGTCGACGTCCCACCGGCGGCAGATGGCGAGGAACGCATCGACGTCGTCCCGGCTCGACGATCGCCATCATGCGTTCCTGCGACTCACTCATCAAGATCTCTTCAGGTGCCAGCGATGCGTCTCGCAGCGGTACGCGGTCGAGCCAGACGTGCATCCCTCCGTCGCCCGCGCTCGCCAGCTCGGACGTCGCGCACGACAGCCCGGCTCCTCCGAGGTCCTGGATACCGACGACCAGGTCGGCCCCGAAGAGCTCGAGCGTGCACTCGATGAGCAGCTTCTCCATGAACGGGTCGCCTACCTGCACGCTGGGCCGCTTCGTCGGACCGGCGGCGCCGAACGTCTCCGAGGCGAGCACCGAGACTCCTCCGATGCCGTCGCCTCCAGTCTTCGCGCCGTACAGGATCACGCGATTGCCAGCGCCCGAGGCCTTTGCGAGATGGATCTGGTCATGGCGCATTACTCCGACGCACAAGGCGTTGACCAGCGGGTTGCCTGCGTACGACGGGTCGAAGACGACCTCGCCACCAATGTTGGGCAACCCGAGGCAGTTGCCGTACCCGCCCACGCCCGCCACGATGCCGGGGAGGACGCGGCGGGTGTCCGCGGCGTCGAGCGGCCCGAACCGCAGCGGATCCATGACGGCGACCGGTCTGGCACCCATCGCCAAGATGTCCCGGACGATCCCGCCGACGCCGGTCGCTGCTCCCTGGTACGGCTCGACGTAGGAGGGATGGTTGTGCGACTCGATCTTGAACGTCACCGCGTAGCCGTCGCCGATGTCGACCACTCCGGCGTTCTCGCCGATCCCGACCATGAGGTGCTCGCGCATCGCATCCGTCAACGAGTCGCCGAACTGCCGCAGGTGGACCTTGCTCGACTTGTAGGAGCAGTGCTCGCTCCACATCACCGAGTACATGGCCAGCTCCGAAGACGTCGGTCGGCGGCCGAGGATCTCGGCGAGCTGCGCGTACTCCTCGGGTCGAAGCCCGAGGGCGGCCCAGGGTTGCGCCATGTCGGGTGTACGGCGAGCCGCCTCGACCGTATCGAGGTTGGGCTGGGCGGTGGCCGACGTGCGGACCTGGTCCTGGACGGTCAACTGGCTCCGATCGTCAGAGCGGGCACGAGACAAGGTGAGCGGGCGTCGTGGCAGGTGTCTGCGACGCGCCCACGCTACCGGCTGGCTCTGACCGAGCCCCTCTGCCCTCTCGGACCGGGCTTTCTCATCCTCTCGAAGAGGTGAGGAAGCTGCGTACCGAGGTGAAGAACGCGAGGCCGTCGGTGCTGGTTCCGCACAACGACTCGACGGCGTGTTCGGGGTGTGGCATCAGGCCGACGACGTTGCCGCGCTCGTTGGAGATGCCGGCGATGTCGCGCATCGAACCGTTGGGGTTGACGTCGAGGTACCGAGCCACCACGCGGCCCTCGCCCTCGAGGCGGTCGAGGGTGTCGACATCGGCGACGTAGCCGCCTTCACCGTTCTTGAGGGCGATCGTGACCTCGTCGCCTTGCGTGTACTGCGAGGTCCACGCCGTCGAGGCGTTCTCGATGCGCAACCGCTGGTCGCGGCACACGAACCTGCGCCGGTCGTTGCGGATCAGCGCACCAGGCAGGAGGTGCGTCTCGCACAGGATCTGGAAGCCGTTGCAGATCCCCAGCACGGGCATGCCGTCCTGCTGCGGCGCTGACACCTCGCTCATCACCGGCGCGAACCTGGCGATCGCGCCGCAGCGCAGATAGTCGCCGTACGAGAAGCCGCCCGGAAGGATGACGGCGTCGACGCCGCGCAGGTCCGCGTCGCCGTGCCAGAGCGCGACCGGCTCCGCACCGGCGACCCGAACCGCTCTGCGGGCGTCGACGTCGTCGAGCGAGCCGGGGAACGTGACGACGCCGACTCTCATGCCTGCTCCACGTGCACCGTGTAGTTCTCGATGACGGGGTTGCTCAACAGCGCCTCAGCGGCCTTGTGCACCTCCGCGAGCCGTTCCTCGGTGACCTCTCCGGCGAACTCGAGCTCGAAACGCTTGCCCTGCCTCACGTCGACCACGCCATCGAAGCCCAGCCGGGGCAGCGCACCGTGAATCGCCTTGCCCTGCGGGTCGAGGATCTCGGACTTCAACATGACTTCGACGACGACGCGGGCCACGGGGCCTCCTCGGGGGATTGGACGAACTCCGGCGCTGGCCGCCCGAGTGTGAAACGTCAGACCAGTTCGCGTTTCAAGATCTTGCCGGTGCTGGTCATCGGGAGCGCGTCGCGGAACTCGACCGTGCGCGGGTACTTGTACGACGCCATCTGCTCCTTGGCCCAGGCGACGAGCTCCTCTTCGGTCACCGCCGCGCCCACGTTCTTGATCACGAACGCCTTGATCTCCTCGCCGTGGCTCTCGTGGGGCACACCGACGACGGCGGCCAGCGAGACGTCGGGATGCGTCATCAGCACGTCCTCGATCTCCCGCGGATACACGTTGAGGCCGCCGCGGATGATCATGTCCTTGGCGCGGTCGACGATGTAGTAGTAGCCCTCGGAGTCGCGGCGGGCAAGGTCGCCGGTACGCAGCCAGCCGTCACGCATGACCTCGGCGGTGGCCTCGGGGCGCTTGTAGTAGCCCTTCGTCACGTTGTACCCGCGGACCGCAATCTCGCCGACCTCGTCGTCAGCGTCGACGGTTGACCAGTCCGGCCCGATGAGCTTCACCTCGACACCCCAGATGGGCGTACCGATGGACCCTGCCTTGGGTTCGCGTCCTGGCGGGTTGAAGGTGGCGACGGGAGACGTCTCCGACATGCCGTAGCCCTCCTTCACCGTGACGTGGAACCGGTCCTTGAACTCGCGCAGGATCTCCACCGGCATCGACGAGCCACCCGACACGGCGACCCTGAGGTTGGCGGCGATCGTGTCGACGTCGACCGAGTCGTCGAGCGCGCCGAGCAGCCCCCAGTACATCGTGGGTACGCCGGCGAAGAAGGTGATCGTCTCGGACTGCATCAGGCCGAGCGCGGCCTCGGCGTCGAAGCGGGGCAGCAGGACCAGGGTGCAGCCCTCGGCGAACCCGCCGTTGAGCTGGACCGTCTGGCCGAACGAGTGGAACAGCGGCAAGGTGACCAGATGCGTGTCGAAGCCCTCCTCGGGCTGTCCGTGCAGACGCGCATCGCTGAGCGCGTTGATGACCATATTGGCGTGGGTCAGCTCCGCGCCCTTCGGCTGTCCGGTGGTGCCACTCGTGTACAAGATGACGGCCGTGTCATCGGCCTGGGTGACCCGCGTCTCGAAGACCGGCGACTGCTCCGCCAGGACCGACCCGAGGGTCGTCGCGCCGTCGATCGGCGACGCTGCCTCCGCGTCTGACGTGATGACGTAGAACTCCTCGCAGCCGTCGGTCTTGGAGAAGCCCTCCCACCCCTGGGCGGCCATCGGCAGCTCGGGCGTGCCCTCGAAACAGATGTACGCCTTCGCGTCACAGTCGTCCAGGTGGTACGCCAGCTCGCGGGCCTTGAGCAGCACGTTGAGCGGGACGACGACCGCGCCGGCCTTGAGGATGCCGTAGTAGACGATGACGAACGCGAAGACGTTGGGACAGGACAACGCCACCTTGTCGCCCGGTTCAACTCCGCGCGAGACCAGCAGGTTGGCCACCTGGTTGGCGGCGGAGTCGACCTCGGCGTAGGTCATCCGGCTGGACCCGAGCACGAGCGCGTCGCGGGTGGGTGCGTTGCGAGCGCTGTCTTCGAGGACCATGGCCAGGTTGAGCACGTTGGCACTCCTGTAGTCAGAACGTCTCGCCGGTGAGCCGCTCGTAGGCCTCAACATAGGTGGCCCGCGTCCGCTCGACAACGGCTGGCGGCAGATCCGGAGGCGGCGTCCCCGAAGCCTGGTCCCACCCGGCATCGGGGGACCGGAGCCAGTCACGAACGTACTGCTTGTCGTACGACGGTTGGGCGCGACCCGGGCGCCAACGATCGACCGGCCAGAAGCGGGACGAGTCGGGAGTCAGCACCTCGTCGGCGAGCACGATCGAGCCGTCCGCTCGCTGCCCGAACTCGAACTTGGTGTCCGCGAGGATGATCCCGCGATCGCGGGCCATCTCCTCGGCTCGTGCATACACGGTGAGCGTGAGGGTTCGCAGCTCGGCGGCCACATCGTCGCCGACCGTCTGGGCCACGTCGTCGTACGAGACGTTCTCGTCATGGGAGCCCATCTCCGCCTTGGCGGCCGGGGTGAAGATCGGCTCGTCCAGCCGGGATCCTTCGAGCAGCCCCTCGGGCAGCTCGACGCCGCAGACGCTGCCGTTCGCCCGGTAGTCGACCAGCCCCGTGCCGGCGAGGTAGCCACGGGCGACGCACTCGACCGGGAACATGTCGTAGCGGCTCGCAGATGATCGCCCGGCCGGCCACCTCCGCGGGTACATCTGTGGAGATCACATGGTTGGGCATGAGGTGACGGAGCTGGTCGAACCACCACAGCGACATCCGGGTGAGGATCCGGCCCTTGTCGGGGATGGTCGAGCCGAGCACGAAGTCGAACGCCGAGATCCGGTCCGATGCGACCATCAGCAGCCGGCCGTCGTCGAGCTCGAACAGGTCGCGGACCTTCCCTGAGTGGATGTGCCGGGCTCCGGCGATGTCGTCGACCATGGCCCCATCCTGCCGGACCTCGGCGGCACCCGGTACTCGTCGCCTGCCCGTCGCTGCGGTGCCCGGGCGCGCAGGAGAAGATGGTGTCGTGACGGACGCTGTCGTAGTCGGCTCAGGCCCCAACGGGATGGTCGCGGCGAACCTGCTCGCCGATGCCGGCTGGTCCGTGACGGTGCTCGAGGCGCAGCCCACGCTCGGGGGCGCGGTCCGTACCGACACGGATGTGCACGAGGGCTTCCGGCACGATACGTTCAGCGCGTTCTACCCGCTGGCCGCGGCCTCGTCGACCATCCAGTCTCTCCACCTCGAGGACCACGGACTGACCTGGGTGCACGCCCCGGCCGTTCTCGGCAACCCGCTTCCCGATGGCACCTGGGCCGTGATCTACCGCGACCCGCAGAAGACGGCAGCCACCTTGGACAAGCTGCATCCCGGCGACGGGGATGCCTGGCTCAGCCTCTACGACATGTGGAAGGGATTCGGGGACGATCTGATCGGAGCCCTGCTCACGCCGTTCCCGCCGGTTCGACGCGGGTTGAGGCTGGCCGTCAACCTTCCTCGGGCAGGCGGACTTACGGCGCTCGCGTTCCCGCTGATGTCGGTCCGCCGGCTCGGCAGGAAGTTCTTCAGCGGCGAGGGGCCGAAACTCCTGCTGGCCGGGAACGCGCTCCATGCCGACTTCGGCCCCAGCAACGCGGGCTCGGGCATCTTCGGCCTGATCATGTCGATGCTGGGCCAGACGGTGGGCTTCCCGGTGCCCGCAAGGTGGCGCAGCCGAACTGATCACGGCGCTCGCCCGACGGCTCGAGTCCGTCGGCGGCACGATCGTGACGAACGCCGAGGCCACCTCGGTGATCGTCCGTGACGGCCGCGCGGTGGGCGTGCGCACCGCGAGAGGTGACGAGTTCGACGCGGAGCGGGCCGTTGTCGCGGACGTGTCGGCGCCGGCCCTGTACGGCGGTCTCGTGGCGCTCGACGACCTGCCCGCACGCACCCGCTGGGGTATCCGGCGCTTCCGTTGGGACCCCTCCACGGTCAAGGTCGACTGGGCGCTGTCCTCGCCGGTGCCGTGGGACCCCGCGCCTCCGGACGCACCGGGCACGGTCCACATCGCCCACTCCGTCGACGAGCTCGCGACGTTCGCTGCTCAGATCAAGGGGCACACCGTACCGGCGAGTCCGCTGCTGCTCACCGGCCAGATGACCACGACGGACCCGAGCCGCTCACCCGCAGGAACCGAGTCGCTGTGGGCGTACACGCACGTGCCGCAGGAGACCCGCTCCGATGCCGGCGAGTGGAGGGATCCGGGGCGTGTGGGACGGGTCCGACCTGGAGCGGATGGCCGACCGGATGCAGGCCAGGATCGAGCGCTTCGCACCCGACTTCTCCGGCCGGATCCTCAGCAGGCGCGCGATGGGGCCGCGCGAGTTCGAGGCGCGCGACGCCAATCTGCACGGCGGCGCGATCAACGGCGGTACCGCGGGCCTGCGCCAAGAGCTCGTGCTCCGGCCGGTGCCCGGTATGGGTCGAGCGGAGACGCCGATCAAGGGCCTGTTCCTGGGCTCGGCCTCGGCACATCCCGGCGGCGGGGTCCACGGTGCGCCAGGCGCCAACGCCGCCAAGGCGGCCCTTGCCCACGACCGGGCCCGCTGACCACCCGAAGATCCGACTCTGAGGTAGCTATAGCTACATCACAGTCGGATCTTTGGGGTATCAGAGGATCGAGGTAGGGCGGTACCGCGCGGCCTCGGGATTGGCTGCGACGAGGGACTCGACGCGGCGTACCACGTCGTCGACCTGGTCCGCCGCCGCGCCGGTGAACGACAGCGGCTCGGCGACGAGCGCGGCCAGGTCATCGGCCGTGAGCCCGAGCCGGTCGTCGGCGGCGAGCCGGTCGAAGAGGTCGTTGCGGTCAGAGCCCTTCTCCCGCATCTGCAGCGCGACGGTGACCGCGTGCTCCTCTGATCACCTCGTGCGCGACCTCCCGCCCGACGCCTCGCCTGACCGCCGCGAGCAGAACCTTGGTGGTGGTCAGGAAGGGCAGGTAGCGGTCGAGCTCGCGCTGGACGACCGCGGGGAAGACCCCGAACTCGTCGAGGACCACCAAGAACGTCTCGAACAAGCCGTCCGCGGCGAAGAAGGCGTCAGGCATGGCGACCCGGCGCACGACGCTGCAGGACACGTCGCCCTCGTTCCACTGCGTACCGCTGAGCTCGCCGACCATGGACAGGTAACCCGCGCAGGACCACGGCGAGCCCGTGGACGCGCTCGCATGAGCGGGTGTTCATCTTGTGCGGCATCGCGCTCGAGCCGACCTGGCCGGGCTGGAATCCCTCCGTCACCAGCTCGGCACCGGCCATCAGCCGGATCGTCGTCGCAAGGCTGGCCGGGCCGGCAACCGCCTGGACCAGCGCCGACACGACGTCGAAGTCGAGCGAGCGTGGGTACACCTGACCCACGCTGGTGAGGACGCGCTCGAAGCCCAGGTGCCGGGCCACCTGCCGCTCGAGCCGGTCGAGCTTGGCGGGGTCGTCGTCGAGCAGGTCGAGCTGGTCCTGCGAGGTCCCGACCGGGCCCTTGATGCCGCGGAGCGGATAGCGCTCGAGCAGGTCGTCGAGGCGGTCGAGAGCGACGAGCATCTCGTCGGCGGCTGTCGCGAACCGCTTGCCGAGCGTCGTTGCCTGGGCCGCGACGTTGTGCGTCCGGCCGGTGATCACCAGCGCCCGGTAGGAGGCCGCGAGCTCGGCGAGCCGCGCGATGGTGGCGATCATGCGGACCCTGATCTCGCCCAGCGACTCCCGGATCTGCATCTGCTCGACGTTCTCGGTCAGGTCGCGGCTCGTCATGCGCCTTGTGGATGTGCTCGTGGCCGGCGAGCGCACAGAACTCCTCGATCCGTGCCTTGACGTCGTGGCGGGTTCGCCGCTCCCGCTCGGCGATCGAGGCCAGGTCGACATCGTCGACCACCGCCTCGTACGCCTCGATGACGCCGTCGGGTATGTCGACACCCAGGTCCCGCTGCGCTCTCATCACCGCGATCCACAGCCTGCGCTCGGCGACCACCTTGTTGCGCGGCTCCCAGGTACGCCTCATCGCCGCCGACGCGTAGCGCGCGGCAAGGACGTCGGGGATCGCGGTCACCCGTCGAGTATCCCCGAACGATCCGACCTCCAAGTCGCTCATGGCTACGTCTCGAGTCGGATCTTGCGGGGTGAGGCGGCGGCGATAGCGGCGATGTCGGTACGGAACTGGGCGCCCGCGAAGTCGATCTCGTGCACCCCGGCGTAGGCGCGCCGGCGAGCGAGGTCCACCGAGTCGCCGGTAGCGGTCACGGCCAGGACTCGGCCGCCGTTGGTGACGAGCGCACCAGGCGCTTCGCCGCTCGAGCTCGTACCCGCTTGCAGCACCCGGACGCCGCCGAGCGCCTCGGCCGCGGCGACTCCCGAGATGGCGTCACCCTTGCGGGGCGCCTCGGGGTACCCAGCCGCCGCCATCACGACCGCGACGGCGGCGCCCTGCCTCCAGCTGAGCGGTTCCACGTCGTCGAGACGCCCGACCGCCGCTGCATGGAGCACCTCACCGAGCGGACTGTCGAAGAGCTCGAGCAGAGGCCTGCGTCTCCGGGTCACCGAAGCGCGCGTTGAACTCGATCACCTTGATGCCCGACGCAGTCAGGGCAAGCCCCGCGTAGAGCAGGCCGACGAACGGCAGACCGCGTCGGGCCATCTCGTCGACGGTGGGCTGCAGCACCGTCTCGTAGGCGTCCGCCACGAGGTCGGCGGGCGCCCAGTCGAGCGGCGTGTACGCGCCCATGCCGCCCGTGTTCGGGTCCGACGTCGTTGTCCGAAGGCGCTTGAAGTCCTGCGCCGGCTGCATGGGCAGAGCGGTCTTGCCGTCGCAGATCGCGAAGAGCGAGACCTCCGGCCCGTCGAGGAACTCCTCGACCACCACCCGCTGGCAGCTTGCGGCGTGGGCAGCGGCGGCGGCACGGTCAGCCGTCACGACCACGCCCTTGCCCGCTGCGAGACCGTCGTCCTTCACGACGTACGGGGGACCGAACTGCGACAGCGCCGCCGCCACCTCCGCGGCCGTCTCGCACACGGTGGAGCGAGCGGTGGGTACCCCGGCGGCTGCCATGATCTGCTTGGCGAACGCCTTGGAGCCCTCGATGGCTGCGGCTCGACGGCCCGGCCCGAAGCACGCGATGCCGGCCGAACGGACGGCATCGGCGACGCCGGCGACGAGCGGAGCTTCTGGGCCGACGACCACGAGGTCGACGGCCAGACGCTGCCGCAAGGTCCAGCACGCCCACGGTGTCGAGGACGTCGACCGCATGCCGTTCGGCGATCTCGCCGATGCCGGGATTGCCCGGCGCGGCGTGGATCTGGTCGACATGCGGGTCGCGTGCCAGGGCAACCACCAGCGCGTGCTCGCGCCCGCCGCTTCCGAGTACCAGCACCTTCACCCGCGCGCCCTCCGACCGTCCGCGTCAGTCCGAGAGCAGGTCATGCACGACCACGCTCTCGTCTCGGCCGGGCCCGACGCCGATCGTGGAGATCCTGGCACCGGACATCTCCTCGATCGCCTGGACGTACGCTGCGCGCGTTCGCCGGCAGGTCCGTCAGCGTGCGGGCGCCTGAGATGTCCTCCCACCAGCCGGGGAACTCCTCGTACACCGGCTTCGCGTGGTGGAAGTCGGTCTGGTTCACCGGCATCTCGTCGTGCCGGGTGCCGTCGACGTCGTAGGCGACGCAGACGGGGACCTTGTCGAGGCCGGTGAGCACGTCGAGCTTGGTCAGCACGAAGTCGGTGACGCCGTTGACCCGGGCGGCGTACCGCGCGATCACCGCGTCGAACCAGCCGCAGCGACGCGGCCGCCCGGTCGTGGTGCCGTACTCGTCGCCGGTCTTGCGCAGGAACTCCCCACTGTCGCCGACGAGCTCGGTCGGGAACGGGCCCTCCCCGACTCTGGTGGTGTACGCCTTCACGATGCCGATCACCCGGTCGATCCGGGTCGGAGGTATCCCCGAGCCGGTGCACGCGCCACCGGACGTCGCCGACGACGAGGTCACGAACGGATAGGTCCCATGGTCAACATCGAGGAGCGTGGCCTGGCCGGCCTCGAGCAGCACCGTCTCGCCACGGTCGAGTGCCTGGTTGAGCAGCAGTCCGGCGTCGGCGACCATCGGGCGCAGCCTGTCGCGACGCGACAACAGCTCGTCGAGGATCTCGTCGACCGAGATCGCGCGCCGGTTGTACACCTTGGTCAGCAGCTGGTTCTTGACGTCGAGCGAGCCTTCGACCTTCTGGCGAAGGATCTTCTCGTCGAAGAGGTCCTGGATGCGCACGCCGATCCGGTTCATCTTGTCGGCGTACGTCGGGCCGATCCCCCGCCCGGTGGTGCCGATCCGGCTGGACCCGAGGAACCGCTCGGCGACCTTGTCGAGCGTGCGGTGGTACTCGGCGATGACGTGGGCGTTGGCGCTGACCAGCAGCCGGGAGGTGTCGATGCCGCGCGCATCGAGGCCGTCGATCTCTTCGAACAGGACGGGCAGGTCGACGACGACCCCGTTGCCGATGACCGGGACACAGCCCGGCGTGAGGATGCCACTGGGCAGGAGGTGGAGCGCGTACTTCTCGTCGCCGATCACGACGGTATGGCCGGCGTTGTTGCCGCCGTTGAACTTGACGACATAGTCGACGCGGCTGCCGAGGAGGTCCGTGGCCTTGCCCTTGCCTTCGTCTCCCCACTGGGCTCCGACGATCACGATCGCGGGCACGCGCGCCCCTCCCGCTCGTCGACGCCGCCATTGGCGAGTAGATGCTAGCGGACCCGAGCCGGGGCACATCGGTACGTCCAGGCGGTGACCCGGCCGCAGGTCGACCGCTCGGAGCGCGCGCGTTCATGAGGCGGTCGCGCGGTGTAAAGGGCAACAAACCCGACGAACCCGCTACGGTTCGCACCGTGGACGACATCTTGCTCATCGCCAACGCTCACGCCGGCAGCGGCGAGTCCGCCGCTGTCGAGGCGGCCGTCGAGGCGCTGAGGATGCAGCGTCGGGTCGACGTCGTCGTCCACAGCCGGCCGCGGCGAGCTCGACGCGGTGATCGCGGCCGTCGAAGACCGCGACCTGGTCGTGGCCGGCGGCGACGGTAGCCTCCACGCCGCGGTGGCCAGCCTGTACCGGCAGGGGCTGCTCGCGGGCCCGACCATCGGCTTGATCCCCCTCGGCACCGGCAACGACTTCGCCAGGGGTCTGCGCATCCCTCTGGACCCGGTTCGGGCGGCCGCTGTGATCCTCGACGGGCGACCGAGCGGGGTCGACATGGTCGTCGACGACGCCGACGGCATCGTCGTCAACGTGGTCCACGCCGGGGTCGGCGCCGACGCCGGTACCGAGGCCAGACCGTTCAAGGCCAGGCTCGGCCGGCTCGGGTACGTCGCCGGCGCACTGATCGCCGCGGTGCAGACGCAGGGTCATCTCCTCCACGTCGTCGCTGATGACGTGGTGCTCGCAGACGGTACCCGCCGGGTCCTCCAGGTCGCGATCGGCAACGGCCCACGCGTCGGCGGCGGTACGGAGCTGACGCCTGACGCCGACCCGACGGACGGCCTCGCCGACGTCTTGGTGTCGTTCGCGGTGAAGCCGCTGGACCGACTGGTCTACGGCATCCACCTCAGACGCGGCACGCACGACGAGCGCCACGACGTCCGGACGGCTCGGGCCCGAATGGTCACCGTGAGCGGCCAGGAGTTCTGCTGCGACACCGACGGCGAGCTGGCCGGGCCGATGGCCGAGCCGCACCTGGAACGTCATCCCGCGCGCGTTCACGATGACGCTGCCGACGCCCGCCCAGGCGGAGGAGTCGTGAGCGCGGGTCCGCCTGGGCCGCCGCGCGCCCGACCGGCATGATGGCGCCATGAGCTTCGACAACCTCCTCGGCGGCCCCCCGCCGACCTATCTGCCCTTCGACCCCGCGACCGCTCAGCTGCACCGGGGGGAGCCGCGCCAGGTGGCTCGCGCCTACCCGGCGTCGTCGCTGGTCTGGGCGGTACTGGCCGAGCAGGAGATGACCGACGGCGACGACCTCACGAGCTATGCGTTCGCGAGGGTCGGGTACCACCGCGGGCTCGACGCGCTGCGCCGAAACGGCTGGAAGGGCTTCGGCCCGATCCCGTGGTCACACGAGCCGAACCAGGGCTTCCTTCGCTGTCTGGCGGCTCTGGCCTCTGCGTCGGACGTCGATCGGCGACACCGAGGAAGCCGTCCGGTGCCGGCAGCTCCTCCTCGACTCCGACCCCACCTGCCCGCTTCTCTGAAGGGCCCTCCACTACCCGAAAGATCCGACTCTGAGGTAGCTATAGCAACGTCACAGTCGGATCTTTGGGGTGGGGCGAGCGGCGCTATTCGGACTCGCCGGCCTCGCGGCGCAGCACCTCGAGGCGCTCCTGCTCCTCGTCGTAGCGGGTGTCGCGCCGCGCCGAACGCCCCCTCAGCACTTCGACCAGTATCGGAATCAAGGAGACAGCGACGATCGCGACCAAGACCAGGTCGAGGTGCTTGTTGAGGAGCGACACCTGCCCCAGCCAGTACCCGAGGAGTGTCACGCCGGTGGCCCAGACCACCCCGCCGATCGCTGAATAGGTGAGGAACCGCCGCATCGGCATCCGGCCGACACCGGCGGCCAGCGTGATGAACGTACGCACGATCGGCACGAACCGCGCCAGGAAGATCGCCCGCTTGCCGTACCTGTCGAAGAACGCGAACGTCTTGTCGACATGGCTCTGCCTGAAGATCCGGCCGTCGGGGCGGTTGAAGATCGCCGGCCCAGCCCTTGCGCCGACGGCGTACCCGACGACGTTGCTCGCCACCGCTGCCACGCTCAGCACCAGGCAGGCCAGCCAGATCGGGGTGGTCACCCGGTTCTGCTGCGAGATGAGCAGACCGAGGAGGAACAACAGCGAGTCACCAGGCAGGAACGGAAACAGCCAGCACTCGATGAAGACGATGAGTGCGACTCCCCAGAGCGCGTAGGCGCCGAACCGGTCGATCCAGGCGTGCGGATCGAGCAGGCCGTGGAGCAGCGCTACCTGCTGGAGGTCGTTGTACACCACGCCGAGCGTAACCGCCGCCCTACGCTTGTTTTCGTGGATTCAGCGTTCGCTTCACGATAAGAATCGGCCCGACGGACGTGCGCAGCGCCGGCGATCCGGCGGCTCACTCGCCGACGAGCCAAGCGTCGGCGTAGGTCCATGGCCGGGTAGGTGGCCGACCGAAGACTGGTTCGACCCGGCGCTGCTCGAGCACGGCGACCGCGCGCAATGTCGTGGACCAGTACCGGTACTGGCGCCTGGAGGCGATCGTGGCCGACCTGGACCAGCGCCGACATCGCTTCCATGTCGCGATCGAGAACTGGCAGCACGACCTCAACATCGGCTCGGTCGTTCGCACGGCCAACGCCTTCCTCGCGGCGGAGGTGCACATCGTCGGGCGCCGGCGCTGGAACCGACGCGGAGCGATGGTCACCGACCGGTACCAGCACATCACCCATCACGACAGTGTCGGAGGAGTTCGCCGGACTGGGCTGACGCAGGCGGAACTCCCCTTGTACGGCGTGGACAACCTCCCAGGGGCCGAGCCGCTGGAGAGCACGGCACTGCCCGAATCATGTGTGCTCGTGTTCGGCCAGGAGGGGCCGGGGCTGACCGACGGAGATGCGGCGAGGCGTGCCGGCGTACGTTGTCGATCGCCCAGTTCGGGTCGACCGGTCGATCAATGCCGGTGCCGCGGCAGCCATCGCGATGCACGCCTGGATCCGGCAGCATGCGGTGTCCGGAGCCGCTGACCGGCGACGGAGCGACCGAACGGGACTCGGCCACTTTGGCAGGCCGACGGCGGGCCACGCGATACTGGACCGCGTACGCCCTGGTGCCGCCTAGCCGCGACGCCACCCTTCTACCCTGGAGCCGAGATGCCGATCGCCACCCCGGACGCCTACAACGCCATGCTCGACAAGGCCAAGGAGAAGCGGTTCGCCTACCCGGCGATCAACGTGTCGTCGTCGCAGACGCTGCACGCCGCCATGCGCGGTTTCGCCGAGGCGCAGAGCGACGGCATCGTCCAGGTATCGACCGGTGGGGCCGAGTTCTTGTCCGGAGCCACGATCAAGGACATGGTCACCGGGTCGCTGGCGTTCGCGGCGTTCGCCCACGAGGCGGCCAAGAAGTATCCCGTCAACATCGCGCTGCACACCGACCACTGCCCGAAGGACAAGCTGGACGGGTTCGTCCGGCCGCTGCTCGAGGAGTCCGGCAAGCGCGTCGCAGGCGGCGGGCTGCCGGTGTTCCAGTCGCACATGTGGGACGGGTCGGCGGTCGAGCTGGAGGAGAACCTGTCGATCGCTCGGGAGCTGCTCGAGGCGGCTGCCGCCGCGCACGTCATCCTCGAGATCGAGGTCGGCGTCGTCGGTGGCGAGGAGGACGGCATCGTCGGCGCGATGGACGAGAAGCTGTACACGACACCCGGCGACGCCCAGCGCGTCGCGCGATGTCCTCGGGCTCGGCGAGCGCGGCCGGTACCTGACCGCTCTGACCTTCGGCAACGTGCACGGCGTGTACAAGCCAGGCAACGTCAAGCTCCGTCCAGAGATCCTCAAGCAGGCCCAGGAGGCGGTCGCCGCCAAGGCGGGGCTTGTCCGACGACGCCAAGCCGCTTCGACCTGGTGTTCCACGGCGGCTCCGGCTCGCTGCTCGAGGAGATCCGGGAGGCCCTCGACTACGGCGTGGTGAAGATGAACGTCGACACCGACACCCAGTACGCGTTCACGCGGCCGATCGTCGACCACATGTTCACCAACTATCAGGCGTGCTGAAGGTGGACGGCGACGTCGGCGACAAGAAGGTCTACGACCCGCGCTCGTACGGCAAGGCGGCCGAAGCCGGTATGGCGGCTCGGGTGGTGACCGCATGCGAGAACCTACGCTCGGCGGGTACGTCGCTGGGTGCCTGACAGATGTCCGACGCGGGCGCGCTGCCTGGGGGCGGTCGCGATGAGCGAGCAGACCTGGAAGCCGCTCTTTCGTACGCCCAAGTCAACAGTCACCAAGGTCTTGCAGAGCCCGGCCTTCATCCATTCGCGCAGGCAAGCTGGTATCATCTTCGACGACGCCGGCGCCCTGAGGGATCTTGCCGACGCCGTTGAGACGCTTAACCATGCCGATGCCCCACTGTCCGCGATCGCGGACCGGGTGGCTGCGGCCGTGAGCTTCCTGCGCTTTCACGCCGACAGCCCTCGCCGCGGCTGCGAGGCGGGGAGCGAGACCGGCTCGTCCGAAGCCGAGGCGGCGACCCGGTGTACGGCCGGTGCGGCCAGCGTCACTCGCGAGCGGCTCATCGTCGCCGCGTTGCACTACCTGGTCACGCCGGTCGACCTGGTACCGGATTTCCGTCCTGGCGGGTACATCGACGACGTGTTGCTGCTGAGCTGGGTCTTCGGAGCTGCCGCCCACGAGCTCGAGCCGTTCATGCACGACGATCCCGACGCGTAGAAGAGCCGTGGCGATCCGTCAGTCCAGGCCGAGGTCGGCTCGCTCGTACGCCGCCAGGTACGTCAGGCCCTCAGCCTCGACGAGCTCACGGGCACCGCGGTCCACGATCACGGCGACCGCGGCGACGTGTGCGCCCGACTCGCGAAGAGCCGAGACCGCAGCCAGCACAGAGCCGCCGGTGGTCGAGGTGTCCTCGACGGCGAGGACGCGTCGCCCGGCAACGTCCGGACCCTCGATCCTGCGTTGCAGCCCATGGGCCTTGCCCTCCTTGCGTACGACGAACGCGTCGAGCGTCGAGCCATCCGCCGCCGCGGCATGGAGCATTGCCGTCGCCACCGGGTCGGCCCCGAGCGTGAGCCCGCCGACGGCGTCGTACCGGATATCTGCTGTGAGCTCGCGCATCACCCGTCCGACGAGGGGCGCCGCGGTGCCGTCCAGGGTGATCCTTCGGAGGTCGACGTAGTAGTCGGCCTCTCGTCCCGACGACAGCGTCACCCGGCCGTGAACGACCGCCTTGGCGGTGATCTGTTCGAGGAGGTCGCTTCGGTCGCTCATGACCGGAACCCTACCCAGCGCCGAGCGGGCTGCTTCAGTCTTGTGGAGACGAGGTGCCCGAAGGTGACCATCCTGTCGTTGCGATGGAAGAGCTCCGCGGAGGTGGCGGGAGTGATCAGTGCCTTGGTCTGCTTACGGAAGGTGAGCGCGGCATTCTTCGGGGCCCCCGTCCATGGGGTGGAACGGGTACGTGGTTGGTCACCCAGCTCTGCGTCAGCGGCACGATCAGGTCGTTAGGGTTCGTGTCGAGCCGGTACGTGAAGATCGCGCTCGCCGTCTCGACGATCACCCGGTGGACACCGGTGCCGTACTGCTCCCACGCGACGAAGCCGAGCATGGCGAGCCCTGCGAGCACGAGGGCGACACCGGCGCACCAGGAGAGCAGGCGCCGGGTGACACGGATGCCCGACGACCCCGGCGGCCTAACGGCCGGATCGGCGGTCGATCCGCCCGACGCCGTAATGTTCATCGAGCAGCCACTGTATCCACCGATCCGGAGGTCCGTCGGCGACCATGCACCAGTTGGCGACTCGCCTGCAAGGTCTCGGAACCACGATCTTCGCCGAGATGTCAGCTCTGGCCCTGCGTACCGGAGTCGATCAACCTCGGCCAGGGGTTTCCCGATGTCGACGGGCCGGCAACGGTGATCGACGCGGCGGTCGAGGCTCTTCGCGGTGGCCGCAACCAGTACGCGCCAGGGCTCGGCGTTCCGGAGCTGAGACTCGCGATCGCCGCTCACCAGGCCCGCTTCTACGGCATCGCCCTGGACCCCGACACGGAGATCGTGGTCACGACCGGGGCGACGGAAGCGATCGCCGCCGCTCTGCTCGGGCTCGTCGACCCCGGCGACGAGGTCGTCGCGCTCGAGCCGTACTACGACTCGTACGCGGCCTGCATCGCGATGGCCGGGGGCGTGCGGGTTCCCGTCACCTTGCGGCCACCCGGATTTCCGGCTGGATGTGGACGCGCTGCGTGCGGCGGTGACCCCGCGGACCACCGTCTTGTTGGTCAACAGCCCGCACAATCCGACCGGCATGGTGCTCAACGGCGAGGAGCTGTCGGCCATCGCCGACGTGGCCCGAGAACACGACCTCGTCGTCATCACCGACGAGGTATACGAACATCTCACGTACGGTGCCGCCAGCCATGTACCGCTGGCCACGCTCGACGGGATGCGCGAACGGACGCTGACCATCTCCAGCGGAGGCAAGTCGTTCTCGTTCACCGGGTGGAAGGTCGGCTGGGCCAGCGGCCCAGCAGACCTCGTACGCGCGGTGCTGACCGCGAAGCAGTTCCTGACCTTCACGTCGGGCGCGCCCCTGCAGCCCGCGATCGCGTCGGCGCTGGCGCTGCCCGACGAGTACTACGACGGCTTCCGCGCCTCGCTCGAGGCCAAGCGCGACAGGCTGTGCTCGGGGCTTCGGGACATCGGCTTCGAGGTGTTCGTGCCGGAGGGCACCTACTTCGTGACGACGGACATCCGGCCGCTCGGCTTCGACGACGGCCTCGACTTCTGCCTGCGGCTGCCCGAGCGCTGCGGCGTGGTAGCCATCCCGCATGAGGTGTTCTACGACGATCTAGCGCGCCGGCAAGCACCTCGTCCGGTGGGCCTTCTGCAAGCAGGACAGCGTGCTCGATGGCGCCCTCGAGCGGCTCCAGCGCCTCACGCCTCGAGGGTGACAAGGTGCAGCAAAGAGGGTCAGGAAGTCCGGCCCAGCAGCGAGGCTAGGCTGCTCGGCGCTCGGCTTGCTTGGCCTTGAACCAGGCCCTGGACGAAGGCACAGCGTAGACAAGTCCGGCGGAGGCGAGGGCCCACATCAGCGAAAGACCTCCCTGTGCGTCCGAACCGCTCACGACGCTGGCAATCGACGCAAGCGCATAGACAGCCGGCCATCACCATCAGCGCGAGCGGAGCCCACCTGGCCCCCCGGAATGCGAAGACTGCGACGAGGATCACGATGGGGCACCAGACGATGAGAGTGCCGCCGACGACGTGCAGCGCCGATGCGACGTGGGCCCGGTCCGAGGGCGAATACGCGTCGAGCGCTGGCGAGTTGCTCGGCATGAACAGCAGAAATATTCCGACCACGAGGCCGATGATGTCGCCCACCCATGCCATCACGCAGCCGGCGAAGACCGCTGGCGGCCGGTCAAGCCGGATCGGGCTCTCGTCGGGCAGCGGCGGGAAGCCGAACCCGAGGCTGGGCTCAGGTTCCGCACCCGGGAACTGCGGCTGTGCCATCGTCGTGCTCCAGTCAGCAGTGGTCGGGAGACCCTGAAACTGTACTGAACACGTCGCGACAGCCAATCGCCCCAACTATCGCGCCCTCTGGACCAGACCTTCTGTCACCCTCGCGGCGCTGGCGGAGGGTGCGAGAACCAGGCCCGTGCCGACTTGGACCACAGCATTGCCACTGACGCCGCGATGTACAGCGTCACGATCCAGCCGGTGGGCCCGGCGAACAGCGTCAGGAGGGCGACGAGGCATCCGAGGACGGTGAGTGCCACGCGCGCCGAGCGATGCCGGCGCAAGACGAACACCCCCAGCACCGCTGACGACACGCTCAGGACACCCATCACCATGATCGCGTACTTCGCCAGTGTCCGAGCGGTGTCCACGGTCAGCCCGAGCTGGGCGGCGCGAGGGTCCGCGACAGCCTTCGCCAGCGCGTCGTGCATCTCTGAGCTGTACAGCTGTTGCGCTGCGCCGATCAGCAGCAGCGTGGCGACCGCCCCTCCGACAACCGCCTGCGCGCCGCCGAAGGTGACCTCGCGCGGCCGTGCTGTCTCCGCCGGCTGGGGTCGAGGTCACGAGGGCGTCGCCGACAAACCGTTACCGGCATCCAGGTCCACGGTAACAGTGTCGCCGTCGCGGACCTGTCCCGCCAGTAGGACGTGGGCGAGCGTGTCTTTGATCGAGCCTTGGAACTGCGTCACGCTCGCGGCGGACGCGGCTTCCTCGGCAGCCGGCCGACGGGGCTAACCGTCGAGCTGCCGAAGCCGTTCGGCGATGCTCTTCGCGATGGGGGCGACGAACCGTTCGGTCATCGACGCACGAGGCGTCAGCTGCGGACCGGGGACGGTGAAGACCGTAACGGTCCCCTTGACCACGTCCCGCCAGCCGAGATCGTCGCGGTGGTACAGACCCTCGCCGGCGATGACGTGCATGTCGCCGCTGTACGACCCGGGCAGGTAATGGTCCTGGGCATGCGCCGCGAGCTCCTGCATGGCTGACGCTTCGCGAAGGTCGTCGGGAAGCGGCCTACCCAACAGGACCGAGGAGCGCACCACCGCGGTCTTACGGATCCGACTCGCCGTCCGCAGAGAATGCCGTCTGCCGGCGCCGACCAGCTCGAAGACGAACATGCGCAGCGACGTCCGCTCCTGCCAGCTCCCCGTGAGCAGTGAGCGCGTGCTGCGCCCGGCTCCGCGCATAACTTGCCCTGACGCGTTCGTGCGCGCACCGTCGGCATCGAACAGCGGACGATAGCGTCTGAGGTACGACGGACTTGGCCCGTTGAAGGCCACGAGAAGCTCGGTCCTCTCTCCGAGCCGTTCGAGCTGACAGGCCATCTCGAACGCCACCAGGGCTCCGAAGCAGTAGCCACCGATGCGATAGGGGCCGGTAGCCTGAACGGTCCTCAGCTCCTCGACGTAGAGGCGTGCCATCTCGACGACCGAGCGTTGAGGAGCGCGATCGCCATACAGGCCTGCTGCTTGCAGCGCATAGACCGGTTGGTCGGCATCAAGGTGCCGGGCAAGCGGTGCGAAGAGCAAGACAGTGCCGGCGCCACCGTGAACCAGGAACAACGGCCGCCGCGTCCCGGTAGCACGGACAGCCACCAACGCGGCATGGTGGTCGGCGGCTGGTCGAGCCCCCTGCTGCTGTTGGACCAAGGCTGCAAGTTTTTCGACCGACCCGGCCTGAAATGCAGCTCCGATCGGAAGCACGACATCGAGCTCGCGTGAGACCTCCACGAAAAGCCGAGCGGTCGTCAAAGAGTTGACGCCGAGGTCGAACACGTCGGCGGTGACGTCGATCGGTCCGGCGTCCAGCACCCTTTCCCAGATCTCCGCAATCGAGGCCTCCAGGCTGTTTCGAGCAGCCGTGACAGCGGCGCTTTTCTCGCCCAGATCGGGTGCCGGCAGTGCGGACCGGTCGATCTTCCCGTTGAGGGTCGACGGGAAGGCCGCGAGCAAGGTGACCGACGTCGGCACCATGTAGTGAGGGAGGCGGTCGGCGATGTATCGGCGCAGAGCGAGGCCGTGGACGGTCACGCCGCGGTGGGGAACCGCGTAGGCCAGCAACTCGTTGAGCCCTGTTTGCTCGTCTTGGCGTACGACGGCGACCGAGGCGGAGACATCGGGATGAGCGTCGAGAACCGCTTCCACTTCGCTCGAGCTCGAAGACGAAAGCCCCGCACCTTCACCTGGCTGTCCATTCGCCCGACAAACTCAAGCCGCCCGTCGGCGGCGCCGACGGACCAGATCGCCGGTCCTGTACAACCGGCCACCCGATACAGCGACCCCAAAGCGGTCCGGGACGAAACGTTGCGACGTGAGGTCCGGCCTGGCCAGATATCCCTGCGTGACGCCGAGTCCTCCTATCAGCAGCTCTCCGGCCACACCGTCTGGAAGGAGCTCACCGTGAGCACCGACGACGTAGACCGATGTGTTGACTATCGGAGGTGCCTATCGTGACCGGTTCGCCCTCGGCGAGCCTGGTTCCGAGCGACCAGATCGTCGTCTCCGTGGGGCCGTACATGTTCCACAGCTCCCGCAGCGGCCAAAAGCTCGCCGCCAGACCTGGGGCAGCGCCTCCCCGCCGCAGAGCGCCCGAGCTCGGTTCGCCCAGCCCAACCGGAGTCGACGAGCATCCGCCAGGTCGCCGGCGTCGCCTGCATCACGGTGATGGCTCGGACTCGAGCCGGTTTGCCAGGATGAGCGGATCGACAGCCGTGGCCCGGTCCGCGATGACCACGCAACCGCCCACCGTCAGCGGAACCAGAGCTCCAGCGCGGCGATGTCGAACGAGAGCGTGGTCAGCGCCAGCAGGCGGTCGGTCGCTGTGGAACCAGGTCGGTCGAGCCATCGGCTGCCACGAAGTTGGCCAGCGCCCGATGGCCGACCATCACACCCTTCGGACGACCGGTCGAACCGGAAGTGAAGATGACGTACGCGAGGTCATCGGCCGTCGGCGCGTCCCCGATGTGGCCGGCAGCTACACCCGGGCCGTCGAGCAGGACCTTCGGAAGCGCGGCTTCGTCGAAGACATCGACGAGCTGACGCTGCGTCACGACAGCAGCCAGCTGGGAGTCCTCGACCATCATCGCGATTCGGGGCGCCGGGTACCCCGGATCGATGGGCACGTACGCAGCCCCCGCCCGTAGGATGCCCAGAAGGCCAACCACCATGTCCACCGAGCGGTCGACGACAACCCGACCAGAGCGGCACGCGCGACACCTAGCGCCACCAGCTGCCCGGCGACCTGGTCGACGCGCAGGAGGAGCTCGGCGTATGTGACGGACGACGTGTCGTCGACAAGCGCGATGCCGGCTGGATCTGCCCGCCCGGTGCGCCAGACCGCCTCGAGGACGGTGCCGGGCGCAACGTCGAGCTGATCGCCTTGACCGCGAGACACCAGGCTCTGCTGCTCTGTCGGCGACAGCATGGTCGCGTCGAAGAGCCCGACATCGCCGTGCCATTCCCCCATGAGCGCGGCGAGGTGGATCGCGACGAAGCGAAGGGTCTGGTCGTCGACGTGGCCGCGCGAGGTGGGCCTGATCTCGGCTGCGGTGACGTCGAACTCGAGGACGGGCGTCGTGGCAAGCGGCCACTCAGTAGCGTCGAATCGCAACGCAACCTGTGCAGCCGCGGCCGCCTCCGGCACCTGCTCGACAAGCTCAGCAAGCGCCATCTGGTGGACGTGCGCGTCTGCCGTGGCCTCAGACCACTGGCGGAGGGCCGCTTCGAAGGTGGGTCCGGCGGACAGGTCCACGACTATAGGCAGCCAGGCCCCGTCCCCGGCCAACGGTCAGCGCAACAGTGCCGGCCGCACTGTAGCGGGCAAGCAAGCCCGCGACCAGACATCCGAGCCGGTCATCGGCATCGGCCAGCTGGCTGAATGCGCCCGGGATCGCTGCCGTCGCGACGCCTGAGCCAGTAGCCGGTCCACCCTGCGGAACGTCCAGGCGACTTCCGAAATCCTCGAGTCGACGTTGCCACCACCTGACAGGTAGGTCGGCCGCCACCAGCTCGCCAGTCAAAGCAGCTCCCACCGTCGTCGATCTGTCCGCACGCTACTACCCCAGTCGGTCGAGCGGCAGGTCCGGTGCTGAGATGGGCCGCTGCAGGTGCGCTGTAGCCAAGTAGCGCTGGTAGCGGACCGGGACGCCGAAGCCCATCCCACGCCAGATAGGGGCTCCTTGTTGCGACGCGACTCCCCACGCAGACCGTGCCCCGCCCTCGAAGCTCCACGCCATGCCGTGGCGCATGATCTCGCGTCCGTATCCCCGGCCTCTCACCGCTGGGTCGGTGACCAGCCACTGCAGCCCCGCGCATTCATGCGCCAGGTAGACGCAGAACCCGGCGACGTCGTCACCGCTTCGGACATCCTGACCGAGAAAGACCCCGATCTCCAGGGTACGTAGGCTCGCCCGGCTGATCAGGACTGCCTCGAGCAGCGCTGGGTCGCCACCTTCCAGCCCGTAGCTGCGGGCCACCAGGTCGATGTAGGCGGCCAGCTCCTCATCGCTTCCCGCCCGACGAATCCGGAATCCGGGCAGGGCAGGCGCCGGCTCCAGAGGTTCGAGTCGGCAGATGCACTCATTGCCATCCACGGGGGGTCTCGGCCACAGGCCCCGGCGCGCGGCTTCGGCCCCGAGGTCCGCCTCGCCGGGACTGAGCACCCAGACGATGTATTGACGGCCGAGCGAGCCGAAGAAGGCATCGGCGCGCGCGAACAGCTCCGCTGGACTGATCGCTGACGTCTTACGGATTGCCCCGTTGATATAGGGGCCGGGATAGTCGTGACCACCCGCGAAGAGCAGATACCGCTCGTCCTCCACGTATCTGGCCACCGGAGGCATTGGTCGCTACATGCTTGAGAAAGGCCACCTGGTTGCGCACGCCACGTGCTACCGCGCCGGCCCAGTCTGCGGTCGTCGAAGTGCGGTTCGACTGCTCCAGGGCGGGTTCTGCCGAGACTCGTGTTGCGTCGCGCGACATTCGGTCATACTAGTCATCGCATTTGGGGGCGTTTCGACATCAACGTCCTTGGGATACTGTCGTGCCCGATTGGTCCGCCCACTGGGAAAGGCGATAAGTGACTGCACGTAGGCCCGCGGGCGCACCAGTGGAGATTGCACCAGCCCGGGACATAGCTGCGTTGTCCCCGGCGAGGCTCTCCGCGCCGTCTCCCGCGAAGCAGGCACTGGCAGAGCGCAGGATTCGCGCGCGCAATGCCAACCACGGCGGCATACCTCGGCGTGATCGCGACACCGGTCAGGAGATGTCCGACGCCCAGCAGGCCCTGTTCTTGATCGACCAGACGACTGGTGGCATCGCCTACAACGTCGCCCAAGCTTTCAGGCTGCAGGGTTCACTCGACGTCGATGCCCTCAGGCGGGCTGTCGAAGAGGTCGTCCGCCGCCATGAGGTCCTTCGGTCACGATTTGTGATCGACGCCGATGAGGGTGGACGTGTCGAGGTTCTGGCGGCTGGCGAAGCCAACTTCGAGACGGCGCCGGTGTCCGACGTCGACACGTTCGTGCACTCGGAAGTGACGCGGCCGTTCAACCTCGGGGCCGGAAGGAACTTCCGCGTCCGGCTCGGATGCGTAGGCCCGGACGACCACGTCCTCGTGATGGTGACCCACCACATTGTCAGCGACAGCGTTTCCAAGCACGTCATCGTCCGCGAGCTGGCAACCCTGTACTCAGACTTCCGCGCGGGGCGGCCCAGCTCGCTGCCAGAGCCAATACTTCAGTACTACGACTACACCCGCTGGCAGGCTCAGTCGCTCGCGGACTCCACGGACCTCGACTGGTGGCGCTCGAACCTGAAGGGTGCTCCGGAATGGTCTGAGCTGCCATGCGATCGGCCAGCCCCTCCGATGCGGGCAACGACGGCGCGAAATACACCCACCATCTGAACGGTGCCGTGGTGCGGCGGCTCGCCCGGTACGCGCGTGATCAACGCGCCACGCAGTTCATGGTGCTCCTAGCGGTGTACGCCGGCCTGCTCGAGCGCTACAGCGGACAAGGCGACATCGTCATCGGCAGTCCGACTACGGGCAGACACCGCAGTGAGCTGCGCGACATGGTCGGATTGTTCATCAACACGCTGCCACTCAGGGTGGACGCTTCGGGGGGCCCGAGCTTCGAGCAGCTCGTACACCGCGCCCGGCAGAGCGCCATCGACGCCTATCGACACCAAGACGTCGCGTTCGACAGAATTGTGAGGGAGGTCAGTCCGCGTCGCATCGCGGGCCGCAACCCCATCTTCCAGACGCTGCTGACCGTCAAGTCCGACCAGGTAGCGGTCCCGGCATTCGCCGAGCTCGACGTCACGGCCATCAACTACGACGGCGGATGGGCGAAGCTCGACCTTGTCATCGTCTGCTACGAGACGGCCGACGGGCTTGCCGTCCTGTGGCAGTACAACACCAGTATGTTCGACGAGTCGACGATTCAGCGGCTCGCTGGTCAGTTCGAACAACTGCTCGTCTTTGGCCTGGACAACCCGACCCAACCGGTGGACTCGCTCCCGCTCGCGACGCCCGAGGATCTCCGCTGCGTCGCCGATCTGAACAAGGTCACCGCAGACCTTACTGCTTCGCTGCTGCACGACCTGATGACCGAGCAGGCGCTGCGTACGCCGGACGCTCAGGCGGTTGGCGACGAGACCGGGTGGATCACCTATCGCGAGCTGGACGAAAGATCCAACGCGCTCGCGCATCATCTCATCTCGTTGGGAGTCCGGCCCGACTCCCGAGTCGCCATCTGCCTCAACCGCTCGATCGCGTTGGAAGTTGCCCTGGTCGGCGTGCTCAAGGCTGGTGGCGCCTACGTGCCGCTGGACCCCAGCTATCCGGCTGACCGCCTGGCCTACATGCTCGAAGACTGCGACGCCGTGGTCTTGCTGACCGACAGCACTATCCGCAGGACTGTTCCCTTTCACCCGCGTACAGTCCTCGTCGATCAGGTCGACATGTCGGCTCTTCCGAACAGCGCGCCGGTCACCGACGTCACTCCCGACAACCTCGCGTATGTCATCTATACATCGGGTTCGACCGGGCGTCCCAAGGGTGTTCTCCTCGAGCATCGAAGCGTGGCTGTCCAGCTTCGGTGGATGCAGCGGACCTTTGCACTGGACGCCCGGGACACAGTGCTGCAGAAGACGCCGTTCAGCTTCGACGTGGCCGGTTGGGAGCTGCTATGGGTCCCGATGTCGGGAGCGAGGCTGTTCATGGCCCGTCCGAACGGCCACCGCGACGTGTCGTACCTCTGTGACGTCATCTCACGCCAGCACGTGACAGTGCTCAACTTCGTGCCGTCGATGCTCTCTGCCTTCGCCGATCAGGTCGATCCCCACAGGTGTCGCACGGTCCGGCTGGTGATCGCCTGCGGGGAGGCACTCAGCGACGAGGTGAAGGACCGGTGCCTGGAGGCGCTCCCGAACTCCGCGCTGTACAACTTGTACGGGCCGACCGAGGCCGCCATCAGCGTGACCTACGAGCACTGCCTCGAGGAGCGTTCGGTATCGCTGGGTAGGCCGATACCCACGTCCACCGCCTACGTTTTCGACCAGGCGGGCCACCAGCAACCGCTCGGCATGCCTGGTGAGCTGTACCTCGGCGGAGCGCAGCTGGCGCGTGGGTATCTTGGCCGGCCCGACCTGACCGCCGAGAAGTTCGTCGAGCATGACCTTGGCCGGCTGTATCGCACCGGCGATCGTGCGGTGTGGGGCCCGGATGGCCGGCTTCAGTTTCTGGGGCGTCTTGATGATCAGGTGAAGTTGCGGGGTTTTCGGATTGAGTTGGGGGAGGTTGAGGCGGTTCTGGTTGAGCATGGGGGGGCGTCTCAGGCGTGTGTGGTGGTTGCTGAGGGGGGTTCGGGTGAGGCGTTGTTGGCGGCGTATGTGGTGGTGGCGCCGGGGTTTGACGGGGGTGTGGCTGGTGGGGGGTGGCGGGTTGATGAGTGGCGGTCGGTTGCGGAGCAGAACTATGGGGAGGCGGTGGGGGTTGATCCGTGGTTTGACACGCGGGGGTGGGTGAGTTCGTTCACGGGGGAGCCGATCGCGGCGTCGTTGATGCGTGAGTGGGTGGGGGCCACGGTGGAGCGGATCGCGGGGTTGGGGGGTCGGTCGGTGTTGGAGGTCGGGTCGGGCAGTGGGTTGTTGGTGGGGCGGCTGGCCGGGGGGGTGGACCGGTATGTCGCGACGGATTTCTCTGCGGCGGCGGTGGACCGGTTGGCGGGGTTGGTCGCGGACGCGGGGTGGGAGTGGGTGTCGGTGGCCCGGTTGGCCGGCGACGAGGTGTCGGGGGAGGTGGTGGGTTCGGGGTTCGACGTGGTGGTGGTGAACTCGGTGGCGCAGTACTTCCCGGACCGTGCCTACGCGGTGGGGGTGTTCGACCGGGCGGTGTCGGTGGCCGGTACGGGTGGGCGGGTGTTCGTGGGTGATGTGCGTGACCTGCGGTTGCATCAGGCGTTCGGGTTGGCGGTGGAGCTGGCCCGTGGCCCGGCGGTGTCGGCGACGGAGCTGGCGGTGCGGGTGGCTGAGCGCACCGGGGCGGACGCGGAGCTGTTGTTCGACCCGGCGGTGTTCTTCGACGTGGCAGCGGTGAGTCATGTGCAGGTGCTGCCCAAGCGTGGCCGCGGACCCAGCGAGATGACCAGGTTCCGCTACGACGTGGTCTTGCACACCGCCGACGTGGCGCCGGTCGAACCACCCCGATGGGTCGGCTGGGCCGGCCCGGACTGGTTGGCCGGTGAGCTGGACGCCGCGCACCGCGACGGCCGCGACGTGTTCGTCCACGACATCCCCAACGCCCGCGTCGCCGCGGAGCTGGCCGCCGTGGCCGCGATGACCACCGGGCAGCTGACCACGGTGTCGACCCCCGCCGACGCCGCCGACCCCGAAGACCTCTGGGACCTCGCCGACCGCTACGGCTACCACCTCGAACTGTCCGCGCTGGCCGCCCCCGGCCACGTCCACGCCGCGTTCACCCACCACGACACCCTCACCGTGTTCCCGCCCCACACCCCACCGGCCGCCGACACCAACAACCCCGCCGCCGCCCACCACCGCACCCAGCTACGCACCCAGCTCACCCGAGACCTCACCACCCACACCCGCCAACGCCTACCCGACTACATGGTCCCCACCACCATCCGCATCCTTGACACACTCCCCCTCACCCCCACCGGCAAACTCGACCGACGGGGGCTTGCCCAGCTGCCTCTGCACGTGCATCGGGAGACGTTCGTGGAGCCGGCCACGGACACAGAGATCCGACTGGCAAGGTTGTGGCGAGAGGAGCTCGGTCTGTCGGGTCAGGTGTCTGCCAATGACAACTTCTTCGACCTCGGCGGCCACTCGTTGCTCGCGCTCAGCCTGTTCCCCAAGATCGGCCGAGAGTTCCGGGTCAGATTGGCGCTAGCCCTGCTTTTCGAGAATGTCACAGTGGCCAGCCTGGCGCGGGTCATCGAGGAGGAGCAGCAGCGGCGCATTCCCTGGGACACGGTGGTCGCTATGCGTGCGCAGGGTTCCAAGGAGCCGCTCTTCGTGATGCCGGAGGGCCGGGGGGACGTGCTCACCTACCGGCAGATCGTGCGTGACCTGGATCCGGACCGACCCGTGTACGGCATCGAATGTGTGGGGCTCGACGGCAGGCAGGCGCCCCGCCTGACCATCGAGGCCATCGCTCACGACTGCGTCGAGGCGATCCGCCGGGTCCAGCCGAGTGGTCCCTATCTCCTTACCGGCTACTGCATGGGCGGCGTGGTCGCCTACGAAGTGGCCGCGCAGCTGTGCAAGGTGGGCGAAGAGATCGCGTTCCTGGGACTGATCGACGCCACCCCCTTCGGTCGTGGCCTTCAGTCCAACCGGTTGGGCATCCGCCGCGGGCTCAACCTGCGGCACAAGCTGCGGCGAGCACCCGTCATCATGCGCCAACGGGTCAACCTGGCGATCTCGTTGATCTGCGACGCCGCGCACATCACGACACCCCACGAGTTCGTCGACGTCCGCGCAGCCAACGTCTGGGCGCGCCGCCGGTACGTGGCCCCGGATGCACCGGTAAGGGTGACGCTGTTCCGTGCTTCGACAACCTCACCGGTGGCAGATGACCTGCGGCGGCAGCGGTGGGCCGATATCGCCGGCGGCGGCGTCGACATGCGCGTCCTCGCCGGGGAAGGCCTCGACCATTTCCAGGTCGTCAAGGGACACTATGCGCGCCAGGTCGCCCAGGCAATCAACGAGGCGCTCGCCGACCACGCCTAACCGACGTCAACCGGCTGGCTCGCCGAGTCGATATCCTGACGAACCGCCGCGACGACCTCGATGACCTTGTCGGTCAAGAAGAAGTGCCCGCCCTCGAACAACCGGTGCGTCGTCGGTGCCGTGGTCAGCTCCGACCACCGGCGCACCCTTGTGTCGTCCAGCTCGCTGTCCGACGTCGCGCTGTACGTCACGATCGGGCAGGACAGGGGCGGATGTGCCCGAGGCCGGTAGCTGTCCAGTAGCTGGAAGTCGGCGCGCAGCGCCGGCAGGACGAGGTCGAGCAGTTCCGAGTGCTCGAAGACTTCGCTCGGGGTTCCGCCGAACGCTCGCAGCGCGCCGACGAACTCGACAGGGTCGAGCTTCGACAAACTCGGCCCGATCCGCGATAGGTGCGGTGGCTCAGCGCCCCCGACCAGAAGGAGGTCGGGAGCCCGGTGGCCCGGCTGAGACAGCCGCACCGCCAACTCGTAGGCAAGCAAGGCTCCGAGGCTGTACCCGAAGAGGCTCCAGGGAAGGCGGGAGCCGTGCGAGACGGCCATGGCGAGCTCATCGGTCACGGCATCCACGTCGGTGAGCGGGGGCTCGGTCATTCTGCTCTCGCGGCCGGGCAACCGCACGATCGTCAACGCGACATCGGCGGGAAGGAGCCGCCGCCACGGCATGAACATGGCCGCACCTGCTCCGGCATACGGAATGCACACGAGCCGTCGCCGGGCCGCTACCGTACTGGTCGGCTCGACGAGCACCTGGCTCACCCGCGCCGGATGGGCCGGATGGACCGAGCCGATTGCGTAGCGACCGCTGAGCGCCTGCGCTCGACGTCGGCGAGCACACGACGACGCAGTACCGACATCGTGACCTCAGGGTTCTGCGCTGCCCACACCCCGATGTTCACCAGCTCAGCCTGCCAGATCGTCGGCGTAGCAGGCCGAAACAAGGTGCTGCTGTATTCGATGTAACCCCGGATCGCATCGGGCTGGTCGACGACACCGAAGGCCAGGTCGAAACGTGCGGTGCCGGTCTCGGTAAGCATCCGGGTTACCGTCAGTCCGGTCAGCTGCGGAGGGGGCGGCGCGATGCCCTGCATCCGGTAGTTCACCTGGAACAGCGGATTGCGCCCGCGGTACGACGCGGGTTGATGATCTCCACGAGTCGGTCGAACGGCATGTCCTGGTGAGCGAAGCACGAGATGGCGGTCTGCCGGCAGCGACGGAGCAACTCGCGGAAGGTGGGGTCGCCCTCGAGCCGAACACGCAGAACCAGGGTGTTGACGAAGAAGCCGATCAGACCCTCCAGCTCCGGGCGCTGGCGGTTCGCCACGGGACTGCCGAGCAGGATGTCGTCTTGTCGGAGAGGCCGAACAGCAATGTTCCGGAGGCAGCCAACGTCGCCATGAAGAACGTCGCCCGTTCTGCGCGGGCCAGCGCGCGCAGGGCGTCGCCCGACCCCGGCGGGCCGTCCATCGCGATCCGCTCGCCGAGGTGGTCCTGGGCGCCGGCCGGGTCAAGTCCGTGCGGCAGGTCGAGCACGAAGTCGGCACCAGCCAGTTCCTTCTCCAGAACTCCTCGTGACCTGCTGTCGCTCCCGGAGGCGACGGCATTCTGCTGCCACTTCGCGTAGTCGCCGTACTGGATCGGCAAGCGGCGACGCAGCTGCGGCGCTCGTCGTTCGACGCGTCGCGTTGTAAGCCTCGGTCAGCTCCGAGAAGAGCACCCCGCGCGACCAGCCGTCGGAGGCGATGTGGTGCAGGACCAAGATGAGGACGTGCAGCTCTGGGTGCACCTGGTAGAGGCGAAGCACGAAGCATGACGTCCGCACTCAGGTCGAACGGCTCCCTCGCGTCTGCACGAAGTGGTACGGCAGATCCGTCTCGTGGACGACAGCCGTGCGCCACCGCACTCCCTGGTCCAGCAGCCGCGCTTCCGGAACACCTTGCGCGTCGACCCCGACCGTCCGCAGGGATTCGTGGCGCTGGACGACCGTGTCGAGGGCGGCGTGCAGAGCCCCCGTGTCGAGGGGGCCTTCGATACGGATGGTCAGCGTCGCGTTGTAGGTCGGCTGCCCCGGTGACATCCGGTCGAGCAACCACAACCGGCGCTGGGCGAGGGAAAGCGGTGGTGGGTCCCCGAGCGGCCGCGCCGTGATCTCGGCGCCCGCGCCTGCACGTCGCCGGGCGAGCTCGCGTGCCAGCAGCGCACGCTTGTCAGCCGACAGACGCGAGATCTCACCGCTCACCGGGACTCGTCGGCGTGGTCCAGTCCCGTGAGCAGCATGTCGGTGATCGCCGCTGCGACCTCGCTCAGAGTGGGGTGCACGAACATCGTCATGAGTGGGAGGTCGATGTCCATCGCTCGGAGCTGGCCGATGAACCGTGCCGCTGCCAACGAAGTCCCCGCCGAGATCGAAGAAGTGATCGTTGGCGCTCAGCTCGGTTATCCCGAGCAACGAGGACCACAGCTCGCCGACAAGCTCCTCCGCCGGCCCTTGCAGCGGTTCGGCCGTCCGCACGGCGCGGTGCTCGGTCATCGAGATGGCTCGGATCCGGACCAGGTCAGGCTTTCCGTTCGGCAGGAGTGGCAGCTCAGGAAGTGACACCACGCTCGAAGGAATCGCGTAGGCGGGAAGCACGTCACGCAGCTCGCGGCGGATGTCCACCGGGAGCTGGTCGCTGGCCGGCGCCATCACGACATACGCGACCAGCTTGTCGTCGTCCGACACCACGGCCGCACGCTCGACTGACGCCAACTTCACAAGCGCGGCGGCCACTTCGGCCAGCTCCACTCGGTGGCCGCGGATCTTGACCTGGTCGTCGGCACGCCCTCGAAACTCGAGCAGGCCGTCGGACCGGTGCCTGACGACGTCGCCGGTGCGATACCAACGCATCCCCTCGTGGTCGACGAACCGCTCGGCCGACAGCTCCGGTCGGCCAAGGTAGCCGGCCGCCACCTGGGGGCCACCGAGCCACAGCTCGCCAGAGACTCCCACGGGCACCCTGCGCCGGCGCTGGTCGACCACACGCACCGCGACGTTCGGCAACGGCTGACCGATCACCGGCTCTTCGCTCACCGCGAGGTTCGCCACGACAGTGTCGACGGTTGCTTCGGCGGGACCGTAGAGGTTCCATACCTGTCGCCCGGACAACCGGAGGCGATCCCAGAGCGGCTGGTCGATCGCTTCGCCTCCGACCAGCAGGACCGATGGCCTTACGGAGCGTTCGAACAGACCCGCGTCGAGCAGCATCCGAACATGGGTGGGCGTGGCGTCGAGGACGTCGATGTCGTTGGCATCCAGGTAGGAGACGAACGCGTCCGGATCGATGCGTACGGCCTCGGGGACCGGGAGCAGGGTCGACCCGAACCCGAGAGCAACAGTTGTTGGATCGAGGGGTCGAAGGTCACCGGCGCGTTGACCGCCACCCGAAGCGGGCTGGGCACGTCGCCTGAGTAGATGGTCTGCCGAAGGGCCTCGGCGAGGTTGGCCAGGCCGGCGTGGGTCACCACCGCCCCCTTCGGCGTGCCCGTCGAGCCCGAGGTGTACACGACGTAGGCGGCTGAGGCGGGGTCGAGCGCGACGGGTGGACTGGGCGCTGTGTCCACCTCGTCCGCGATGACGACTACCGCGTCGCTAAGGGGCGATTGGTATGCCCCTCAAGCTCACTACCGCACGCGAGCCACTGTCTTTGATCATGAACTGTTGGCGCGCCAGTGGGTAAGCGGGATCCACTGCGACGAAAGCAGCACCGAGCCGCCACGCCGCGAGCACCGCCGCTGGCCACAGCAGGGTGTGCCCGACAGTGATGGCCACGACGTCGCCATACGCCACTCCTGCCGCTCGCAGCGCCGCGGCCACCGAGGCCGCGCGCTCGTCCAGCTGGCGGAAGCTCAGGCAGGCGCCGTTGATCTCGACAGCCGTTCGGTCGGGGGCTTCAGCGACCCGGCCGGCGACGAGGTCCGGCAGAAGACTCACCGCGTCCGGGCCCTCATGGTGCTCCCACGCCGACAGCTGATCAAGCTCCTCGCCACCGACCAGGCACAGGTCTGCGATCCGGCGCCCGGGATTGTCGACCACCCCCGCCAGCAACCGCAGCAGCCGGTCCACCATCCACTCGGCGATGCGTCCGTCGACGAGGTCGGACCGGTACTCGAAGACGAGCTCCATGCCTGACCCGGATCCGGAGAGCGTGACGGCAGCGTCATAGCGAACCCGCTCCCAGTCGATCTCCACCGGCGTCATGGCAGCCGAAGCGAATGGTGTCGAGGCCGCCCGCCCGTCCTGCGCGGACACGAGGACCTGAAACACCGGATGCCGGGCCGGATCGCGCTCGACGCCGAGGTCGGCCACCATCTTGTCGAAGGGATAGTCCGCGTGGCGGTACGCGTCTTCGCAGACCCCAACGACCCGCGCGAGGTGCGCGCGGAACGACTGGTCCTCGTCCACCGCGATACGTAGCGGCAGCGTGTTGATGAGCGAGCCGACCAGGGCCTCGGCGCCTGCGAAGGAGCGGGCGGCTATCGGTGTGCCGACGACGATGTCGGCGCCGGAACCGTGCCGGGAAAGAAGGTGGATACGGTGGCCGCCAACACCATGAAGGGGAGTCGCCCGGGTGAGATCGGGCCAGATCCGACATCGCGGTGGCCACCGCCGGCTGGAGCTCTTCTGCGGATCCGCCGACCTGCCGGCCTCCGGTCGGCATCTCGGGCGCGAGAACGCAAGGGTCGTCTCGCTCGGAGCTCCCGCCAGCTGAGCGAGCCAGTACTACGGTCCCCTTGGTCGGGGGGCCGACGTGAATCCCAGACTGCGAAGTCACCGAACTGGAGGGCCGGACCGGTGAGCCCGGAGTCGCCGGCGAAAAGCTGCCCGAGCTCGCCCAAGACGGTGTCGATCGACCATCCGTCCATGGCGATGTGCGGGGCGGACATCACGAACAGGCAGCTGTCGTCCCCGAGCCGGATCAGCCTGGCTCGGAGCGTGGGTGCCCTCGTGAGGTCGAACGGCTGGTTTGCGAGGTCGCGCGCGGCCCGAAGCGCGTCGCTCCAGGATCCGCGGGCATTGTCGACCACGTCGAAACTGGGCTCGCCCGAGGCGTGCACAACCTGGACCAGCAGGTCGTCGACCTGGGTGTAGGTAGTACGCAGGATCTCGTATCGCCCCACGAGGGCTCGAAGCGCTCTCGGAAGCCGATCTGGGTCGATGTCACCGTCGAGTCGGCGTGGCTAACGCCACGTTGTATCGCGCCTCGGCTGGAGAGATCTGGTCGAGCAGCCACATCCGCTGTTGTGACGAGGTCATGGGGAAGACCACGAGACCGTCCGAGTCGTCCGACGCGCCGGCGAGTGCCGCTTGCAAGGAAGACCGCTCGGTGAGTCCAGCGGCCATGACCCGCCGACCGGTCCGCGAGACGGCGGTCGGGCCGGCGGATCTGGTTCTCGTCGCCTCGAGTGCGTCAACGAAGGCAGCCAACCGGCCGAGAGTCGGGTTCTCGAAGACCGCGCGAACGGGACCGCGACGTGGAACCGTTCCGACATTCGTGCCACCAGCTTGGTGGCGAGCAGGCTATGGCCGCCACATGCGAAGAAGTCGTCCTCCACGGTCTGGGTCGAGACCCCTAGTAGGTCCGTCCAGATGTCTGCGAGCGCCACCTCGGTGGATCGGCTGGGTGCTGTGCCGGTGACCCGTTCATGATGCGGCTTCGGCAACGCCGATCGGTCAACCTTGCCATTGAGCGTTCGGGGAATTTCGCCGACCTCGACGACGTCGGCAGGGACCATGTACGCCGGCAGTCGGCTACGCAGGTGGTCCAGCAGACCCACGTGGCTCCCGACGACGTAAGCGACGATCCGCTGGTCGCCGGGACGATCCTCACGCAGCATGGCCACTGCCTGGCTGACATTGGCGGCGGCCCGCAAGGCTGCCTCGATCTCGCCGAGCTCGATGCGATGACCACGCAGCTTGATCTGGTTGTCGTGCGACCGATGACAGCGCAGGCGGCCGTCATCGCTCCATGAGGGCGAGGTCGCCCGTCCGGTAGATCCGGCCGCCCGGCTGCCACGGATCCGCGCTGAAGCGTGGCGACGCTGAGCTGCGGCTGGTTGAGGTATCCGCGTGCGACGCCCGAGCCGCCAAGCCAGAGCTCGCCCCGGCAACCAGGGGGCACGAGGTTAGCGAACCTGTCCTCGACGACGTAGGCCGTGGTGTTGGCGACCGGCCGCCCGATGCTGATCCGGTCGGCGTCGACCACCTCGTCCGACCGTTGACCAGATGGTCGTCTCGGTGGGGCCGTAGCAGTTCCACAGTTGACCCCACTGCCGGGAGCAGCTGAGCGGCCAGCTCGCGCGTCAGTTGCTCTCCCCCGCAGAGCGCACGAAGGCCGGTGCTCCCTTGCCAGCCGCTCTCGCTGAAGCATCCGCCAGGGTGGAGGGAGTCGCCTGCAGGACATCGACGTGCCTCGTCCGCCAGCACTGCCGCGAGCCGAGTTGGGTCGGACGCCGTCTCCCGGTCACAGACCACGACTGTCCCGCCACACACCAACGGAAGGAAGAGCTCGAGGGCAGCTATATCGAAGGAGAAAGTCGTGACGGCGAGGGAGCTTCTCGCCCACCGCGAAGCCGGGCCGTTCGGACATCGTCGTCAACAGGTTTGCTAGGGCCCGATGCTCGATGGCCACCCCCTTCGGACGCCCGGTGGAGCCCGAGGTGTAGATGACATACGCCAGGTCGGCGGCATCGGGTTCGGCGGAGGTCGAGGCGCTCGCCCGGCTCCGACGGCTGCTCGCCGAGAGAGTCGACGTCGGAGTCGGTCAGGATGAGGCTTGCCCCCGAGTCCGCGATCATGTAGTCCAGCCGGTCCGGTGGATAGGTCGGGTCTAGGGGGACGTATGCGCAGCCGGCCCTCCAGACGGCCAGCGCTGCCACGACCAGCCCGACATGCCGGTCGACGGCGATACCGACGACGGACCCCGGCTGGGTCCTGCTTCCAGGATCCGGTGCGCCAGCACCTGCGATCTCAGCCAAAGCTCAGCGAAGGTGATCTGCTCACCCGCCGGCGTTCGGACAGCTACCCGCTCCGGCCATGTCTCCGCCTGGACACCGATCATTCCCACCGTGCTTCGCGGCACGTCGGTGCCGACGTTCGTACCCCAGGTCAGCAGGTCACTTCGCTCGTCGTCGACAAGCACGGGGAGGTCTGCAAGCTGCACAGACTTCTCGGTGGTCGCCGTCGACAACACCCTCAGGAGCCGAGCGACCAGCTTCTCGATCGTGGCGTCCGTGTAGAGCTCGGTGCGATAGTCGATCGACACGGTCAACTCGGCGTCTCGCTCGGCGAACGAGAACGAGAGATCGAAGCGGGCGAAGACGCCGTCGAGGTGGAACGGCCGCAGCGGCGCATCACCTAGGCGGACCCCTGACTGCGCCGGTGGCTGCAAGTTGATCATCACCTGGAACAACGGGTTGCGGCCGATGTCGCGTTCGGGATGGAGCTCCTCGACCAGCCGCTCGAACGGCAGATCCTGGTTGGCCTGGGCCTCCACGACGGCGCGCGCGCACCTGCGCACCAGTTCCTCGAACGCAGGGTTGCCGCCCGCGTCGGCGCGTAGCAGCAACGTGTTGGCGAACAACCCGACCGACCGTTGCACGTCCGGCGTGTGGCGGCCCGCGACGACCGTTCCAAGGACAATGTCTTCTTGCCCTGAGAGCCGCGACAACACAGCCGTGCACGCGGCGAACAAGACGGCGAAAGGGGTGGTGCCGCACTGCTGGGCCAGGGTCCTGATCGAACCGGTGAGTGGGGAGCCGAGCGCTGCACTGCGACGTCGCCCCTCGCTCGACGGCACCCGAGGACGCGGATGGTCGGTCGGTACGTCCAACGAGTCGGGGATGCCCGCGAGAGTCCCGCGCCAGTAGTCCAGCTGTCGTTGCAGCGTTTCCCGGTCGAGGACCTCGTGCTGCCAGACGGCGAAATCGGAGTAGGACAGGCCCGGTTGCGCCGAGTTCGGTCCCGCCGCCCGAGGTAGGCGACGGGTAGGCGAGGGAGAGCTCATCGAAGAGCACGTCGAGTGACCATCCGTCAACTACCACGTGGTGCAAACGCACGATGAGGACCCAGTCCCTGTCGCCGAGCCGGTAGGCGGTCGCCACAGCCAGGGGCCCGCGCTCCAAGTCGAAGACCTGCACCGCGTCGTCGCGGGCCAGTCGCTGTACCTGTCCCACGGGGTCGCTGTATGTGGACACGTCAACGACGCGCAATGGCCACTCACCGGTGTCTTCAACCGCCACGGCTAGGGTCCCGTCACGCGCGAGCACCCGCGTACGCAGGCTGTCATGCCGCTCGACCAGACGATCGAGGGCACGCTGCAAGGCGTCCGGATCGAGGTCGCCCACCACCCGGTAGGCGCGGCGGACCGTGTAGGTCGGGTTGCCCGAGTCGATCTGATCGAGGAACCACATCCGCTCCTGCGCCGACGACAGCGGGAAGACGGTGACCCACGTGGCATCGCCGTTGTCAGCCAAGTCTGGGTCGATGTGCTGACTGCACGGCTCACCGGCGATGGCTGCCTGGAGAGCCGATCCGCTGTCGAGGCTGTCGAGACGGCGCCTACGGACCGACCGGTCGACCAGGGGTATCTGGGAGTACCCGTCGCCGCCACGCCGCCGGTCTATCTCCGTGGCCAGGGCTGAGACGGTCGGCTGACTGAAGAGTACCTGCAGCGGCACGATCACATCCAGTTCGCGGGCCACCGACGCAATGAGCCGCACAGCGAGCAAAGAGTGGCCGCCGAGCCGAAAGAAGTCGTCCTCGACCCCGACCGTGGTAACGCCCAGCAGTTCGGACCAGAGCGCGACAAGAGCCCGTTCGGTCTCGGTGCGCGGCTCGACGTAGGCATCGGGGTCGCCGCTGAGTCCGACCGGCTGCGGGAGGCCCCGTCGGTCGAGTTTGCCGGTGGGGGTGAGGGGGAGTGTGTCAAGGATGCGGATGGTGGTGGGGACCATGTAGTCGGGTAGGCGTTGGCGGGTGTGGGTGGTGAGGTCTCGGGTGAGCTGGGTGCGTAGCTGGGTGCGGTGGTGGGCGGCGGCGGGGTTGTTGGTGTCGGCGGCCGGTGGGGTGTGGGGCGGGAACACGGTGAGGGTGTCGTGGTGGGTGAACGCGGCGTGGACGTGGCCGGGGGCGGCCAGCGCGGACAGTTCGAGGTGGTAGCCGTAGCGGTCGGCGAGGTCCCAGAGATCTTCGGGGTCGGCGGCGTCGGCGGGGGTCGACACCATGGTCAGCTGCCCGGTGGTCATCGCGGCCACGGCGGCCAGCTCCGCGGCGACGCGGGCGTTGGGGATGTCGTGGACGAACACGTCGCGGCCGTCGCGGTGCGCGGCGTCCAGCTCACCGGCCAACCAGTCCGGGCCGGCCCAGCCGACCCATCGGGGTGGTTCGACCGGCGCCACGTCGGCGGTGTGCAAGACCACGTCGTAGCGGAACCTGGTCATCTCGCTGGGTCCGCGGCCACGCTTGGGCAGCACCTGCACATGACTCACCGCTGCCACGTCGAAGAACACCGCCGGGTCGAACAACAGCTCCGCGTCCGCCCCGGTGCGCTCAGCCACCCGCACCGCCAGCTCCGTCGCCGACACCGCCGGGCCACGGGCCAGCTCCACCGCCAACCCGAACGCCTGATGCAACCGCAGGTCACGCACATCACCCACGAACACCCGCCCACCCGTACCGGCCACCGACACCGCCCGGTCGAACACCCCCACCGCGTAGGCACGGTCCGGGAAGTACTGCGCCACCGAGTTCACCACCACCACGTCGAACCCCGAACCCACCACCTCCCCCGACACCTCGTCGCCGGCCAACCGGGCCACCGACACCCACTCCCACCCCGCGTCCGCGACCAACCCCGCCAACCGGTCCACCGCCGCCGCAGAGAAATCCGTCGCGACATACCGGTCCACCCCCCCGGCCAGCCGCCCCACCAACAACCCACTGCCCAACCCGACCTCCAACACCGACCGACCCCCCAACCCCGCGATCCGCTCCACCGTGGCCCCCACCCACTCACGCATCAACGACGCCGCGATCGGCTCCCCCGTGAACGAACTCACCCACCCCCGCGTGTCAAACCACGGATCAACCCCCACCGCCTCCCCATAGCTCTGCTCCCACACCGACCGCCACTCATCAACCCGCCACCCCCCACCAGCCACACCCCCGTCAAACCCCGGCGCCACCACCACATACGCCGCCAACAACGCCTCACCCGAACCCCCCTCAGCAACCACCACACACGCCTGAGACACCCCCCCATGCTCAACCAGAACCGCCTCAACCTCCCCCAACTCAATCCGAAAACCCCGCAACTTCACCTGATCATCAAGACGCCCCAGATAGTCGAGCTCGCCCTGGGACGTCCAGCGGACCAGGTCGCCCGTTCGATAGGCCCGCCCGTCGGCGCGAGGGCAAGGTCGACGAACTTCTCGGCGGTCAGGTCGGGCCGGCCAAGATACCCACGCGCCAGCTGGACACCGGCGAGGTACAGCTCACCAGGCATACCCACCGGTTGCGGCCGTAGCCCCTCGTCGAGCACAAACACCTGCACATTCGAGATCGGCGCACCGATCAGGACCCGGCTCGCGTTGCCAGGCCGGCACTGGGACCAGGTCACGTCGACCGACGCCTCTGTCGGCCCATAGAGGTTGTGCAGCTCCGTGGCCGGGAACGCGGCGAAGAACTGCTCCTTGACATCACCGGCCAGCGCCTCCCCCGAGCACATCACCGCCCGCAGCGAGGTGCGCATCCCCGTAGGCACGGACGGAGCGCCGTCGAGAAAGGCCCTCAGCATCGACGGCACGAAGTGCAGTACCGTCACGTGCTCGCGCGAGATGACATCACGGAGGTACGACACGTCGCGGTGCCCGTTCGGACGGGCCATGAACAACCGGGCTCCGCACATCAGCGGCCAGAACACCTCCCACACCGACACGTCGAAGCTGAGCGGCGTCTTCTGCAGCACGGTGTCATGGCCCGTCAGGTGGAACGTCCGCTGCATCCAGTCGAGCCGGTTCACGACACCGCGGTGCTTCAGTTCCACCCCCTTCGGGCGGCCTGTCGAACCCGACGTGTAGATGACATACGCCAGGTTGTCGGCGGTGACGCCGGAATCCGGACACGTGTCTGGGAAGTCGGCCGTCAGCCGGGCCAACTCGTCAATCAGCACGGTGGCGGGATGCTCCGGCAGCGATCCCAGCAGCGCGGTCTCGGTGATCAGCAGAGCCGCACCGCAGTCCTCGAGCATGTACCCCAGGCGATCGGCCGGATAGCTGGGGTCCAGCGGCACGTATTCGCCGCCAGCCTTGAGAATGGCGAGGACCGCGACCTCCATGGCAACGGACCGGCGGATGCCGACGGCTACCAACACATCCGATCCGACGCCGCGAGCGCGAAGATAGTGTGCGAAGGCGTTGGCCCGCCGCTCCAGCTCGGCGTAGGACAGCGTCTCGTTCTCGTCGGCGACGGCTGGTCGCTTCGGAGTCCGATCGGCCTGTGCGGCGATTCTTTCGTGCAGGCAGCCGGCCGGAATCGGCGCCCCGGTGGCGTTGGCGGATTCCACGAGACGGCTGTACTGCCCTGGCGGCAACAGGCTGAAAGAGGGTATCGGGAGGTCCGGCGCCGCCACCGCGTTTCGGAGCAGGGTCACCACCTCGTCGGCCAGGTCAGCGACTGTGGCCGCCTCGAAAAGGTCCAGGGCGTACTCGAACACCAGGTCCACGTCGTTGCCGGAGCGCTCGGCCACCAGCACTCCCACGTCGAACTTGGTGGTGCCAGGATCGAAGTCGACCGCCTCGGCGGTGAGCTCTCCGATCGTAAAACTCGACGGGCCTTCCGAGGTGACAGCGTTCGCGAGGATCTGGAAGACCGGGTTACGCGTCGGATCCCGGTCGGGGGCGACTACTTCGACAACCTTGTCGAAGGGAACCGTCTGGTGTTCCAGCGCCAGCAAGACGCTGTTGTGGACCCGATCGATGAGCTCACCAAAAGTCGGTACCCCGCTGCAGTCGCTGCGAACCACTACCGTATTGACGAACAAGCCGACAAGGCCCTCGGTCTCCGGGCGATCCCGACCGGAGACGGGCATGCCGACGACCACGTCGTCGCTTTGGGACCAGCGGCTGATCATCCATGTCAGCGCCGCCAGCATCGTGACGAACAACGTTGCGCCGTGCTCGGCCCCGAGGGCTCGGAGCTGGCGCACGAGCTGGGGATCGACCGCCATCCGGTACCGCTCGCCCCGAAGGGACGCCACGGCAGGACGAATGTGGTCGATCGGCAGGTCCGTGACCTGGGGCGCGCCGGCGAGCTGGCCCCGCCACCACTCGACCTCACGGGCCATGGCCGGGCGTTCGAACTCCGCGCGCTGGAGCCGAGCGAAGTCGGAGTACTGGTAGACCAGCGGCTCGAGGCTGACTCCGGAGTACGCCGCGCTGATGTCATTCCACAGCAGGCCGCGCGTGGCCTCATCGGAGGCGATGTGGTGCAGGCAAAGTGCGAGGATGTCGCAGCCGCCGCTGAGATGGACCACCATCGCTCGGATCAGGTTGTCACGACTCAGGTCGAACGAGCGCGCGGAGAAATCCCGAATGAGCTGGAGCGCTGCCGACTCGTCATCGCACTCGGCGACATCGACGGCGACGGGGCCGGGTGTCGCCAGCTGGCCACCGGGCGTCCGTCATGCGCGTGCTCGACCCGGGTACGAAGCACGCAATGACGAGCGAGAGTCGCGTCGAGGGCCTTCCTGAGCCTGGGCAGGCTCAACTGACCGGACATCGAACCACTCGGGTGGTGTTGTACGCCGCCAGGCCAGGCATCATCTCTTCGATGAACCAGAGGCGCTCCTGAGAGAGGAGAGCACGACGGGCTGTGGTCCGGCCGGCGGGTCTGGGACGGACCGCCGCTGGCCGCGCGCAAGCGGTGTTCCAGGAGGGCCCGCTTGGCGTCACTGAGCCCGAGCGCCTCGATGCGGGAAGCCAAGGTCGCCTCTTGGTCGCCCAAGGGGCTCACGCTGTGCTTTCCTTGCCGTCCGCGGCGCTTTCGATGGCCAGGAAGGCCGCGGCCTCCTCGTCGGACATGTCCGACAGGTCGGCGATGATTTGAGCCAACTCATCGTCAGTGACGTCAGCGGGCATCGCCTTCGTGGCCTCGGCCGCCAGGGCTCGCACCGTGGACGCCTCGAACAGCACGTAGAACGGCAGTTGTACCTCCAGCCGGGACCGGATCTCCACAATCACCCGGGTCGCCAACAGCGAATGACCGCCGAGCGCGAAGAAGTCATCTGTCGCACCGACCGCTTCGACGCCCAGGACTTCTTCAAAGATTGCGGCGATCGCCGTCTCGGCCGGACCCTCGGGAGCCGATCTCGTCGGCCGGGCAGCGGCGGTGGGCGCTGGGAGCGCCGCCTCATCCAGCTTTCCGTTGGACCGCAAAGGCAGGTCGTCCAGCTCCACGATCCGCGCGGGAACCATGTAGTCGGGGAGCAGATCACCAGGAAATCGCGCAGCTGTAACTTTTCGGTCGGCCGGGGGATCGACCTGGGAGACGACATACCCCACCGGGCTGTGGCTCACCGAGTGGGTCGGGACGCACGGTGACGGTGGCCCGTCGGATGGCGGGATGGGTCAGCAGCGCCGCCTCGACCTCTCCCCGCTCTACGCGGAAACCACGGATCTTCACCTGTCCGTCTCGTCGCCCCACGAACACCGACGGAGCCGTCCGCACGTCGACGGACGACGTCACCGGTGAGGTAGATCCGCTGGCCGGGTCGGTACGGGTGCTCCACGAATCGCTGGCGGGTCTGCTCCTCGTCCGCGACGTACCCGCGAGCCAGGCAGTGCCCACCAACCGCGAGTTCACCGAGCGCCCCGTCGGGTACCAGGCGCCGGCGCCCGTCGATGACCAGTGCCTCACACCCCGGCAAAGGTCGTCCGATGGGCACGGTAGTCGCCTCATGGGTGTCTGCCGCGGCGATCTCGTTGACCAAGACGCCGACAGTCGTCTCGGTGGGCCATACGTTACGATGCGGCAGGTACCACTCGCCGCCGAGACCTGTTCGACGATGCCCCAGCCGAGCGCCTCGCCCCCGACGAACAGCACTTCCCGCGGCAGCGCTGCGGCGTTCGGGTCAGCCAGAAGAGCGGCCAGATGGGACGGGTGATTTCGCGATCTGTGGATCGGCACCGCCACCGGCGACGTCGGCGAAGGCAGTCGATCATGGGAGGTCTGCGACGCGAGCACGTGCAACGTGCCCCCGGACGCCCGCGCCGGGAAGATAACGGTGTTGCCCAGGTCTGTCGTCGGAGTCGTCACGAGCGCCCACGACCTCGGTGTCGGCAGAGGGACCGACGACGGCAAGGATGCCGGCCACGTAGTTGGCCAGCGCCCGCTGTGTCACGGCCACCCCTTTTGGCACTCCCGTGGAGCCGGACGTGAAGACGTAGCTCAACGACTCGGGATGCGGCCAGCGAGGCCTGGTGCCGGAACGGCGCACGGACACCTCGGTGCCGCGGAAGCCCACAAGGGAGCGACCGCCCGTCACCAGCAGCGTGGCCCCCGAGAGCTCGACTTGGCGCAGCAGCCGTTCGGTCGGCTGGTCGACATCGAGAGGGAGATATCCGGGCGCCGGCCCTCTGCGCCGCCAGCATGGCCACGATCAGGTCAGCCGAACGCTCGATCAGAAGGGCCACCGGCGCGTGGGAGCCGCCGCCGGCAGCGACGAGCGCGGCCGCCAGGCCTTGGACGCGGTCGGCCAGCCTCGCGGTACGTAAGACGACCGGTCTCATCCACAAGTGCGACCTGGTTGGGCCGGTGCGACGCCTGGGAGATGATGTCCAGAACCACGGGCGTCGTCGCCAGCGCAACGGGGGCGTCGCCGAGCAGGTGGGCGACCTCGGTGACGGTGAGGACGTCGACGTCCTCGATTGGGCCGTCGAGGCTCGTCAGGACCGCGCGCAGGCCTTGGGCGACCCGAGCTCCAGCTCCGGCGACCCGCTGGGACCGACGACGATCTCCGCCGCGGTCCCGTCGGAGGGGCTCACCTTGAGCTCGAGCTGGTACGGAGGACGGTTGGACCGTGAACCGAGTGGCGACACACTGAACAACAGGGCGCCGACGGGCTCGTCTGGCGCCCACTCGAACCAGCTAAGGGCCCGCTCGCGGATCTGTTGCACCCGAGTGACGAACTCGTGGCTCGGACCACTGACGGCGACCGGGACGCTCATCGGAGTCAGGAGCGTGTAGGGACCCGCGGCACCGACGAGCTGGGGGTCTTCGCGGGGATCCACTCCAGGCCGATCGACACCTCCGGTTCTCCGCTCAGCCGGGCGATCGTGAGGATCCAGGCCGCCAGCCACCAGTCCCCGGGGCTCGCTGGCATCGCTGTTGGGAACGGTGGCCAGGACCGGGATTACCGCAGGCCCATCGCTCGCCGGGTCGTGCTCATTGCCTCGTTCTGGGAGTGTCGGGTCGAGGACCGTGGGGAGGGATTCCCCCGCGACCTGCTGCCATGCCACCCTCGCCTCTATCGCCTGGTCCGAGCCGGGGTCGGCCAGCTGCTCCTGTTGCCACGGCGGCATACTCGGCGTACTGGATCGGCTCCTCGACCGCCGGGGCTCCGGCCACCTCGGCGGCCAGCGCCTGCAGGGTCGGTCAGTTCAGCGAACATCGCCAACGCCGTCATGACGAGCGTGGGGCCGAGGTCGCCCCCAGGCGAACGCTGGTCACCGTCGGCGAACGCGGCGGCGAGCGCCGGTCCTTCGTCTGAGTCGAGCAACGCCGGTTGGGTATCGAGCAGCGTCGCGACATCCGACGGGCCCGGCCACGCCACATCGACATCGTCATGGACCTGTTGGACGGGCACCCGCAGACCGACGGGATGCCGCAAGGTTGAACGCAGCACCTCGTGCTGACGCATCGCGGCCTCCAGGCGGCCCCGCAGCACCGCCGGCGCGACGGAGGTGTCGAGCCGAGTGACCAGTTGGACGACGGCCCTGGTGCGACTGTCGCTGAAGAGCCGCGACTGCTGGCGAGAGAGGGAAAAGCCAAATGCGTCCGACATGTGCGGATCTTCCTCATGCAGTCATCTCACTGGAACGAGCGGGAAAACCTCGGCGTCGGTAGCCCAGCCAGGTCATGACGTCGGCCCGAGGGACAAGGTACCCGAAACTCGCCGAGAGCGGGTTGCCTCGCCCTCCCTGACGCGACGGATGACCGAGGCCGATTAAGTCAGGTAATGTCCGGGTCGTGACCGATTCTGGATTCGACCTCTCCCTGGCCCAGGCGCAAAGGATGGGCGAGTCCCCCGAAGCGGTACTCCGACGCGTGCAACTCACGGTTGTCACCGGTCCCGACGCTGATGTCGCCACCTACGAGCGCAGGTTCAGGGATCTCTGTGCGCGCTACGAGGTGCTTCGGACGGTATTCGTCACGCCTGTGGGCATGTCCCGGCCACTTCAGACCGCCGGCGAGCCGAACGACATTCTCCCGGGCCGTCGCGGGCAATGCCGAAGACGTCCGGCGGATCGAGCTGGCGGCGCCGCTGGACCTGGGCAGCGGCCCGACCTTCCGGCTGGCAGTCGGGGCGGGGTTCTGTGTCCTCACGGCCGCCGCAGTCGTCGCTGACGACAAAAGCCTGCGACTGATCGCGGCCGAGCTCCTCGGTGGAGCTCCCCGCCGAGGACGAACCCCTCCAGTTCATCAACTACTCGGCCTGGGAGGCTGAGCAGGGCGCCGACGACGGCTCCGACGCCCCGGATCGCACGCGCGTACTGGTCCGGCCTGCTCGGCGATGCCCAGACCGAGGTCGCGCCGACCCAAAGCCTCGAGGTGCGGCCCGAGTTCGTCGCCCAGGACGCCACCTTGTCTCCCAGCGGATGGCTGGCGGCCTGGGCGGTAGTGCTGATGCGCCACGGCGACCCAGGCGCCGAGGCGTTGCTTGTCTCCGTGGCGGTGGACGGCCGCGTGGACGACGACTTGACCAACGCCATCGGCCCCTACGAGAAGTACGTACCGCTCTTGGTGCCGCACATGCCCCAGGCGACGTTCGCCGACGTCACGGCGCAGGTCGAGGCGAACTGGTCCGCGGCCGCGCGATTCTCGGTCCTCGCCCCCGCCACGTCCGCCCGGGCGGCATTCTCGCACCGCGAGACGACCTGGTGGGCACACGGGGCAGCGGTTTCCCGCTCGAGCTTGTCGTGGCGGGCGACGTCGCTTCGCTCTGGTATGCCCCGGCCGAGGTCAGCGAGCTCGAGGCCCGCCGGCTTGCCGACGAGCTGCGCGTTGTGCTCGTGTCGGCTCGCGAGGCGCCCGCGTCGCCGGCGACCGCCCTGGAGATCGTCGGCATCGAGGAGCGGGCGAGCCTCGCCCGCGCACTCACCGGCGACGAGCTGCCGGCGCAGCCATGGTCGACGGTGATCGAGGCGTTCGCCTCCCAGGTCATTCGCCACCCGGAGCGCGGTCGCTCTGTCCTATGGCGACCGCAGCGTGACGTTCGCTGAGCTGGACGAACAGGCGCGTGCTGTTGCCGCCGCCGTGGGCTTGGATCGACGCCCAGTGGCGTTCCTGCTCAACCCCTCGGCCGACGCCGTCGCCGCCGCGCTGGGGATTCTCCGCACCGGCGCCGCGTATCTGGCCCTCGATCCTTCACACCCACCGGGCAGGTGGGCCGAGCAGCTCGAGATCGCCAAGGTGCGCACCGTGGTCACGAGCCGACTGCTTGCCGGCACCTTGCCGACGGGCACTCCCACTGTTCTGCTCGACGACGGGGCTCGGGCGAGGAGCCGGTCGGTACCCGTTGGCGCGCCGGCGACGCCGCAGTGAATGAACCTTCCGTTCGGTCGACCGATGCGGCGTACTTGATTTCCACCTCCGGCTCTACCGGGCGTCCGAAAGCGGTAACAGTGACGCACGGCAACGTGCTCGACCTATACCGCGGGGCGTGGGTCCGCACGCCTCGGACTGGACGGAGTTCCGTGCGCTTCGCCACGGTCACCGGTATGGCAACCGATCTTGGCAATACCGGCGATCTTCGGCGCGCTCCTCAACGGTGGCACCGTGGCGATGGTCTCGGCCAGTACGCGTCAGCAGACAGAAGCTGTCGAAGACCCTTGTCCGTGACCACACCGTCACTGCACTGAAGATCACCCCGTCGCACCTGCGCGCACTCCTCCCAGCGCGGATGACGTCCACCTGCCGTTGCGAGCTCCTCGTGCTCGGTGGCGAGCCACTCGACGCTCAGCCTGGGTCCGGCAGGCGCGGGGCTCGGGCATAGGGGCGAGTGGTCAACCACTACGGTCCTACCGAGACCACGATCGGGGTGTTCACGCACGATGTGGCCGACAGCGAGGCGCCGACCCGATTCCCATCGGGCGACCGCTCCCCGGCGTACGAGCCCAGGTCCGCGACGCCTCGGGCGCCGTGACCCCGATCGGCGCCGCCGGCGAGCTCTGGGATCGGCGGACCGTCGGTGGCTGGCGGGTTATCTCGGGTCACCGGAGGAGAGCGCCGCCGCGTTGCCTCGCAGATCCCGCGCGTCCGGGCGCCTTCGGGTCTACCGCACCGGCGACCGGGTCCGGGTCCGGGGCGGACGGTCTCGTCGAGTTCCTCGGACGGACTGACTCACAGGTCAAGATCCGGGGGTTCCGTGTGGAGATCGGTGAGATCGAGGCACGGATCCGCAGCGAGGAGAGCCGTCGCCGAGGGGGCGGTGGTCGGCGATGGTCGACGAGGTGGCTCGTCGCTTACGTCGTCGGCGTCAGGGAGCGGCATCGACGTTGCCTCGTTACAGGGACCGCTTGGCGAAGCACCTCCCCTCCTACATGGTCCCCGGCCACCTCTCGTGGTCCTGGACGAGCTGCCGCGGACGGTCGAGCGGGAAGGTTGACCGCCAACGCCTGGCATCGGCTTCGCGCCGACGGACCCACGCGCCCCGCGGGTCGCGGAGCCGGCGAGCGAGACCGAAGCGTGACCTGTTGGCGATCTGGCAGCCAGATTCTCCACGGCCGACGTCGGGCGTTCGAGGACAACTTCTTCCAGGTCGGCGGACACTCACTGTTGGCAACGCGAGGTGGATGGCACGCTCACGCGCGCAGTTTCCACGTCGAACTCCCACTCCACATGATCTTCGCGAATCCGACGGTCGCCGACATGGACGAACGAGATCGACCGCAGGGACCGCACTGCCCGACGCCGCTCTCGCCGACATGCTCGCCGAACTGGAAACCAGTTGAGCGACGAAGAGGCTACACCACTGCTCCGCTCGGAGTCCTCCGGAGCCTGCCTGATGACGCCTGACTGGGATGTGCTCAGGGGACCGGCCGTGCCCCCCCGTCGTGCCCTCGGGCCCACCGGACCTGTACCGCGTCGAGGCCCTGCGGCCTGGACCAGCACCGATGCGGAACTGCTGGCGGTCTTCGCATGCGTGGTGGCCGCTACACCGGCAGTGGCGACGTAGCCGTCGGCTGGTCCGACGGGGGACCGCTGGCGCCGCATTGCCCTCGTCGTCGACTTCGGACCGGCCGGTGGCCGACGTGGTTCGCGCAGGCAGCCCACGCGCTGGACACCAGCTCCGATCCAGGACCAGTCCCGGCATCTCGGCATCTTCCGGTCGGCTGACTGCGACCGGGGGGGCGGTCCATCGCTCCTCGGCTATGGGGGCTGACGGCACCTTGCGATATGCCGGAGGGCTGCTACACCGAGGCCGAGGTGCATCCGCTTCGCCCGGGCACCTCACGACCTTCGCACGGGCAGCCCGGCGATGGCGCTCCCGTCGGTCGGGTGCCTTCTCCTGTCGGAGCGCGAGCTCACGGACCTTCACGCCGCCGATGGTTCAACGAGTACCACGTGGACCGAGGATGGACCTGTTGACGCTGCCGGACCTGATCCGAGGCCCAGGTCCGCGCACACCCGGGCGCCGTTGCGGTGCCGGGGAGCAGGCGGCGACCCAGGTTTACGGCTGCCTGTGGTGGTCGTAGTGGCGCTCTGGCAACACGACGACTCAGGGCCAGGGACGTTGGTCGGGGTGTGGGCCGAGCGCACCACCGACATGGTCGTCGGCCTGGTAGCAGTGCTGAGGGCCGGCTGCGCCTCGTGGCACTCGAGCCTGGTCGTACCCGCTCTACCCGCCTGCGGGAGCTGGTCTCCATAGGGGGGGGAGGGCTGTCGGCGGTGGTCGCGTCCGGCGATATCCCCGACCTGGGGCACCGATGTGTTGCCCGTGGGGGGGACGAACGGCGATGACGGTCGGCTGACGCGGCCCCGAGCGTCTGACCTCGCGTATGTCATGTTCACGTCGGGCTCGACCGGCACACCCAAGGGGGTCATGGTCGAGCACCGCAACGTGGTCAACACGCTGCTGCACATGAGCGAGGATCCGGGGCTGGGACCCGGTGACACGGCGCTGAGCGTCACCACGCCGGCATTCGACCTCCCGTGCCCGATCTGTTCCTGCCCCTGGTGACAGGTGCGAGCCTGGTCGTCGCCGGCGCGGACGACGCTCGCGACCCGAGCCGGCTGGCCGCCCTCATCGATGCCGTCCAGCCGACATTCATGCAGGCGACGCCGGCCACGTGGCGGATGCTTGCGAGCCGGCTGGCAAGGTGCTCGCCACCTTCGAGCGGTCTGTGGCGGGGAGGCGTACGACGCCGCCTTGGCACGCACGCTCATGCGACGTGTAGCCGGCGTCTGGAATTTCTACGGCCCCACCGAGACGACTGTCTGGTCCGTGAGCACCAGGCTGCCGACCGATGTGGACGATCCCATTCCCCTCGGCGTCGCCATGCGCGGAGTCGCCTGCTACGTGCTGGACGAGCGCAGGGGAACCGGTGCCTCCCGGTGTTCGTGGAGAGCTGTACATCGCCGGGGCCGGTGTCACGCGCGGCTACCTCGGCCAACGAGACCTCACCGAAAGTGTCTTCGTGCCATGCCCGTTCGAGCGCACCCCCTCGTCGGTGATGTACCGAACGGGCGACCTGTCCGAGCCGACACCGACGGCATCTTGCGGTTCGCCGGCCGGCGTGACTTCCAGGTGAAGCTCCACGGTTTTCGCATCGAGCTTGGTGAGGTCGAGACGGTCGTGGGGAGGCTGCCAGGTGTGCGCCAAGCTGTCGCCGTGCTCCGAGGCGACGAAGGAGCGCAGCGCCTGGTGTGCTACGTGACGGGAACGGGGCTCGACGCGGCGGAACTGCGAAGTGCGGCCAGCGAGCTGCTGCCTCAGCAATCGGTCCCAGCCGTGTTCGTGATCCTGGGAACTTTGCCACTGACGCGCAATGGCAAGGTGAACAGGGCCGCGCTCCCGGTCCCCGAGTCCGACGTCGGAGAGCCCCCGCGCGGGGTCATCGAGGAATGTGTCGCTGCAGCCTCGGCCGAGGTGCTCCAGCTGCCCGCCGTCTATGCCGACGACAACCTGTTCGACCTCGGTGCCGGCTCACTCGACGTGGGCAGAATTGCAGTCCGGCTGACCGCGGAACTGTCGGTCGACGTCGCACCCGGTCTGATCTTCCGCAAGCCGGTCGTCCGTGACCTCGCCCTAGCCCTGCTAGAGCAGCTGCTCGGTGGCGATCCCGACGTGCTGGCTGAAGTGCAGCGGCTGTGAGCGACCTGAGTTCCCCGGCTGGCCGGTCTCTCGGCTGAGAAGCGGGACAAGCTCGAGCAGGCCTTGCTCGCGCGCCGATGGTCGCAGCGCCGGTCGATCGTCCCACGGGACCGATCGCTCCCGAGTCCACTGTCGTCGAGCCAACAGCGGTTGTGGTTCTTCGACCAGCTCGCGCCCGGTGCGCCGACGTACAACGCGATCGTCGCCATGTGGGTCACCGGGGAGCTGGACGAGGAGCTGCTGCAGGAAGCCGTCCGCGACAGTGTCCGGCGGCACGAGGTCCTGCGTACAGTGATCACCCTCGACGGTGAAGAACCATCCCAGGTTGTCCTGGACGACTGGACGTTCGGTATCCGCAGGTTGACGTGCGACGCGGACACACCAGAGGCGCGTGACGCGCAGGCGATCGCGCTGGCGCGAGACGCGGCTCGGGAACCGTACGACCTTGCTCATGACCTGACCCTGCGGGTTCTCGTCGTACACGTCGAACCCGGGCGGAAGCTGTTGGCGTTCCTGGAACATCACATCTCCTTCGACGGCTGGTCTGACGAGATCTTGTTCGATGAGGTCGGCACGTACTACGCGACGGCGTTGACCTCAGGACGGCGCCGGATCGCCCCTCGCTGCCGATCCAGTTCGCGGATTTCGCGGCCTGGCAACGTGGCCGGATCGACTCCGGAGACCTGGCAGGGCAGCTGACCTACTGGAAGGGCGCGCTGGCTGGCGCCCCAGCCACGCTCGCCCTGCCGCTCGACCACGCGCGGTCCGCACGTCAGACGTTCGACGGGCGCCACCTCGAGTTGTCACTGCACCAGGCGAGCGGCCTACGCGCCGTCAGCCGTGATCTGGGCGGCACCGACTTCATGGTCTTGGTCGCGGCGTGGGCGGCGACTCTTTACCGATGGAGCAGGGCAGCCGGACATCGTGCTCGGCACCCCGATGGCCAACCGTAACCGGGTCGAGGTGGAGCACCTGATCGGCTTCTTCTCCAACACGATCCCGCTTACGGGTGCGCGTCGACGGATCCAGCTCCTTTCGCGACCTGGTTCGCCAAGTGACGCAGGTCTCGCTCGAAGCATTCGACAACCAGGATCTCCCGTTCGAGAAGATCGTCGAGGGTGTCGGGCCGCCTCGCGACCCACAGGTCAACCCGCTCTTCCAGGTCAACGTCCGAGTGCATTCCGGCGGGCTGCCGACCCTCGAGCTGCCCGGCGCCCAGGTGCAGCCGGTGCACATCGACATGGGCTTCTCGCGGTTCGATCTCGCCGTTGAGTTTCACGTCGAAGGCGATGCGATCAGCGGCTACGTCGAGTACAACCGGGCGTTGTTCGACGAGAGCACCGTCCGCATGGTGTTGCGGCGCCTCGACGCTCTGCTTGAGGGGGCGCTCGAGGATCCCGGCTCACCCGTATGGGATCTGCCTCAACCCTCGTCCGACAAGTCTCGACGCAGGGGTCGGTCGTGACCCTTCCCACCGTAAGGCTCCCCGCGGTAGGCACCGTGGACGTCTGGACGTTCGAGCTCGGGTCATGGGAAGACGAGAGCGCCCTTTCGGCACAGGAGGAAATCGCGTCGACCCGCTTCCGGTTCGACCGTGACCGCGTCCGGTTCCGTCGACGACGCGCGCATTACCGGTCCGCCCTCTCCCGCTACGCGGGAATGCCTGCGGCCGCCCTGCAGTTCATCACCAATGCATTCGGAAAGCCTTCGCTAGCCGGCGTGGACGCGCTGTGGTTCAGCGCCTCGTCGCGCGAGGATCTGGCCGTGTTGGCGGTGTCTCGCCACCAGGTGGGCATCGACGTCGAGGTGGTACGCCCCGAACGTGCCGACATAGAGGTGGCTAGGTCGCCTGTTCGCGCCGGAGGAGGCCGAGGCGCTCGAGTCCGCGCCAGCAGCAGATTTCTACCGCTGCTGGACACGGAAGGAGGCCTACGTCAAGGCCATCGGACGCGGCCTGTCCTTCCCGCTGGAGTCGTTCGCGGTGGAGACCGGCGCCGTGCTGCATCCGAGACTGTTGCGCTCGTCGCGACGCCCAGACGACGTCGGGGCCTGCCGGCTGGTGGACGTCTCACCGCTCGGCCCGGACACCGTCATCTCACTGGCCGTTTTCTGCCGTGACCCGAGGATTGCTATGTTTCGCACAGCCAATCAAGGAGTTGATCATGACCACTAGGATCCGACGCGGCCAACGCCGCCCCATCAGCCTGGAGGAGCCGGACCTCGTCTCGGTCGGCTCACTGCCGGGTCGCGAAGGGCAGCTGCCGGCCCTCGTCTCCCCGTCACGACCGGGCGTCGATCTGGCTGCCTGGGGCGCCAGCCATCGAGACGACGTCGAGGCGCTGCTCGCGCAGTCCGGGGCGGTCATGTTCCGCGGCTTCGGCATCGCTTCGTCCGACATGTTCTCCGCGGCGGCCGGCTCCATGGTCGACGCGCTGTTCGGCGACTACGGCGACCTGCCGCGCGAGCAGGACGTCGAGAAGGTGTTCTCTTCGACGCCGTACCCTGCCGACCTGCCGATCCACTTCCACAACGAGAGCTCGCACATGGCCCAGTGGCCGATGCGGATCTTCTTCCACTGCGTCATCGCCGCCGAGACCGGCGGTGAGACGCCGCTGCTCGACTGCCGCGCGCTGTTGACGCAGCTCGACCCGGAGGTCGTTGCGGAGTTCGAGCGGCTGGGCCTCATCTACATCCGCAACTTCGCCAAGGGCGTCGACGTCCCGTGGCAGGACTTCTTCGGCACCGACGGACAAGCGGAGGTCGAGCGCAAGTGCCGAGTCCGCCGGCACTACGTGCGAGTGGCTCCCCGGCGACGTGCTGCGGATCAAGCAGGACGCAGCTGGCCGTTCGTCGTCATCCCGTCCTCGGGCGAGCGCGCCTTCTTCAACCAGGTGTTGCTGCACCATCCTGCTGCTCTTCCGGCCGACATCCGTGCAGCGATGAGCGAGCTGTATGACGAAACCTCCTTCCCCCGTAACGTCGTCTACGGCGATGGGTCGCCGATCCCCGACTCGGTGATCGAGCACCTGCTCAGCGTGTACGACGAGCACGCCGTGCGTGTCCCCTGGGAGGCAGGCGACATGATCATGCTCGACAACATGCTCGTATGCCATGGTCGGGCGCCGTTCACCGGGAAGCGCAAAATCCTCGTTGCTATGGCTCACATTCAGCAAGCGGCCAGCTGATCAGCTGAACGGTTTGTCGCTGTGCTGCCAGGTGGCACGCACGTGGACGGGCGAGAGCCTCACGACCGCACGGGGAGCCGGGTCGAGATCTGAACCCGCCAGAACGAAGCTGGCCACAGGATGCCACGGGATCACGTCGAGATCGTCGTGGCTCTCGATGTACAGCCACACGCTGTAGTGTCCCCGGGGCAGCGGTACGCCTTCCAGCCGGCAACGTATCTGCGTCTCCCCGAGATCGAGAGTGACGGCGGTCGATACGAGAAAGACCGGGGCTGCCGAACCCTCGCTGACGCCGATGTGCAGACGCCCCCGTACTTCCTGCGCAACGCTGAGCTCCGAGACGAACTCGAGCGGACAGTGAGACATGGGCATCCCGGCGTTGGGGCCGACGACCTCGAAGGAATTGAGGGTCACCACCGAGTCCGGCGCCTCGTAGGGCCGGTTGGTGCTGGCCTCGACGGACTGGCGGTATGACGAGAGCACGTCGCGGATCGGAGCGTCCTTGACGAGTAGGCCCTCCTGGATCCAGAGCCCGCGCGAACAGGTGGCTTCGACCGATGCGAGGTCGTGGGAGACCAACACGAGCGTCGTGCCTTCTTGAAGGACCTCCCGCATGCGGTCCAGACAGCGCTCCTGGAACCAGGCGTCGCCGACGGCGAGCACCTCGTCGACGAGCAGCACATCGGGCCGTAGGAAGGCCGCGATCGCGAAGCCCAGCCGCATCTGCATGCCTGACGAGTAGTACTTCATCTGTCGGTCTATCGCCTTGCTCAAGTCAGCGAAGTCGACGATGGTGTCGAAGCGTTCGATGATCTCCGAGCGCTTGAGGCCGAGCAGCGCCCCATACATGAACGTGTTCTCCCGCCCGGTCAGTTCAGGATGCATGCCGCCGCGCAGCTCGATGATCGCCCCGACCCGTCCCGCGATCTGAACGGAGCCGGCGTACGGGTACATCACCCTGGTCAAGATCTTGAGCAGGGTCGATTTGCCGGCGCCGTTCGAGCCGACGATGCCGACTGACTCACCCGGCTCGATGGTGAAGTCGATGTCACGCAGAACCCAGCGGTACTTCGACTCGCGCTCGGTGAGTCGTCGCGACATCGCGCGGATCTGGTCACCGAGGAACGGGCGCGTCCGGTCCCTGCGGAACCGCTTCCACACCCTGTCGACGACGACTGTGCCCTTAGATGATGTCGACAATGCCCCGCTCAAGTCTTGAGAAGACGAACACGGCCACGATCAGCCAGATGAGCGAGCTCACGGCACCCGCAGCCAGATAGCCCCACTGTGGGTACTCCCCGAAGAGGATGACGCGGCGGTACGAGTCGATCAAGGGACCCATTGGGTTGCACCAGCAGTAGGCCAGCCGATAGGTCGGCGAGATCTGGTCGATGGAGTAGAAGATCGGCGTCGCAAAGAGGCCGAGCTGGAGGATGACAGGGATGATGTTGCGAAGGTCTCGCACGTAGACGATCACGATCGACACGAGCAGCGCGGCGGCGACGGCGAACACCGCGTTGATGAGCATGAGGAACGGCGTGAGCCAGATCAGGTCGCTCGGCACGAAGCCTGCGATGACGAATGCCACCACCATCGCGACGACGGAGATCAGCGCATCGACGCCAGCGAGCAGCACGCCGGCTATGGGGTAGATCTCCCGCGGCGAGTAGATTTTGTTGAGCAGGGGCTGGTTTGTGAGCAGGTTCATCCCGCCGGTGCTGACCGAGTTGCTGAAGAACGTCCACGGCAACAAGCCCACGTAGCTCCACAGCACGTAGGGGACACCATGCGTGTCGGCGCGGGCGAACCTCTGGACGAAGACGCCGAACACCACGATGGTGATGAGGGGGATGACGAGCGCCCAGGTGACGCCGAGAACCGTTTGCTTGTACCTGGCCGCGAAATCGCGACGGGTGAGCGCCCAGACGAGGTCGCGGTGCCGAACGAGCTCGACAACGGCGCTCAGCACCGATGTCCGGCTTTGGCCACGCAGACCCTTCGGAGGTTCGTTGGCGACCAGCCCGACGTCGATCACTTAGCGCTCTACTCCCTGCGGACGGACGGGCGGTCCGCTTGAGCAGCGGGGCCCCGAGAGTACCAAAGTCGACGCCCCCCGATGTCACTTCGGGTTGGTGACGACCAGATGCCCGAGTGCAACCAGCCGGTCACCCCACCTAGTCGAGGTCACGCGGGCGTCACCGTCAAACCGTCGCGGGCGGCGTCCAGGTCCACGCGGACAGTGTCCCCGTCCGACACCTCCCCGGCGAGTAGGGCGCGGGCGAGCGCGTCGCCGATGGAGCTCTGGACGAGTCGTCGCAGCGGCCGGGCGCCGTACGCCGGGTCGAAGCCGGTCAGCGCGAGCCACTCTCGAGCGGAGTCCGAGACGTCGAGCGTGATCCGCCGCGAGGCCAGCCGGGCCGCGAGCTGTTCGACCTGCAGACCGACGATGCGGCTGAGCTCCTCGGTGCCGAGCGGGTCGAACAAGACGACCTCGTCGAGCCGGTTGAGGAACTCCGGCTTGAAGTTGGCCCGTACCGCCGCCATCACGGCGTCGCGCTTCTTGGCCTCGTCGAGCAACGGGTCGACAAGGTACTGCGAGCCGAGGTTGCTGGTCAGGACCAGCAGCGTGTTGCGGAAGTCGACGGTCCGGCCCTGTCCGTCGGTGAGCCGGCCGTCGTCGAGTACCTGGAGCAAGATGTCGAACACCTCGGGGTGCGCCTTCTCCACCTCGTCGAGGAGCACGACGGAGTAGGGCCGGCGCCGGACCGCTTCGGTGAGCTGGCCGCCCTCGTCGTAGCCGACGTACCCGGGGGGCGCGCCCACAAGCCGCGACACCGAGTGCTTCTCGGAGTACTCGCTCATGTCGATGCGGATGATCGCGCGCTCGTCGTCGAACAGGAAGTCCGCGAGCGCCTTGGCGAGCTCGGTCTTCCCGACGCCGGTGGGCCCGAGGAACAGGAACGACCCAGTCGGCCGGTCGGGATCGGAGATCCCAGCGCGAGCACGGCGCACGGCGTCGGACACCGCCTTCACGGCTGCTCGCTGACCGATCAGCCGGCGGCCGATCTCGTCCTCCATGCGCAGCAGCTTGCCGGTCTCGCCCTCGAGCAGCCGGCCGGTCGGGATCCCCGTCCAGGCCGCGACGACCTCGGCGACCTCGTCGGCGCCGACCTCCTCGTGGACCATCAGGTCACGTGTGTCGAGCTGCGACTCGGCGGCCGAGGCCTCCTCCTGCTCCTTCTCCAGGGCAGGTATCCGGCCGTAGAGCAGCTCCGACGCGCGCGCCAGGTCGCCGTCGCGCTGGGCGCGGTCGGCTTCGGTGCGCAGCTCGTCGATCTGCTCCTTGAGCGCGCCGATCCGGTTGAGTCCCTGCTTCTCGTGCTCCCAACGGCTCTCGAGAGCACGCAGCTGCTCGGACTTGTCGGCGGCCTCGACCCGCAGCGCAACCAGCCGCTGGATGGACGCCGGGGTCGTCCTCACGTTCGAGGGCGAGCTCCTCCATCTTGAGCCGGTCGACGTTGCGGCGGAGCTCGTCGATCTCGACGGGGCTGGAGTCGATCTCCATGCGCAGGCGCGACGAGGCCTCGTCGACCAGGTCGATGGCCTTGTCGGGGAGCTGTCGACCACTGATGTAGCGGTCGGAGAGGGCTGCCGCGGCAACCAGGGCCGCGTCGGCGATCGCCACCTTGTGATGGGCTTCGTAGCGCTCCTTGAGGCCACGCAGGATGGCGATCGTGTCCTCGACGCTGGGCTCGCCCACGAACACCTGCTGGAAGCGTCGCTCGAGGGCCGGGTCCTTCTCGATGCGCTCGCGGTACTCGTCGAGCGTCGTCGCCCCGATCATCCTCAGCTCGCCGCGGGCCAGCATCGGCTTCAACATGTTGCCGGCATCCATGGCGGAGTCGCCGCCCGCGCCGGCGCCGACGACCGTGTGCAGCTCGTCGATGAACGTGATCACCTGCCCGCCGGAGTCCTTGATCTCGGCCAGTACTGCCTTGAGTCGCTCCTCGAACTCGCCCCGGTACTTGGCTCCCGCCACCATCGCGGCGAGGTCGAGCGACAGCAGGCGACGACCGCGTAGCGACTCGGGCACGTCACCCTTCACGATCCGCTGCGCCAGCCCTTCGACGACGGCGGTCTTGCCGACGCCGGGCTCGCCGATCAGCACCGGGTTGTTCTTCGTACGTCGCGACAGCACCTGAACGACGCGACGGATCTCGCTGTCGCGCCCGATCACCGGGTCGAGCTTGCCCGACTCGGCAGCTGCCGTGAGGTCGACGGCGTACTTCTCCAGCGACTGGTACGTCGCCTCGGGGTCGGCGCTGGTCACCCGCGCCGAGCCTCGTACGGCCTGGAACGCGCCGGCCAAGTGCATCGGCGGTGACGCCAGCGGCGTTGAGCAGCTCCTTGGCGGCGCCATCGACCGAGGCGACAGCGACCAGCAGGTGCTCGGTGGACACGAACTCGTCGCCCAGCGACTCGGCCTGCTTCTCCGCGGCCTCCAGGGCCAAGATCGTGCCTCGCGCGTACGTCGGCGACGTGACGGTCGAGCCGGTGGCCGACGGCAGCCTGCGCAGCGCCGCGTCGACCGCGGGGGCGACAGCAGCCGGGTCGACGCCGACGGCACGCACGAGCGCACCTGCGATGCCGTCGGGCTGCGCTAGCAGCGTCGACAGCAGGTGAACCGGCTCGACGGCCGGGTTGCCGGTCGACTTGGCCAGCTCGATGGCGGCGCCGATAGCCTCCTGGCTGCGACGCGTGAACTTGTTTGCGTCCATGACGTATGTCCTTTGGTACGGGGTAGCTAGGTGACTACTGGTGGGGATCGGTCCGTCGCGACTTCGCAGCCGGGTGGAACACGCTCGGCGCATACCGGGTCAGGGCATCTGCAGGGCGCCGCACGGGCAGGGTGGGGCTCACCGCCTGCACCGGGGTGGCCAGTTCCTGCTCGAGCTCCGCGACTCTCGACCGCAGCGCCAGCACCTGGTTCTCCAGGGCGAGGATCCGCCGAACGCCCTCGATGCCGATGCCCGACGCGGTCAGCTCCGCCACGACCCGGAGAAGCTCGACGTCGTGAAGGGAGTACCGGCGCCCGCCGCCCGCAGCGCGGCCGGGACTGACGAGCCCCATGCGGTCGTAGCTCCGCAGTGTCTGTGGGTGCATGCCCGACAGCTCTGCCGCCACGCTGATGACGAAGACGGGGGCGGCCGGGTTGGTCACGTCGAAGGTGATGCGTGCCTTAGCCATGAGCGGTGCCTCCTCGGCTCAGCAGCTCGGCTCGCGGGTCATGGCCCGCCGCTGCGGTCCGCAGGGCCTCGATGGCCGTACGGGACGCCTCGTCGAGGGACTTCGGTGTCTCGACCTGGACTGTGACGAGAAGGTCGCCCAAGGTTCCGTCGCGACGCGGCGCCCCCTTGCCCTTCACCCGGAAGGTGCGACCGTTGTCGGTACCGGCCGGTACCCGCAAGGTGACGCGGTCGCCCTTGCTCGTGGGTACGGCGATGTCGGCTCCCAGCGCGGCCTCGTCGAAACGCACGGGCACGGTCAGCGTGAGGTTGTCGCCCTTGCGGCCGAACAGCGGATGCGCCGCGACGTGGACCGTGACGAACAGGTCGCCGGCGGGACCGCCGCGCTCACCGGGCGCACCCTTGCCGCGGAGCCTGATCTGCTGTCCGTCCTTCACCCCGGCGGGGATGCGCGCCTGGATCGTACGGGTCGACTGCCCGCGGCCGGAACCGTGGCAGACCGGGCACGGGTCGTCGACGACGAGGCCACGGCCGAGACACTCTCGGCACGGCTCGGTCATCGAGAAGACGCCGCCCTGGCTCGAGGTCTGCATGCCAGAGCCCTCGCATCTCGGGCAGACCCGGGGCATCGTGCCTGCTCTGGCGCCCGTACCGGCACAAGACGTGCAGGCAGCATCGCTCGTGAGGCGCAAGGGAGACGGTGATCCCCTCGAGCGCCTGGTCGAAGGTGAGCGAGGTCTCGGACTCCACGTCCTGACCGCGACGCGGCTGGGCGGACCGGGTACGGCTGCCGCCGCCGCCGAAGATGCCACCGAACAGGTCGCCCAGTCCACCGCCGCCGCCACCGCCGAACAGGTCGTTGTAGTCCCTCGGCCCCTGACCGGGCGGCGGTACGCGGAAGCCGCCACCGCCGAACAGGGCGCGCTGCTCGTCGTAGTCCTTGCGCTTGTCTTTGTCGGACAAGACGGAGTACGCCTCCGAGATGGACTTGAACCGCTCCTCGGCTGCCGCGTCCCCTGGCTTGGAGTCCGGGTGGTTGGCGCGCGCCAGCTTGCGATAGGCCTTCTTGATGTCGTCCGCGGACGCGTCTTTCGACACTCCCAGGATCTTGTAGAAGTCCTTACTCGCCCAGTCTGCTGGACTCATGCGCGCCTCCCCTCTTCGTCTTGCTGTGCCTTGTGGTGGGTCTTCAGCTCTCGTCGCCGGCGTCGGGTGTGAGTGCCTCGGCTGCGTCGAGGCCCTCGGCCTCGTATGCCGTGTCCGCGTCGTCTGGAGCCAGCGGTGACTCTGCGGGTTCGGCGACCGCGACCCTGGCTGGCCGGACGATCCGGTCTCCCAGGCGGTAGCCGACCTGGAGAACGGCGACACATACCGGGCCGTCGACGTCTTCGGAGTACGTGTGCATCAGAGCCTCGTGCACCCTCGGGTCGAACGCGTCGCCCACCTCGCCGAACGTCACCAGGCCGAGCGACGACACGGTGCGCTCGAGTGAGTCGGCGACCGCCTTGAACCCCCCGGTGAGCTCCTCGTGCTCGCGAGCCCTCCCGATGTCGTCGAGGACCGGGAGCAGCGAGGTCAGCACCGAGGCGATCGTCGCCTGCCGGGTCGTCTCGCGGTCACGGTCGACTCGTCGCTTGTAGTTGACGTACTCCGCCTGCAGCCGTTGCAGGTCTGCCGTCCGCTCGGCCAGCTGGGCCTCCGCCTCGGCTTGTCCAGAGGTTGTCGGCACGGATTGCGTACCTCCGGCGGGCGTGGGAGCCGCGCCTTCGCGCGGCTCCCTCACCTGTCCGGTCTCGGGGTCGATGCGCCGCTTGTCGCGGATCACCGGGCCCTGAACCTCCTCGGGGTCATTCGTCACTGGCCATCACGCCCCTGGGCGCTGTCGGAGCCATCCGGGCCGTCGTCGACGATCTCGGCGTCGACGATGCCCTCGTCCTCGGTCGGCTCCGGACGTGTCGCTTTGTCCGCCTGTGCCGGCGCCGGCCTCGGCCGAGGCGTTGGCGTACATCGCCGCACCCATCGACTGGCTGGACGTGCCGAGCTTCGACGTCGCCGCCGCGATCGCGTCGGTGTTGTCCCCCTCGAGAGCGGTCTTGACCTCGGCGATGTCGGCTTCGACCTGGGTCTTCACGTCGGCCGGGATCTTGTCAGAGTTCTCGCTCAGGAACTTCTCCGTCGAGTAGACCAAGGAGTCCGCCTGGTTGCGGACCTCGACAGCCTCCTTGCGCAGACGGTCCTCGTCGGCGTACTTCTCCGCGTCGGCGATCATCTTGTCGATGTCGTCCTTCGAGAGGGCCGATCCGCCCGTGATGGTCATCGACTGCTCACGGCCGGTGCCACGGTCCTTGGCGGACACGTGCACGATGCCGTTGGCGTCGATGTCGAAGGTGACCTCGATCTGCGGGATGCCCCGAGGAGCCGGCGGCAGGCCGGTCAGGTCGAAGTTGCCGAGCAGCTGGTTGGACGACGCCATCTCGCGCTCGCCCTGGTAGACCTGGATCATCACGGACGGCTGGTTGTCGTCGGCCGTGCTGAAGATCTCCGAGCGCTTGGTCGGGATGGTGGTGTTGCGCTCGATCAGCTTGGTCATCACGCCGCCCTTGGTCTCGATGCCGAGGCTCAGCGGGGTGACGTCGAGCAGCAAGACGTCCTTCACCTCACCCTTGAGCACACCCGACTGCAGGGACGCGCCGACCGCGACGACCTCGTCGGGGTTGACACCCTTGTTGGGCTCCTTGCCGCCGGTGAGCTGCTTGACGACCTCGGTGACGGCCGGCATGCGGGTCGAGCCGCCGACCAAGATCACGTGGTCGATCTGGTTGACGTTGATGCCCGCGTCCTTGATCACCTGCTGGAAGGGCTTCTTGGTCCGGTCGAGCAGGTCGGACGTGAGCTTCTGGAACTCGCTGCGGGTCAGCTTCTCCTCGAAGTGCAGGGGACCGGTCTGGCTCAGCGTGATGTACGGAAGGTGGATCGTGGTCTCAGACGACGACGACAGCTCGATCTTCGCCTTCTCGGCCGACTCCTGTAGCCGCTGGCGGGCGATCTTGTCGGCTCCCAGGTCGGTGCCATGGGCGTTCTTGAACTTCTCGATCATCCAGTCGACGATGCGAGCGTCCCAGTCGTCACCACCGAGGTGGTTGTCACCGCTGGTCGCCTTGACCTCCACGACGCCCTCGCCGATCTCGAGCAGGGACACGTCGAACGTGCCACCTCCGAGGTCGAAGACAAGGATCGTCTGGTCGGACTCCTTGTCGAGCCCGTAGGCAAGCGCGGCCGCGGTCGGCTCGTTGACGATCCGCTGGACGGTCAGTCCGGCGATCTCACCGGCCTCCTTCGTCGCCTGGCGCTGCGCGTCGTTGAAGTACGCCGGGACCGTGATGACGGCGTCGGTGACCGACTCACCGAGATAGGACTCCGCATCGCGCTTGAGCTTCTGCAAGATGAAGGCCGAGATCTGCTGGGGAGTGAACGTCTTGCCGTCGATGACGTCGGTCCAGTCGGTGCCCATGTGGCGCTTGACGGACCGGATGGTGCGGTCGACGTTCGTGACCGCTTGGCGCTTCGCGACTTCGCCGACGAGCACCTCGCCGTTCTTGGCGAAGGCTACGACCGAGGGGGTTGTGCGGGCACCCTCGGCGTTCGCGATGACGGTGGGGTCTCCACCCTCCAGGACGGCGACGACGGAGTTCGTCGTGCCGAGGTCTATACCGACCGCACGTGCCATGGTTGTTGTTACCTTTCTTAGATCGAGTCGTTTCGACTCAGTCTGATACTGGCGTCCGTCGATCTCAAAAAAGTTGAGCCGATCGAACTCAATTCTTACCATTGGCTACAACGCGGCACACCCGAAGATGTTCCGTCCGTCACGCTCGGGTGCGAGTGTGACGTGGGTCACTTCCCGGCACGGGCGGACGGCGCGACGGTGTCCGCGGGTTGGTTCCAGCTTGGGCATCGGCGCCGGTGGCGCATACGATCAGTGACAACCGGCCCCCTATCCGTGAGGAGCGTGCATGCCGACGGGCGATCTACGACCTCCGCCAACCGGGCATCGACGGCCGGGGGGATCGCGTCTTGCCGAGATGCTGAGCGCGAGCGCACGCCTGCTCCAGGCCGAGCCCGACTTCGAGACGACCCTGGAGGCCGTTGTCGCCGTCACGCTCAGCAACGTTCCCGGAGCCGAGCACGCCGGTATCACCACGCTGGACAAGAGCCGGCGTCCGTTGACCCCGGCCGCCAGCCACGAGCTCGTCGAGGCGGTCGACGCGGTCCAGTACCAGCTTCGCGAGGGGCCATGCCTGAGCGCCCTGCACGGACATGCCACGATGCTGAGCGACGACCTTGCCGACGATGAGCGCTGGCCGCGGTTCGGTCCGCGCGCCGTCGAGCTCGGTGTTCGGTCGATGGTCTCCTTCCAGCTCTTCGTGCACGCCGGTACGGTCGGCGCGCTCAACCTCTATGCGCGTGATCGCGGCGCCTTCAGTGAGGACTCTGTGGCGATCGGGCAGCTGCTCGCCGCCCATGCGGCGATCGCGATGGTCGCGGCCCGCAACGCCCAAGAGATGAGACAGGCCCTCAGTACGCGCGACGTCATCGGCCAGGCGAAGGGGATCTTGATGGAGCGCCACAAGATCAGCGCCGACGAGGCGTTCGGACTGCTTGTCAAGGCTTCCCAGGACACCAACCGAAAGCTTCGCGACATCGCGGCCATGGTCACCGACACGGGAGACGACCCGGTCAGCCAGCATCGGCGGGGATGACCCGTGCCTGCGCAACAACAGCAGTACTGCGAGGAAGCCACTCGGGGTTTCGTCGTTCGTGACAGGGGGATCCAGTGGCGGAGATGCCTGAGCATTTCATGTCGGCGTTCACGCCATCGAGGAGCCTTCGGCTCGGCGATGAGCGACATCGTCGACCAGGTCGTCGACCGTACCCACGAGGCGTGGGCTCACGGCCGGCACATGATCGCCTTGCTGGAGCCGGAGGTACGAGACGCTTCGGCCGGCCGGCTGGGCACGTCTGCGGCCGATGTCGACTTCCGTCCCCAGGCGTGGCTGTCCACCAGGTCGGCCCCGGCCATCATCGCCACCTGCCGGTCGCGTAGCCCGCAGCCGGCCAGGCTCGGGCCACTCGCGATGCTGACTCAGCCGCCGGCATCCACGAAGGACGCGGACGTGGCGCTCTGGCAGCTCGCGGAACGACAGATCGAGTCCGACCTGGCCGGCATGCCGGTGGCACCTTGTCTGCCTGTTCGACCTCACGTCGCGTACTCCGTCCTACCTGCACGTGGCCCGGGTCACCCATCCGGTGCTGATCGTCGACGGCGTCGACTGCCCGAACCCCGACTTCCGCCCGTACGACGAGCTGTTCCCGCCGTACCACCTGCCCTCACCCGACGCGCTCGGCGTGCCCGACGCCGTGACGGGGTTCGGCCCCTTCGCCGCGACCGCCGTGAAGCGGTGGCTCTACGCCCAGACGTGACTGCGACCGGCTCGCGGGACGACCTCATCGAGGACTTGTCCATCGTCGTGAACGAGGCCGTGACGACGAGCTGGGAGACCGACCAGGAAGAGCCCGTCGACCCCGGGAACGACGGCCGGCCACTGGCCGCACCTCCCGCTGGTCGCGGTCAAGGTCTGGCGCCGAGGGAGGGCGATCGTCTGCGAGGTGGCCACCCGCGCGCCGCTGCCGTCGCTGTCACCGCTCTCGCCCGCCCGACGACCACCGGATGCGAATGCTCTGGTTCGCCGAGAAGGTGTCCGGGCAGATCACGGTGGCGGTTCACGACGGCGGCCCCGGCTCGCAGGGCAGCCGCATCCGGATCCGGGCCCAGCGCCCCTGACCAACCCAAGAGCTCCGACCTGTGATCGCGGCTATAACGACGCGTGAGTCGGATCTTGCGGGGGTTGGGCGGTTGTGGACGGCGTGCCGAGCTCGGGCTGCAGGAGCTTCGTGAGAAGTCTTCTCAGCTCGACATCGCCCTCCTCGCCCAGTCTGGCCACGGACTGCGCCTGCAAACCCGCCGCGGCCAAGCGCGCGGCTCGCAGGCGTTGGCGGCCCTCGCGGGTCAACGTGACGTCGTTCGCCCGTCGGTCGGCGGAGTTCCGCAGCCGGGTGAGAAGGCCCTTCGCCTCCAGCTCGTCGACCAACATCAGCACGGCCGGCGGCGTCACCCCGAGGCTGGCCGCGAGGTGACTCTGCGAGCAGGGCTCGTCTCGGCCCAGCGCGGACAGCAGGCCGAAGTCGCGGGGATGCAGCTCGAGGCTCTGCAGCCTCGTCTCGGCCCATCCGCGCAGCAACCGGTGGGCGTGCGCGATCAGATAGCCCGACCGCTCGGCCAGCACGCCGACCCCGACCGACGGGTCGTCTGCCAGCAGGCGGCGTAACAGGTGCTTGAGGCGCTGACGCTCGGCTGACGTCAACGGCTTGGTCAGCTTCGCTTCGCCCCTGTCCAGATCCGCCTGCAGGTCATCCAGCGCGCGACGCGCCGAGAGCAGTCAGGCGCAGAGCGTAGGAGCGACGGTCGCCGGGGTTGCGCTCACGGACCACCCATCCCTTGGTCTCGAGCTCGTCGACCAGCTTGACGATCAGGCTGCGGTTGACATGGGTGACGTCCGCGAGCGAGCGCTGAGAGATCGCGCCCCGCTCGCGCAAGATGGCCATGACCGCGACCTCGCGCACGTGCGCCGACTCAGGGATACAGGCGCGCGCGGCGCCCACCGCCTTGACGAAGGCGCGACGAAGGAGGTAGCCGGTGAACTGGTTGAGGTCCGGGGCTGTCGTCACAGAAGCCGCCACTCTGCGCACCTCCATCCAGCCGCGGACCCGGTGTCATCAGGGTTCACCCTGATGCTACCCATGATTTCACCAGATTGATCATTTACTAGGTTGACGATCTACTCACGTACCAGTACCTTCGCACGAACGGCACGTTTCTGGGAGGGTTCACCATGCAGGTCTGGTTCGCGGGCGCACTGACGAACAGGTTCACGAAGTGGGTCGCGCTCGTCTTCTGGCTCGCTGTTGTCCTCGCGGCCTCCGGCGGGGCCAAGCACCTGACCGGCGTGGAGAAGAACGACGCGGTGTCCTGGCTGCCCGGCAGCGCCGAGTCGACCCGGGCGCTCGACAAGCTGAAGGCCTTCCAGGACCCCAACGAGATCCCGACAGTCGTGGTGTACGAACGGCAGTCCGGGCTCACCGCGGCGGACCTGGCAAAGGCAAAGGCCGACGCGACGAGCTTCGCCGGGCTCGAGGGCGTGCAGCGGCAGGTCCAGGGCCCGTTCCCGTCACGCGACCACCAGGCCCTCGAGACGATCGTCCCGCTCAACCTCGGTAGCAACGGCTGGAACAAGGCCGTGGACATCGTCGGACGGGATGCGAACGCGGGCCAACAGCGGCGATCCGGGGCTGACGGCCCACATCACCGGGCCGGGTGGGATGGCAGCGGACTCAGGGGCGGCCTTCAAGGGCATCGACGGCACCTTGCTGTTCTCCACGATCGGTGTCGTGGTCGTGATCTTGCTGCTGACCTACCGAAGCCCCACCCTCTGGCTGCTGCCGGTGATCTCGGCCGGGATCGCGTTGACGGTGGCCGAAGGAGTCATCTATCTGCTGGCCAAGCACGCAGGGCTCGTCGTCAACGCCCAGAGCGCGGGGATCCTGACCGTACTTGTCTTCGGTGCCGGTACCGACTACGCCCTCCTGCTGGTCGCGCGCTACCGAGAAGAGCTGCGCCGCCACCACGACCGGCACACCGCCATGGCCGTGGCGCTGCGCCGGGCCGGTCCGGCGATCCTCGCAAGCGCCGGCACGGTGATCGTCGGGATGCTGTGCCTGCTCGTCGCCGAGACGAACTCGACCAAGGGGCTCGGGCCGGTCGCCGCGATCGGGGTCGGCGTGGGTCTGCTCGTCATGATCACCTTGCTGCCGGCGCTGCTCGTGATCTGTGGGCGTTGGGTGTTCTGGCCCAGCCGGCCGCAAGAAGGCAGCCCCGAGCCGACGGCCACCGGCTTCTGGGCCCGGGTCGGTACCCGCATCGCACGCCGTCCACGCGCGGTCTGGGTCGTGACATCGGTGATCTTGGCGTTCGCCTGCCTCGGCATCGTCAACCTCCACGCGACCGGGCTCAGCAACAACGAGCAGTACACCGGCCCCGAAGACTCGGTCACCGGTGAGACGGTGCTGGCACGAGCACTTCCCAGCAGGGGCGAGCGACCCGGTGTCGATCGTGGCCAACGCCGGACAGTCCGCGGCCGTCACGAAGGCAGCCGCCGATACCGACGGGATCGCCGCTGCAGCGCAGCGAGGTACCGCCGGCGGCGTCAGCTTCATCCAGGCGACGTTGTCCGACCCGCCCGACAGCCAGGCGGCCTACGACACCATCGACAGGCTTCGCTCCACGCTGCACGCGGTGCCTGAACGCGGATGCTCTCGTGAGCGGGACGACCGCGATCAACCTCGACGTACAGCGAGCGGCGCACCACGACCGCAACCTGATCATCCCGATCATCTTGGTCGTGGTGTTCTTCATCTTGGCCGCGCTGCTGCGAGCGATCGTGGCGCCGCTGCTGCTGATCGCCACCGTGGTGCTGTCCTTCGGCGCCGCTCTGGGGATCAGCGCGCAGATCTTCGACCACATCCTCGGCTACGGCGGCGCCGACTCGTCGTTGCCGCTGTTCGTGTTCGTGTTCTTGGTGGCCCTCGGCATCGACTACAACATCTTCTTGATGACGCGGGTCCGCGAGGAGTCGTTGAAGTACGGAACCCGGCGCGGTGCGTTGATCGGGCTCGGAGCCACCGGCGGGGTCATCACGTCGGCGGGTGCTGTGCTCGCAGGCACGTTCGCCGTCTTGGGCACGCTGCCTCTCGTCGCCTTCTCGGAGATCGGTTTCGCGGTGGCGCTCGGGGTCTTGCTGGACACCCTGGTCGTGCGGTCGGTGCTCGTCACCGCCCTCAACCTCGACCTGGGACGCCACATGTGGTGGCCGAGCCAACTCGGGCACAAGAGCGACGTCGACGTCGAGGAGCTGCGTGGGGCCGAGCTCTCGGACGCCCAGGACCCGACCGGCCGGCTGATCGCGTCGTCTGAACCGCAGTCGGCTCAGACGACGCGACGACCGGCGGCGAGCACGGCACTCACGAGCGGTACGCCTGGCCGGTACGCGAGGTGTACGTAGGACGGCGCCGACAAGACGCTCAGGTCTGCTCGTGCTCCGACGCCCAGACACCCGACATCGGTGCGCCTGAGTGCGGCAGCCCCTCCGGCCGTCGCCGACCAGAGCGCCTCCGCCGGCGACATCCGCATCTCCCGTACCGCCAGCGCGACGCACAACGGCATCGAGGACGAATAGCAGGAGCCGGGGTTGCAGTCACTGGCGAGCGCCACCGTCACTCCCGCGTCCAGCAGGGCCCGCGCATCGGGATAAGGCGAGCGGGTGGAGAACTCGACACCCGGCAGCAGCGTCGCGACCACGCCGGCGTCGCGCAGGTCGGTCACATCCGAGTCGCTCAGGTGGGTGCAGTGGTCCGCCGAGGCCGCCGCGACCTCGCAGGCGACCTGCACACCGGGACCCGGGCCTAGCTGGTTGGCGTGGACCCGCGGGGCCAGACCGGCGGCGATCCCGGCGCGAAGAACGGCGCGGGACTGGTCGGCGTCGAACGCACCTCGCTCACAGAAGACGTCGATCCACTTCGCGTACGGGCGCGCCGCCTGGAGCATCGGGCCGGTGACCAGGTCGACGTAGCCCGCGGGGTCGTCGGCGTACTCCGGTGCGACGACGTGAGCGCCCAGGTAGGTCGTCTCCGGCGTGAATCGTGAGGCGATCGCCAACGCCCGCGCCTCGTCGGCGGCGGTGAGGCCGTAGCCGCTCTTGATCTCGACGGTGGTCGTACCCTGGCGCTGCATCTCGTTCACCAGGCGGGCCGTGGTGGCGATCAGCACGTCGTCGGGGGCCGCCCTGGTCGCGGTAACCGTCGCACGGATGCCGCCCGCGGAGTACGACCGGCCCTCCATCCGGGCGGCGAACTCCGCGGCCCGGTCCCCCGCGAAGACCAGGTGCGCATGGCTGTCGACGAACCCGGGTATCACGGCGGCCCCCTGCACGTCGATGACCTCGTCGGCGGCCGGCGCAGACGGGCTCGCACCCACCCAGGCAACGTGACCCTTCTCGACCACCAGGGCCGCATGCCGGAGCAGGCCCAAGGGGGACCGGTCGCCGAGTGAGGCGTCGTTGGTGACGAGCTCACCGATGTTGTCGACGAGGACCGACGTCATCGAGGTGTCACCGCAGCCTCGATCGCCGCACCGAGCTGCCGGCCGACCCCGCCACGGTCGAGCTCGAGGGGGCGCCCACTGGCGACCACGGAAGTGACGTCGGCGGCACTCGCCGCGAACACCACCGAGTCGGCGTCGCAAGCCGTTCCCGCCGTTCGCGGACTGCGCAGATCGACCGTCACCAGATCGGCCCATTGGCCGGCGGCGATCCGGCCGGCAGCGGGGAAACCGAGGGAGTCGTGCCCGGCGCTGGTCGCAGCGCGCAGCAGCTCGTCGGCCGTGAAGCTCCCGCGCCGATGGGTGACGAGCCGGGCATCGAGCTCGACCGCTCGCATCTCCTCGAAGATGTCCACCACCGCATGGCTGTCGGAACCCAGCGTCAGCCGTGCGCCGGCGTCGACAAGCTGTCTGGCCGGGCCGACACCGTCGGCGAGGTCGCGCTCGGTCGTCGGACAGAAGGCGACGGAGCATCCGGCGCCGCCGACCTGCGTCGATGTCGGCACCGGTGAGATGCGTGGCGTGGACGGCCGTCGTCCGCACCCCGAGGACGCCGGCATCGGACAACAGCTGGGTCGGGGTGCAGCCGTACCGCTGCTCGCACGCGTCGTTCTCGGCCACCTGCTCGGAGAGGTGGACGTGCAGCGGGCGCAGACGGGCGCGCTTCGCCGACTGCCGACAGGTCGCCTCGGTCGACCGCCCGTACGGAGTGGATCGCCGTTCCCGACCACGACTCCCGGGTCGGCGTCGAGGTCCAAGGCGCTGACTCGGGCAGCCCAGCGCTCGACGTCGCCGTCGCTGAACCTCAGCTGGACGCCCTGCGGAGGCGAGCCGAAACCCGCGGACAGATAGCACGTGTCGAGCAGAGCGATCCGCAGCCCGCGTCTCGGGCAGCGGCGACCAAGGTCCTGGCCCATCTCGTTGGGGTCGGCGTACGGCGTGCCGTGGTCGCCGATGGTGCAGGTAGTGGAACTCCCCGACCGCGGTGATGCCGGCGAGCGCCATCTCGCGGTAGGTCGCGACGGCGAGCGCGTAGTAGCTGTCGGGGTCGAGCCGCGCCGCGACGTCGTACATCGGCTTCGCGCCACGACCAGAAGCTGCCCGCGGCGCCCGCTTGCGTGCGTCCCCGCAGCGCGCGGTGGAAGGCGTGGCTGTGACAGTTCGCGAAACCCGGCACCGTGAGGCCGGGCAGCCGAGACCGCAGCCGTCCGGGCAGGGACGGTTGTGCGCCGGGTCGCGGTGATCCGGGTGCCCTCGACGTCGACCACGAGGCCGTCGACCAGCTCGCCGTCACCGGTCCACGCCCGCTCGCACCAGTACGTCGTCATCCGGCGAGCGTCTCGAGCACCGTGGCGAGGGCGTCGACGCCTTCGAGGCAGTCGGCCATGTCGGCGAACTCCTCGGGCGAGTGCGACACGCCCGTGGGGTTGCGCACGAACACCATGGCCGAGGCTGATGCCGGCGAGCTGGAGGATGCCGGCGTCGTGCCCGGCTCCGGTCGCGATGACGGGAGCGCCATCCGAGCACCGCCGCGAGCCGGCTCGATGAGGTCCGACGTCGAAGTCGACGGTCGGTGACGACGACTCCTCGGTCACGGTGACCCGAGTACCGTCACGGTCGGCCCGCTCTCGACGGCCTGGTGGGTGACGGCGTCGACCAGCCTGCCGACGCGGTCGGAGTCCTCGCCTCGGGCGTCCAGCCATGCCTGTACCAGCTCGGGGATCGCGTTGGTCGCGTTGGGCTGGACATCGACCACGCGGGCGAAGGTGGCCCGGGTGCCGGACAGGCGGGCCTGCTTGTTCGCCGCCAGGGCGGTCATGGCATAGGTGAGCATCGGGTCGTGGCGGTCCTCCATCCTGGTCGCGCCGGCATGGTTGGGCTCACCCTCGAAGTCGAAGCGCCAGCGGCCGTGCGCCCAGCTCGCGGACGCAAGCGCGACGGCACGGCCCCGGTCGACGAGGTCCCGTGCCCTGCTCGACGTGCAGCTCGACGAAGCACGCGACACCGTCGAGCATCGATGACGGGCCGAGGCGAGGCTCGATCCCCGACGCGGACATCGACGTCCAGCAGGAACGCGCCATCGCGGTCTCGCAGCTCAGCTGCCGCCGCCGGTGACATCCGGCCGGTCGCCAACCGCGACCCGAGACAGGCCACGCCGAACCTCGAGCCCTCCTCCTCCACGAACATGGCCACGCCGACGGGCCGGGACGGCTCGACGCCCCGCTCCCGCAGCCGGTCGATCGCGGCGAACGACGAGATGACGCCGAGCGGGACCGTCGTACGCGCCGCCGTTGTCCACCGAGTCGAGGTGCGAGCCGACGAGGATGGCGCCACTGCCTGCTGCTCGCGCCGGACGCCACCACGCGATCGCGTTGCCCTGGCCGTCGGTCTCGATCTCGAGCTGCCGACGGGTCGCCTCCTCGACGTACCACGCGGCGCACTCTCGCTCGGCAGAGCTGAACGGGGAGCGCCGATACCCGCCGGTCGCGGTGTCTCGGCCGATCGGCAGCAGGTCCCGCCACATCCGCTCGAACGTCACCCCTGCAATATGGCAGACAGCCGCCGCCCACAACCCCATGGATCCGAGTCACGAGCGGCTATAGCCACCTGAGCTCGGATCTTTTGGGTTGTGCGGAAGCGTGTGACAATGAGCCGCGCCCGAGCGATGTCGAGGAGAGGGAGTTCGTGCCGATCCGACTACGCCTCGTGCTTGCCAGCTTCTTGATGCTCTTCCTCGAGCTCGCCCTGATCCGCTGGTCACGGGGCCGAGGTCGTCCATCTCAGCTACTTCAGCAACTTCGTGCTGCTCGGGTCCTTCCTCGGGATCGGGTTGGGATTTCTTCGCGCCGCCAAGCCAGGACGGGGCAGGCCGCTCTACTCCCCCGTCGCACTCCTCGCCCTGGTCGGCTTCTTCTCGGCGTACCCGGTCACCGTCGACCGGCAGAGCACGTCGGTCATCTTCTTCACGAGCCTGCACACGACGCGGGCCGCCGATCTGGGTGACGCTGCCGGTGATCTTCGGCGCGGTGGCCGCCATCATGGCGGGTCCTGGCGAGCTCGTGGCCGACTGCTTCACGCAGCTTCCGCGGCTGGACGCCTACCGCTTCGACCTGCTGGGCTCGTTGGCCGGCATCGTCGTCGTTCACGCTCTGCTCCTTCGCCGGGATGCCGCCGCTGGTGTGGTTCGGGGTCGTCTCGGTGCTGTTCGTCGTGCTGCTGGGGCGACCGGAAGCGTCGGTGTCGGTCACGCTGCTGGTGGCGACGGTGGCGATGTTCACGTACCCCTCGGTCCACGACAAAGGCGTCTTCTGGTCGCCGTACTACCAGGTCATCGACGTTCCAGCAGCCCGACGGCAACGGCGGCACCGAGTGGCAGGTCTACGTCAACGGGGTACCCCACCAGCGGCTGACGACCGCTGCCACCCGGATCAAGGAGGAGCCGTACTACGACGAGCCGTACCGCCGGGTCCCCCGAGTGCCGAAGCGGGTGCTGATCGTCGGTGCAGGCACCGGCACAGACGTCGCCATCGCGCTGTCGCACGGCGTCCAGCACGTCGACGCGGTCGAGATCGACCCGAGCCTGCTCGAGTTCGGCCGCGAACACGACCCCGACCACGCCTACCAGGACCCGCGAGTGACGACATACGTCAACGACGGCAGGGCCTTTCTCGAGCGCACCGACAAGAAGTACGACCTCATCTTGTTCGCGCTGCCCGACTCGCTCACGCTCGTGTCCGGCGCCAGTGCGCTGCGCCTGGAGAGCTACCTGTTCACCGAGCAGGCGATCCAGTCGGCCCGCGCGCACCTGGCGCCGGGCGGCGCGTTCTCGATGTACAACTTCTACCGCGAGCCGTGGCTGGTGGACCGGTTGGGCAACACGATCGACCAGGCGTTCGGCCACGCTCCCTGCATCTTGTCCAACCCCCAGGCGGTCTCGCTCGGCCGTCTTCGTCGCGGGGCTGACCCCCGCCGACCAGAAGTGCAACGCCACCTGGCAGCCCACCGCCTCCGCGCCGGCGCCGTCGACGGACGACCGGCCGTTCCTCTACGTCGAGAACAACGCCGGCTTCTTCGGGATACCCGGCATCTACATCACTCGTCCTCGGCCTGATCTTGCTGTTCAGCCTCGTCGCGGTCGGCCTCGTCGGCGGTGCCGGCCAGGTCAAGACGATGTGGCGCTACCGCGACCTGTTCCTGCTGGGGGTGGCGTTCTTGCTGCTCGAGACGAAGAACATCACCGGCTTCGCGCTGTACTTCGGCACGACCTGGCTCGTCAACGCGCTCGTCTTCGCGGGGGTACTGGTCGCGGTGCTCGCGGCCGTGGAGCTCACCAGGCGGTTCACGGTGCCGCCGGTGCGAGCGATGTACGGCGTGCTGTTCGGCGGGCTGTTCCTCGCGTGGGTCGTGCCGACATCGGCAGTGCTGTCGCTTCCGCTTCGTCCTGCGGCTGGCTCGTGGCGGTCCTGCTCGCGTTCATCCCGATCATGGCCGCGAACGTGATCTTCGCGAAGCGGTTCGACACGACCGCGGACCCGACGACGGCCTTCGGCACCAACCTGCTCGGTTCGATGGTGCGGCGGGTGCCTCGAGTATCTGGCGTTGGCCGATCGGGTACCGCTCGCTTCTCATCGTCTGCGCCGCCATCTACGTCGCGGCATACTTCGTGATGCCCCGCGGGGACCGCGCCGCGACGGGGCTCTCGCGGGGCGTGGTCGCCTCCGCCGAAAGGATAGACAATGGAGTTCCAGCGAGTCGTGGCCCGCCGGAGGATGGTGCGCAACTACAGCGACCGGGCCGGTCGACCCCGCGGTCGTCGACCGGATCCTGTCCAATGCTCTCCACGCGCCGAGTGCGGGCTTCAGCCAGGGCTGGGCGTTCCTGCGTGCTCGACGACCCCGTCGACGTCGCGCGGTTCTGGACGTGCACGACCCCTGCCGACGACGGGAAGGACGCCTGGTCCGAGGGCATGCGCAAGGCACCCGTCGTCGTCGTACCGCTGTCCTGCAAGCGGGAGTACCTGGAGCGGTACGCCGCCCCCGACAAGGGGTGGACCGACATGGACGAGACCCACTGGCCGGCGCCGTACTGGGACATCGACACCGGCATGGCGGCCCTGCTCATGCTGCTGACCGTGACCGACGAGGACCTCGGAGCGTGCTTCTTCGGCATCCCCCCGGAGAGATCGCGACCTTCCGCGCGGAGTTCGGCGTCCCCGACGACTACCTGCCCATCGGCGCCATCTCGATCGGGCACCGGGCGGAGGACCGTCCGTCGCCGTCGCTCAAGCGGGGCCGCCGTGGCCTCGATGAGGTCGTCCATCGCTCGCGGTGGTGACCGTGCGGCATCGATCGCAAGCGGCTTGTGAGGGCGCTTGCGGCTGATGTGCCGTCATTTGGCGCCCGGCGACAGTAGGGTCGAAGCAGGCGCGATCAGCCCCGGGGGTGAGTGACGACCGCCCTGAGCGACCCCTTGGCGCCCCGTCGCGCATGACAGCCGGACGACAGGGCAGGGAAGATCAATCTCGTGACAGAACACCCCGCACGCGTGGTCTACATCGCCGGCGCAGGGAGGTCGGGAAGCACCCTCGTCGAACGCACCCTCGGCGCGGATCCCCGGTTGGGTCAACATCGGCGAGATGATCGAGCTCATCCGCAAGCCCTCGGTGGCCGACGGAGCTCTGCGGCTGCGGTCGGCCCGTTCGAGTCGTGCGAGTTCTGGTCCGAGGTCGGGCGGCTCGCTTTCGGGTCGTGGTCTCCGGACGAGCTGCGACACATCGGCAGGCTGCAGCAGCTGGTGTCTCAGACAGCGTTACGTGCCCCGGCTGTTCCTCGCCGGGCACGAGGGGACATCGCGACTTCGAGCGCGCCCTGCGTGAGTACGGCGACTTCTACCGGGCTCTGTACGGCGCGGTCGCCGAGGTCGCGCACGCCGAGGTCATCGTGGACGCGAGCAAGGGTCCCGGGCAGGCGCTCGCACTCCGACGGATGGGCCTCCCGGTCAGCCTGCTCCATCTCGTGCGGGATCCGCGAGGCGTCGCCTACTCCTGGTCGAAGACCCAGGTATCTCGTCCGCACGGCGGCGAGGGCGCGGTCATGGGCGTGCACGGGGTGCGCCACTCGGCGTACCTCTGGGCCGCCTTCCAGGCCGAGATCGCGACTCATCCGGCCGGTCTTCGACGCACGCGACGAGAATGCGCTACGAGGACTTCGTCGACGACCCCCGCGGCCAGGCTGGAGGCGGTGCTGCACGAGCTGGGCCTGGACCGCTTCGCGGCGCGGATCGACCACGTCCATCGCAGCTCGATCGAGCTTGTCGGAGTCTCACGGGATCGCCGGGAACCCCTAGTCGCTTCCAGCACGGCACCGTGAACTCAGGTTGGACGAGGCATGGCACTCCAAGCTCTCGCGCGCGGACTACCGGCAGGTGACGGCCATCACCGCCCCGTGGCTGATCCGGTACGGCTATCCCCTGCGGGTCGACCACGCGTCGACAGCCGGCCGGCAGCACTGCGACCCGCGCGCCCGGATCCCGGTCGACTGGCCCGCGGTGAGCGTCGTGCTGCCGACCCGCAACCGCCCTGAGCTGCTGACGGAGGCGGCCAGTTTCGGTCGTCGAGCAGGACTACGCGGGACAGATCGAGCTCATCGTGGTCCACGATCAGGAGGAGCCGCTCAGCGAGCTGAAGGAGCTGGCCACCGCCAGGCGGTCGGTGACACTGATCGAGAACACCTGTACTCCGGGCCTCGCCGGCGCCCGTAACGCCGGCCTGGAGCGGCTGACGGCCGCAGTTCATCGCGTCCTGCGACGACGACGACTTCTGGGACACCGACAAGCTCCGCCTGCAGATGATCGCGCATGCTCGCCGAGGACGACCTCGTTGTCCTCGGTGCCGGCATCCGGTTGTTGATGTGAGAGGACAAGGTCGTCGACTGGCCCGGCGACTCGCCTGTCGTGACCCGCGCCGACCTGCTGGCGAAACGCCGCAAGGAGCTGCACTCGTCGACGCTGCTGATCCGGCGGCGAGGTGTTCGACGCGGTTGGTGGCTATGACGAGGCGCTACCCAGTAGCTACGCCGAGGACTACGAGTTCCTTCTCCGCGCGGTCACCGTGGGCGACATCGGCGTCATCAACACGCCGCTGGCCTCCATCCGCAAGTACAACGCCTCCTGGTTCCGCGAGCGGGCCGAGGTCGTCGCCGAGAGCGCTCGAGTACCTGCTGCGGACGCACCCGGAGATCAAGGAGTCCCGTCCGCGGGCACGCCCGGGTGCTGGGACAGATCGCGTTCGCGCGCTCGCTGATGGGCGAGCGGCGCGAGGCGTCCCAGACTCGCGGTCGCGGCGTTCGTCCGGTGGCCCGTCGCGCCCCACGCCGCGCTCGCGCTGGTACACGTCGTGACGGGTATCGATCCGCGTGTGCTGCTGGCGTCAGTGCGCAGGGCCGGGCGAGGGATCACATGAGGACCGCCGCGGCATGACCAGGCTTCCCAACTTCCTCTACATCGGCCCCGACAAGGCCGGATCGTCGTGGCTCCACGACGTGCTCATCCAACATCCCGACGTGTTCCTGACGCCGGCGAAGGACCTCTACTTCTTCGACAGGTACTACGACAAGGGGGTGGACTGGTACGCCGCACCATTTCGTGAAGGCGGGGGCCGCAGAAGATCGTCGGCGAGGTCTGCCAGGACTACCTGTTCCATCCCGAGGCCGCCGAGCGCATCCACGAAGGTGCTGCAGGAGCCCCGCTTCATGGTCACGCTCCGCGATCCTGTGGACCGGGCGTTCTCGTCCTATCTGTACATGCTCAAGATGGGCGAGACGCCCGGCAGCTTCACCGAGGCGCTCTCCAGCCGACCCGAGCTGATCGACCACGGCCGCTACGGAGCGGGGCTGGACCGCTTCGCCGATCGCTTCGGCGACGACAGCATCTACGTCGCCGTCTTCGACGATCTCAGCACCGATCCCCGCGGGTTCATCGCCGCACTCCTCAGCTGGCTCGGCGTGGCACCGTTGGAGCTGACCGACGACATCTTGTCCGCAAGGCTTCCGGCGAGCGAGTCCCGGTCCGCCGGGGATCGCGCGGCTCGTCAGGCGGGCCAGCGACTGGGCTCGGGAAAAGAACGGCGCCGAGATCGTCGGTCGGGTCAAGCGCGCACAGCTCGTACAGAAGGCGCTGTACCGGCCGCTGAAGAGCAAGCCGCAGATGCTGCCCGACGACGCTGCCTTCATCCGTTCCAGCACTGGCCGAAGACCTGACCGGGGCCGAGCAGCGGTTCGGCCTGGACCTGCGCAGGCGCTGGGGGTGGGCGCCCCAGTGACCATGACCGTGCAGGCCGGTCGAGACGTCCGCGCCCAGGCCCGCCGTTCACCGGCATACGGGCCGCGCGGCGCGGTCTCTTCGCCCCAGGCTGGCCGTTGACGCTGCTCTTCGTCCCGTTCCCGCTGTGGTGGTTGCTTGGGCCTGAGCCACTTCATCTTCTTCCCGTTCGCGATCGCGATGGCCGCGGAGCTGGTCAGGCGACGACCGGTCTACGCGCCGAAGGGGTTCGGGTTCTGGTTGCTCTTCTTGGCGGTGGTAGCCGCAGGTGTACGCGCTGCTGTGGGTGCGGCCGCCGGGCACGGTGCCGGTCAGCGGGCTGCGCGAGCTCCAGCCGTACGCCTTCCACGTGGCCTGGTACCTGTCCATCACCGTCGTCGCGCTGTACACGCTGAACATGCCGGAGCGAGATCTGTCGACGCAGCGTGTCATGCGCCTGCTGGCGCTGATGTTCATCTACACCGTTGCCGGCGGGTTCGCCGGGCTGCTGCTCCCCCACCTCGAGCTCCGGTCGCTGGCCGAGCTTGTGCTGCCGATCCATCGCCAGGGGTTCATCTACTCCCTCGTGCATCCATCGCTGGTCAGCGCCAGCGAGTTCCTCGGCTACGAACAGCCGCGCCCGAGCGCGCCCTTCACCTACCCGAACGCCTGGGGCAACAACCTGGGCATGTTCCTCCCGTTCTTCGTCGCGGCATGGCTGGGCAAGGACGCGGGCTGGCGCCGGCCGTTCGGTATCGGCTTCCTCGTGCTGTCGTTCGTGCCGATCGTGTACTCGCTGAACCGTGGCCTCTGGATCGGCCTCGCCGTCACCCTCCTCGCCGTGGCGATCAAGTTCATCTCGATGGGCCGCACCCGGCGTCTGCCCGTCATCGCCGGTCTGCTGGCGGTCGGTATCGCCGTCTTCATCGCCTCTCCGCTGTATTCGACAGTTGTCCTTCGCGTGAACACCCCCCACAGCAACGACCGGCGAAGCACGGTAGCGACCGACGTGATCCGCAAGACCGCCGCCGTGTCTCCGGCGCTCGGCTACGGGGAGACCCGAACGGTCCAGGGCAGCTTCGAGTCGATCGCGGGCGGCGAGACACCCGACTGCCATCAGTGCGCGGCGCCGCCGCTCGGGACCCAGGGATTCCTGTGGCGGCTGATCTTCACCACCGGGATCCTCGGGACGCTGTTCTTCCTCGCGTTCATGTGCGCCCAGCTGGTGACGTTCGCACCGATGCGAGATCCCGTCGCCATGGTCGGCTGCGCCGTCATCTTCATGGCGCTCATCTTCTCCTTCGTCTACGACTCGCTGGAGTCACCCCTGTTCACCGTGATGATCGCCGTCGGGTCTGCTGAACCGCCGGTTCGTCCGCGACTCCCAGCTCGCATCGGCTGATCCTGCCGGCGGGCGGTGCCGGTGAGCCTCCACAGCAGGCGAACGCCGCCGCCGCAGACCGCCCAATTGTGGCCGTCCCCCGGCGAAGGCCATCCCTGAGCCGGGTCACCCGCGAGCGGCCAGACCGGGTACCTCGTCATCCCGTCACTGGGCCGGCCCCGCCTCCTGATGCCCCTCGCCGTGCCCGGTGCGGAGCGAATGCTGACCAGGCACGGCGGCAAGCGCCGCCGAGCTGGCCGTCGGGCGTCTTTGGCGGGCGCTCCAGCGGTCCGGCGCTGCCGGGCCGGGCTGCCGATGACGCGGCTCTCGGTCACCCCAGCGCCGACGGGCATCGAGGCGTACCTGTCCTCGGCACTGTCTCGCAGCCCGTCCGCATCGGCGTACTGCTCGGCCCGCCACGGGCGAACGCCAAGCCCGTGCTTCAGATCTTCGACGAGTCCGGCGAACCGTCGCCTTCGCCAAGCTGGGCTCGAACCCGCTGGCCGCGTCGCTCGTCGACAACGAGGCTTGCGCGCTCGCTCTGCTCTCGCGCGTCGCAACGCGGACGTTCCGCGCTCCCAAGGCTGCTGCACCACGGCCGGTGGCGTGAGCATGCCGGTCCTCGTTCAGGAGGCGTTGCCGCTGTCCCAGTCCAACCGGGCGCCAGTGGACGCACCGGTCGGCCGTGATGGCCGAGATCGCCGCGCTCTCGGGCATCCGCGACGAACGGCTCGGCGGGAGCGAGTTCCTCGGCCGGGTGACGCCGTCACCGGACAGCAGCTGGCACGGCATCGACATGCGGGCCCTCCAACGACTGCACTCCTGCCTCGCCACGGTCGGCGAGTGCGCCTTCGGGAGCTGTCACGGAGATTTCGGCCCCTGGAACATGGGTACCGACGGCACCCGCTTCGAGGTGTGGGACTGGGAGCGATTCGAAGCCGGCGTCCCCGTGGGTTTCGACGCTGCGCACTACCGCACGCAGGTTGCCGTCGCTTCCGCCGTCGAACCGAGCCAGGCCTGGTCCACGGATCCTGCGCGATGTCTCCGATCTGTTGCGAACCCTCGACCGAGACGCCGACCGCGCCGCGGCGGCTGCCGGCTGCTACCTGCTGGCGATCTGCTCGCGATACCGACGCGACGCGGTGGACGGGCCGACTCCGCGGATGCGCCGACGGATGGGCTGGCTGTCGGCCATCGCCTCCATGGCCGTCGGTGTCGCTCGAGGAGGCCTACGCGTGACCACCCTCCACCAGCGGGTTCCATCGGCGATCCGCGACACCGGTCAGCGGGTGGCCCTGGCGGCCGGACACCTCAGCGCCGGTCTGCGAACGCCGCCGACGTTTCTGGTCGTCGGTGCACAGCGATGTGGGACGACGTCGCTGTTCCGCGCGCTGCTGTCGCACCCGAACGTCTTGCGGCCGGTGATGCACAAAGGCGTCAACTACTTCGACGTGAACTGGGAGCGGAGCTGGAACTGGTACCTCGCTCACTTCCCCCTCGCGGCCAACGCCCGTCGGAAGGCGGCCCCCGGCCACGAGTCGGCCGCCGTCTTCGAGGCGAGCGGCTACTACATGTTCCATCCGCACGCGCCGCGGCGAATCGCCGACGCCCTCCCCCACGTCCGAGTCGTCGCTCTGGTCCGGGATCCGGTCGAGCGCGCCTACTCGGCCTACAAGCATGAGTTCGCGCGAGGCTTCGAGACGGAGACGTTCGAACGCGCCATCGCGCTCGAGGACGAGCGCGTGAAGCCGGAGCTGGAGCGGATGATCGCCGACCCCCACTACCAGAGCCAGACGTACCGGCACCAGGCGTATCGCGGCCGCGGCCATTACGCCGAACAGCTCCGGGTCTTCGTCGACCTGCTGGGGCCTGACAAGGTACACGTCATCGAGAGCGAACAGTTCTTCGCCGAGCCTCTGCGTATCTACTCCGGAGCTGCTGGACTTCCTGGGGCAGCCGCTCGTGGCCCCCTCATCCTTCGACGTGTTCAACGCCCGCCCCGGAGTGCCGCTCGCGTCCGCGCTCGAGGCGGAGCTCCGCGCTGAGCTTCGCGCCGCATGACGAGGCACTGGCCCTGCTGCTCGGAAGGAAGCTCGGATGGATGGCGTAGGTCGCCGGCACTTGGGAGCGCAGACCCTCACTGCCGACGGTCGCGGGGTTACTTCGCGCTGGTGAGGTCTCGGATCGTCGTCATCGCCGTCACCACCGTGTTGGGTGTGTTGGTAGGCGTCGCACTCACGCTGAGGCTGCCGCCGGAGTTCCAGGCGACTGCATCGATCGAGCTGCCCGAGACTCCGACCTGGGTGAGTATGGACCCAGCGGCGAAGCCTCCGCCGCACACCACCATCGACTCGAACGCCCAGCTGCTCTTCTCCGCGCCCGTCGTCAACCACGTCAGCGCCGTCACCCACCTGAGCATGTCGAAGGTGACCGACGGTCTGAGCGTTTCCGCCTATCCGCTCAGCAATGTCTTGATCGCGACGTTTCAGGCGCCGTCCGCGGCCCTCGCGGTCTCCGGCGTCGACGAGGCGGCCCGGGCGCTGATCCAGGAGCGCGCAGCAGCTCTCCAAGGAAGCCAGCTTGGGTCGGCAACACGGCTCGGCACCTACCTCAGCCACCTGCTGCCGGCGGCCGACAAGGAGGCAGGCGGGATCTACAACCCGGTCAGCAAGCGGCTCCAGGATGAGATCGACCAGATCACCGACGTGCGCCAAGCGGCGGTCAGCGACCAGGCGCGCATCCTCAAGTCCGGCTCACCGGCGACCTCGGTCCGCGCGCACGGTGGGCTGCAGCTGATCACCGGCGCCACGCTCGGCTTCCTGATAGGAGTGGGCTACGCCTGGTGGAGCCCGGTACGACGGCGCTCAGGCAGTGCTTGACCCGCCGCTGGGTGGTCGAACAACGGCTCTACCAGGTTGGCGAACCGATCGACAGTGGCTTGCAGCCGGGCCTCGTCGCGAACGGTGTCCACGAGGGCGACGTGTGGCTGGGCCAACCGCCAGTCGATGAGGTCGAGGAACAGCTGCCTCGCTGGTGATCAGGTCCACTTGTCCGTCCTTCGCCAAGCGGTCGACGAAGCGGATCTGGTGCCTGTCCACGTGCTCGCCGCGGTCAGGGTCGCGCGGCACCGAGATCGGGTGGAGACCGGCGGCACGGATCTCGCTGATCAACCCTGGTCCACCGTGGCTGACCGCGACCCGCGCTCGCCTCAAGAGCGAGTCGAGCTCCTCCCTGCTGAGGAAGGCCTGACCCTTGGCAACCAGTGGCGCACGTGAAAGACCGTGCTGCACGAACACATCGACGTCTTGGCGCGACGTGGCTAATGTGTCGCACCAGGAAACCAGTCGCTCGAACTGGTGATGGTCGGTTCCAACGAGACAGAGGACAAGAGGTTTCGAGTCGGGCGTCACAGCAGTTGTCCGATGACCACAGCATCGCGATAAAGCGACCGCTGCTCTTCCCACTGCACGCACATCAACGTGGTGAAGGGTCTGCACATCCGGGCGGTCAAGGTAGCTGAGTCGATACGGTCATAGACCTCGATGTAGACAGTCGGGATCTTCATGAACCAGGCCAGGACAAAGAATGGAAAGGCCACACCAGCGCCGGTCGACACCACCATCTCGGGACGAATTGCTCGAAGCGTCCGCCATGCCAGTCTCGCGTTTCGCCACAGATTAGGCAGGTTGCGCGTGGTCGGGCTGTGCGCCCAAACAGTCGGCTCGTTTTCCAGTAAAGAGACGGCGTCGGGAGTGTCGAAAGTCACCCAGGTCCGGATCTGATCTCGCCACCACGGACCGCAACGCCCACAGTTGCGTGAGGTGTCCGCCGCTAGATCCCACCAGCAAAATATTACGTTCTTTACTTAGCTGTGTCGTCATCAGTTCGGTCCCCCATGAGGGTCCCGATGATAGTCTTTCTTGGTGAACCCGGGGGAGTTTCAGGACAGACGCAGCCATCTCCTCCGTGATTCCCTCCGATACCATTTCCTCCTTGTAGCAGTCTTTATGGTGCTCGGCGCCGCGGCGGGCGTGGCCGTCGGTATCGCCAAACCGGCGACCTACAGTTCCACGACAACGCTTCTGCTGAACCAGATACCGGGCAATCCGTACAGCCCGACGTCCACCTCGAGCTCCGACACGCTGCAGATGCTCCAGACCGAGGCAGTGGCCGTCACGTCCCAGAGCGTTCTCACCAAGGTGGCCAGCACTGCCGCCCCCAAGGTCACGCCCGACCGTCTGCGTCAACAGACGGTCGTCACCGTTCCGCCGAACACCCAAGCGCTCCAGATCACCTACAGCAGCACGGACCGCACCTTGGCGCCCAAGGTCGTCGACGCCATCGCGACGCAGTATCTGGCGGCGCGTCAGGCCCAGGCAACAGCGTCTGTCAAGGCGCAGCTCACGAACCTCACCGGACAGCTCAAGAGCGCGCGGTCCGGCCTGATCCGTGCCAAGAAGACCCACGACCCGGCGGAGTCGGCCATCCGTGCCGCCGTGATCGACATCCAGGGCAGGATCGCGACGCTCAACTCGCAAGACACCCGACCCGGCCGCGTGCTGACGCCGGGCTCGGCGCCCTCGGGTTCACGAACCAAGCACCTCGCCATCTTCGGCATCGCGGGCCTCGTCCTCGGGACGCTCCTAGGCCTGGCGGCGGCCGTATGGCGGGAGCGCCGCAAAGACCTGGTCCGCTCCGTCGACGACCTCGGGGACTATGACCTGAGTGCTCCCGTCATGACGATCCCGGGCGCCAAGCTGAACGACGCGGCGATGCGTCAGCTTCGGATGCGTCTCGCCGCCCAGATCAAGGGCCGTGAGCTCGTCGCCCTCGTCGGTCTCTCGTCCGGGCAGTCACTGCGGTTCGGTGTACTCCTCGGCAAGTCGTTGGCCGCGGGCGGCAGGTCGGTCGTGCTCATCGACGGGACCGGGTCCGACCCGAAGCACCGCGACGTACTCGACACCGCCGGCAAGCCAGGCCTCGCCGACGCGCTTGTCGAGGACAAGGTGCCGACCCCCGTCACGGTCCAAGAAGACCTCGACTACGTGCCGAGCGGAACCTCTGCCGCCGAGGCGTCGGAGCATTTCGTCGACGAGCGGGCCGCGAAGATCGTGCACGCCATCGCCGACGGCCACGATCTCACGCTCATCGCATGCATGCCCCCCAACGACATCGAGGGCGAGGCGTTGGCCCGGCTCTCCGGAAGCATCGTCTTGCTTGTGCAGCTGCACAAGACATCGCATTTCCGCCTCGGTACGGCATTGAAGTCCTTCGACGCCATGGGGCGCCCCCTGAGCGGGGTCTTCGTACTGCCGCGCAGGCTGTGAACGGCACGCCCCAAGGAACAGACCCGATCGGCGATCCACTCCGCAAGATCGCACGCGGCAGCCTGTTGAGCGGCGTCGGGGCCGTCGTGGCCGCCGTCGGGGGGGTCGGCCTGACCCTCGCGGTCACCCGCAACTTCGCACCGGACCTTGCCGGCACCTTCTTCGCCGCCACGACCTTCTTTCTCATTGTGGGCTCGCTGGCTCAGCTCGGAACCGACGTAGGACTCGTCCGCTACCTGTCTTCGCACTGGGCGACCGGCCAGCAGGACCGGATAGACCAGACCCTGCGGATAGCGCTCGTGCCGGTCGTCATCGCCGCGACCGTTTGCGCGGCGACCATGTACCTCCTGGCGTCGGTCATCTCGGGCTGGGTCGGCAACGCCGCCGTCTTCGACGAAACGACGTCGATCCTGCGAGCGCTCGCCTTCTTCGTACCCGTTGTCGCGTTGTACGGCGCGCTGCTCGCGGCCACGCGGGGTCGCGGCAGCATGCGAGCCACGGTGGTCGTCGACTCGCTGTTTCGGACAGTGGCACAACCGCTGCTCCTGATCATCGCGGTGGTGCTGCTGCACTGGGGACCCACAGCCGCTGCGGTCGCCTGGGCGCTGCCGTACGTGGCCGGCGTAGTCGTGTGTGCCGTGGTGCTCTGGAGGCCGTCCGGACGAGTGAGGCGTGGCGGGGCAAGCCCGGCGCAACTTGGCGCCCCGACGGTCCCCAGCGTCCAGCACAGGGCCGAACGGGTCGGGAGCGACGGGGCACGGACGGCGCAGGCTGGCACCCCGACGGTCCTTAGCGTCCGGCACAGGGCCGGCCTGGCCCGTGACTTCTGGTCCTACACAGCGGCCCGCGCAGTCTCGGGAGCCGTCATCATGGTGTGGCGGCGCTTCGACGTTCTCCTTGTCGCGGCCCTGTCCGGGCCGGCGGATGCGGCGATCTACACCGCCGCCACGCGCTTCCTCGTCGTCGGCAGCCTCGCCATCCAGGCCGTGCAGCTCACGGTGAGTCCGCAGCTCAGCCGGATGTTCGCTCGACACGACGTCGAGGGTGCTCGGCAGATCTACTACACGTCCACGCTGTGGACGATGACCTTCTCCTGGCCGCTCTATATCGTCTGTGCATCGGCCGTGAGCCTCGTGATCCCCGTGTTCGGCGCGCGGTACACCGCCGGCGCATCATCGGTCGTGGTGCTGTCCGCGGCGATGCTGATAGCGACGGCGTGCGGCAGCGTGGACGCCGTCTTGCTCATGTCCGGGCGAAGTCTGCTCAGTCTTGCCAATGCCGTGCTGACGCTTGCCGTCAACGTAGGTCTCGACCTGGTGCTCATCCCGAGGCTGGGCATCTTGGGAGCGGCTACCGGATGGGCCATCTCGATCGCCTTGCGAAACGTCCTGGCGCTGATCCAGATCCAGAAGCTGATGCATATGTGGGCGTTCTCGCGGCACTCGGCCGCAGTGTCGGCCGCGTCGGTCGCCTGCTTCGCCGTCGTGCCCGGTCTGCTCTCCTGGGCCGCCGCGCCAAGCGGCTGGCTGGTCTTGAGCCTCATGCTCGGCGCGGCCGCGTACCTGGCCTGGGCATATCAGCATCGAGCCAGCCTCGAGCTGGACACGTTCGCTGCCGCGTTCACTCGACGCAAACTGGCCGGCTGAGGCTAGGCCGGCGCGGGGCTCCACCGCCCCGTGTGCTTCTCAGCGCGTGTTTCTGGCGGGCTGCGCGCGCGGCATCAGGACGAGCGGACCTGCTGATTACGCCAAATCGCTGGCGGCAAGGGTTTAGGATGTCGAGCCGGGGGTCCCCGGCTCCCTGCGGTGACCGGTGCCTCGCGCGCCGTCGGCCAACATTTCGGCCTCACCCGTCAGCTACTCGGCCGGTGCCGATGAAGAGGAGTCGCTTACCGTGCATTCCATTCCAAGACGCCGTCATCTCGCCCCGTTCTCGTCGCGAGCGGCACGCCGCGTCAGTCGCCGTCGTTGGCGCCGCAGCCCTGGCGCTGAGTATGGGGACAGCCGTTGCTGCGTCCGCGCGCCCCTGCGCGTGAGCGTGCACGCGCGCTCGTGCACAGCCTGCGCAGCGGCAAGCCCATCATCTTCGGCGCGTCCGGTGGCCCGCAAGTGGCCAAGCTTGCCAAGCAGGTCGGCGTGCCTCTTGCCAGGCATGCCTTCGGGCACCTCACCGGCAAGGTGCCCGTGGGGCGCTTCATCGACATGCAACCCGACTTCAAGTGGCGGACGATCGCCGCAGCAACGGCCGGCTCCACGTGCGTACTGCCAACTTGTTGCGCTGGGCGAATACGTTGAAGAAGCGTAAGGGGCCCCATCCTGTTCTCCTTCTCCCACGAACCCGAAGGCTCCGCTTCCGACAGTCTGGGGAGCTCGAAGGACTTCATCGCTGCCTGGCAGCATGTCCACCACATCTTCAACGCCCGGGGTGTGCACAACGTCGAGTACACGTGGACCGTGACCTCCAACGCCTTCAGGGTGCCGGCGAGCGACGACCGCTCCGCGAGCAAGTGGTTTCCCGGGAAGAGCCTTCGTCGACAACGTGGGCGCCGGCGCCTACAACTGGCACGGCTGCGGTTCCGGCGCGAGTCAGTGGCTTCCGCTCTCGAACCGCGCCGCCGGGCCACTGGCCTTCGCCAGGTCCAAGCACAAGCAACTGGTGCTCGCGGAGTGGGCCAGCCAGTCCGGCCCTCGCCGGGTCCAGTGGCTGAAGGATGCCCGCGCCTGGTTCTTGGCCAACAAGGGCTCGATCCGGGGCGCGTTCTACTACCAGAACTCCACTCACACGCCCGGTTGCCATTGGGCGCTGACCTCGTCGGCGGACGTCAAGGCCTTCGCTGCCATGGCGCGCGACCGGACGCATTTCGGCAGCTGAGCCTGCCGCGGCCTCGGCCGGGCGAGCATGCTCAGGCGATGTGCAGGTGCCCCACGTGCTGGTCGTGCATGAGGCGCACGAACACCGGCAGGGTCTCGGCGTCGAGCTCCCAGGACTGGTCGGCGTTGCGGTACGAGTCGAAGTAGGCCATCGCCACGACGCCGGCACGCAGCGCGTCGTTGAAAGCCTCGACCATCCAGTCCGCGGCCCGTCCGGGCATCGACGGATCGGTATGGCAGCCGTACTCGCCGATCAGGATCGGACGGTCCCCCGCCGTCGGCAGCGACAAGGCGAGCCGGTCAGCGAAGGAGACCCAGGCGGCGCCGTTCGTGGGCGACCAGGGGTTGTACAGGTCGACGCCGTAGACCGGGGCTTCCTCGACGTTCCACTGCTCGGGACTTCGCGCGGCGTTCACGTCGAACGACCAGGAGCTCAAGACGGGCACCACCGTCACGTTCGTACCCGCTTGCGCCGCGCGTTGCAGAGCCGCGCGCTGCATGGCAACGAAGTCGGCTGCTGTGCCGTAGCGGCCGGCGTCGTTCTCGGGCTCGTGGTGGATGATCAGGTAGACCGGTCCGGACACCGCACTCAGCGGCTCGACGAGACTGTCCAGCCAGGCCGTGTTCACCGCCGTCGCCGCCCAGGAGCCCGGCGGCTTGATCGACACGAGCGGCACTCTGCCAAGCCGCACATCTGTGCGGGCCTGGGCCGACAGCGCACCCTCCTGTCCCGCCACGAAGTAGGTCCGATGGCACGAGAGCCGCGTTCCGACGGCTCTCTCCAAGGGGTAGAGGCCATGGGGCGGCACCGCCGCGCCGTAGTACAGGCGGCGACCCTGGAGGCCGGTCGTCGTGTGTGCGCGATGCGCCCCCGCGCCACACGCGGCCAGCAGACCGCCACCGGTCAGCGCAAGCAGCGTCCGGCGGCTGATCTTCACCGTCTCGAGAGCCTTCGAGGCCCGCGGCGTCGGCGGCCGGTCGTCCACGTGCCCCATCCGTCCAGTGTCCCACGCAGCCCAACTGCCCCCCGACTCCGCGAGACGTCACCATCGGCCCGCGACACGCCGTAAGTGCGGCCGGCTGGGTGACGTCTCGGCGAGCCCGTGCTAGCCGACGGTCACGTCGTGGCTGACGGTGGAGGACTTGTTCCATCCGTCCGTCACCGTCACGGTGATCGTGTACGTACCCGCCGTGGCGTACGTGTGGGCCGGCGACGGCCGCGGTGCTGGCGGCCGTGCGCGTCGCCGAAGCTCCACGAGTAGCGGACCTGGTCACCGTTGGGGTCACTCGTACCGCTGCTGTTCACCTGGCACGCGAGCCCGGTGCAGCTTGTCGAGAACGCGGCGGTCGGGGCGACATTGTTGGCCGGCTCGGCCAGCACGACCGTTCGGGTCGTCGTCGCAGCCCTTGCCCCATCCGTCCGTGGCGGTCATCGTGACGGTGTACGTGCCTTGGGTCGGCGTACGTGTGCGTCGCGCCGGCGCCGGTGCTCGGTGCCGATCCGTCACCCCACGTCCACGCATAGGTGATGACGTCTCCGGTGTTGGGGTCCGTCGTACCCGTGCTGCTGGTGCTGCAGGCCAAGGCGATGCAGTTCGTCGCGAACGTCGGCGTCGGCGCCACGTTGCCGGATGGCTCCGCGATGGTGACGTTCAGCGTGGTGGTGGCGGTGGCGTTCCACTCGTCCTTGACAGTGAGCGTCACGGCGAAGGTGCCGGGCGCCGTGAAGGTCCGCGTGGGCAGCGGGCCGGTGGCGGTTCCCTGCGTCGTGCCGAACGTCCAGGCGTACGTCAGCGAGCTGGTGTCCTCGTCGGTCGTGCCCCTGGCGTCGAAGGTGCAGACGTTCGCGTTGCACGACACCGTGGCGTTTGCGACCGGCGGGCTGTTCGCCGGCTGCGTGACGACGATCCCCGTGTTCACCCGCAGGGCACTGACCTGGTAGTGGTTGTCGGTCGCCTGCACGGCCACGCTGTACGTGCCGGGCGGGATGACGGGTGTCGTGTAGGAGAAGTTCGACCCCGTGCTGCCCGGGCTGTTGAGGAACGCCGTCCGGTAGCTCGGCGTGGTGCTGGTGAACGTACCGGCCGAGGTCATGTACTGGCCGGCGGAGTTGATGATCCCTACTCCCACGGTCGCCATGCTGACGTCGTCGAGCGCGCGGCCGGTGACGACGATCTGGCCCTGGTTGAACGTACTGCCGTCGACCGGCTGGCCGAGCGACGCGTCGAAGCCGGGAGGCGCGTCACCGGGGTAGTACCGGTAGCGGTTCGTGGCGCCCGATCGTCGAGCTGTCTTGCTGTCCCGCGGTGTCGTAGGCCAGCGCCGTGACGCTGTAGTCGCCGCCTGTCGGCAGGTCGACGGGCAGGGTCCAGTTGGTGCTTGTCGCGTTCGGGGAGGCGAGGCTCGCCGTCAAGGTGTTGTACCCCGACTGCAGCGTCCCGTTGCCCTGGAGGTAGCGGCCCGAGTCGTTGTCGTACACGCTCACCTGGACGTTCTGGACCCCGATGTCGTCAGTGGCCGTACCGGCCAGGTCCAGATGCGGTGACGCGGTTGTCTGCGGGACGGTGGTGCTGCCGTTGAGCAGGCCGTTGGGCGGGTTGTCGCCGTTCACCTGCGCGCTGATGGCAAGGCGGCCCTGGTTGGCCGACGCTGTCGAGATGCCGTCGTTGTCCGTGGCCCGCACGGTGAACGAGTACGTGCCGGGGGACAGGTTGAACGGCGTCGTGTACGACCAGTCGTAGCTGGACGCGTTGATGTTGACAGGTGAGATGCGGTGGTATCCGGCGCTGACCCCGACCCCCCACGTGCCGTCGGCACCGAGGCTCTCGCGGGTCGTGGTGTTCCGCAGGGTGATCTCGACGTTCTGCAGGCTGTTGTCGTCGGAGGCGGTACCGGAGAAGGTGATCGGGGAGCCCGGCGTCACGACGACCGTCGGCGCCGCGAACGGCGGCGTCATCGTGACCGGCGAGTTGACAGCCACTGACGGTGCGACGGCGTTGGAGTCGATCGTCCAGTCGCGGGTGGCGCTTCTGAGGTCGGCCTGGCCGGCGGTGTCGGTGGCGGTGGCGCTTCCGCGCCAGACGCCTTCGTGCGGCAAGGTGACGTCGTACGACCACGTGGCAGACGTCGCGCCGACCACGTCGGGGGATCCGCGGAACGTGTTGAAGATCGGGGACACGCTGCCGTCGTCTTGCAGGTACTGGCCGTTGGCGTCGCGGAACCAGTAGCTCAGCGAGTCGACGCCGTGGTCATCGCTGGCGGTGCCCGTCATGGTGAAGCTGGTCGAGGCGAGTACGCCGCTCGGCGGGCCGGTGATCGTCGTTGCCGGCGTCTGGTCGTCGAAGGTGAAGGACTCGATCTTCTTGACCGCCTTGGTGGCGTCCGACGACCCGTTGATGCCGTAGGTCTTCGCCATCAGCTGGAGGTTGTGGTTACCCGTGATCGTGACGGGAAGAGACCAGGCGCGAGGTGACGTCGCGGCGGTGCCGGTCGTCCAGCGTCGCGAAGATGTTGTTGCTGGCACCCCAGGTGACGCCGTCGTCTTGGAGGTAGCGACCGGTGTCGCGGTCCTGGATCTCGACCTGTACGCGCTTGATGCCTCCGGGTCGCCGTCGCGGTGCCGCTGATCGACGAACTGGCTGCCGGAAGCGACGACCCGGCCCTCGATGGGGGCGTCGATCGTCGTGTCGGTGGTCGAGGGTGCCGGCACCGTGTTGAAGTCGAAGAAGGCGACGCGTCCGGTCTTGACGCCTCCCTTGATCATGCCGTCACCGCCGACGATCAGTCCACGTGGTGTCGCCTCCATCGCCTTGTTGCCCTCGAAGGAGTTTGCTCCGGGATCCCACTCGAGCGCGGTTCCGGTGGCGGGGTCGAGTGCTCCGAGCTGGTCGCGTCGGACCACCTGGTCGCCGAGTCCGTAGCCGGACAGGCCCTGGCCGGTGCCGTAGCCGACATTGTCCAGACCCGGCCACGGCTGGTTGGCCGTGGGTGACTCGTTCCAGCTGAAGTGCCCGCCGATGTACACGGCCTTCTCGGTGATCGCCACCGAGTAGACACTGTCGAAGCAGCGTGCGACCCACAGCGGCTGCACATCGGTGTCGTTCAACGATGCGGCAGTGAGCGGGAACGCGACGGCGACGTCACTGATCGGTGGTGCGTCGCCGCCGGAGCCGGCGGTCACGACGAAGTACGAGTCGTCAGGGGAGATGTCCGCTGCATAGATGCGGGTGACCCCTCCGACGCGGGCGATGTTGTCGTCCCAGAGGTGCGAGCGCCATGGGAGCAGCTGCTTCGTCGCGGTGTCGATGATGCCCATGCCGAGGCGGTCCTGGCCGTCGATCTGGCGACCGGTGTGCACGACCAGCAGCAGCTGTTGTCGTGGGTCAGCTTGAGCTGCTGGACGGTCAGCGCGCCGTTCACGCCGATACCGCCGGAGATCTGGTTGTCGAAGCCTGGGTCGATGGCGCCGGTGCTCGCGTTGGCGGCCGCCAGGCCGGTGAACGGCTGGCCGTTGATGCGGGTGAACTTGCCGCCTGCGTACAGCGGTGGAGTTCGACACCGCCAGGGCGGTGACCTGGCCGTTGGTGGTCTTGCTGAAGGAGAAGCCCGGGACGGCTGCGCCAGTCGTGAGGTTGAGGCTGGCCACCTTCTGCGCGGCTACGCCTCCCACGGTGTTGAAGCTTCCGGCGACGAAGAGCTTGGTGCCGTCCGGTGATGCCTCCACGGCGCTGACTCCGCCACCGCCGAAGGTGGGGCGGAAGCTGGTGTCGATCAGGCCGGTCGTGAGGTTGTAGCTGCGCGAGCGACGGCCTGGTTGACGACGGCGGTGTTGCCCGTCGTGTTGTGAAGTGACGTGAAGCTTCCGGCGATGAAGACCCGGTTGAGCTGAGGGACCACTTCGATGTCCCAGATCTCCCCGGTGCTGATGACCGGGGTGTTGTTACGTGGTGCGGACGGAGCCAGCGAGGTGTGTCCCGGTACGGGTTGCGTCGTCTGCACCGCCGCGGGCGCCGCGGAGACGATGGTAGGACCGGCCGCCGCCGGAGCGGCGTGGTAGCCACCGCCAAGTGGAGAAGGCCGGGATGCTGAGTGCTGCGATGGCACTTGCCAGCAACCCCGTCGCCGCGCGCATACGTACGTTCATGAATCTTGAGCCCCCGATACACGGCCCGAGCGGTCAGGGGAACGATCCCCGAACGTCTACGCCAGGCGTGTTCGTTCAGGATAAAGCGGGCAAATCACGCATGTATCTCGGTGTCTGGAAATCGTAGGGCTCGGGCACACAGCGTGACGATTCGGACACGTCACCGCGGCCAGATCGTCGGCGTCGGCCGTGGATGAGTTCGGCGGCTCTCGGGAGGTCATCCTTTCGGAGGCGCGTCTCGCCGGTCGTGCAGGCGCGGTCACTGCCGCATCGGGATGGCGACGTCGCGCTCGTCGGCCACCTCGTCGGCACGCTCGTAGCCGGCGTCGACATGCCGGATCACGCCCATCCCGGGGTCGTTGGTGAGCACCCGCTCGGCCTTCTGCGGCCGGCGAGGTCCGTGCCGTCGACGACGACGACCTGACCGGCGTGGATCGACCGGCCGATACCGACACCGCCGCCGTGGTGGATCGACACCCAGGTCGCGCCCGAGGCGACGTTGACCATGGCGTTGAGCAGCGGCCAGTCGGCGATCGCGTCGGAGCCGTCCAGCATCGACTCGGTCTCGCGGTACGGCGAGGCGACCGACCCGCAGTCCAGGTGGTCGCGCCCGATGGCCAGCGGAGCCTCGAGCTCGCCCGACGCGACCATCTCGTTGAAGCGCATCCCGGCCAGCTGGCGCTCGCCGTACCCCAGCCAGCAGATCCGGGCCGGCAGGCCCTGGAACTGCACGAGGTCGCCGGCCTTCTTGATCCAGCGGTGCAGTGGTCGTTGTCGGGGAACAGCTCGAGGATGGCGCGGTCGGTGGCGGCGATGTCCTTGGGGTCGCCGGACAGCGCCGCCCACCGGAACGGTCCCTTGCCTTCGCAGAACAGCGGCCGGATGTACGCCGGCACGAAGCCCGGGTAGTCGAAGGCGCGCTCGAACCCCCCGAGCTTGGCCTCGGCCCGCAGCGAGTTGCCGTAGTCGAAGACCTCGGCTCCGGCGTCCAGGAACCCGACCATCGCCTCGCAGTGCCGCGCCATCGACTCGCGGGCCCGCTCGGTGAAGTCGGCCGGGTCCTTCTCGCGGGTTGCGACCCAGTCGTCGAAGTCGACGCCGACCGGCAGGTACATCAGCGGGTCGTGTGCCGACGTCTGGTCGGTGACGATGTCGATCGGCGCTGCCATCGACAGCAGCTCCGGGACCATCTCCGCGGCATTGCCGAGAACCCCGATCGACAAGGGCCCGCTGCTTGTCCCTGGCCTCGACGGCCAGCTCGAGGGCATGCTCGAGCGAGTCCGCCCGCACGTCGAGGTAGCGGTGCTCGATCCGCCGCTTGATGCGCGAGTCGTCGCACTCGATGCAGATGCACACGCCGTCGTTCATCGTGACGGCCAGGGGCTGGGCGCCTCCCATGCCGCCGAGCCCGGCGGTGAGCGTGATCGTCCCGGCAAGCGTCGCACCGCCGGTTGCCGATGCGGCCGACTGCCGCGAACTTCGCTGCGATCGCGGCGAACGTCTCGTAGGTGCCCTGGAGGATCCCCTGGGTGCCGATGTAGATCCAGGAGCCGGCCGTCATCTGGCCGTACATGGTGAGCCCGAGCGCCTCCAGCCGGCGGAACTCCTCCCAGTTCGCCCAGTCGGGCACCAGGTTGGAGTTGGCGATGAGCACGCGCGGTGCCCATTCGTGGGTGCGCATGACGCCCACCGGCCGGCCGCTCTGCACGAGCAGCGTCTCGTCCAGCCGCAGGTCCGTGAGCGAGCGGATGATCGCGTCGTACGACGGCCAGTCGCGGGCCGCCTTCCCCGAGCCGCCGTAGACGATGAGCTCCTCGGGGTGCTCGGCCACCTCGGGGTCGAGGTTGTTCATCAGCATCCGCATCGGCGCCTCGGTCTGCCACGACCGGGCGGTCAAGGTCGGTACCGCGTGGGGCGCGAATGACGCGCGGAGGTGGCCATCGATGTTCCTTTCAGGAGCCGGTGAGGCGGTGAGACGTCAAACCGCGGACGACACGCCGGCGAAAGTGGGCCGGTGGTGACGTGTCCGGGTCAGAGAGCGGGGTCGGCAGGGCGGAGTTGGCGGCGGCGACGAGCGCACCGGAGCGCACCAGGTCGGCCGCCGCCTCGATCTCCGGAGCGAGGTGGCGGTCCGGGCCCGGGTCCCGGGCACACGCGTCGCGCAGCGCGGCGATGACTGCGCCGGTGGCCGGTGAGGGGGTGAGCGGCGCGCGCAGGTCGAGGCCTCGCGCCGCCGTGAGGATCTCGATGGCGAGCGACGGTGGCCAGCCCGTCGACGGCACGCCTGAGCTTGCGGGCCGCGGACCAGCCCATCGAGACGTGGTCCTCCTGCATGGCGCTGCGACGGGATCGAGTCGACGCTGGCGGGTACGGCCAGCCGCTTGAGCTCGGAGACGATGGCGGCCTGGGTGTACTGCGCGATCATGTGCCCGCTGTCGACCCCTGGGTCGTAGGCCAGGAAGGGCGGCAGGCCCTCGTTGCGCGTCCTGTCGAGGAACCGGTCGGTACGTCGCTCGGCCATGCTCGCGACGTCCGCGATGGGGATCGCCAGGAAGTCGAGCACATACGCGACCGGGGCGCCGTGGAAGTTGCCGTTGCTCTCCACCCGGCCGTCCTCGAGGACGACAGGGTTGTCGACGGCCGACGGCGAGCTCCCGGTTCGCGACGAGGGCGGCGTAGTCGACGGTGTCTCGGGCGGCACCCAGCACCTGGGGCGAGCAGCGCAGCGAGTAGGCGTCCTGCACGCGGTTGCAGTGCGGCGTCCGGTGGCTCGCCATGATCGCCGAGCCGGCGAGCAGCGCCCTGAGGTTGCTGGCCGAGTCGGCCTGCCCAGGATGCGGTCGCAGCGCCTGGAGGTCGGCGGCGAACACCCGGTCGGTGGCGAGCAGCCCCTCGACGGACATCGCCGCGCCGATGTCGGCCGCCTGCAGCAGCATGCCGCAGGTCGTGGAGCGCGAGCACGAGCATGCCGAGCATCCCGTCGGTGCCGTTGATGAGGGCCAGCCCCTCCTTGGCGGCGAGCTGGACCGGGCCGGATGCCGGCCTCGTCGAGCGCCTCGGCGGCAGGTCGGCGTAGCCCGTCTGCGTCGCGCACCTCGCCCTCACCCATCAGCGCGAGCGCACAGTGGGCCAGCGGGGCGAGGTCACCGGAGCAGCCGAGACTGCCGAACTCCGGAACGACCGGGGTGATGCCCGCGGTGAGCAGCGCGGCCAGCGTCTCGGCCGTCTCGACCCGGATGCCCGTGTGTCCGGTGGCCAGAGTCGACAGCCGCAGCAGCATCATCGCCCGGACGACCTCGCGCTCGACCTCCGGCCCGGCGCCGGCGGCGTGCGAGCGGATGAGCGACCGCTGGAGCTGCGCCCGCATCGGCTCGGGATGTGCCGGGTGGCCAGGGCACCGAAGCCGGTGGAGATCCCGTACGCCGGGGTGGGCGCGGCCGCGAGCACCTCGACGGTGGCCCGGGCGAGCTCGATCGCGTCGACCGCGTCGTCCGTCGAGCTCGACGTGGCGCGTTGCGCGGGCCACGGAAACGACGTCGTCGAAGGAGACCGCACCGGTACCCACCAAGACGTGCGTCATGGGCCCATTCGACACCCGACGCCAAGGCGCCGACAAACCGCCTCCTCCGAGACGCCCAAGAAGGCCGAGCTCCGCCGAGCGCGGCGGCTGCGCTTCACGAGCGGTGCTACGAGCCAATGGCCGAAAGTAGCCACGTGGTAAGCACGGCGTGACGTGGGCGGCAAAGGCCCCAGGGCCGCGATCTCGTCGCGGACATGGGGCGCTGTCATCTGTACGTGCGTGTTCAACCACTCACGGGGGGTGACGGGAGCGCCGAAAACACGTAGTGTCCCGGCAGGGGCATCCCCTCTCGGACAGATGGAGGACCGAATCGTGTCAGGGCCAGTTACCCGTACCCGCCAGGGAGCCGTCGCGGCGCTTGCCGTCGCAGCGGCCGCCGGGCTCTCGCTGAGCGGCATCCCGCAGACCTCGGCCACGCCGCTGGCGTCGAGGGGGCACGCTTCTCCCCTCAGCTCACGGCAGGTGCCGCGCGTCGAACGTCCGGGCGCCTACGACGCACGGGTCGGCTCGGCCAAGACCCAGCTTCGCGACACTCGCTCGGTCGTCGCTGGCCAGGGCAAGGCATTCCACGCGCTACGTCAGGACCCTCGGACCGCAGGCGGTCGTCGACTTCGACCCGTCCACGGGAACGCCCCGCAACCTCGGCCGCCTCGACGGCTTCCTGACCGGGCCTTCGTCGGCGAAGGCGTCGACGATCGCGATGGGCTACGTCAGGCAGCATCTCGGGGTCCTGGGCCTGACCCGGGCGGACCTGCGCACGTTCACGCTGCGGCGCGACTACGTGGACATCGCCGGGATCCACCACCTCTCGTGGACGCAGTCGGTCGATGCGATCCCTCTGTTCGGAAACGGCCTGCGAGCCAACGTGACGGCCAACGGCCGGCTGCTGTCCCTGCAGGGCTCGCCGGTTTCCGGGCTCGAGCGGCTGGCCGCGAAGGCCGGGCCCACCGCGCGAGTCTCGGCGACGCGCGCGCGGGACCTTGCCGCGGCCGACGTCGGCGGTAAGCCGGCCGCAGCCACGTCGAGCGCGTCGAAGAACGGCACCACCGTCGCGTGGTCCAACTTCGACTACGCGAAGCTGGTCTGGTTCCACACGCCGTCCGGTGTCCGCCTGGCGTGGTCGACGTACGTCCAGGCCGGAGGCGACAACCTCAGCTACCAGCACGTCATCGACGCTTCACACCGGTGCCGTCTTGTACCGCCACGACACCGTCGACAACGACAACGGCGACGCGCCGCATCTACCGGAACTATCCCGGCGCGAAGGTCGGGGGCAAGCAGCAGGTTCTCAACTTCTTCAAGGCCGGCTTCCTGCCCCGTGGCGCGAAGAGGCTGACCCACGGGAAGTATGTGGCAGCGTGGTCGGACGTCAACGACAACAACCGTCCGGACAAGGGTGAGACGGTCCGCGTCCCGAACCAGACCGCGCACCATCCCCAGTACACGCTGCAGCCGTTCACGCAAGGCGGCGCTGCGCATCTGCTCACGCAAGGTCATCTGCACCTGGAACCCCAACAAGGCCTTCTCCTGGCGCGTCAACCGGCGCGCGGACGTGACTCAAGGCTTCTACTTCGACAGCATGTATCACAACTACCTCGAGCGGGCGCCGTTCGGCTTCACCCCGAAGGCTGGGAACTTCCAGCGCAACGGCGGCGACCCGGTCCTGTTCAACGCCCTCGACGGCGCGAACACCGACCACGGGTTCCCGGACGCGAACCACGTCGAGAACGCGAACATGAGCACCCCGCCGGACGGCATCCCGCCGACGATGCAGATGTACCTCTTCCACGTCCCGCACACCACCTACAAGCAGGACCCGTTCATCCCGGCGTCGTCGGCGTTCGACCCCAGCGTGATCCTGCACGAGTACACCCACGGCCTGTCCAACCGGCTCGTGGTCGACGCAACCGGCAACTCGACGCTGAACAGCATCCAGGCCGGCGCGATGGGTGAGGCGTGGAGCGACTACTACGCCATCGACTACCTCGTGCAGCACGGCTTCTTGAAGGACACGGCCAAGCAGGGCCAGCTGCTGGAGGGCAGGTACCTCCAAGCAGGCGTCGACACGCAGATCCTGCGGACCATGCCCATCGACTGCTCGGTCGGCACGAAGTCGCACAGGTGCGCCAACGTCTCCGGCGGATTCGGCGGATACACCTACGGCGACTTCTCGAAGGTCATCGGCTTCCCGGAGGTGCACGCCTCCGGCGAGATCTGGGGCCAGACCCTGTGGGACCTGCGCTCCCGGCTCGGGCACAAGGTGACGGGCATGCTCGTCACCCGGGCGATGTCGCTGTCGCCGGACGACCCGAGCTACCTGGACGAGCGCAACTCGATCCTCCAGGCGGACGAGGCCGTCTACGGCGGGCGCGCACCGCAAGACGATCTGGCACGTGTTCGCTCACCGGGGCATGGGCTTCTTCGCCGCGACCCAGCGGAGCGACGACGCCTTCCCGGTCCAGAACTTCAAGCTGCCGCCGCCGAAGTCCGCTCCCCGCGGGACGCTGCACGGGCGCGTGGTCAACCGGCTGACCGGGAAGCCGATAGCGTCACGCTCTGGTGGTCATCGGCGGTCACGGCTCAGGGTTCCCCGGCGACTACACCGACATCACGAATGCCTCCGGCCGCTACAGCATCCATCGGGTGTTCGCTGGTACCTATCCCGAGGTGATCGTCTTCGCCAAGGGGTACGAGATCGTGAAGAAGTCGGTGACAGTCAGGCACAAGGGCAGCGTCACCAACTTCAAGCCACGCCGCGACTGGGCTTCCTCGGCGGGTGGTGGCACGGTGAGCAGCGTCGACGGTCCCAACTTCGGGCCGCCCTGTGGGCCGAACAACAGCATTGATCTGAGCCAGGGCACCGGGTGGGTGACTCTCACCGGCACGACCCAGGCTCCGGCGAGCACGATCGTTCCGAAGTCGATCGTGGTCAAGCTGCCTCGGGCAATCACCTTGACCTCGATGGCGGTCGACCCGACAGCTCCGTGCGGCCTGGGCGCCAGTGCAGCTGTCGGGAAGTACGAGGCGGATGTCTCGCCGAACGGGACCACGTGGACCGCCGCCGCCCACGGCACGTTCGGTGCCACTAACCGGTTCGCCTACAACCCGGTCACCCCCAGCGCGCCGATCGCCGGCGTGAGGTACGTGCGGTTCACGCTGAAGTCTCCGGAGGTACCCAACTTCTCGGCGAACTGTCCCACCAGCTCCAGCGGAATCGCCTATCAGGGCTGTACGTACATGTCGCTGACGGAGCTGGAGGTCTTCGGAACTCCGTAAGCCACATCCCCAAGAGATCCGACTCACACGTTGCCAGTGCGACGTGTGAGTCGGGTCATTGCGCAGACACCACAAGGACGCCCCGACCCCGGCTCTGACGTCACGCCCCGATGCGTGTCGACAGGAGCCACCGTTCCTGCTGCGCTACTCCCGCTGCGACACGCCGCTCTGACCAGGGCATTTCGCGAATATTTCGCCATGGTGTTGACATGACACCACTGTGGTGTCACAGTAGTGGTCATGGACATCACAGAGTTCGCAGAGGCACTGCGGCGGGACCTCACGATGGCTGCCCAGACCGGGACGGACGAGATCCGTGCCGCGGCGGAGCGGCTCGGGATGGCGCTCGGCCCGGCCGTTCGCCTCACCCTCATGGACGCGCTGTCTCAGGCCGCGGCGGAGATCACCAACGAGCTGCACGGCACGTCGGTCGAGCTGCGGCTCAAGGGCCGAGAGCCAGTCTTCGTCGTCACCGGGCAGGGAGCAGAAGCCCCGCGCGAGGACCCTGCCGATGCGGCTCGAGGAGGCGAGCGAAGATCTCGGCTTCGACGAGGGCGAGGCCGTAGCCCGCATCACGCTTGCGGCTTCCCGAGTCGCTCAAGGCACGCGCAGAAGAGCTCGCCAACAGGCGTGGTCAGTCGCTCAACACCTGGCTCGTCAATGCTGCGCGAAGCGCCGCCACGATCAGCATCAACATCAGCTCGAACACGATGGGGCCGGGGGCCCCCGGACGTAACCGTTCATCCAACAAGCGCATCCAGGGATGGGTGCGATGACCACGGAGGCCACCATGTACACGTTCAACACACCCGACCCCGTCGACCTCCGCGTCGAGCTCTGGCAGGGACAGGTCAATGTCGTCGCCGACGACACCGACACGACAACCGTGGAACTGCTGCCGCTGCGCGGCGACTCAGCGGCGAAAGAGGCCATCGACAACGCCAGGGTCGAGCAGAGAGGCAACGAGATAGTCGTCCTCATGCCCAAGGCAAAGGGCAGCCTGTTCCGGGCGAGGAACGAGATCGAAGCCAATATCCGCGTACCGAGCAACAGCAACGCCAAGATCGAAACGGCCTCGGCAGACATCGAGACCCACGGTGTCCTCGGCGACGTCAGGGCGAGCAGCGGCTCGGGTGAGGTGTCGATCGACCACTCGGCGGACCTGGACGTCCGTACCGGCTCTGGCGACATCCAGGCCACCACCGTCAACGGGTCGTGCAACATCAAGTGCGGGTCGGCAGACGTCAAGATCGGCGTGGTCACAGCGGACGCCGACATCGTGGCCGGCTCCGGCGACGTGGTGATCGACAGCGTCGGTGCGAAGCTCAACAGCAAGAGCGGCTCGGGCGACCTCATCTTGGCGTCGGCCGGTCACACGGTCGACGCGATGGCCGGCTCCGGCGACCTGCTGGTCAAGCGGATCGAGCAGGGCAAGGTCAAGATGAAGACCGGCACGGGCGACGTCGTGATCGGAGTGGCCAGTGGCACCGCGGCCTACCTGGACATCATGACGGTCACGGGGGACGTCACGTCCGACCTCGACTCCACCGATGGGCCGACCAACGGTGACCGCACCGTGGACATCAACATCCAGTCAGGGAGCGGCGATGTGGTCCTTCAGCGCGCTTGAGCGTCGGCTGCGGCCCCCGATCTCAGCGACCTACGACGGCGACGAGACCCTCACCCGCCGGACGCGAGAAGGCAACAAAGGTCAAGAGAAGACCCGCAGATCAGAGCAGCATTCAGGTCATACCAACCACTGTGCAGCAGGAGAGGAACCATCATGAACTTCCACGAAGACATCGCCAGGCAGATCATCTCGGAGCGAGTCGCCGTGCGTAAGGCGTCGCGCCGCCCTACCCACCCCAAGGCCGCCGGCATGCTGCGACGACTCGCCGAGCGCATCGACGCCAGCACCTGACCCGGCCCGCGATCCCACCCGCGCGGCTGTGAGCAGCAGGGCAGGAACCACTCCCCCCGAGAGTGGTTCCTGCCCTGTTTGCATGTTCTTGCTACGACCTTCCAACGAATGGGCGCGCCGTTTGGTCACGGCGACCGATGCCCGAGTCGGCGTCAGATCTTGGTCCGATGGAACCCCTGGAACGAACGCGACGGCGTCGGTCCCCGCTGCCCTTGGTACCGGGACCCGTACTGCGCGCTGCCGTACGGATGGTCGGACGGCGACGACAGCTGGAAGAAGCAGAGCTGGCCGATCTTCATACCGGGCCAGAGCTTGATGGGGAGAGTGGCGACATTCGACAACTCGAGGGTGACATGTCCGGAGAACCCGGGGTCGATGAAACCGGCCGTCGAGTGGGTGAGCAGTCCGAGGCGGCCCAGCGAGGACTTCCCCTCGAGTCGCGCTGCGACGTCGTCGGGCAGCGTGATGATCTCGTACGACGAGCCCAGGACGAACTCGCCCGGGTGGAGAATGAACGGATCCTCGCCGGTCGGCTCGACGCGGCGCGTCAGGTCCGGCTGGTCCTCGGCAGGGTCGATATGGGGGTACCGGTGGTTCTCGAAGACACGGAAGTACCTGTCGAGTCGTACGTCGACGCTTGACGGCTGGATCATGGCCGGGTCGAACGGGTCGAGCACGACCCGATGGCGGTCGATCTCCGCGCGGATGTCGCGGTCACTGAGCAGCACCAGCCGAGACTACCGAACCCGGCGGTCACCGCGTCGGATCGGCCGCCGGTCTTACGACGAGATCAGCGCGACACCCAGCATGGTGACCGCGACGCCGGCGATCTGGACGCGCCTCAGCCGCTCGCGGAGCACGACCCGCGCCAAAAGCACCGTGACGACAGGGAACAGGGAGCTCAAGACGCTCGTGATGCTGACATACCCCTTGGTCGAGGCGATCGTGAAGAACAGGTTCGCGCCGAAGTCGCCGATGGCGATGCCGAACATCCAGAGGTACTCGCGAGCTTGCAGTCCGCCGGTGGTACGAAGCGATCAGCGCAACGAGAGCGAAAGCACCCGCCACGGTGGCCCGCATAGCCCATAGCGTCAGCAGCGGGCTGTCGTATCGGATCCCTCGTTGGCGAAGACGAAGAAGAATCCGAAGAAGACACCGGCAAGCATCGCGATGAGGACCGGGCGGGCGGCTGCGGCGGCCGCCCCCAATTCAGGGCCGCTGGTCAAGACGATCCCGACGATCGCAACGACGATTCCGCCGAGCGTGATCCGGCTGGGCGACTCGCCGGAGAGGATGCCCACGGCGACCGGAACGACGGTGCCCAGCGAGGTCACCGGGGCGACCACCCCCATCGTGCCGGTTGACAGGGCGAGGTAGTAGCAGATCAGGCCCAGCGAACCCGAGGCGCCGGCGGCCATTCCCCATGGTGACCCAGCCGTACGGGCCATGCCAGCCGCCAGTCGCCACCACCGCGACCGAGGACAGCAGGAACCCGAAGGACGCATTCCACGCCACGACCACCATGGCCGGCTTGCGCCTGCTGACCAGGCCGCCCACAAAGTCCGACCCTCCCCACAGCAGGCTCGACAGGAGGGACAAGAAGATGGCCATCGGAGGACCCTACCCACACCCGCGCCTGCCGCCTCGACGGCGGGCGGGTGGCCAGCTCGCGGACAGTTCGGTAGTATCGACGTCGCTCGCCAGGTGAGAGCCGTGGCGATGCGCGGGTGTAGTTCAATGGTAGAACATCAGCTTCCCAAGCTGACAGTGCGAGTTCGATTCTCGTCACCCGCTCCAGTGGTAAAACCGCCTCTGACCTGCAGGTTTACCGTACATCAAGATCACGGTATCTGCCCGCCCGAGCCTCTTGATGCCCGTCTTTGGCCCTTAGTTGTTGCACGTTTGTTCCACGCCGCGCCCTGAGTGGCTTCTCGCGGCACAGTTGTGCGACATCACTGACTAGCTGGCCAGGGGGCCGCAGAAGGTTGGTGACCACGTAGGACTCGCCGCGGATGTCGAAGGGCGCAGCCGAGGATGCGAGCTCTCCGAGGGTACGAAGCTCCGCGGTCAGCGACCCGATCGAACCACGAACCTAGCCGCCTTCACGCGCACGACTGCCGCATGATCGTCAGAGAAGCCCGCGGCACGAAGCCGATACGAGCGAGAATCGGGGCCGAGTAGTCGGAGGCCTGTATCGCAAGATAGCGACTGCCCGCTTCCTGTGCGACCAGCCACCGACGATGCACGAGCGCTCGGTAGCAGCCTCGGCCTCGCGCCTGGGGGAGAGTGGCGCTTCCCGCCAGGACAGCGAAGCCTTGGTCGCCGAGTTGCAGTCCGCCGGCAGCGACAGGTTTGTCGTCTGCGAAGGCTAAGAAGTTGCATCGGGTGCCGTCCATTGCTTGCACACCAGCCCACGCCGCATCATTTCGATCCAGCAGCTCCGCCTCTTGTTCCGCTGTCAGCTCGCCCGTCTGGTCGTCAGCGAGCATGATCCGCCTAAATTGCAAGAACTCGCTTGCTGACTCGACTTTCTTCACGACGACGCCCGGAACCTGCTCCGGGGCTCGGTCCATCGTCATGGCGGTGCCGTTGCTCACGACCGTGGCACCAAGTTCCGTCAGCTGGTCGATGACGTCGCCGGGTGTGCTGGATGGGCCCAAGAACCAGGTGAAGTCAGTGCGGCCGCGCTCGCGAAACCACGACTTCGCCGTGGCGACCAATCCCTCGACCGACCCCGAGCCGACGCGTACGGCCGAGACGTTGCCAAAGTACGGGTAGCTACCTGGCTGGAAGTTCAAGCACGAATTCTCCAACCACAGCCGCTCTGCGCCAGGCGGCATGCGCACGTATGCCATCAGGTCCTCGACCAGGACATCCACGTCCACCCGAGAACTGTGTCACTTGGCCGACCAGAAGGTCGAGAGAATCTACCTTCCGAGCGCCATCGCCGTCCTCGCGACCGCGTGCTAGCCACGACGGTTCGAGTAAGACCGCCGTGGTGTCGCTTAGGGGACTCGTACCTCCTCACCCCTTGCCTGGCCGCGGACGAACGGGCAATTCCTGGGCTGGCCGAAAGTAGTGTCAGGTCGAGTCATCACTGCCGCCTGCCCGGCGAGCAGTTGCGAGGGACTTCTCGGCTGGCTCTGCACGTCCTCAGGTTGACCGTGTCCGCAGCTATCTCGTGCTGCCTAAGAATTCTGCGTGTCGTTGTCAGTCACGGGTACTGGGCGCTCATCAGTATCCGCTGGCGCACTTGAGAGAAGAGAAACCATGTCACAGACCAATTCCGGGCCCGAGCCTGTCCGCATGAACCGCCGCCGCGCACTCGCCGTCGGCGGCGGGGTAGCCGGAGGCCTACTCGCGAGCGCGGCCCCGTTCACAGGGGCTGTCGCCGCAGGGGAGCGTCACGAGTCCAAGCCTGGTGCGCTTCCCGCGGACCAGATCCAGAGGATCGTCCGTGCGGAGGGCACCGTCACCAGCGGCGTGCTGAGCATCGACCTCTCCCGCGATGACATCGGCGACGTGCGTGGCCCGCTCGGGGTGACGTTCACCCCGGCCTTCGAGGTCGACGGGACACTGACCTTCCAGCCGCTGAAGGGCGGCCGAGCGTTCTTCAACGGCGACATCGCACTCATGGCCGAGGAAACCAACCCGGTGATCGACGCGATCGTGGCCAACGGCCTCACCTTCCAGGCCTTCCACCAGCACTACGACCAGATGACTCCTCAGATCTGGTTCATCCATTGGCGCGGCACCGGCGAGGCGCTCCACCTGGCCAGGGCCGTTCACAACGTGCTTGCCGCGACGTCCATACCCCTGCCGCAGACCATGCCGAAGCACCCCACCACACCTCTGGATGCTGAGCGCCTCGGCAAGATCCTCGGCGGCGACGCCATGGTCGGCGAAGAGGGCGTCGTCTCCGTCGAGGTGACTCGCACGGACACCATCCACATCGACGGGATCCGCGTCTCGCCGGAGGCGAACATCTCGACGGGGATCGAGTTCAAGCCCCTGGACCACCGCGGTGCGCACTGCCGCTGCCGCGCCGGACTTCTCCATGACCAGTCAGGAGGTACAGCCGGTGATCGCGCTCATGCGCCGACGGAACTGGCATGTCGGTTGCCTCTACAACCAGGAGACGAGCGAGCACCCCCAGCTCTACTTCGCCCACATGCTCAAGACGGGCGATCCCTACCAGCTCGCTCGGGAGATCCGCAGGGGCCTCGACCTGACTCACGTGGGCTGATGACCCGAAGCGCACGTGCGGTCAGACGTCGACGATGAGGCGACCTTGCCGCCAGTCCGGCAGCGCGCTGGCCACGTCACCGCCCGGCCCAAGCTTCGCCGCCCAGCCGGGGAAGTCCTCGTCTACGGTGGCTCCTGCCTGAGTCGACACCACGAGCACCTGGTCCAGACGAAGCAACCGCGCCGCGTCGTCTGTGACACTGCGACTCCACCATTCGAACCCGCGCTGCCAGTCGCGGTCGGTGAGTCTCCGATCGCCGTACAGTCCTGGCGCCGCGGGGCCGAGTACGAGGCCGGGCCCAGCGCGTACGGTGGTTCGGTGCCGATCTCGGCGCAGATCGCCACCGTGCACGCCGTGCCGGTCACCTCGAAGATCCCAGCCCCAGCGCCGGCTTGGAAGACGCCATCTTCGCCGTCGCCTAGATGCTCCTTGCGATGCACGGCGACAACCTTCCCGTGGCTCGCGACCAGCTGCGTGATGAACGGCAGCCCACCAGCACGGTCCTGCTCCACGACGCCAAAGCTCACCGCCGGCCCATCGAGGGTTTCTCGTACCAGGCGGAGAACGGCCGGATGGGTCAGCGGAACCGCCGCCGCGGGGCTGTAGCCAGTCAGCGACATCTCCGGAAACAGCACCAGATCGCAGTCGCGATCCCTGCCCTCCGTCAGCAGGTCGCGATGACGCACGAGGTTGCCGCCCACGTCACCCTTCGCACACAACAGCGACGTCAGCATCACGAGCATCGTTCACCCCTCATTCCACTCGCGGCCGCGCCAGACCCTTCCTAGCAGGTATGAGCCGCCTCGCTCCGCCGGTGGTCAGCACAGTCTTGGCGGCGGCCGCGAGCCAGCCCGACATGAAGATCAGGCTGGCGACCACATCGCTGGGGTGGTGCGCGCCCAGGTACAGCCTTGCGGCTGCGAGGATGAGCGGCAGTGACGAGCAGTCCCACACTCCACGCCCGCAGACGCGAGCGGCCGTAGACCAAGATGAGGAGGGCGGGCCCGCCGTACATCGCGAGCGACGCAGCTACCTGCCCCGACGGGTAGCTGTGACGGAGGTCGAGGCCGGGGTCGAGCAAGCGCACAGGGGGACGCAGGCGACTCACCAGCCTGACGGTGACGAGGTACGCAGCCACCTCACCGACGATCGCAGTTGCCAGGAACACGACCGCTCGCACCTCTCGAAGCCACAGCCACGTGATGGGCAGCAGTACGGGCGCGAGAATGATCACGGTCCAGGTGTCGCCCAGCAGGGTGAGGACCCGCGCCACGTCTGTCAGTGTCCCCGTGCGTTGTCGAGCGAGCCATCGTTCGGCGTTGTTGTCACCGACCCCGACCGAGCCACGCAGTGGTCCGACGAGCATCTTGCCCACCAGGACCTGAATACCGACGATGAGCACCCAGGCAACCAGGATCCGAGCCGCCCGAGCCAGGGTGTCCCTCCGCCCGCCCTCGACCGAACGGAGCGCTGGTTCACTCCTCATGCGCTCAGTGTCGTCTTCGGCGGCGAAGCCAGCCACGACACGACGAGAGAGTGCCACTTTGGCCTGCGCGCCGCGAGGCACCCAGACGAGCCAGGTCGCCAGGGGGACACACACCCCCTCTATCAGGAGTCTCGTCGGCCACATGATCTCCGCATGACCCACCGCGGGCGGCCCCCACTGCGGCCTTTGGTGGGCGCCGCCAACTCGAAGCCGGCTTGCTCGAAGAGCGCGACAGTGCCGACGTAGCCGGAGATGACGTCCACCCTGTCGCCGCCAGTCTCCACCGGATACCCCTCGACGATCTCAGCGCCATACGAGAGCGCGTGAGCCACCGCACCCTCGAGCAGGTGGTGCATGAGTCCGTGGCGGCGGTACCCGGCACGGACCACGAAGCAGACAGCCACCCAGGAGTTGCGATCGTCGAGGATCGGGATGGTCCGGGAGCTCAGGAGCCTTCGGTAGCTGGCCCGCGGCGCGATCGAGCACCAGCCTGCCACGACGTCATCGACGTAGACCAGCACACCCGGTCCCGGCTCCTTCCCACAAAGAACCTGCATGTAGCTCGGCCGTTCGCCAGGGGGCACGCGGCTGTCGCGGTACGCCATGCACCAGCAGCCGGCCGCACCCGCCCGCTGGGTGCCGACTACAACGGCGAAATCCTCGAACCGTCCGAACGCCGGACGCACGTCGATCGGTGGGGTCATGGTCGGTCGGGTATCGAGGGCTCGGCACCGCGTCAGACTAGGCGGGTTGCTTAGGCCATCCACGACGGGCAAGAACCTCTTGTTACCGTGAACAGGCCATGGAGTCGCAGCGGACGGCTCATCGTGGTCTCCCGAGTCGCGCCGCGCGAGCGGCGGTGGGTGGTTGAGATTGTCGGCCTTGACTGATCACGTGAACGGGTTGGATGGGCTGGCGCTGGTTGTCGGCGTGGTCGCGTTCGCCGCAGTGATACAGCTCGCCGCAGGCTTTGGCTTCGCCTTGGTTTGCGTGCCCTTGCTCGTTCTCGTCGTCGACCCTCATGTGGCAGTCGTGGTCGCGCTCGTGCTCGGGGTGGTCGGCGCTCTGTACCAAGCCGTGGAGGGTCGCGCCGTCGTGGACCGCGGCGTCGTGGTCAGACTCACAGCGGCGGGGCTGGTGGGACTCCCGGTGGGTGGTTGGGTGTACTCACGCAGCAGCCCTGAGGTGCTGAAGACCGTGATCGGTGTGGTCATCCTGGTCGCGGTCGCCCTGCTGGCTAGGGGCCTGAGCCTTAGCCGCTCGTCAGCGCCGGTGGATCTCATCGGTGGCCTGCTCACGGGCTTCCTCACGACCTGCACGGGCACGAGCGGTCCGCCGATTGTGACCATCCTTCATGCTCGCGACGTGTCACCTGCGGTGTTTCGGGCGACAGCAAGCTCAGTGTTCTGTGTCCTCGACGCCGTCTCGGTCGTCGGATTCGCCTCGACGGGCCACCTCCCGTGGTCTCTTTTTCTCGTCACGCTGTGCACGCTGCCCGGTATGGCCGTCGGCGCTTGGATCGGGGTAAGGATCCGTCATCTGCTGAGTCCCCACGCATTCCGAGTCGGAGTACTGGCGCTTCTCGCCTGGTCCGGAATAGCAGCGATCCTGACTGCTCTTGTCTGAAGAGCCGTTCGTCCGTCGTCACGGTCGCTTCTGCCCGCCATCAACTGCGGGGAGGTGCAGAGCGGGCGATGGTCATCTCCCAGTAGCCGCCAGTAAGGGCCAGCGCCGCCAGCACCAGCGCGGCAGCTGCCCACCCGTACGTCCTCGAGTCGTTGCCACCGACGGCGAGCGTAACGACGGCGATGACGACCAGGACGAGGCCACCGGCAATGCGCACGCCCGCCCAGACACGGAGGTGGCGGAACTCCCAAGGCGGGATGATCCGTCGGATGCCGGTCCGGAGTTGAAGGGCGTCGTCACTAAGAGCGTTCATCGGTTGACCTCCTCCGGGCGGGCACCATGCCAACCCGTCGCCGATTAAAGTGATATCATTTTAGTATCAGATTTGTCAACGCCCTGGGCTCCACGCGCCTGGTAAGGGCATAGACTCGCGCCCGGTGGCGCTTACGAGCCGGCAGAGTTCATTGAGGTAGTGGTGCATGTTAGAAAACGTCCGTGAGTACATAGACCGGCTCCAGATCGATGGCCACACAGTCGGCGAAGACCACGACGACGACCCCGTGCTCATCGACGCCGGCGGAAACGCGGTGGACACGTGGCGGGAGAACTACCCCTACGATGAGCGGCTGGATCGAGACGTCTACGACGAGCAGAAGTACCTGCTGCAGGTGGAGCTGCTCAAGTTCCAGAACTGGACCGAGGACGTCGGCGGCAAGCACGTCTTGTTGTTCGAGGGCCGCGACGCCGCAGGCAAGGGCGGCACGATCAAGCGGTTCATGGAGCACCTGAATCCCCGCTACGCCCGCGTGGTCGCGCTGTCGAAACCGGGTGATCGCGAGCAGCATCAGTGGTACTTCCAGCGTTACGCGAGCTACCTGCCGACCTCCGGCGAGATGGTGCTGTTCGACCGATCCTGGTACAACCGTGCCGGCGTCGAGCGAGTCATGGGCTTCGCCTCCGACAGAGACGTCGAACAGTTCTTCAGCCAGGTGACGTTGTTCGAGAAGATGCTGGTCGAGAGCGGAATCTCCGTGACGAAGTTCTGGTTCTCGGTCACCCAGTCCGAGCAGCGCACGCGTTTCATCATCCGCCAGGTCGACCCGGTCCGTCAGTGGAAGCTCTCTCCGATGGACCTCGAGTCACTCGACAAGTGGCAGGCCTACACGCAGGCCAAGGAGCAGATGTTCGTTCGCACCGACACCGACTACGCGCCGTGGATGTCGATCAAGAGCAACGACAAGAAGCGTGCCCGACTCGAAGCGATGCGGTACTTCCTCTCCCGGTTCGACTACCCCGGCAAGGACGACTCGGTCGTCGGTGAGCCGGATCCCCAGTTGGTCACACGCGGCATCGAGGCGATCGGGGACTGAGGGGCTGCGGTCACAGCCGGAGCGTCAGACCGCAGCCGCGCTCGCAGCTCCGAAGTTGGCAGGTAGCTTGTCGAAGTCCTTGGGCCGGAAGTTGCCCTCGCTCAGCTGCGCCTCGATCTGTTCCAGGCTCCTACCGGTGAGCTCCGGCATGCGGAGCCAGATGAAGATCCATGCCGCGACGTTGAATGCCGCGTAGAGCCACATCGTCTGTCCCACCCCGACGGCGTTGATGATGGTCAGCAGAGGTCAGCGTGATGAGCACGTTCGTGCTCCACAGGGTCGCCGACTGGATACTGGTACCGGCTCCGCGGACCGCGAGCGGGTAGATCTCGGAGCCGGTGAGCCAGCCCATCAGCTGGAGGCCCCCGGCGTTGAAGAACATGAAGACGATGAGACAGGCGATGATGAACGGAGTTGCGCCGCGACCGTCGTTGCCGGTGACGAACAGGGTGCCGAGTACCGCGAGGCTCGCGGCGGCACCCGGGACCATGGTCAAGGTCAGTCTGCGGCGACCAACCCGGTCGACGATGGACAGCCCGACGATCATCATCACCAGGTAGGTCACACCCAGGCCGACGCTGACCAGCAGCGCGGCGTGGGTCGAGAAGCCGTTGGTCGGTGAAGATGGTCGGGGCGTAGTAGACGATCATCTCGATCCCGCTGAGCTGGGTGAACATCGCGATCCCGCACCCGACGAGCAGAGCCGGGCGCACCCACGGTTGGCGCAGCCCACGCCATCCCCGGTTGCGCTCACCCGCCTCGCTCTCCTTCTCCTGGATCTTTTCGATCTCGCGCAGCTCGTCGTCCACGTCGGCGCCCTCGGGGCGGATCCGGCGGAGTACGTCGAGGGCGGTGTCGTGCTGGCCTCGACTGACCAGCCACCGGGGGCTCTCCGGAAGCCTGAGCATGAGGAGCAGCATGAAGAACGCCGGCACGGCGGCCATGCCGATCATCACCCGCCACGGGAAGTGCTCACTGGCTCCGACCAGGGTCGAGACGACTATGCCAACGCCGATACCGACCTGGAAGGTCAGCACCAGCCTCCCGCGGTGCTTGGCGGGAGCCAGCTCGGCCACGTACATCGGAACGATCTGCGTCGCGCCACCGACTGCGAACCCGAGCAGGACTCGGCTCGCGGACAGGGTGACCGGGTTGGGAGAGACCGAGCAGGCGAGCGCCCCGACCACGTAGACGCTCGCGACGATGAGCGTCGTCCGATGCCGGCCGAGCCGCTCCGAGAGCTGGCTCCCGATGAGCGCGCCGAATACGGCCCCGACGAGGATGCTGGCGGTGACTGACCTGCTCCCACGCCGCTGCCGATGCCGAAGTCCTTCGTGATCTGGAGCAGGGCGCCGGAGATGATCCCGGTGTCGTAGCCGTACAACAGCGCCGAGACTGCCGAGACCACCGCGGCCATCAGCACGACAGCCGTCACCTTGAGGGAGTCGTCGCTTCCTGGTTTCGACGCATGTCCTCGAGCCTCAGGTGAGCCGTGAGTAGCCGTATGATCCATCGTGGCCTCCAGAGTCAACCGCCGGTTGCAGTCGCGTGTGCGCACATGCCCCCGGACCCTGCGCAGTGGGCAGTTCGGCCCGCCGAGGGCGGAACAACGACAGACTTCATCACCCTCGCTGCGACGTCAACGATCTGAGCCAAAGTCGAACGCTGGCGCTCATATGAGCGCCGTCAGCGCAACCGTGCCGACAATCACGAGGGTGCGATGTGGATCTTGCGAGCCCCTCCGGACCGGAACAGCTCAACTGCCTCATCGAAGCGGCCGAGAGGCAGCACGTCGCTGACGAGCGGGCTGAGATCGACACCGGACGCGAGCACGTCGATGGCGGGCCCGAAACTGTGGTGCACGGCCATGGAACCGATGATGTCGATCTCCCGGTTGTACACGTCGAACGGTGAGAACGTCGCCTCCGCGTCCTCGGCGGCAACGCCGAACTGTAGATAGGTGCCCCCGGTGCGTACCCGGGTCAGTCCGTCATTGATGGCCGCGATCACGCCTGTCGCGTCGATGACGACCTCGAACCCCTCGGAGCGGCCAAGCTCATCGGCACTTGCCTCGGCGAAGTCCACGCCGAAGTCAGCCGCGAACGAGAGCCGGTCCTCGTTGGTGTCGACAACTGACACCGATGCGGCGCCGCCCCGCGGACGAGCCGCGCCATCAGCAGCCCCATGGTGCCGGCTCCGTAGATGAGATAGCTGGCGCCGGGTGCCCGCGGCAGCCGATTGAGGCCGTGAACCGCACACGACACCGGCTCGACGAGCCCGGCGAGCTCGATCGGCATGTCTTTCGGGAGTCGGTAGGCGCAGGTCTCGGGCACGACGACCATCTCGGCGAATCCGCCAGGTTGGGTCACGCCGACGGCGCTGTAGTTCGCGCAGAGGTTCTCGCGTCCGATGTGGCAGTAGTGGCACCGACCGCAGGGCAGATTCGGATCGACCGCTACGTAATCCCCGACATCTACTGCCTCGGCCTTCTCGCCGACCGCGACGACTTCGCCGGCGAGCTCATGCCCGGGAATGAGCGGATAGACAGCCGATGTCAGCTCACCGTCGAGGATGTGCATGTCGGTCCCGCACAGACCGCACACGCTGACTTTCACGACGACCTCCGCCGGCCCAGGCGTCGGGTCGGGGACCTCGGTAACCGACCAGGAGCCGGGTTTGTCGACCTCTACCGCGCGCACGGACACCGACCTTTCGGCCCGAGAGACCTCTCAACTTTGCGGTGGGAGTCTGGCGCGTGCGGTGCGGCCGGTCAATACTTTGGGCACATGTACACATCAACCCGCTCACATGAGCAAGGAGGCGGGACATGACGGCTTCCGATGGCCCGGCATACCTGGTGCTCACGGCGTCCGTAACGCGCCGGTACTACCTGGACGGACGGTCGAAGGTCGAGATCGCTCAGGAGTTGGGCCTCCGTCGGTTCAAGGTCGCCCGCCTGCTCGAGAATGCCCGCACGAGCGGGCTGGTTCGCATCGAGATCGGCTATCCCAACGAGATCGACCTCGAACTTTCCGCCCGTTTGCAGGAGAAGTACGGGCTGAAGCACACAGTGGTGTGGACACCCAGGAGGCGGAGCCGTCCGCCCTGCGTCGGCGGCTCGGCGCGGCGGCTGCGGAGCTGCTCGCGGAGATCACAGCGCCTGCCGACGTCCTCGGACTCGCCTGGGCCCGTTCGGTGAGCGCGATGACCGCAGCTCTGACGCGGCTTCCGACGATCCCGATCGTGCAGTTGACCGGAGCCCTTCAGATGAACGGGGAAGCCTCCCGGCTGGAGGCGGGCGGCGACAGCTCCATCGAGATCGTGCGGGACACGGCGCGAGTCTCGGGCGGCCCGGCGTACCTGTTCTACGCTCCGTTCATCCTGCGTGACGCAGACACTGCCCGCGCGATGCGACGCCAGCCGGAGGTCGCCCGTGCGCTCGGGAAGCTGCCGTTGGTGAGCAAGGCCATCGTCGGCATCGGACTCTGCGAACCCGGGCACTCCACGATCTACGACGTCGTCGGCACTGGCGAGCAGCGCCAGCTTCGCAAACTGGGCGTGCGCGCGGAGGTCTCGGGAGTCCTGATCGACAAAGAGGGCGAGCCGGTCAGGGCCGCACTGACCGACCGGATGATCGGCGTGACCGCGGCGCAGCTCGCCGGGTGCCTGAGGTCATCGCGATCGCACGGTGTGCAGAAGGCACCCGCCGTACACGCAGCGCTCGTCGGTGGACTCGTCCACAGCCTGATGACACTTACGGCTCTCGCTGAGTCGATGGTCGGCCCCGATACGAGCGTCGGAGTTTGACAACCCTAGGTTGACACGACAACGCGGGGTTGTCACACTGGCTGCATGGACAACCCGACTGCGGCGCATCGCGAGACGTTTCGACGGATCAAGGAAGTGCGTGCTCAAGCCATCGAGCTCACTCGTCAGGCCCGGAGGCTCGCTCATGAGCGCCGTGCGCTGATGGAGCAGCTGCTCGCCGACGGCGTCTCCCAGTCCGACATCGCTCGCGAGCTCGGAGTCACAAGACAGGCGATCCAGAAGATGCTCTCGATGTAGCTCGGCCGCACCATGCCCGCCGCTAGCGGTCAGCTGTAGGACCATCCGGACCACGAGAGGCCGGTGACGGCGATGACCGGTCCGCGCGGGGGGTCGACGCCATACTGGGAGTACTTGGCGGTGAGCGACTCGACGGCGGCCGACCACAGCTCGCCCTCGACGACGACGCTCGCTGTCCCGTCTCCTCTCACCCACCACAGCTCGGCCCAGTCGTCCGCGTAGCGGTCCCAGAGCAGAGACACGAGCGGGTTCACGGCGATGTTGCGTAACCGGCGAAGGTTCAGGGTGGTCTTCGGCTTCTGGTCTATCCCGACCACGACCGCATCACCGACGAACGCGAAGGTGACGGGGACGAGATGCGGTTGCCCGCCCGCACCGGCCGTGGCCAGGCGAGCCACCGGGAGGCTGTCGGCCCGCGCGCGACATTCCTCAGACGGGATCTTCATAAGCCGGGAGTCTCCGTCCCCAACCCGGGTGCCGCGCCACGGCGCCCTTCACCGCCGGTCGTACTGCTCCACCCAGACGTTGAGCGTGGCCAGGGCGACCGCACGTGGGCAGATCTGCGGTCGCGACTGCTCCGGCGTCGCCAGCCAGGCATACCAACGCCACTCGCGGACGACCTTGATCCACGACCCGGAGCTGTCGGTGAACACCTCGGAGGCGGCACGCAGGTCGTACACCGGGCCGTCCTCCCGCTGGTGCACGACCCGACGCCCGTACACCGATGCGACGTCGTCGACAGGGACGGCAACGACCGCTGGTGGCTGCGGAAACTTCTTGCGCCGTGCCGACGACAGGTCGTGCAGGATCCCGCGCCCGTCCAGGGCCAGGTGCTCAACCTCCCCGCCGAAGTCGTCGCCGAGCAATTCGGCGAGCTCCGCGTCGCTGGGGACACGCGACGGTCCACGGTCCCCGCTGCTCGGATCCACGTCGTCCATCATGTCTCCTGACGGCTCATGGCGACAGGCCATGACCCTCGAGCCACGGCTCCGGGTCGATGGGCTGGTCGTTGACGCGTACCTCGAAATGCAGATGCGGGCCGGTGGTGTTTCCGGTGCTCCCGACGTACCCGATCACCTCACCGGCGTGCACGTCGCTCCCGGTATGGATGCCGGCAGCAAATCTGAGCTGGTGCGCGTACATCAGCGTGGTTGTCGGGCTGATGCTCATCAGCGTGACATTCCCGTACGGGCAGGCGCTCGGACTCCCACAGTACGGCGTCGTGGAGACGATGGTTCCGTCCGTCACCGCGTGAATCGCTACGCCGGCGCCCGCGTAGGTCGCGAAGTCCAGTCCGGTGTGGCAGGCGGCCCACAGTGTGCTGCAGTCCCCGAAACGCGCCGTCAGCTGGTAGCTCCCCGCCGGCACCGGAAGCACGTACGTGCCCGACGCCGAGTCGTCGGACGCGGCATTGCCGAAGACGCTCACGTGGACGTGGTCGAGGTGATCCAGCGTTGGGCTCGAGGGGCCGGACGGGTGTGCATACGGACGCCATCCCTCGGCGGACCTGTCGGTCGACCAGATCTTCGCGTCGAAGATCACGTACTTGACTCCGAGCTGTGGCGCATGAGCCCTCACCCAGTGCGCGATCCGCCAGCCCTCGGCGTTGCCCGCGGGCGTCTGCCAGTGGGCGATCATGATGTCGACGGCCCGGCCCGTGGGGTGGTCCGAGTTGGGGTTGTCCGACCTCGGGCCGACGCCGAGATAGGTATGGTCGCCGAAACGTCGCTGGACGCATCGCAGGACCCTGAGGGCGTCCGGCGTGAGGCCCTTCTCGGCCGGCGAGGTCGTCGGCGGGCAGTCCATCGCAGTCCCGTCGCCGCAGGTGAGCGTCGTCCCCGATGTGAGATGGACGCCGGCGAGCTTTGCAACCAGGCTACGGGCCAGGGCCTCGTTGTCGGCGTAAGCGTCCGGGTACAGCGACTTCTGGACCGTCTGAGCCGCAACTGTCACGGGCATGTTCTCCCAGCCATGCACGTCTAGCAGACCGGTGTTGTTCGTGTAGGAGGCCACACCGAAGAACGCCTCCGTGGCCAAGACAGGAGAGGTGACCTGCGCGTGCGTGCCCCAGCCCTGGCTGGGCCGTTGCTGGTACAGCCCGGCCGAGTCCGCGTCGCCACCGGGGTAGTTGTGCAATGACGACTCCTGCAGGGCCGTTGCCAGCGCCACGACCCAGCCGTACTCCGGGACCTTGTGCTGCTTGGCTACCCCGATGATCACGGCGGCGTTGTGAACCTGCGCGGCGTCGAGACTTCCGAGGCTGGCGGAGCTCCCGCTGCCGGTGACGTACCCGGATGTGGCGCAGCTCTGGTCGGCTCCGGACGCGCTCGCCGACTCAGGCGTGAAGACTGTGGCCACGAGAAACAGGGCCAGCAGCAGTGGTCCCAGCACGATGACGACGGCCGTACCGATGGCGAGCGACGCCACCACCCAGACCCGTCGGTCGCTGGCCGGCGCCGCGAGCGTCTTCACCGCAGCCAAACCGAGTGCCTACTTCAGTGGTCGGCGACGAGTCGGACGCGGTCGTCGCCGGATCCACCCGGACTGCCAGCCAGCGGGTGCCCAACAAATCGACCGAGACCGAGATGGCCTCCCCGCTGGAGAAGCCGATCCGGTACGACGCCGCCGTCGCCGATCCGGACAACAGCCGAGGCACCTCCTCACGGCCGTGCGGTAGCGCCGCTGACACGTGCGTGAGGCTGCTCACGAGGTAGGCCGACGCCACGGGCTCGAGAGCCGTCCGGCGCTGCGCCGCAGTACCGGCGAGTCGCCAGGCGGCGGCGAATCGTTCGGCCGCCCGGGCGGCCTCGGCCGGCGTCGCTGCCTGGTCGGCGTCGTCGCCGGTAGGAGTCGACGCAGCCGGTGCCCCGACCCCTCCAGCGGATGTCGACGCACCTGCGCCGACCGGGGCCGTTCCGCCGGCCGACGCGCCCGTCATGTCGCGGCTCGAACCCTGCCCCTCATGGAGCAACCAGACCATCACCACGAGGGTGGCCACCATCGCCGGAACGAGCGCTGCGGTCACCCATGCGTGACCGAAGCGCCGCCTGCTCTCTCGGCGCACACCGCTGCCGTCGGTGGTCGCGTCGCGGATGGCCCTCATGCTCGTACCGGCTGCTGGGCTCCTGGGCTCCGACGGTACGGCTGGTCGGAATCGTCGCGCATCCGATAGACGACGAAGACCTCTCTGCCGTCGGCGTCAACCTGCTTGTCCGCGATGGGCAGGTCGTCGAGAACCGTCGACTCGGCGTCCCTGGCGTCACGACTGCGGCTGTAGATGTCCCCGTACTCTGCGTCGACCGAGCGAAGGGACCCCATGAGGCTGCGATCAGGCACCCCGAGGCGATGGTCGCCGCGCGCGTCCTCAGCAGCCCCCCCAGAGGTCACCGCCGCGTGCCGGGGACCCGCATCGACCAAGAAGACCGGTGCACGGCCCAGCCCATCGGCACCTGCGGACTCATGGGCCTGGACGAGGTACGGCTCGGCCACCCGGTTTGCCGGCGCTGCCCCGGGCGCCAGGGATGTCGGCTCATCGCTTGACAACGAGTCGTCGGCGAAGATCCGGTACCGGCCGGGGCTGGGGGTGCTTGCCGGGATCGGGTCGAGCGACTCCTCTTCGGCCCGCGTCGAGCGCACCTCCAGCCGCGGACCGGTCCGGGAGCGCGAATGGGCGAGGCCGTCCTCGACGCCGTCCTCGACGGCCTTGCGGTTCAGCACGTACCCCAGGGCCTGCTTTGCATAGCTCGTCGCTGGATCTGCGCCCGGGATCACGGTCTTCAGGGTGCGGACGGGCTTCACGACCATGAGCGCGACCACCGTCGACACCAACACCAGCAGGAGCTTCAGGGCCTGGTTGGTCGACGCCTCGATGATCCCGGAGACCACGACAGAGAAGACGCCGGCCGCGAGCGTGAACTTGATGACCGCAACCAAGGAGGCCACGAACATGTTGAGGATGCCTTTCAGGGCATGCCGGTACCGGTCGTGCAGACCGACGATGGCGGCGATCGGTGCCGCGATCACAACAGCCCGCACCATCAGTAGTGCCAGCGCGAGGAAGGCCAGGGCCAAGAACATGAACGCCGACGCCGTCCACGTATAGACGCTCATGATGAACGCCGCCGCCAGCCGGTTCTCGCCGTGCAGACCTTGAAGGTTCTGGTACGCGGTCGGATCGGCCTCCTTCACCTTCTCCGCGACGCTCTTGAACTCTTGGTCCTTCTGCTCCGGTATCTGCGCGTCGCGCCGTTGGGCGGGCGTGGGCTGAGGTCCGAGATGCGGGATCGGGCTGCCCGCGTCGCCCGCCCGGTCGACCTTCTGAGCCTCGTTCCACGTCAGGTGCTGCGACGCGTACAGCTCCTGGCCGTACTTCTGGGCGACGGCCGAGGTGGACGACCCGAGCTCGCCTTGCAGCCACTGTGGGTAGATGACGTGCTTCGACACCTCGTCGGCGAAGCTTCCGTTCGAGAACGGTGACGAGGCAACCGCCGAACCTGAGGTTATCGCCGACGTCATCATCGAGTTGGCCTTCTGCGGGTAGTGCAGCAAGAACAGCGACAACGTGACGACGATCAGCGCCCAACCCGACGCTGACAGCGTCGCGTTGAAGTCCGCCCGCCGGGACTGCCAGACGAAGATCAAGCCCAGGATGATCATCGACAGCGGGAACAGCTTCAGCCAGACGTTGTGCTCGATCCGGTGCGAGATCGTGGCTGTCACCGGGTCCAACCACGAGAACGGGTCCGACGTGAGCCACTGCTGTACCTGGCTCAGCACGGCTACCGGAAACTTCGCCACCTCCAGAATGAGGTTTCCGAACGCGGTGAACGGCCCGGCGAGCGGTGCGCGCGCAACGTCGGGCCCGCAGCCGAGGTCGTAGGTGTTCCAGTGGGCCCCGTACCCGTAGGTGTCCGACCACGACACCTTGCGGTCGGTGAACGGGTCGCCGCTCGGGTAGTCGTCGGCGACCTGGCCGGACCCGGAGCTGCTCGGGTGCGTGCCCACCTGGGGCGGCGAGACGAACCAGCCCACGGGTGTGCCGTCCGGCCGTACCGGAGTGATGTCGCCCTCGCACAGCGCCGACGCCGAGCCTACGGGCCCCGCCACGAGCAGGCACGCCGCCACGATGGCCGCACAGATCAGCCTGGCGGCCAGCCGCCTCATGCCGCCGATCCCTCCAGATCGAACAGAGGTCCTGTTTCGTCGAGGAAGAGGCTCGGCGTCGGAGGCGTCGCCGTGATCCGCGCATGCCCGGACGGGGTCGTGTTCAGCAGCTCCATCAACTCGGGATGCCAGGCGGCGTCCACCCGGATCTTGTCAACCCGACCGTACGCATCGCGGTAGATGAACTCCCCCGACCTGGACGCGTCGCTCGGCTGTCCTGGCGGCGGTCGTGGAGACAGCCGCTGGGCGACGTTGGCGTACTCCGTCGACACGCGCAGCAGCCGCATCGCCGCCGCAGCGGCTTCGTCGTCTTCGAGCCGGCCGATGAACGCTCCACCGATCAGGGCTTCGATCTTCCCGACCCCCAAGATGTCGTCCGGGTGCTGCGACGCGGGATACACGGCGGTGTTCCACTTCCGGGAGTCGCGGGCGAGCCTGATCATCAGCGCCCGGCCCGACCCCCACTGGCCCATGAAGTGGTTCTCGTCCATGAAGATGTTCTTGCGGGCGTGCATCTCCCGGCGGTAGATGAACCGGGACGTGTAGAACGCCGCCAGGTGCAGCAGCGGCTGCGCGTACAGCTCCTCGCTCGACCAGTACCTGCGATCCGAGCCGGCTGCGGGCAGCACCAGGCCGGGCATGCTGATCACCACGAGCTTCTTGTCAGTTGTCAGATCCTCGGAGATCGTGGCGAGGTCGGAGTCCGGGAAGATCAACTCGGCGAGCGGGTAGTCGGCGGCGTCTCGCAGCTGCGCCGCGACGTCGCGGGAATGGCTGTTGCCGTCGTCGAGCGCATTCAGCATCCGCCGCGAGTTGACCATCGCGCCGCCACCCAGCGCACGGATCGCCTCCCGCAGCGCCGCGTCGGTGTTCGGGTTCTCGATCATCGCCGACGGGAGCAGCATCCGGAACGTGTCGAAGGCGAGCTGCTTACGCTCGGCCTCCGCACGTCGCTTGGCCCGGTCGTAGTCGCGGTCCCGCGAGAACTCGTGGCGCTGCGGCTCGGGTACCAGCTGCCACGGCGCCAGCGTGCCGGGTTGGGCGTCGGTGAGGTTCAGGTGCCGCGAGATCGGCGCCAGCCGCGGCATCTGGCACAGCCTCGCCAGTGGCCCGGACGGATCCAGCGTGATCGTTGCCTCGCCGCGCTCGGCGGCGTGGTACATCAGTACTCCGATCGCGAAGCTCTTCCCGCCTCCCGGCTCGGCGATGATCGGGAAGACCCCCGGGGTGTTCAGCTTCTCCATCCCGAAGTGACCGTCATGGCGGACCGCGCGGTGCGCCGTCCCCATCGTGTACGCGAAGAACGGGCCCGTCGGGGTGCCGACCGACGACGACACATGCGGCATCGCGGATGCGAGGTAGCCGCAGTTGAACCGTCGTTGATAGCCGGTCGTCGACCACGGCTCGCCGGGGATGAACTCCCGCAGCAGCTGTACCTGGCCGCGGGGATGAACGACCTCGATCCGGTACTTCTCGCTGTAGATGTCGATCAGCTTCCGCGCCCGCTCCAGACAGTCCGCCTCGGTCGCGCCGTACACGGCGGCGCGGATCGGGCCGCAGAATCGGGTCGCCTCGCGCGGATCGCCCTCCGTCACCTCGTCGGCAGTCTTGATGGCCTGCACGATCGCACGGTTCACGGCTGGCGGTGGTGTCTCGTCATGGGTCTCGTAGTCACGTCGGATCGACTCGGCGCGGCTGCGCTCGTAGTCGATCGTCGACGTCAGCTCCGACGGCGACAGCATTCTCCCCGACAGGCTCCACTCGACGGGGAACGCCAGCCGGGAGGATGCCAAGATCCACGGGTCGCGGCCGGACTCGGGAAACGTCTGGTCGGGCATCCGGCCGATCGAGAGCACGGCGACGTGGCGGGTCACCATCGTCTCCTTGACCCTTGCCTCGATCCGCACGGTGTCCCCCAGTGGGCTGTAGAGCCACTCCACCGGATCGGTGAACGCGTAGAGGTCGTCCTCCTCCCAGGTCCGACCGGCGACACCCGCCGACACCGGCACCGGCATCCCCATCGCCAACGACCGATGCATCAACCAGGCCATCTGCCGAGGAGTCAAAGGCTGTCGCCGAGAACCCGACGCCCGCCATCGACTCGTTCATCTTCTGTACCGTGACCAGCAGCTGCTGCGCCGGAGCAGACACGGTGTACTCGGTCGCCTCCCGCAGCTCGGTCATCACCGCAGGCTTGATCGGATCCGAGATGCGCACGCCGAGGCAGACGACGCTGTCGTCGATGGGCGAGGTGAGCAGACGCTTCTGCTGGCGCTCGAGGTAGGTGTCGAAGTCGTCGGCGACCCCTGCCGATTCGCGGCAGGGGGTTCGGCGTGTCGCGAGCCAGGCCGCGTGCGAACTCGTAGGCCGGGAACGGCTTCGAGCTGACCCTGAGCCGGATCCCGTGACCGCGCAACGCCGCGAAGCGGTGAGTGACCTGGGACCAGATGCGCTCACGGTCGGCGTCGGTCGTGAATGCCCAAAGCTGTGGCGCCAGCATGTACCACGCCCACACGCCACCGTCGGTCATCTGGAGGTGCCCGGTGATCTGCTTCGTTGCCAGGGTCAGCTCCGCCACCCGCTCTGCGCGGTGGGATCGGGCCAGCCTAGGCAGCCTTGGACGTCGCATCCGCCTCGCCTCCTTCAGGTCGCTTGCCGTCGAAGAGGTGCCCTCCCCGCAGTACGTGCGCCAGGTCGGCGACCGAGACGCCCTCGCAGTGGACCCTGAGCCGAGCGTCTGAGGCGTGCGCTGGGACCGCTTCCATTCGCCCCGGATCTGGCGGAACCAGAAGCGGAGCGGGCGGTCATAGTCGACGAAGCCCATCACCCACTTCGTCAAGAAGTAGGCGGCCACCGGCCCCCACAGCAATCCGTTGGAGACGGCCAGGTACCAGTTGAGGAACACGAACACGAAGAAGATCGCGAGCGGACAAGCGATCATCAGCGCCGCGAACACCCCCCACTGAGCGAAGGTCCAGTCCACCGGCCACCGGACGCCCTTCGGCCCTAGCCACACTCCGCGGAGCCGGCGAGGTGCGTCGTCGGTGATGAGGCGAGGCATCGGCTTAGTTGAGGAACAGGTGCAGCACGGACGAGCCCGAGAGCAACCACGGCCACCGTGCCGGCTCCCATGGCGACGAACACGAGCCCGATGATGGCGATGACGGAGGTGTTGGCCGTCTTGGCCATGTCGCCCTTTCGCGAGCTCATCACGATGCCGGCCCCCACCACGATGATGAGCAGACCGACGACGCTGATGAGGAACGCCTGCAGGCCGTTGATGTTCAACGGCCCGGCGTTCTTCCCCGCCGCTTCGACGATGACGTGACTGTGGCTGGCGACAAACACGGGTCCCCCCAAGGATTCGTGCGACGAACGAGCGCGTGCCTCTACGATTTCACCCGCCGAAGCGATGTGGGGGGACGCGCGCTGTACCGCGCAGCTTGTCTTGCCGCGTTCGAGAATCGCTGACCAAATCCAGTGTGGTATTCGCGGGTCCACGAGGGACTGACTGCGCTCAGCGATGCGCCCGTCTCCACCGGTCGACGGGCTCCGGTCCGGCTACACTGCTGGCCGTGACCCTGCGCTTCACAGGCGGTCTGGATCGCCGAGCCGTCATCCACGCCGCCGACCTCGTCTCGGGTCTGGTCGCGCGGCCGGAGGTGGCGGCCGCCTGGACACGGGAGTCACAGTGCGCCGGGATGAGCGTCGGCGGGCTCACCCGGCATCTGGTGAGCGAACCAGTCCATCGTGGTCACCTTGTTGCGCGCCGATCCGGCGCAGGGCGCCGATGCCGAGACGGTCGATCTGCTCGAGCACTACGCGAGGCGCCTGGGTGAACGAGGACCTCGACGGAGAGGCCAACCGGTCCATCCGGGAGGCAGCGGACCGGGAGGCATCCGACGGGCCCTCCGCTGCTGCGGGTGCCCTCGATCGGGCGCGTGCCGCGCTGGAGACGGTACTCGCGGCCGCACCGCCGACGACATATCTTCCGTGGCAGGGCTGGTCGCTCGACACCGACGACTTCCTCGTCACCCGGCTGATGGAGATGGTGGTGCATTCCGACGACCTCGCCGCCAGTGTTGACCTGGCCACCCCGGACTTCGGGCTGGCGGTCCTCGACCCCGTGCTGCGGTTGCTCGGTGCGCTCGCCGTCCGACGCCATGGTCAGGACGCCCTCGTGCGGACGCTGGCGCGCCCTCAGCGCGCACCCTCCACGGTCTCCGCATTCTGAACCTCGTCCTTCGCGGGTGGGCAAGGCGTACTGTCATGCCATGCGTGGTGACCGGGTCGAGATCGTGATCGACGCGGGGGACGAGGTCCGTACCTATGAAGTGGCCGCCACCCGCAACGGCCGCCGGGTCGAGATCAACACAGGCCGCAACATCGTCGAAGTGAAGGAAGTGACGAGGAGCGGAACTCCTGTCCGTACCGCGCGCTTCATGGCGAACCGCATCCTCGCCCTCGTCGAGCACCCCGCAGTCGACCGCAACATCGGCGATGAGGTCGTCACGTCGGGGTGACCTCCTCCGCCACGCTCGTGGAGAGAATTTGCGCACCACCCGAAAGGGTCCGACTTGCAAGCGGACATAGCCACGTGAGAGTCGGATCTTTGCGGATGAACATCCCGGCAGATGTGTGGACCTGCCCGACGAAGGATTGACTGAGACCGTGCCGTCGTCTCGCCCCCGCGCAGACACGAAGGAAGCTCTGGCGGCCTACCGCCGCAAACGAGACTTCTCCCGGACTCCCGAACCGTCGGGCGATGCGTCCACGGCTGCCACCGACAGCGGTCCCCGCCGCTACGTGGTCCAGCGCCACCGGGCGCGGCGGCTGCACTACGACTTCCGCCTCGAGGTCGACGGGGTCTTGGTCAGCTGGGCCGTGCCGAAGGGCCCGACGCTCGACCCTGATGTTCGGCGGGCGGCGTTCCACGTCGAAGATCATCCGATCGAGTACTTCGACTTCGAGGGAGTCATCCCGGCCGGCGAGTACGGCGGAGGCGACGTCATCGTCTGGGATGCAGGCACCTGGGAGCCGTACAAGAGCGGTCGATCTGCCGACCCGGGTCGCGCGATCGCCCGCGGCGAGCTGCACCTGGACATGTGGGGAGAGAAGCTGAAGGGGCGCTTCGTCCTGGTCCGTTCGAGTCCGCACGGGTCGGACAAGGACGAATGGCTGCTGCTGCACAAGCACGATGACCATGCGGTCCGCGGATGGGACGCAGAGGACCACCCGCAGTCGGTGCTGAGCGGCCGGACCAACGACGAGGTCAAGGCGGATCCCGACCGGATGTGGCGGTCGGACCTGCCGGCGGCCCGTGCCTCGATCGCCCTCAAGGCGTCGCCCGTCGAGGCGGCCGGCCCCGAAGAGCTCGACGAGCTCGACGAGCTCGGCTCGAACGGTCGCTGGCACATCTTCGGACGGGAGCTGAAGGTCACCAATCTGGAGAAGGTGCTGTTCCCTGCGCGCCCCGGAGAGGAGCCGGTCACGAAGCGGGACCTGCTGCGATACGCGGCCCAGATCGCCCCCACTCTGCTGCCGTACCTCAGCCGCCGTGCCCTCAACATGCACCGATACCCGAACGGCGCCCAGGGCAAGGGGTTCTGGCAGAAGGAGCTTCCCCGGCACGCACCCGACTGGATCCCTCGCTGGGACAACCCGGAGGCGGAGGCAGACGAGACACGGCACGTACCTGGTCGTGGACGAGCCGGCCGCCCTGGTGTGGGCCGCCAACTTCGGCGCTCTGGAGTGGCATGCGTGGACGTCGCGCGTCGACGAGCCGCGCAAGCCGACGTATGCGCTCGTCGACCTCGACCCGGGACAGCGGACGAGCTGGGACGACCTGTTGACTCTTGCCCGGCTCCATCGCACCGCCTTCGAGCACATGGGCATCGTCGCCCGCCCGAAGGTCACTGGCCGGCGAGGCATCCAGATCTGGGTGCCCATCGTCCGGGGCCCCGACTTCGGCGCCACCCGGGCATGGGTGGAACGGCTCTCGAAGAGTGTCGGCGTCGTCGTCCCCGAGCTGGTCAGCTGGAAGTGGAACGTCGACGAGCGCGAGGGCCTGGCGCGGCTCGACTACACCCAGAACGCCATCAACAAGACCCTCGTCGCCCCGTACAGTCCACGGCCGGCCGCAGGAGCACCGGTTTCGGCGCCCATCGACTGGGACGAGCTCGACGATCCACGGTTGTCCCCCGATGGGTTCACGATCCGCAACATCACGGAGCGCATCGCGCAGAAGGGGGACCTCTTCGCCGACGTCCTGCACCACCCGCAGCGCCTTCCAGTCATCAAGTAGGCCGAGGAGTCACCGCAAGGATGCGTTGGTATCAGGCAACTCATCGGCTCCCTCCTGCGTGTTAAGGACAAGCAACAACTCCGCTGTACACGACGAAGGACGGCCCATGAAGATCCGCGGAAGATACCTCCTACCAGTGACCCTGGCGGCGTTGGCGATGGGAGCCGGGAGCGCAGTTCCCGTTGCTACGGCCAGTGCGTCGGACCCCTACACAGGTGCCTGCAGGGGCTCACACCTCACGGTGAAGCTCGGAAGGTCCGATGGGGCGGCCGGATCGACCTACCGGCAGGTTCACATCCGCAACACCGGCTCGTCCCCGTGCACGATCGGCGGCTACCCGCGCTTCGTGTACCTCAACCACGCCGGCGAGCGGATCGGCTTCCCGGCCGAGGCCAGCGGCCCGCACCACACCTTGACACTGAGGCCGGGCGGCGCAGGTGTGGCCGCGCTCCAGATCCCGGACTGGCAGAACTTCCCCGCGGGCCGTTGTCACGCTCGCAACGCTCCCCTGCTCGCCGTCAAAGCTCCGGGGACCAGCCATTTCCGTGTCCTCCGCATCGGCGCGAAAGTGTGCACGACGAAGTTCGGCCGCTCCTTCTCCTTGGCTGTCCGGCATCACTTCTGAGCCGGTGCCCGATCCGGTCAGCTCGAGGTGCGGGGCCAGGCGCTCTCCACAAGCCGGGTGGCCTCGGCGAGCGACATGCCGTTGCGCCGCGCAGTCTGGGTGAACCGCATCGCAGCCTCGCGTGCTGCGAGCTTGTCGGTTCGCAGGGTGCTCGAATATGGCGCTCCGCACGAAGGTTCCCCGTCGTCCCTGGGTCGAGATGACGCCGTCGGCCTCGAGCTCCCGGTACGCGCGGGCGACCGTATTCACGGCGAGACCGAGATCGTTGGCGAGCTGGCGGACCGTAGGCAGCTTCTGTCCGGGCTCGAACTCGCCTGTGACGACCATCGCGGCTACCTGGGTCCTCAGCTGCTCGAAGGGAGGGACAGCACTGTCGTGGTCGATGGTGAGGAGTTCCACTCGGTCCGTCGCCTGCTTAGGCGGCTGCCGGGTGGCGGCGGCCACGCCGCTGCCAGAGCCGTGCGGTCGGGCCGGCGAGCAGGAGCAGCAGCAGAGCGTAGTAGTTGACCGTGGTGAACGCGACGGCTACCGCCAGGGCGACCGCACACCACGCCGTTGCGCTCACCGCAGCAGCCGGGGAGAAGTCAGCCTCAGGGACTCCGGACCGTTGTATCGACGGCGTGTGAGACACGTGCACGCTCAGCACGGACAGGCAGGCGGTGTTCACCAACAGCACTCCGATGTATAGCGCCATCGCTCCCCGCTCCTTCCCGTAAGCGGCGATCAGCTCCGTCGGAAACGGCAGCACCACGATCGTCAGGGCCCAGCACAAGCTCGTCAGCAAGGTCGCCGTGTCGTATGCGCCGACGCGCTCGAACAGGGCATGGTGCGCCAACCAGAGCCTGGCTATCACGACAAAGCTCAGCAAGAAGCTGTGCGTGTTGTTGGCACGCAGCAGCTCACCGAGCGTGGTGCCGTGACCGGCTGCACTGGCCGCGTCCACGAGGGGTAGGACCAGCAGCGTGACCGCGATGGCGGTGATCGCGTCCAGAAACGTGACGAACCGTTCCAGACCCTGGGTCGTCCGCATTGCGACCACGCTAGACCACACCAGGGGACAGATCTGCACTTCACGCGGGCGTTCACGGTCGAGTCAGCCCGATGACCGAGCGGGGTCAGCCCACCTCCACGAGGTTGGCGAGGTTGGCAAGGGCCATCAGCGTGCCGGTCTCGTTGTCCGCGGCGGGGACGGCGTCGGGCACCCCCTCGTGCAAAACGACGACGTCGGTCCCCTCATCGACGTCGCGGAGGGTGGTCGTCATCGTCATCGAGCCGGTGAGATCCGGGCTCGCAGCCTCGAACTCGAACACCTCGACCACCCGTTCGTCGGGAACGAGCTCGGCGAAGTAGCCGTGGTAGGTGTCGGTGTGCGTTGAGGACTTTCCGGCCCTGTCGGGAGCGTCGTAGCTGAGCGAGACCCGAAACTTGCCACCCACGCGAGGGTCGAAGTGGTGGACCTCACTGCTCATGCCGTCCGGCACGCGCCATGCCTGGATGGCGTCGCCGTCGAGCAGCGCTCGGTAGATGGCGGCTCGTGGCGCCTTGATGTGGCGAGACACCCGCATCGAGTACATCGTGTCAATGTACAAGCGGCCTGTTTTACGGGTCAGGGGCCAGCACGCGGAGGGGGCTCCTCCCCAGGAAGGTGGGGAAGCTGTGCTGTTGTCGTACGATCCAGCCGGTTACAGGTCCTCGGGCTCACGAGGCTCGGGTCGTTCCTCCGGTGCTCCGACCGCCACCAGAGGTTCGAGGTCCACCGGGTCCGTTGCAACCCGGGTGAGCTCGTTCGGTGTGTGCGCAGGCCCCTCGAGTTCGAAGTTGGGCGTGATCTTGTCAAGCCACCCAGGTATCCACCAAGCGTGCCTGCCCAGCAGCGTCATCACGGACGGCACCAGAATCATCCGAACGACAGTCGCGTCGATCAGTACGGCGACCGCCATCCCGACGGCGAGCATCTTCACCGTCGTGTCGTCACTGAGCACGAAGCTGCTGAACACCACGACCATGATCGCGGCGGCCGTCGTGATCACCCGCGCCGTCGCCCCGATGCCGATCGCGACCGCTCGGTGGCTGTCGTTGGTCGCCAACCATGCCTCGTGCACGCGGGACAGCAGGAACACCTCGTAGTCCATCGACAGGCCGAACACGATGGCGAACATGAGCATCGGCACGAACGAGGGGATCGGGACGGTTTCTTCGATGCCGACAAGGGAGGAGCCCCATCCCCATTGGAAGACTGCCACGATCACGCCATACGCGGCGCCGACAGACAGCAGGTTCATGACTGCCGCCTTGATGCCGATCGCCAAGGACCGGAAGGCCGCTGTCAGCAGCAGCAGAGCCAGCAGCACGACGGCAGCCGATCAGCCACGGCATGCGCTGGCTGACGCGCTCCGTGAAGTCCGTGTAGCCCGCAGTGGTACCCACCAGGTACGTCGGCTCGCTCTGCTTTTCGAGCACATCCGATCGGATGTCGTCGACGAGGGTCTGGGTCTTGGCATCTTGTGGGGAGGTTTTCGGCAGCAGGTTGATCGTGGCAGTGGTGCCGGCACTGTTGACGGTCGGCGGTGCCACACCTTGGACGTCGTCCACCTTCGACAAGTCGGTCGACAGCGATGTGAGCAGCTGCTGGTTGGCGCTGCTCGACTGGTTCGGCAGGCTCACGACCACGGTCAGCGGACCGTTGGCGCCCGGACCGAACCCTTCGGCGATGAGGTCGTATGCCCGTCGGCTGCTGTCAGTTGTCGGGTCGGTCCCTGCGTCAAGCTGCCCAAGCCGCATCGAGAGCAACGGGATCGACAAGAAAGCGAGCAGGATCACGGTAGCGATCGCCCAAGGCCATGGACGGTCGCTCACCATGCGGCCCCAGCGGGCGAACGCGCTGTTCTCATGAACTGCCTCGCGTGCCGCGCGCTCTTCGGCCAAGACCGACAGATCGAGGGACGCAGGGTCGTCGTGGCGAGCGGTTTTGCGCTCGTCACGGGAGCGCACCGACTGCTTCGCCAGACCGAGCAGGGCCGGCACCAGGGTGAGGGCGGCGATGATCGTGACCGCGACAACGATCGCCGAGGACAGACCCAGGGCACCGACGAAAGGTACGCCCGACACGTACAGCCCGAGAATGGCGATCACCACAGTGCCTCCGGCGACAACTACTGCGGCGCCGGAGGTTGACGCCGAGCGTCCCGCTGAATCGACAACTGTCATGCCGTCATCGAGCTGCTCGCGGTGTCGGGCAACCAGGAACAAGCCGTAGTCGATGGCGACACCCAGCCCCAGCAGGGTCGCGACGGTAGGGGCGGTCGTGGGGAAGGTCAGGGTTGCTGCGACCAGCCCGATCACACCGAGGCCGGTCGCCACGCTGAAGATGGCAGCCACCAGGGGGAGCGCCGCCGCGACGATCGAGCCGAACATGATGAGCAGCAGAATCAAGGCCAGGACCAGTCCGATGATCTCCGACGTCTGGTCGTGTGCCTGCTGGGCTATCTGTCCCGCCCCGCCGCCGTACTCCACTTGCAGCCCGGCGCTGCGGGCGGGGGCGACCGCCTGGTCCAGCGAGTCGAGGTAGGAATGGTCGAGGGACGCTGGTACCACGTCGAACGAGACAGGAGCGTTGACGATCGTGCCGTCCTTCGAGACGCCACTGGAGTTCTTCGCGCTCAACGGGTCACTCGCCGAGACAACGTGCGGCAGCTTCGCCACAGCGGCCATCGACGTCGACACAGCCTGGGCGTCTGCCGACACCTGGCCCGTCTTGGCGTGGAAGACGATGCTTCCCGCGTAGCCGCTCTTCTCCGGGAACTTCTGGTCGAGCAGGTCGAGACCCGTCGAAGACTGGCTCCCGGGGACCGTGTAGTCGTTGTCGAAGGTGCCGCCGAACTGGTGCCGGAGTCCCGAGACCGCCAGCAGCACGACGACCCATACCGCGAGGACGACCCATGGGCGCCTGGCTGCGCTTCGACCCAGCTTGTCCAGAAAGGCATGCATAGCCCGAGCCACCTCTTCATCTACGGCGCACCTGCGCGAGTCACCCTTGGCCGAGACGCGACTAGGGGCAGCGATTCGAGCAGCACCGTACCATCAACCCGGCAACGATCTCACTATCCGTGACCGACGAAGTTCCGGACGTAACCGTCGCACCCGCTGCGCTGTGAGCGCCCTGTCACGTCCGTTGTCGACCCGTGCAGGTAGCGAATGCCCAACCCCACCACCAGCCCGGCGACGCTGGCCGCCCCGTGGATGTCGCGATCCAGCACAAGGACCATCGACCGGGGCGAGCCCAGAGCACGGCGGGAAGCGGATGCGGCTGAGCGCCGGACCACCAGCCCCACGACAGCTCCGCCAGCCCGGCGACCCCACGGAGTTGCCGGCGCCCACCGGCTGCCAGGACAGGGCCACCAGCTCAGCGGTGAGCGGCCGGCACGCGAAGGGCGAACCACCACCGATGGCCGAGGAGGCACTCGGCCACGACCCCGATCAGACCAGAGTGACGAGAGTTGAACACGGCGCCCGTGGAACTCCGCCGTCCTGCACCGTCAGCGCGTCACCAGCCGCCAGACCTGGCCGGAGTCGACGACTGCTCGGTCACGCTCGAGACGGGTCTGCAGTGAGGGGACCGAGGCCAGCTGCACCGTCGGAGATCGTGCCGATCACGATCAGGGTCGACCGTCGTCGAGACCGGCCACGGTCGCAGCAGACTGGTCCCCGGCGCCGGCTTCAGCGCGCTGGTGTGCTGCAAGCATTCCCGTCACAACGGCGGCGTAGATCGCCAGCGAGAGCATCAGGCGGATCTCCGCGCCGGCGCGAGATTCAGTCGCACGCCGCGCGCTTAGCTTTGGTCCTGCTTGTTCAACCTCTTCAGCATCGCGTTGTAGGCACCAGCAGGGCGTCGTCGTCATCCATGTCGCGACTCTCGTCGAGAACCGTCCGGGTTCGGCGCCGCGGCTCAGGTTGCTGGCCAGGGTGCTGCGCCGAACTCCTTCGAGCCAGTCACCGGCGGTGGCGTGACTGTCGGTGTTGGTCAGGTACGCCAGCATGACGGCGACGATGAACAGCATCATCAGCCCGTCCCCGAAGGCCCACATGATGCCGCCGCCGATGTTGAGGTCATGGACGGCGTTCGGCGCCCACGAGGGCCGGTTGACGGCCAGCGCGGGGAACATCTCATGCGGGCGACTGCAGCAGCACGATCCCGACGACCGTGTCGGGTGCCATCGCGATGAACAAGCACGACCATGCGCATCAGGTGCGGTGCCCGCCAGCGGATCGGCTCGTCGGCGAGCAGCGGCAGCAGGAACAGGTAGCCGCCCTGCGACGTACAGCACCTGTTCGGCCTCGTGCAGCCACGGGTGCGTCGCCATCGCGTTCATGAACGAGGTCAGGTGCGTACCCACGATGATCGCCGTGTAGATCGCCAGCGCCACGAGCGGGTGGGTGAGTACGGCGGCCGGGCCGGACCGCAGCGCTCGGCTGATACATGCCCTTGCGCCGGCCGTGGGCCGACCTCGACGAGCATCGTCAGCGGGTGGCCCACCACGAGCAGAGCGGGCACGACCATGATGAGCAACAGGTGCTGAACCATGTGGTCCCAGAACAAGAGTTCGAGTACGTCTCGATCGCGGTGCTGACGCTGACGACGAGCAGGGCAAGGCCGAGCACGAACGAGCCGGCGCGCAGCGGATTGACGCCTGGCTATGCGACGCCGACGCATGAGCACGAAGCCACACGCGTACGCCGAGAACACGAGGCAAGACGAGATGACCCAGACGGGACGCCACTCCCAGGTGTGGAAGAACACGTGCCAGGTCAGAGCGTGACTGCGGCATCTGCATGCCGGGCATCTGCACTCTCACCCGGCCCACAGATCGGCGCTCATGCTGACATTGTGCACGGCGTCTCTGGAGCCGGCCTGGCAGATGACCGGCCCACCCCCTGGTCGGTCGGACCGGTAGGGTCAGTCCTGTGACCGCCGGCGGAATGCCGATACGGCCAGCGGGGCGAAGACGGCGGTGAAGACGACCGACCAGATGAGCGACGACACAACCGGGTGCTGCAGCGGCAGCTGCGCGCCTGCCTCGTGCGTGGTGCCGTTGCCCCAGAGCTCCCGGCACCCTGCCGTCAGCGAGGAGACCGGGTTCCACTCCGCGACGACTCTCAGCCATGACGGCATGCTGCTGGTCGGCGCGAACGTGTTGGCCACAAAGGTCAGCGGGAACATCACCGTGAACATGAAACCCTGGACAGCCTCGACCGACCGCATCAGCGAGCCGACCCAGATGCCGAGCCAGATCATCGAGAACCCGAACAGGATGAGCAGGAGGAAGCCCAAGACGGCGTCGAGCGACACCGTCTCTGATCCGCCAGCCGATGAGCAGCCCGGTGAGGGCCATCACGACGATGCCGATGCTCGAATGGATCAGGCTGGAGATGCTCCGCCCGATCAGGACGGACTGTCGCGACATCGGCAGCGACTTGAACCGGTCGACGATGCCCTTGGCAAGGTCGTTGTTGAGTCCGATCGCCACGACAGCAGCGGAGAAGATCATCGTCTGCGCCATGATCCCCGGCAGCAGGAACTCGCGGTAGGACGAGCCCGCCACCGAGATGGAGCCGCCGAACACGTACGCGAACAGCAAGACGAACATGACCGGCTGGATGGTGACGTCGAGCAGCATCTCGGGCATCCGTCGGATGTGGATCAGGTTGCGCCAGACGACGGTGAGCGACTGTTGCAACACAGAACGTTGCTGGATCTGTACCGGGGGGCGGTTGAGGGTCGCAGTCATGACAGCACCTCCTGCTTCACGCCGTCGGGGTCGGACTCGTCCGCAGCAGGCTCGGCCCGGTGGCCGGTGAGTTTGAGGAAAACGTCGTCGAGACTTGGCCGCTTGAGCCCGAGATCGTCGACGTCGATGTCGCTCTCGGCGAACAGATGGCCGATGGTCAGCATGTACTCGAGGCCGTCGGCGTGGGCGACGAGTCTGCGAGCAGCCTCCTCGACCTGCAACCCCGCCGGAGTGCCTCCGCAGCAGCTCGGCCGCCCTGGAGAGATCGGCCTGATGGGACACCGTCACGATCACACTCGCCTGCCCTGCCTGGTCCTTCAGCTGGGTCGGCGTCCCCTCGGCGATGACCCGGCCCTTGTCGATCACGACGATCCGGTCAGCCAGCTGGTCGGCCTCCTCGAGGTACTGCGTGGTCAGCAGCAGACGTCGTGCCGTCTCGTACCAAACCCCGGAGGACGTCCCAGAACTCGGCTCGGCTTCGTGGGTCGAGGCCAGTGGTGGGCTCGTCGAGGAACAGCACCGGTGGGGCGGCGACGAGACTCACGGCAAGGTCCAGACGCCGCCGCATCCCGCCCGAGTACGTCTTGGCGATCCGATCACCGGCGTCACCGAGGGAGAACCGGTCCAGGAGCTCGTCGGTGATCTCGAGGATGTAGGAGAGCGGAAGACCGTACAGCCTCCCGATCAGCCGGATGTTCTCCCGGCCGGTGAGCAGCTCGTCGACGGTCGCGGCCTGCCCGGTCGAGGCCCATGCTCCGGCGGACCGCTTCTGGCTCCTTGATGACGTCGTGGCCGGCCACCCGGCCGGTGCCGCTCGTGGGCACGCTCAACGTGGTCAGCATCCGGACGGTGGTCGTCTTCCCCGCGCCGTTCGGCCCGAGGAGGCCGAGCACCGAGCCCTGAGGAACGGAGAAGCTCACGCCGTCGACGGCCGCCGTGCTGCCGAAGTGCTTGACCAGGTCGATCGCCTCGACGGCTGGGTCTTTGGTCACATCCTCGACCCTAGTCGGCCCCGCCGACATCCGTACCGGATTTGCTCCGCGCCAGGCCTCAGCCGGAAGGAAGGAGAACCGCACCTCGCGGTCATGGTTGTCGCGGTTGAGGTCTACCAGGCAGATGCTCTGCCAGGTACCGAGAGCCAGCCGGCCATCGAGTACCGGGAACGTCGCGTAGGGAGGGACGAGGGCCGGCATGACGTGGGAGCGGCCGTGTCCGCGGCTACCATGCCGGTGCTTCCACCGGTCGTCTTCCGGCAGGAGCTCACGCAGGGTCGAGAGCAGGTCGTCGTCGCTGCCGGCACCGGTCTCGATCACCGCCAGACCCGGCTGTCGCATGGGGTACGAACACGTGCAGCAAGCCGTCGCCTTGCCCTCGGACGAACTCGGCGCAGTCGCGGGTGATGTCGACGACGACGTCTGCGTCACCGGTGCGGATAGGTACGGGTCTCGGAACGCATGACTGCATGGTGTCAGGTACTGGTGAGCGTGGCCGGACGCCCGGTCAGTTGATCCCGGGCGCGATGGCTGCCGCGAACTCGGCGAGCGTTGCCTCGTCGCCCGAGCGCTCGACTGGGCCAAGTGCCGGGCCGATGCCAGAGCTCGCAGTCGAGGTCGACCGCGCGGCCGGCTGATCGTCGCGGCGGCGGCCTGACCGGAGTCGGACGCCGCGACGCGCAGATCCGGCTCGTCGTCGACGGTCCTGTCGCCGTCTGGGTCCGATCCGCTGAAGCGCCCAGCGTCACCAACCAGGAGCCGTCTGTGTCGGTCGCCATCAGCCGTACCGTCTTGGGCTCGTCGGGCGTGAAGGAGCCCCACGCGGGCGCTCCGCCGTACATGACCCTCAAGACCTCGTCCACACCATCAGCGCTGAGGGCCAGCATCCATCGGTGTGCGGCAGGCCGCGGTCAGCTCGGCGTCGACGCGGTGGATGAGCGCCTCGTGGGCCTGGCGACGCCGGATGAATCTGCACGGTGTGGTCGTCGGACCATGTCCACACGACAGTGTCGGCGGGGGTGTCGGCGAGGCGTCTGGACGAGAGCGCTGCTGACTTTCGGTCGTAGAAGTCGCGCAGGGCGGCCCGCCCGGACGGGCGTTCGGCTGCAAGCCCCTCGACCTCAGCGGGTCGGTGAGCCGGTCGCGGACGATCGTCCCCCAGAACCACTGCACTTCCGCGAGGTGCCACAGCAGGTCGTCGGCATCCCAGCCGGGGCAGGTCGGCACCTGTGCGTCGGCGCGCGTCTCCGCCAATGCCGGACGCGAAACGCTGGGACTCGCGGGATACGTGGTCGACGAAGTCGAGTAGCTTGATTCATCCGCGAAGCCTATCCAGCGCCGCGGCCTCCTCTTCCCGAGGATCCCTTGCGGTGGGTGGCGCCTTGTGCTGAAGGTCACCGGGTCCGCAAGGACCAGGCCGCTCGCGCGCTCGGCCGTTAGGCTGCTCTGCCATGGGTACCGAAGGCGACGCGGTGAAGGCGGAGCTGTCTCGTCTGCGCGACAGCATCGACAACCTCGACGCGGCCCTGGTCCACCTGCTGGCCGAGCGGTTCAAGTGCACCCAGGAGGTCGGGGTGCTGAAGGCGGAGCACTCCATGCCGCCGGCCGACCCGGTCCGCGAGGCGCAGCAGATCGAGCGGCTGCGCCGGCTTGCGGCGGAAGCGAAGCTCGACCCGGAGTTCGCCGAGAAGTTTCTGAACTTCGTCATCGCCGAGGTATTGCGCCACCACGAGGCGATACCGCGCCCGCTCGGCCCGTAGCCGACCTACCCGGCTGAGGACCACTCGCTGAGGATGACGCCGAGACGTCAATCGGCGACCGACACGCCGACAAAACCGGGCCGCCGGTGACGTCTCGGCTAGTGGGAACGCCAGGCGTCGTCGACCTTCGTGAGCTCCATGACGTCAGGCGGCAGCTTGCTCGCCGCCAGCATCGCGATCGTGACGTGCTCGAAGACGTCGCGCAGGTTCGCCCGGGCGGCGATCCAGACGAGCTGAAGCACCATCGCGGAGTCGTTGTAGTTCACCGCCTCGGGCCGCAACCCGTAGACACTCACCAGTGGCCCGTCGACAGCCCGGATGATGTCGGCGACTGTCACGTCCGAGCTCGGCCGTCCCAGCCGCCAACCACCGCTTTGACCGCGCACGCTCATCACCACGCCGGCTCGACGCAGGTCCGCCAAGATGGCTTGAAGGAAGCCATGGGGAATGTCCTGCATCCGCCCGATCTCCTCCGCGGAAACCGGAGCGCCGTCGTCGCGCGAGGCGATCTCGATCAGCGCCCGCAGCGCATAGTCGGACTTGGCGGAGACTCGCATGGGCCAAGTTTGTCAGATCGGGGCGCGCCGACCGTCATATTGGCGGGCTCCGGGTGTTTCCCTATCGAAAAAGTACAGATTCGGTCGTCCGAAACCGTTCGCCTGCGAATGGGCTGCGCTCCGGTGCGGCTTCGTGGTCGCCATGTCGGGATAGCCTCGGGCAATGCACGCCATCTTGGACGCGATCCAGTCGCTCCCGCCGCTGGTGGCGTACCTGATCATCGCGGCTCTCGTCGCCGGAGAGGCGGCGATCTTCATCGGCTTCGTCCTGCCGGGTGAGGCAGCCGTGCTGCTCGGCGGATTCCTCGCCAGTACCGGGCACCTCAACATCGGCGCGCTTTGTGCACTGGTCGTCGTGGCGGCCGTTGTCGGCGACTCGATCGGTTACGAGGTGGGCAAGCACTTCGGTCCTCGGCTGATGAGACTCTCGCTCTTCACTCGTCATCAGGACGAAGATCGCCAACGCTCAGCGCATGTTGCGCGAGCGCGGTGGGCCTGCGGTATTCGTTGGTCGCTTCACGGCACTGCTGCGTGCGGTGATGCCGGGACTCGCAGGGCTCAGCAGGATGCGCTACGGCAAGTTCTTGTTCTGGAACGCCCTCGGCGGACTGGTGTGGGGAGTCGGCTTCACCCTCGTCGGGTACTTCGCCGGCGCCTCCTACGAGAAAGTCGCCGCCACCATCGGTCGGAGCAGCGCGATCGTGCTGGCCGTCATCGTCGTCGCCCTGGTCGTGACCTGGCAGGTACGCAGGAGGCGGTCGCAGCGGTCCTCAGCCGACGCACGGTGAGGCTGCGACGGGCACCAACGGATCACGGCTGCTCGTAGCGGCGCTCCTCGACGTGCGTCGTCCGGTTGCGCTGGGTGTTGAGGTACAGCGACAAGGCGATGGCGACGATCCCGACGATGAACAAGATCAGCCCCAAGGTGAAGTCGTTGATGTAGGAGATGTTGACGTTGATCGCCCACATGAGCGCAGCACCCACGACGACCAGCACCACTCCAAGACCGATGCCCATTGAGGTCTCCTTCGTGATCGACAGTTCCTCGATCACGACTGTAATCCCCAAAGCACTACATTTCGGCCTAGTTCCGGCGTCACCGCGTGTTACTGGCCGTGAGCGCTTCGACCCTGCGCGCCGCTCGGCCGCCGACCAGCGCGGCTTCTTGACCTTTCCGCTCGCATTGAGAGTCCTGCCCGCGACCGGCTTGTGCTCGACCCCGCTCTGGCGGCGACGCGGCTCGGTCTGCGCCGGCCGGTGTGGTCGGGCCACCGTCGCACACCTCGATGTCCGACCGCTCGCGCGATGGCGCCGCGCGCACCTGGGTGCGAGGTTTGCGGTCCGGCCGTGAGCCGCGGCCGCTGCCGGTAGCGCGGGGCCCGGCCGGTGGTACAGAGTCGCGGCGCGGCAGAGCGCTGCTGCGACGAGATCCCGTCCCGACCGCTCGTCGACCCTGGCCGCGGCCGGTCTCGGAGCGTCGTGGTGCCTCGATGTCCGACCCGGCGACACCATGCATGGCCAACGACTCGGCGGTCATCGGTTTGGGCTCGGTGTGAGCGTCGTGCTGACGCGCGGAGACGCCGGCGGCCTTCTGCATCCTCGTGACGGACGGGAGCTGCCGAGTCGTCGTCATCGTCACCACGGTGCCGGGATGTCCCGCGCGTGCGGTACGACCGCTGCGGTGGACATAGGACTTCCGCTCGGTCGGAGCGTCGTAGTGGACGACGAGAGCTGACGCTGTCGACATGGATGCCTCGCGCGGCGACGTCGGTCGCCACGACCACATCGGCCTGTCCCGAACGGAACCTCCGGAGGTTGCGTTCACGTGCGCCCTGGCTGAGCATGCCGTGGAGGTCGACGGTGCTGACGCCCAGCGCCTCGAGCTCGCGGGCGAGGGTGGTGGCGCCCTGACGCGTACGGGTGAACACGATGGAACGCGGGTTCGCCCGTAGCAGGTCGGCCGTGTATCCGACCTTGTCGTGTGTACCCGTCACGATGACGTGGTGCTCCATCTGCGGCCGCTCGCTGATCGGGATCGCAGTCATGGGTGACCGGGTCGACCAGGAAGCGGCGGACCAGCTCGGTCGACGTCGCCGTCGAGCGTTGCCGACAGCAACATCCGCTGCCCGCCCGCAGGCGTCATGGCCACGAGCTCGCTGACGGCGGGGAAGAAGCCGAGATCGCACAGGTGGTCGGCCTCGTCGAGGACCGTGATCTCCACGCGGTCGAGCCGGCAGGCGCCCTTCTCGATCAGGTCGGCAAGCCGCCCAGGCGTCGCGACGACCACATCGGCACCCGCGCGCAGACGCTTGATCTGGCGGTCGTACGGAGTGCCGCCGTACACCGTCGCGATCCGGACCGCCGAGGGCGTCGGCCGTCGGCTCGAGGGCACTGCGCACCTGTCCGGCGAGCTCACGCGTCGGTACGACGATGAGCGCCCGAGGTGACTTGGGCAAGCTGGCGGACCCAGCTAGGCGGGTCAGGATCGGCAGACCGAAGGCGAACGTCTTGCCCGACCCGGTCGCGGCGCGGCCGAGGATGTCGCGACCGGCCAGTGCATCGGGGATGACCGCTGCCTGAACGGCCGTCGGCGTCTTGATGCCACCTCGTCCGAGCGCCTTCACGAGCAGGGCCGGCAGGCCGAGCGCTCGCGAAGGTGACGGACGGGATGGGCAGGGGCATGGTCGACGGACACGTCGAGGGTTCTCCGTAACAGTTGGTCGGGGGAACGCCTCGGGCCGACGTCGCGACTGGGCGCGGATCGGTGAGCCGGTGAGACGCTCACGTACCCGGACCATGAGGCCGAACGACCTGAGATCGAACACCGTTGACGGGCACAAGAGAAGGCGTCCCAACAGATCGTTCGAGCGGATCGGTCGACCTGTGCGGCGCCTTGGCTGACACCAATTCTACCAGCGCGACAATGCGGTGCCGACCACCTGACCCGGCCATCTGCCCGACCCTCCGAGTGACGACGGGGCGGGCATAGGCTGCCTGACATGAGCTCGCTTCGAGATCTCGTTGTGGTGTGGCGTTCTGCCTGCGCCGACTTCTCGGCTCTGGTGAAGAACCTCGACGACCTCGAGTGGAGCCTGCCCACCGACTGCCCGGGGTGGAGCGTTCAGGACGTCGTCGCCCACGCTGCCGCCCTGGAGGCGGAGCTCGCAGGCGAACCGTTGCCACCCGCCGAGGTCGACGAGGCGGCCGTACACATCAGGAATGAGCGGGGCGTGTACACCGAGGCCGGAGTGGTCGCCCGTCGCGGCCGGACACCTGCCGCAGCTCATCGCCGAGTTCGACGACGCGGTCGAGCAGCGTACGGTGCAGCTGGCCGAAGAGCCCCTCGACGACCCTGACGCGGCGGCGCCGATCACCCCAGGGAACGCGCCCTGGTCCTGGGAAACCCTTCTGCGCAACCGTCCCGTCGACATCTGGGTACATGAGCAAGACATCAGGCGGGCAGTGGGTCGGCCCGGCAATCTGGACAGCCCGGGGGGCAGGCACACTCAGGAGACGTTCGCGGCCGCGCTGCCCCTCGTCGTCGCCAAGCGAGCAGAGGTCGCACCAGGCTCGACGGTGGTCGTCGACGTGACCGGACCGGTCTCCGCGCTCTACGTCGTCTGCGTCGACGCCGACGGGCGAGGCCGCCTCGTCGACACCGAGCCGGCCGACCCCGTCGTCAGGCTGACAATGAGCACCGAGACATTCACGATCCTCGGCGCAGGGTCGACGCGAGCCGGCGGCGCTACCGGTGAAGATCGAGGGTGACGAGGACGTGGCCTACCGCGTCATGGCAGCCATGGCCGTAACCCCCTAACCGCAAAGATCCGACTTTCAGGTCGCTATAGCCACTTCAGAGTCGGATCTTTCGGGTGGTGAGAGGGGCCGAGGGGGCGGGTCAGACGTGCCGGCGTGACTGGACCACCCGGAATCGGCTGGCCACATAGGCGCCGTCGGTGAACGTCGCGTTTGCGGCCGGGTTGGCGCCCGTCCCATGGAAGTCGCTGAAGGCAGCGCTCTGGTTGACGAAGATCTGGCCGGTGAGGTTCTCGCTCAGAGCTACCCCGGCGTCGAGAGCGGCCGACCGCATGGACTCGACCACCCCGTCGCGTGTGGAGTACACGGAGGCGGTCATCGCCCCGTGCTCGATGACCGTACGCCGGAACACGTCGATCGACTCGTCGGTGGAGCCGGTGGCGATGAGATAGCTGACCGGGCCGAAGCACTCCTGCGCGTACGTCGACTCGTCGCCGACGTCAAGGCGTACGACGGCGGGTGTGCGTACGACGGCGTCAGGGTAGGCAGGGTGGACAACCTCCCTCGGCTCGACGACGAGCGACCCCGGCGCGGCGCCGGCTGCGTCGATCCGCTCCAAGACGCCGGAGTTCACCACCCCGCCGAGGAGCTCGACCGCCCGCGCATCGTCGCCCACCAGCTTCGACAGTGCACCGGAGATGCCTGCCGCGACGTCGTCGACGGACTTGTGGCCCTCATCGGTGTCGATCCCGTCGGCAGGCAGGAAGATGTTCTGCGGAGCGGTACACATCTGCCCGGAGTACAGCGCCAGTGAGAACGCGAGGTTGAAGCACATCGCGCCGAAGGCGTCGGTCGAGTCGAGGACGACGGTGTTGACACCGGCCTTCTCGGTGAACACCGTCGCCTGACGGGCGTGCGACTCGAGCCAGTCGCCGAACGCGTTCGAGCCGGTGAAGTCGATCAGCTTCACCTCCGGACGTACGGCCAGGAGCGGCGGCGATGCCGTCAGCGGGGTCCTCAGCGGCGAGCGTCACGAGATCGGGGTTGTGACCCGCCTCGGCGATCACCTCGCGGCAGACCTGGACGGTGATCGCGAGCGGCAGCACCGCACCGGGGTGCGGCTTGACGACAACGGGGTTGCCGGTGACGAGGGAGGCGAACAGGCCCGGCCACGAGTTCCAGGTCGGGAACGTGTTGCATCCGATCACCAGGGCGACGCCTCGCGGCACGACCGTGAACGTCTTCTCCATCCGGATCGGGGCGTCGCGCCCCGGCTTCTCCCAGAGCGCCGTGCGCGGGACGCGGGTCATCTCGGCATAGGCGTATGCGATCGACTCCAGCGCCCGGTCGAGGGCATGGGCGCCCCCCGCCTGGAACGCCATCACGAACGCCTGGCCCGACGTATGCATCACGGCGTTGGCCAGTTCGAAGATCCGCGCGTGAAGCCGGGAGAGGATCTCCAGCCCGACGCCGACGCGGCCCTCGATGCCGGCGTCGCGCCACGACGTCATCCCCGCTGCCGCGGCCTCGAGAAGCGCGGGGATACCGGCCGGGGCGACGCGCGGGTAGCGGATGTCCAGGGGCAGCCCGAACGGGGACTTCTCCGTCGACACCACGCCCTCGGCAGCCCGGCGTCGTCACCGGGAACGTGCGCGCGAGCCAGCCCTCGAACGCCGCCGACCCGTCCGCCGCGGCCGTCTCGCCGTAAACCCTCGGGCTCGGCGACTCGGGAAATGCGCTGTGGTATCCCCGGACCTGCGTCGCCGCCACGGCCGCGTCGAGCATCGGACGGTGCTGGTCGAAGAACTCGTCGGCCAGTGGCATGAGCGGCTCCAGAGGGAATCGGGGCTTATGACAGTCCGGTGACCGGACTGCTTGCATTGTGTCACACGGTGCCGCAGCGTGGACGTGCCTGCGTGAGAGAGTGCCCGCGTGGAGATCCGAGGCCTCGAAGACGCCGACATCGAGGCGGTGCTCGAGCTCAACCAGCTGTCGTCGAGGCGCTCAGCCCGCTCGACTGCCGACAGTCTCGCGGCGCACCGGGAGTTGGCGGCCGAGACGCGTTGTCTGCGACGTCGACGGCACCGTGGCGGCCTTCGCGATCGCCTACGGCCCGAACGTGGCGTACGATTCGGTGCACTACCGGTGGCACAGCGAGCGGTTCGAGGACTTCTTGTACCTGGACCGGATCGTCGTCGGCGCGGACTTTCGTCGGCGCGGCATCGCCGACCGCCCTGTACGACGCGCTGGAGCAGGTCGCCGTCAGCACGGCCGGATGGTGTGCGAGGTGAACTCCGATCCCGCCCAACTCGAGTCACTGGCCTTCCATCGCGGCCGCGGCTACCTGGAGATCGGCCATACTGACCAAGCCGGACGGCCGCCAGGTCGTCATGCTGGAGAAGCCGCTGTGACCACCCGGCCGCAGCGGCCGCTTGACGCTCGCCCGGCGCTGTGCCGAGGTCATGTGGCGAGACGACCTCGCCTCGCAGGGGCTCGGCATGACTCTCGACGCCGTCGCTCCCGGCCGCGCACGCGTCTCGATGACGAGTCCGCGACGACATGACGAACGGGCACGGCACCGCCCATGGCGGCTTCATCTTCGCGCTCGCGGACTCCGCCTTCGCCTTCGCCTGCAACTCCTACAACGAGAGGACCGTCGCCCAGGCCTGCGACATCGTCTTCGCAGCGCCCGCCCACGCGGGCGACGAGCTCGTCGCCGACGCAGCCGAGCGCCACCGGTTCGGCCGCAACGGCGTCTACGACGTCCGGGTCAGCTGCGACGACCGGGTCATCGCCGAGTTCCGCGGTCGCAGCCGCACCATCGGCGGAGCCGCTGGTCGACGATGCGTGAGCTGCTCCACCCCGGCCGACCTGTGGGACGACGCCGAGCGGCTCAGCCACCGACGAGCTGCGCGACGATTCAGCTCTCGCGGCTCCAGGAGACGCTGCGGCGGGCGTACGCACAGGTTCCTCACTACCGACAGGCGTTCGACGCGGCCGGCGTACACCCGAGCGACCTCACGAGCCTGTCCGACCTCGCCCGGTATCCCGCTCACGTCGAAGGCCGACCTGCGCGACAACTACCCGTTCGGCATGTTCGCCGTCCCTCGAGAAGACATCCTCCGCATCCACGCGTCGAGCGGCACCACCGGACGCCCGACGGTCGTCGGCTACACCGCCGAGCGACATGGCCATCTGGGCCGAGGTGGTCGCGCGCTCGATCCGGGCGGCCGGTGGGCGGAAGCGGCGACCTGGTTCATGTCGCGTACGGCTACGGGCTGTTCACCGGTGGCCTCGGCGCCCACTACGGCGCCGAACGGCTGGGCTGCACGGTGGTCCCGGTCAGCGGCGGGATGACCGAGCGGCAGGTGCAGCTCATCCGCGACTTCCGGCCCCGGATCATCATGGTGACGCCGTCGTACTTCCTCGCGATCGTCGACGAGATGGAGCGCCAGGGCGTCGACCCGGCATCGACGTCGCTGGAGATCGGCATCTTCGGGGCGGAGCCGTGGACCGACGAGATGCGGCGAGAGATCGAGCAGCGGTGCGACCTGCACGCGGTCGACATCTACGGCCTGAGCGAGGTGATGGGTCCCGGGGTTGCCCAGGAGTGCGTGGAGAGAAGGACGGCCTGCACATCTGGGAGGACCACTTCTACCCCGAGGTCATCGACCCGACGACGGGTGAGGTGCTCCCGGACGGCGAGGAGGGCGAGCTGGTCTTCACCTCGCTGACCAAGGAGGCGATGCCGGTCATCCGCTACCGCACGCGCGACCTCACCAGGCTCCTGCCCGGCACGGCCCGCCCGTCGTACCGCCGGATGGAGAAGGTGACCGGACGAAGCGACGACATGATGATCGTCCGTGGCGTCAACGTCTTCCCGACCCAGGTCGAGGAGCAGCTGCTGACCGTGGAGGGCCTGACGCCGCACTACCTGTGTGTGCTGACGCGGCCCGGACGCCTGGACGAGCTGACCGTCCGGGTCGAGGCGCACGACGCCCGACCTCGGCGAGGAGGCGAAAGCTGCCATGGCCTCGACGGCTCGCGGCACTGGTCAAGCAGCACGTCGGCGTGAGCGTCGCTGTCGAGGTCACCGAGCCGCATGCGCCTCGAGCGCTCTGTCGGCAAGGCCAAACGGATCGACGACCGGCGCAGGCTGTAACGGGCGAAACCTGGCAGCCCGGGACGTCAGGGCTCTCGCGCGGGTAGGCTCGTCACCGCCAGGGGAGTACGTCGGCCCCGAAGACGTGGGTAGGGCGCCGAACGAGGCTCGCCGGGCTGCTCGCCGCAGGGTTGCCAGTACCGCCGGGCCCAGCACCACGATGGCGACACTGTTCGTGATCGCCCGGCCGGTGTCCCAGCCGAGTGTCGACGTGGTCAGCGTGAAGATCGACGAACCGGTGCAGGTTGGTGAGCAGGCGGTGCCCCGGCGACGAACGACAGGTCGGTGCCGGCGCCGATCGTGTACGGCCAGGACCACAGGTTCATCAGCATGCCGAAGCCGTACGCCGCGACCACGCCGTACGCGACCAGCATGGCGATCTCGCGTCGTCCGCGCACGCCCCGCGGCAGCAGCCCGGCACCGAGCCCGATCCAGGCCGACGCCACCATCTGGAAGGGCAGCCACGGCCCGACTCCTGCCGTGAGCAGGCCGGAGGCGAACAGCGACGTGCATCCCAGCACGAACCCGAACCCGGGCCCGAACACGCGCCCGGCCAAGACGAGCAGGAAGAAGACGGTCTCGATGCCGGCGATGCCTGCGCCGAGCGGACGCAGCGCCGCGTTGATCGCGGACAAGACGCCCAGCATGGCGAGCGCCTTGGAGTCGATCCCTCCCTCGGAGAAGGACGCCAGCACGATCGCGACCAGGAACGGCACGATGAGCACGAAGACGAAGGGCGCATCCGAGGCGTGGGCGGCGCTGCCGGTCCCCGTCTTGATGAACAGCGGCCAGCAGAACATCACCAGCCCCGCCAGCGACGCGACCGCCAGCACTGCCGCCGTACGCGGCCCCACCCGGACCGCCGAGGAGTTGGGGCGCCGAGCAGGGCTCAACGGTCTCTGGAAGCCACGGCGGGGTACGCGCGCTCAGCCACCGGCCACGACCTCATCCACGAGCGCCTCCGCGACCTGCTCGACGCTGAGCCACTCCTGCGGTGACAGCACCTTGGCCACCTGCGACGCGAAGACAGGCGAGCCGGCGAGCGCCTGCCGGGTGGGCGCAGACGTCACGACCTCGCCCTCGGCGAGAACGACCACCCGGTGCGCCGTCTGCGCGACGAACTCGACGTCGTGGGTCGCGACGACAACGGCGCGCCCGTCGGCGGCGAGCCCGGCCAGGACGGCGGTCAGGCGCTGCTTCGCCGAGTAGTCCAGTCCACGCGTCGGCTCGTCGAGCAGCAGCACGCGTGGGCCGGCAGTGAGCTGGACGGCCAGCGCGAGGCCGAGGCGCTGACCGTCGGAAAGGTCACGGGGGTGGGAGTCCGCAGCGATGCCGACGCCGTCGACAAGCCCGTCGAACAGGCTCCTGGCGGTACCAGCAGGCGCGTCGGCCGCCCGGTCGGCCGCAGCGCACTCGGCGTCGACCGAGTCGTGGTAGAGCAGGTCGGTGGCCTGCTGCGGCACGAGCGATACGAGCCGCGCGGCCCGGCTCCTGGACAGACCCGCCGGGTCGCGTCCTGCCACGGTCGACCCGGCCTCCGCTTCGCCGTCCCGATCCCTGGACGGCCCACAGCAACGACGACTTGCCGGACCCGTTGCGGCCCATCAGCGCCACCACCTCGCCGGGCGCCACCTCCAGGTCGACTCCACTCAAGGCCACCTGGGCGCCGTAGCGCACAACCAGCGACGAGACCTCGAGCCCGTCGGAGGCGCTGCCGGGCGTCGGGCGACGGCTACGAGGGGCCAGGCCCTCCAGGCGGTCACGCAGCGGACCGGCCACCCGGCGGGCATCGCGTACGGACAGCGGCAGCGGGTCCCACCCGGCCAGCCTGCCGAGCTGCACGACGGGAGGGGCGAGCGGCGCGTCGCGCAGCATCAGTCGCGGGGCACCGGACCTCACCTCGTGTCCATCCACGACCACGAGCCGGTCGGCGTACTCCACCACGCGTTCGAGCCGGTGCTCGGCGGCGAGCACCGTCACCCCGAGGTCATGGACCAGGCGCAGGACCGCGGCGAGGGCATCCTCGGCTGCCGCCGGATCGAGCGCCGAGGTCGGCTCGTCGAGGACGAGCACGCGAGGTGACGAGGTCAGTACCGAGCCGAGCGCGACGCGCTGCTGCTCGCCTCCCGACAGCGTCCGCAGCGCACGACGCCGCAAGGCGGCGATCCCCATCAGGTCGAGAACCTCCTCCACCCGGCGTCGCATCACCTGCGCAGGGACGCCGAGCTGCTCCATGCCGTAGGCGAGCTCCTCCTCGACCGTGTCGGTCACGAAGCCGGCGAGGGGATCCTGGCCGACGACGCCCACGGTGTCTGCGAGCTCGCGGGGCGGGTACCTGCGAGGGTCCCGGCCCGCGACGGTGACCCGCCCCTCTACGTGGCCGCCGGAAAAATGCGGGACCAGTCCGTTGACGGACCGCAGCAAGGTCGACTTCCCCGAGCCGGTGAGACCGACCGCCAGCGCGAACTCGCCCTCGTCGATGTCGAGGGTGACCGACCGGAGGGTAGGCCCGTCCGCTTCGGGATAGGTGAACGTGAAGTCCTCGAACGCGATCATGGCGTGGTGACCAGCGGCGTCGACTCGACCGAGACGGCCCGGGGAGCCGCGAGCGCGGGCACCAGCCCGACGAGGATCGCCACCAGCGGCAGGACCGGCACCTGCGGCCAGGCCAGCGGGGACACCGACGGGTACAGATCGGTCGGGTCCACGCATGTGCTGACACGAACGCCAGGATGCCCGCGGCCACAAGCCGGAGCCGACCGTCACCAGCTCGGCCGCGCGCCAGCGGTCCGGCCGGTACGATCGAGCGCCTGACGCCACGGCCCGACAAGACGATCCCGCGCGGCTGCCGATGGCCAGCCCTGCCAGCAGCACAGGGGTGGCCAGGAAGCGCGGAGTCGTGGCGTCGAGGAGTGCGTACGCACCGACTGCCATCCCGGCGAGGCCGACCACGAGACATACCCCGACGACCCGGCTGCTCCGGCGCGACCTGTCACCGCTGCGGCCGTACCCACGCGAGTCCATCGACGCCGCCAGGAGCAAAGACCTGTCGAGGGCGTCCTCGAGCACGGGTATCACCACACCGAGCATCGCGGCGAACCGGTTCTCGCCATTCGCCGGGACGTAGCCGCCTGGCCATCGTTGTCCGCACGACGCTCTCGGCAAGCTGGGGGAAGACCGACAGAGCGACCACGACGGCGGTGCTGACCTCGTGCAGAGCCGGTGGCATCGAGCGCAGCAACCGGCGCGGGTTGGCGAGCGCGTTGGCCGCGCCGAGGCAGACCAGCATGGTCGCCAGCCGCAGGCCGTCATAGAAGCCACTGAGCAGGGACTCGGCCGTGACGTCGCCGAGAAGGTTGATCCCGGCGGCGAACCGGGGCAGCGCCACCTCGGGAAGCGCGACCAGGACATGTCCGCCTTGGCCCCCACCGAAGACGATGCGGAAGAAGACCCGCAGTGCGACGACGGCGACGCCAGCGAGGACGTAGAGCCGAAACGCCCTCGCCCAGGGCGTGTCGGAGCGACGCGCCACGACAACCCAGGACACGACCCCCAGGATGGCCCCCAGGAGCAGCGGGTTGGTCGTACGACTGGCAGCGGCCGTCAGGCCGAGCGCCCACAGCCACCAGGCGAGGGGATGCAGCGACCGCGGCAGCCGATAGCCGGCCCAGCCGGCCCAGGGCTTCACGTGCGGTGCGAGCGACGCCACGCCGTCAGTCCTGCTCCGAGACCCAGGAGCAGGAGCACGCCCAGGCCGATCAGGGTCGGTCGCGCCGAACCGGCCGACTGCCCGTGCGTCTCGAGGCAGGTCGCCGCTCACTGTGATGCTGCTACCGCTCTGTCCCCCGGCCGGCCCGGTCGTGGGAGGCGTCACTGAGGGGTTCCCCGTCGACGGCGTACCAACCCGACCGCGGTGGCGGTGACCCGGAGCCGACGAGGCTCGCGGCCGCACCGAGGATTCAATCGGCTTGGAGGAGCTGGTCGGCGTCGTCGACGAACTGGCGCGGGTTGAGCTTGTTGGCGGCGGCGGCGATGTGGCACCGCCGCTAGGGGAAGCAGATCCCGGTGGTTGCGACCCACCCCCACCGGGCTTGGCGTGATGGTGCGGTGGCGGTGTCGTCGGTGGTGGTGCCGTCGTGGGTGGTGCCGGAGGCGGAGCGGGTCGGCTTCGTCCTCGGCCGGGTCGGGTCGACGGCCGGGGCGGCCGGGCGGGCAGAGCCGAACGAGAACGCCCACCCTTCGAAGCCACCTGGGATCGCGTCGTGGGACTGCGCCGCAACGCTGCTGTACGTCCAGGACCCGCCGTTCGGTGCGTACCAGTAGCTCCAGAACGCCGTCTGCGGCGGGGTGTTGACGCACTGCTCGCGATACTGGGGATTGCCCGGGATGGCGAGAGGCTCACGGGCTGACGGGCGGCCCTGGATGCGACAGACGAAGGCGAGGCCGTACCGCTGGGTGCCCGTTACCGTGAACCCGGCGCCGTGCAGCGCGTCGATGCCACTGAAGCCAGGGCTGGCGGGACCCGGCGCGCAGCGGACGGTGACGCCGCCGCCGAGGGCGGACATGTCCACAACGACTGTCACACCGGCCGCGCTGGTGCAGTACCCGGGGTTGCCGGACGACGCCGCCGAACGGGAGACGGCGGACGTCGGGCGCGCGCGGCGACGGACGCAGCAGCCGGACTCGCCGCCACCCCTACCAGGGCGGCGATCCCGACGGCGACGCGCAGGGCTGGCAGTAGGCATCGCCGCCTACCGGACCCGGAGCTTGGTCAACGGCCGGGGATCGAAGGCGTAGATGGCTTCGGACGTGGCGCGGCGGAACTGGTCGCGAGTCGTCGAGGTGATCCCGTCATGGAGGGCCGCCGTGAGCGCGGCCGCGTTGTACGCCACCGCACCGACGTCTCGACGTGCCGGACCATGACCGGCACGGGCCCTGGTGAGCTGCAGGGACGCGACGTACCGGGCCGCCCGCGCCTGAGCCCCGGTGATGGACAGCGGACAGAGCCTGGACCGCGAGGCCGGTGCTGTTGGAGTTGACCGCCCGGGTCACCGACCCGCCGCCGAAGCCGCCACCGCGGCGCTGCATCGATGCGAGCCACCGGCTGGCGCGGGCGACGGCGTGCCGCGGGATGGCCGTACCGGAGCTACGGGCCGCCACCAGCGCCTGGATGGCCAGCGCCGTCGAGTCGACGTCGGACTTGCTGGAGCTCGCGTCGCAGGTCTTGCCGGCGACCTCGAAGGTACGGAAGTATCCCTTCGCGCACTGCTGCTTCACCAGGTAGCCGACCGCCCTGCCGTGGGACGCCCCCGGTGCGGGCCAGGCCGAGCACGGCGTACGACTGGCTGAACGTGTTGCTGTAGTCGGTCTTGCCGGTGTCTCGTGCCCTGCCTGCCTCGAACCCCGCGGCGGCGGGCGCGATCAGCCTCAGCACCTGCCTGCGGACATTGTGACCTCCGAAGTGCCGGGGCTCCTGCCCAGCACCCTGGCCGCCAGGAGAGACTTCGCCATCGCTCCCGCGGAGACGTCGCCTTGGTAGACGGCGTAGTGGGCGAAGTAGTTGCGCTCGATGGCGTTGGTCACCCGGTGCAGCCGGCGGGGCTGGGTACCGTCCGCGGCCATCGCGAACGCCGAGTCGATGGTCAGCCCCCAGTCGTCGAAGCCGCTCGTGTGGATCCGGCCCGTCTTCAGCTGGGACGCCTGCCAGTGGGCGGCGGCCGTCGCCCTGGCCGCACAGATCGGCAGCGGACGAGTAGGCTGGCCTGGGCATCGGTGGGGACGGCGGTGGCGATGACGGCCAGGCTTGTCGCCGCGATCGCGACGCGTCCGGCAAGACGTAGGGACATGGGGTGTGCCTTTCACGAGCGGTCCCAGGAACGGACGTGTCGGACGGCACAGCAGTGGGTCCAGACTCCGACCCTGTAGACCTCGACAGTATGGAGCCGCTCACTCGCTGCAGAGGCATTCCGACTGACGGCCAGACACGACGTGCGTCTGGTGCCGAACACGGCTGCGGGACAGCGTCGGGATTGCACCGACTTCCCCTCTGGACGAGCAATATTCAGTTGGCGCGGGATGGCCCGCTCCCGGCAATCTAGCAGGACGCCTCCCGCCCCTTCCCGCGACACGTCACCCACGGCCCGGAAATCGTCGGCGTGTCGAGCCGCCGATTGACGTGTCGGCGACGCGGCGCCCGTACTCCGGCGAAAGGACTATCCCCGTACCCCCGAGCTGGTGGCCGACGAGCGCCCGGAAGGCCTATGGTCCGGCCGGTTACCCGACGCAATACTGGTAACCAACACGGTTTGCGACCGTGCGACCGCGTCACGTACAAATTGTGCTCGTACTCGGACGTAACTTCCGCCTCACCTCTCTCGTTGGTAGCGGGGTGGACACGTCGCAGTCCGTGGCCGACGTCGGTGCGTGGGGACTACGAGTTCTTGCGTCGCCTGACTCATGGTCAGCCGGTAGGACACAATGGGTGCGCAGGCTTCAGGTGGGGACGGCGTCTGTTGATTCGTGATGGTGCGCCCGAGCTGTGCGTTCCTACGGTGAGCCGAGCCGACCGAGATGCAGATGAGGAGGGTTGTGATGTCGCGTTCTCGAAGTGCGTCGACCGGGCCCGAGCCTGCAGCCCAGCCCGTGTCTTACACCGCGCTCGTCGATGATGGCGCCAGTCCCCGACTCGTCCTTCGGCAGCGAGGCCGGCAGCCTGGCCGTGCCGCCGGGCTTCATGCGACCGACCACACTTCTCGGTCTCCACGCCGCAAGACCCGGGAGGCTCCGATGGAACTACCCGCACGGTTCCCGGCCCTGACCCGGCGCACCGATTTCTGGCGGATGCGGCTGACCCTATGGGTGGCCGACGCCGTCATCGCCGCCGTCGGGTCGCTTGCCGCGATCATGCTCGAGCGGACCGGTGTTCATGGTGGTCCCGGTCTTGTGGCTGCTGATGACCGCCGTTCGGGCAAGCAGAGACGGCCGGATCGCAGACCTCAACGACCTGCAGCCATTCGCCAAGGCAAGCACGAACTACGTCCTGCTGATGACCCTCGGCGCCATCATCTTCAGCGCCGATCTGGCGGCACGCGCATGGTCTTGGCCTGTCCGTTGCCATGGCCGCCTGCGGCTTCGCTGATCGCTGGCTGCTCAGACTGCGGTATATCAGGCGTGGGCTCGGTATCGACATCGGCGAGAGCGTGGTGATCGTCGGCGACCTGGCCAGCGTCTCCCGGACGATCACCGAGTGGGAGGGACTCGAGCTCGTGCGGGTGGTCGGGGTCTGCCTGTCCCAGTCGGACTTCGGTCCCGAGGAGGTCAAGGGCGTCCCGGTCCTCGGCTCGGTCGCCGACGTGGCCGCACTGAGCCGCCGCATGCACATCGACCTCGTCGCCGTACACGACGTCGACAAGCTCGGCGGCTTGCAGTTGGCGAAGCTCCAATGGGCGCTCGAGGACGCCGGTACCCAGCTGTCGGTCATCACGCCGATCACCAACACCATCGTCGAGCGTGCCCGCGTACGCAGGGTCGGGCGGCGAGTCATGGTGGACGTCGCCTACAGTCGCCCCTCCGGGGTCGTGGCCATGATCAAGGGTGCCATCGACCGGGCTCGTCGCGGCGGTCCTCCTCGTCGTGGCTCTTGCCGATCATCAGTGTCTGTGCGCGTCATCATCAAGGCAACCTCACCAGGCCCGGTGATCTTCAAGCAGACCCGGGTACGCGAGCACGGGCGAGGGTTCACGATCTACAAGCTGCGGACGATGACCGAGGACGCCGAGGCGCGGCTGCCGGAGGTCATGGAACAAGAACGAAGTCGACGGCGGGCTCTTCAAGATCCGGGCCGATCCGCGGGTCACTCCGACCGGGCGCTGGCTTCGGCGGCTGTCTCTCGACGAGCTCCCCCAACTGTGGAACGTCGTGATCGGCGACATGTCCCTCATCGGGCCGAGGCCGGCTCTGCCTCACCAGGTCGCCTCGTACGACGAGCCGGCTCGCCGCCGGCTCGCGGTCAAGCCTGGCCTGACCGGGCTCTGGCAGGTCAGCGGTCGCTCCAACCTGACGTGGGACGAGTCGGTGCGACTCGACTCCGACTACGTCGACAACTGGCGACCCGGACGCGACGTGTCGATCGCGCTTCGTACAGTCAAGGCGGTAATCACCAAGGACGGCGCCCACTAGCACCGCCGGCCCCGGTACACGATCGCGTCATTCGGGCAGGAACGCGATGTCCTCGTGCACCTCGTGGTGGAACTTCGGGCCATCGCTGACGACCCACAGCCCATGTCGGGTGGCCAGGAAGTCCTTGCCTCCGATGTCGCGGCTCTTCGAAGGGTTCCACCCGAGCGCCTTGCCGGTGCTCGAGTCGATCGCGCCGATCCCGTCGCGTGGCTTCGCGCCCGGTCCCTCGCTGTCGCGGCCCTGCGGGTTGTCCAGCCAACGCAGGTGACCCTGGACGTAGACGGCTGACCCCGTCACGGCGACCGAGTGAAGCGTGTCGCCACCGGTGTAGTTGATCCAGGTGGGCCGCTTCGGGTGCGCGATCGATGTCTCGAAGCGGGCGGCAGCGTCGCAGACGGTCTTTCCGAGGTCGCCCCGCCGCGGCACGTACCCGCTGCTGACGATCACGAAGTACTTGCCGTTGGGCGAGAAGTCGACGTCGCGCAGATAGTCGGGCGTCTTCGGCCCCTTGCACAGGCTCTCGAGGGGCTTGTAGTACCACGAGTCAAGGCTCGCTTTGGAGTGTCCGAGGTCGAGCATGAAGGCCCGGCTACGGGCATGGTGGGCGACCGTCGTCATGTTCCCGACGGCCAGCAGGCGGGTCCCGTCGGGGCTGACCGCGAACCGGTACACCGCAGTGGGCCCGGCGTTGCTCGCGACCGAACCCGGTGATCGGGATCTTGATGTACCCGGTGTCCTTGCCGGTTCTGGGGTCGAGTGCCACCAGGTTCCTCGAGAAGGTGCCGCCGACGATCAGCCGCCCGTGGACAAGCCTGATCTCGGTCACGCGCCCGGAGGGCAGCGACGCGTTGAACGACCCGATCAGGCTGCCCGTTGCGGCGTCGACCTTGGCGATGGCGGTGCGGGTCGTCCCGTCGACCGAGGTGAACTCCCCGCCGATGAAGAGCTTGTTGCGGTACGGCTGGATCGCCCAGACTGCGCCGTTGACGTGGGGGGTGAAGTGCGCTCGTACCTTGCCGGTCTTCGCACTGAACGCGAACATGTTGTCGCGGACGATGCCGCGGTGGCTCGCGTTGACCGACGGCGCGTTCTTGACGCGATGGAACGTCCCGCCGGCGTACATGGTCGAGCCGAGCTGACGGATGGCGTAGACCTGGGTGTGCTTCACCGTCGAGTCGTCGATGACGTTCGGCGTGTAGTTGGCGGGCTTCTGGCTGACGACCTTCGGTAGCGCCGGGGAGGCGACGGCTGAGGGAATGCTCGCCGAGGCGGCACTCAGGAGTACGACGGCGGCGGCTCCCACCAAGGTTTTGGGCATAGCTGTCTTCCTTCGTCAGTCCCCGAGGCGATTGCGAGCCGTCCGACGGGCTCAGGCGGCCACCCGAACCGTCACGAGAGTAGGTCACACCCCGCGCACGCGCTGCAAGGGGCAGCCCCGCCGACGCCGCTCGGCCCACGCCTCGCCGGGCCAAGGTGGTGCCCAGCCGGAGACCAGGTCAGAGGAGCAGCGCGCTTCCGGGATCCTCGACGATCGATGCGACGTCGGCGAGAAAGCGAGAGCCCTGCTCACCGTCGACAACCCGATGGTCGAACGACAGCGCCAACGTCGTCACCCATCGCGGCTTGATCTTGCGGCCGACGACCCAGGGTCTCTCGCGGATCGCGCCCACAGCGAGGATCCCCGACTCCGGAGGGTTGAGGATCGGCGTACCGGAGTCGACGCCGAAGACTCCGACGTTGGTGATCGTGAACGTGCCTCCGGACATCTGCTCCGGCTGTGTTCTGCCTGCGCGGGCCACGTCGATGAGTTCCTGGAGGGCCAGTGCGAGCTCCCTGGCGGGGTACTGCTCAGCGCCCTTGACATTGGGCACGACCAGGCCACGCGGCGTCGCTGCCGCGATCCCGAGGTTGACGTAGTGCTTGACCACGATCTCCTGAGCTGCCTCGTCCCAGGTGGCGTTGAGCTCCGGAGTACGACGTACCGCCAGGCACACTGCGCGAGCCACCACCAGCAAGGGCGACACCTTGACGTCGCGGAAGTCGCGGGAGCTGCGCATCCGCTCGACCATCTTCATCGTGCGGGTGGCGTCGACGGTGACCCACTCGGTGACGTGGGGTGCGGTGAACGCCGACGACACCATCGCCTGCGCCATCATCTTCCGCACCCCCTTGACGGGTACGCGGGTCTCGCGTTGGCCGGCGCCTGGCTCTTGCCGCTGCCAGGCTGGCGTGACGTCTGGCCGTCCGGGCGCCTCGAGCTGTGTCGGTGCGCCGCCGCTCGCGGTGACTCGCCCGGCCGCGTGCCGCTCGACGTCGTCGCGGGTGATCATGCCGCGTGGACCGGTCGCGATGACGCTCGCGAGGTCGACGCCGAGGTCTTTGGCCAGCTTGCGGATCGGAGGCTTCGCCAAGACCCTGACGTTCGGTGTCCGCTCCGGCCGGGGCGACCAAGCCGGTGCCGACGGTGCCGACGGAGAGGCGTCGGCGATGTCGACGGCGGGGGCGGGAGTGGCGTACGGGGTGAAGGAGTGCTGGACTCCGACCTGGGCGGCGGCAGGCGAGACCTCCACGGGAGTGGAACCCTTGCGTGGGCGGCGTTTGGCGTCGGTCGTACGCGGTCCGTAGCCGACCAGAACCGATGTGCGCCCGCCCGGTGCGGGACCGCCGATGAGGCCTGGCTCGACCGGCGACTCCGGTGTCGGCTTGGGTACCAGGTCTTCGGCGAGGCTGCCTGCGCTGCCAGCTTCGGCGGCAGGTGACGCCGAGGTGGAGGCCGACGGCTCAGGAGCGGCGCGTCCGGCTCCGGCTCGCCGGTCTCGACGCGGATGATCACCGTGCCGACCTCGACGGTCTGGCCTTCGTCGACGAGCAGTTCGGTCACGGTTCCGGCGAACGGGCTGGGGAGCTCGACGAGCGACTTCGCGGTCTCGATCTCGACGATGACGTCGTTGATCTTGATCGTGTCGCCAACCTTGACCTTCCAGGTGACCAGCTCGGCCTCGGTCAGGCCCTCGCCGACGTCGGGAAGCTTGAACTGCTTGATGTCAGACATCCGGGATCCGATCAGTACGCGAGGGAGCGGTCGACGGCGTCGAGTACCCGGTCCAGGTCCGGCAGGTACTCCTCCTCGATCCGACTCGGCGGGTACGGAGTGTCGAAGCCGCCGACCCGCAACACCGGCGCCTCGAGACTGTAGAAGCACTCCTCGGTGACGCGCGCCGCGATCTCGCTCCCCAGCCCGAGGGACAGCGGTGCCTCGTGGACGACCACGACGCGGCCGGTCTTGCGGGCCGACTCGAGCACCGGCACCATGTCGAGCGGCGAAAGAGTCCGTAGGTCGATGACCTCCAGGCTCTTGCCCTCGTCGGCGGCGGCCGCGGCTGCCTGTACGGCTGTCTTCACCATCGGCCCGTACGCGAGGACCGTGACGTCGCTTCCGGACAGCACGACCCGGGAGCTGAACAACGGGTCCGGCGTCGCGTGCTCGTCGAGCTCGCCCTTCTCCCAGTACCGGCGCTTCGGCTCGAAGAACACGATGGGGTCGTCGGCTGCGATCGACTGCTGGATCATCCAGTAGGCGTCGACAGGGTTGGAGCAGGCCACCACCTTGAGCCCGGCGGTGTGCGCGAAGTACGCCTCCGGGCTCTCGCTGTGATGCTCGACCGCACCGATGCCGCCACCGAACGGGATCCGGATGACGATCGGCATCGTCAACTTGCCGCGACTGCGAAAATGCAGCTTCGCCACCTGGCTGACGATCTGGTCGTACGCCGGATAGACGAAACCGTCGAACTGGATCTCACACACGGGCCGGTACCCCCGCATCGCCAGCCCGACGGCCGTGCCGAGGATGCCCGACTCGGCCAGCGGGGTGTCGATGACGCGGTCCTCGCCGAAGTCCTTCTGCAACCCGTCCGTGACCCGGAAGACGCCTCCGAGCTTGCCGACGTCCTCGCCCATGATGAGCACCTTCGAGTCGGCCTCCATGGCCGCTCGCAGGCCCATCGTGACGCCTTTGGCCAAGGTGATCGTCGTCATCGCAGCGCTCCGTCGTGCGTCTCGGATCCCGATTGGTCTTCGAAGGTCGCCAGGTAGGCAGCCATCGTGTCGCGTTGGGCCACGAGCTCTGGGGTGATCTCCTCGTAGACCTGTCCGAAGATGTCGAGCACGCTGGGGTCGGGCATCTCGAGGCATCCCTTGCGCAGCCGGACGGCGAGCTCATCGGCCTCCGCCTCGACAGCCGCGTAGTACTCGTCGTCGACGAGGCCGTTGCGCGACAGGTACGCCCTGACGCGTTCGATCGGGTCCTTGAGCTTCCAATGCTCGAGGTCGTCGATCACGCGGTACCGAGTCGGGTCGTCGGACGTCGTGTGGGCACCCATCCGATAGGTGTACGCCTCGACGAACGTCGGCCCGCTGCCTTCGCGTGCCCGCTGGAGGGCGGCCCGGGTGACTGCGTACACGGCGAGCACGTCGTTGCCGTCGACGCGCAGACCGGGAAACCCGAAGCCGAGGGCGCGCTGGTACAGGGGGATCTTGGTCTGCCGCTCGATCGGTTCGGAGATGGCCCACTGGTTGTTCTGACAGAAGAAGACCACCGGGGCGTTGAAGACGCTTGCCCAGATGAACGCCTCGTTGACGTCACCCTGGCTGGTCGCGCCGTCACCGAAGTACCCGATGACCGCGGTGTCGCGGTCTGGGTCCCCTGTCCCGATGACGCCGTCGCGTTGCAGCCCCATCGCGTACCCGGTCGCATGCAGCGTCTGGGCACCGATCACGATCGTGTACAGGTTGAACCGGTCCGCGATCGGGTCCCAGCCGCCCTGGTCGACACCGCGGAAGAGTCCGAGCAGATGCAGCGGGTCGATGCCGCGGCACCAGGCGACGCCGTGCTCGCGGTAGGTCGGGAAGGCGAAGTCCTGCTCGCGCATGGCCCGCCCGGAGCCGATCTGTGCGGCCTCCTGTCCGAGCAGGCTGGCCCAGATACCGAGTTCCCCCTGGCGCTGCAGCGCGGTCGCCTCGGTATCGATCCGCCGGGTCATCACGAGATCTCGGTAGAAGCCCTTGATCGCCTCGTCGCCGAGGTCGAAGGAGAAGTCGGGATGCTCGACGCGCTCACCCTCGGGCGTGAGCAGCTGGATCGAGCTCGGGGCCGCCGTGGTCGTGGGTGGGTCCGAACACATCACCGAGCCCGGGACCGAAATCGCTAGTCGTCACTCGCACTCCTCGAGTCGTTGATGCCCGGGATCGCCGGTCACCATGCCGTGGTGACGAGCCCGCGCCACCGCGCGGCTGTGGTGCCCGGATCGGCGTGCTCGCGGTCATACCACTGTGTCAGCCGTACGACGTAGGGCTACGGTACCCATCGCCGCCTGGTGGCGCCTAATAGTCGCGCGAGAGGCCAGAAAAGTCCCCGCGAGCGGGAAAATATGGCCGTTCGGGTCGGCGGTAAATCCGGGGAGGCTGTCCGAAATCCGCGCGACGATGTCCTGGCCAGTGATTAGCCTGGAAGGGTGCGACAGGAGCAAAGCCAGCTAAGACCCATGTCAGGATCCGCCGCCGCGGAGTCAGCAGCGGCACGGCCACTCCTCGTGGTGCTCGCGTTGGGGATCGTCTACATCGTGTGGGGCTCGACTTATCTGGCGATCCGGGTCACGGTCCGGCACCTCCCCCCGATGGCGTCGGCGTGCTGGCGGTACTTCGCGGCCAGCCTCATCCTCGCCGCCATTCTGGTCGCGCTCAGCGGGTGGCGCCGGCTCCGCACGAGTCGGCGCGAGCTTCTCGGGTGCGCGGTTCTGGGCCTGCTGCTGCCTGCGCTCGGCAACGGTGTGGTCGTCGTGGGTGAGCACATGGGGGCCCCGTCGGGCATCGCGGCGCTTCTGGTCGCGGCGGTGCCGCTGTGGGTCGTGATCTACCGAAGCAGTACCGGGGACCGGCCGAACCGTCGCACCCTGATCGGGGTGGCACTCGGCTTCGCGGGCCTGGTCGGGCTGATCGTGGCGTCGGGCATCGGCGGCGACGTGCGGATCGCGGCCTGCCTGGTGGTCGTCGCGGCAACCGTCGCCTGGTCGTTCGGCTCCTGGTCGACCCCGAGGCTGACCTTGCCGCACGATCCCTTCGTGGTGACCGTGTACGAGATGCTCTTCGGCTCCGGGTTCCTGCTTGTCGGAGCACTGATCCGGGGCGAGGACGTCGTACCGCACGGCGGCGCCCTCGACTCCTGGCTGGCGTGGGGCTACCTGGTGACCTTCGGGTCGGTGGTCGCCTTCACGGCGTACGTCTGGGTGCTCCAGGCCGCGCCCATCTCCCTCGTGGCGACGTACGCCTACGTCAACCCAGTGGTGGCGGTGTTCTTGGGCTGGCTGATCTTGGGCGAGCCGGTCACGTGGGCGATCCTGGTGGGCGGTGGCGTCGTGGTCGCCTCTGTCGCCCTGGTGGTCTCCGCGGAGCGGCGCACGCCGTCGAAGAGACAGCTCCGGCGAAGCGCAGCCGGGCTGGTCGGGGCGGCCGACGAGCCCTGACTTGTTACTGGCCCCGACTTACTTGCCCATCGGCGGGTTAGGCGAGGGAGGCGAGCCAGGCGTCGTGCAGGTCGGAGAAGCGCCCGTCGCCGCTGGCGATCAGGTCTGAGGGGGTGCCGTCCTCGACCACCCGGCCGTGCTCCATCACCAGCACCCGGTCCGCGATCGCGACCGTGGACAGCCGGTGCGCGATGATGATCGCGGTTCGCTGCGCCAAGATCGTCCGCAGCGCCCGCTGGACCAGTCGCTCCGAGGGGACGTCCAGGCTCGACGTCGCTTCGTCGAGGATCAAGACGGCCGGATCGGCAAGGAAGGCGCGGGCGAACGCGACGAGCTGGCGCTGGCCCGCCGACAGCCGTCCCCCGCGGTTGGCGACGTCGGTGTCGTAGCCGTCGGGCAGGTTGGCGATGAACTCGTGCGCACCGATCGCCTTCGCTGCGGCGACGATCTCCGCGACCGACGCGTTCGGCTTGCCGAAACGGATGTTGTCGCCGACCGAGCCGTTGAACAGGTAGTTCTCCTGGGTGACCATGACGATCGCTTTGCGCAGGTCGTCCTCGCCCAGGTCGCGCAGGTCGACGCCGTCGATCGTCACGCGGCCGGCAGTGGGGTCGTAGAAGCGCGCCACGAGCTTCGCCAGCGTCGTCTTTCCGGCGCCGGTCGTACCCACCACCGCGATCGTCTGCGCCGCGGGGATGGCGAGGTCGAGACCACTGAGTACCGGCCGCCCGTCGACGTACTCGAACGCCACGCCTTCGAGCCGCAGCGACCCGCGGGCGTCGATGAGACGAACCGGCTGCTCCGGCTCGGGCACCGAGGGCTTCTCCTCCAAGACACCAGAGATCTTCTCCAGCGCGGCGGACGCCGACTGGAACGTGTTGTAGAACTGCGAGATGTCCTGCATCGGGTCGAAGAACTGCCGCAGGTACAGCAGGAACGCCGCAAGGACGCCGACGGTTACCTGACCGCTGTACGCGAGGTGGGTGCCGTAGACGAGCACGATGGCGATGGTGACGTTGCCGAGCAGCTTGATGCCGGGCATGAACACGCCGACGAGGCGGAACGCGCGCTCGTTGGCACGGCGGTATTCGGTGCTCACCTCATCGAAGATGTCCTGGTTGCGGGGCTCACGGCGAAACGCCTGCACGGCTCGCATCCCGTTGATGGTCTCGACGAAGTGCACGATCACGGCGGCGACCGTCTCGCGGGTACGACGGTAGGCCTTGGCCGACTCGCGCCTGAACCACTGGGTGAGCAGCAGCAACAACGGGACGGACAGCAACGCGACCAGCCCGAGCTTCACGTTGAGAGTCAGCAACAAGATGGCGGTCCCGACCAGGGTCAACGCCGCGGTCACCAGCCCGTCGAACCCGTCCTCGAGGAGCTCGTTGATCGCATCCATGTCCGAGGTCTGGCGCGCGATGACCCGGCCAGACGTGTAGCTGTCGTGGAACGCCGACGACAGCGAGTGGAAGTGGGTGAAGACGCGCCGTCGCAAGGTGATCAGGATCTGCTGTCCGACCCGGCCGGCCATGAGCAAGAAGAGCTGTCGGGTGACCGCCTGGACGATCACGACCACCAGCACGATCCCGACGATCTTCAGCAGCGTCGAGTCGCCCTGGCCGGCAACGATCGGCGGGATGCCTTTGTCGATTCCCTCCTTGACGAGGTACGGCACCGAGAGCCGGGCGGCATTCTCGATCAGTACCGCCACCAGTACCCACATGATGGCCCGCTTGTGGGGCCGCAGCAGCTGACCCATCAGCCGGCGTGAACGGTCCCTGAGCATCAGTGGCGCGCCCTCGGACACCTCCTCGGCGTCTTGTGCGGCGACACCGCGCCAGTCAGCGCCACTGGTCGGCGTCTCCTCGGGAACGGCACCGTCGGCGCGGAGTCGTACTGGTCGTGGTCATGACGACACCACCCCGGACTCGGTTGTCACCAGGTCGTCCTCGTCGTCGCCGCCGAGAAGGTCGCGGTACGCGGGAACGCTGGCAAGAAGGTCGTGGTGCAGCCCGACGTGGGTGATGGTCCCGCCTTGGAGCAGGGCTACCCGGTCGGCGAGCATCACCGTCGACGCCCGGTGTGCTACCACGATTCCTGTCGCCTTCGCGAGGACCCGCCGCAAGGCGGTCTCGACAAGCGCCTCGGTGTGCACGTCGAGCGCCGACAAGGTGTCGTCGAGCACCAGGATCCGAGGATCTGACAAGACGGCACGGGCAAGTGCGAGCCGCTGGCGTTGCCCACCGGACAACGACAACCCCTGCTCGCCGATCCTGGTGTCGATACCCCAGGGGAGCTCGTGGACGAAGGCTGCCTGTGCCGTGTCGACTGCCTCGGCGAGGTCGTCGACCACTGGCGTCGGGGCGGCCCAGCGTGAGGTTCTCCTTGGCACTCATGGAGAACAGCGTCGGATCCTCGAACGCGGTAGCAACGATCTCACGCAGGCAGTCGAGCGTGAGGTCCCTGGTGTCAACGCCGTCGATGGTGATCTTGCCGCCCGTGACGTCGTACAAGCGGGGAACCAGACCGGTGAGAGCCGTCTTGCCGGAGCCGGTAGCGCCGACGATCGCGACTGTCTCACCGGGCGACACCTCGAGGTTGACGTCTCGCAGCACGAGCTCGTCGGAGTCGGGGAAGGAGAAGTCGACGTGCTCGAACCGCAGTGCTCCGCGTGGCTCCTCGAGCACCACGTCGCCGCCGACGATGGACGACTTGGTGTCGAAGATCTCCATCACCCGATCGGCAGCGGTCATCGCCTCCTGAGCCATCGCCAAGATGACGCCGAGGGCCTCCAGTGGCCAGATCAGCTGAAGCATCAGCGAGATGAAGGCGACGAGAGTACCGAGGGTCAGCGAGCCTCGCCCGACCGCAAGCGCGCCGAGGAGAAGCACCACGACGAGGCTCAGGTTGGGGATGATCTCCAGGAACGTCCAGAACCGCGACGAGAGCCGGACCTTCTCGATCGACGACTCGTACAGCCCGTCGGTGATCCGGCGGAAGTTGTCGTCGCTGTAGCGGCTGCGCCCGAACGACTTGATGGCCCGGTATCCGACCGCCGCCTCCTCGACGGCGGTGGCGACGTCTCCTTGCTGGTCCTGCACCCGGCGTGACACGACGACGTAGCGGGACTCGAACCGCTTGCTCAGCCAGACGATCGGCACGGCGGACACGGCGACGACAACGCCGAGCGGCCAGTACATGTGCAGCAGCAGAAGGGTGACGACCGTGAGCTGCAAGATGTTGATGATGAGGAAGAGCAGTCCGAACCCCATGAACCGGCGAAGCGCACTCAGGTCGGTGGTCACCCGCGAGAGCAGCTGGCCGCTCTGCCATCTGCCGTGGAACTCCATGGGCAGCGCCTGCATGTGCCGGTAGAGGTCGTTGCGGACATGCGTCTCGAAGCCGAGAACCGCGCGCGCCTGGACCCACCGCCGGACCAGGATCAGTCCGGCTTCGACAAGCCCCAACGCCAGGGCGAGGAGGCCCAGCGGGAGAATGGGGCCGGAGCGGTGCTCGGTGATCGGCCCGTCGATCATCGCCTTGATGACCAGCGGGATCGCCAGGCTGACGAAGACGCCAACGGCAGCCGAGCCACCCATCAGCGCAAGGGCGCCACGGTAGGGCCGCAGGTAGCCGCGTAGCCGCCAGAGCGAATGCGTGCGGCGCCTGCGGCGCGCAGCGTTCGCCGAGTCGTCCGTTGCGGTGCTGGTAAAGCTCATCAGGTGCTGCATGCCCCTCGCGAGTTGACGAAGTCCACACGCCTGCCAGCGAGGCTGCGAAGGCGCAGCGACGCTCAGGTGAGTGGACGGGTAAGTGCCACTCTACTAACTGCCTCTGACACAGACCAGCGGATTTGGCCGTGCATAAGCCCCTGGTTGGGCCGGTGACCTACCTCGGAACTGTCTCACCGGCGACCGACAAGAACAGGTCGTTGGCCTCGGGCTCACCTATGGAGACCCGGACCCCGTCACCTTGGAACGGACGCACGCTGACCCCGCGATCGTCACAGCGGGCGGCGAAGTCTGCCGCCTCGTCACCGAGGGGCAGCCAGACGAAGTTGCCCTCCGCCTGCGGCACCGACCAGCCCAGATCACGCAGCGCGCTGACCACGCGCTGCCGCTCGACCACCAGCGCATCGACCCGCTCGAGCAGCTCGTCGGCTGCCTCGAGCGACGCGACGGCAGCGACCTGGGCGACGTTCGAGACGCCGAAGGGCAGCGCGCACTTGCGGATGCCCTCGGCGATCGGAGGAGGGGCGACGGCATAGCCCACGCGCAGGCCGGCCAGTCCGTAGGCCTTGGAGAACGTCCGAAGCACCACCACGTTGTCGCGTCCTTCCGCCAGCTCCAGCCCGTCGACGGCGTCGGGATCCCGGACGAACTCGCCGTACGCCTCGTCGATGACGATGATCACGTTCGGCGGTACACCCTCGATGAGCTCGAGCAGCTCGTCGCGGTGCACCGCCGGACCGGTGGGGTTGTTGGGCGTACACACCAACACGACTTTGGTCGCTGCGGTGACCGCGTTGCGCATCGCCGCCAGGTCGTGGCGGCATTTCAAGGTCAGCGGCACCTGCACGCCGCGCGCGCCGGTCAGACCGACGGCGATCGGGTACGCCTCGAACGACCTCCAGGCGTACACGACCTCGTCTCCCTCGCTGCAGGCTGCCTGGAGGAGGTGGTACAGCACGGCGACCGAGCCCGTACCTGTCGCCAGCCGCGACACGTCGACGGCCAGCGTCTCGGCCAGGGCGGCGTGCAGGGCGCTGACTCCCATGTCGGGGTAGCGGTTGAGCGTCAGCGCGCCGCCGCCACCTTCTCGACGACGCTCGGCAGCGGCGGGTACGGATTCTCGTTGCTCGAGAGCTTGTACGCCGCGAGCGCACCTCCCGCCGGCGGCAGACCTGCCTTGTAGGCCGGAATGGAGTCGAGGGCCGAACGCAGTCGTGGTCTGGTCATGACGAGCCACGATAAGCCCGCACTGCCATGGCTGCGTAGGGTCTCGTGCATGTCTTCTGGCCGCGACCCAAGGACCGGCTACCTGCTGGTGGTGACGGGCGGACTGTTCTTCGTGGTCAACGCCGGAGTGTCTCGCGTCATCCAGGCCGCCGGTGTCGACTCCATGACGCTCACGACCACCCGATGTACTGGCACAGCAGTCGCGCTCCTGGCGATCCTGCTGTGCCGCGGTGAGCGGCTCCACCTCCCCACGTCGATGCGCCAGGTGGCCCTGGTCATCGGCTTCGGTGTCACGGGAGTCGCGCTGGTCCAGTACTTCTACTTCGTGGCCCTCCACCGCCTGCCCGTGGGCATCGCGCTCCTGCTGGAGTTCACGGCACCCGTGCTGGTCGCCTTGTTCGCGCGCTTCGTCTACCACGAACAGGTACGCCGGCGGATGTGGCTGGGCATCGGCTGCTCGCTGGGTGGCCTGTCCCTCGTCGCGCAGGTATGGCGAGGGCTGCAGCTCGACGTGCTCGGCGTCGTCGCCGGGTTCGCCGCGGCGTTGTCCCTCGCCGCCTACTTCCTGCTCGGCGAGCGCAGCGTGAGCGACGAGTCACCGCTGCAGGTACTGACCGAGGCGTTCGTCGTGGCAGCTGTCTTCTGGAACCTGGTCCGGCCGCTGCCGCACCTGTGGCAGACCGACCTGGCGTCGAAGCAGAGCCTGGGCGGCACCCTCTCCGGAGCGAGCGCACCGCTGTGGCTGCTGATCGCCTGGCTGGTCATGCTCGGTACCGTGCTCCCGTTTCTCACCGAGCTGACGGCTCTGCGGCACCTGTCGGCGTCGGAGGTGACGCTCGTCGGCATGATCGAACCGGTCGGTGCCACCATCTTGGGCTGGCTCTGGTTTCGCGAGGACCTGACGAGCGTCCAGATCGTCGGCGTCGTGCTCGTCCTCGCGGGGATCGTCTTTGCACAGACTGCACGCATGGTCAGCGTCGACCGCGCCTCGCCCGGCATGCTCACCTAGCTCTAGCCGCCGCCGAGGTCAACGCCTCGCTCGGGCGGCTCAGGCGACGACGACCTCGCCACCGGGTACGACATCGAGATCGCGTCCGACGGCGATGTCGAGCGGGTTGGTCAGGCACCTGATCGACCCGCCGCCCTTGTGGAACTCGCTCACGTCGACGACCACGACCGTGAGACCGGCGCTCTCGAGCTCGGAGCGGACCCGGTCCGGGCACCGGGGCATCACGACGGTGCGGCCGATCACTATCGAGTTGGCGCACAACGTCGCCAGCGCCTCGTCCTCGGTCACCACGATCGGCTCGGGTACCAGGGCGAGGAGAGCGGTCCTGCTCGCGTGGTCGAAGGCTGCGGGGCAGACCAACGCGCGGCGGCTGTCCAGCGGGCAGAACGCCAGATCGAGGTGGTACATCCGGGGGTTGGTCAGGCGCAGTCCTCGAACCCGCACGTCGAAGTCGGCGGCCAGATGCTTGAGTGCCTGCTCCTCGGTACGCGGGCCGTAGCCGACGACCAGGTCACCGGCGTACGGGAACGCGTCGCCGGCCTCGAAGGCGGCACCGACCCCGGCCGCCCCGACGTAGGTGGGTCGGAACCCGGATGCGGTGAACCAACGATCCGCCGACTCGGTCTCCATCCGGCGCTGGGCGAAGCGCATGTGGGACATGGCCACTCGCCGTCTCGAGCCGTCTGCCAAAGCCAAGCCGAGGTTCATGGCGTAGACCATGTCCGGGGCGTCGTCGCGCTGGTCGGCGACCGCGACCGATCCCCCGAGGCCCTCGATCACCCGGACCAGCTCCTGCCACTGCGCGCGGCTGCGACGCGGGTCCGGCTGGGCGCTGAGGTCCATGAAGGGGTTGATCCGGTAGTCCACCCGGAAATGATCTGGACGAACCATCAGATAGCGCCGCCCCCAGGCAAGCTCGTCGGCAGCGGCTGCCATCGACAGTATCCCCTCTCGTCTGATTGTCTGACAATTCACGATAGTGGGGATGCCCTCGTGCCGCAAGCCCGACCCGGGTACTGCTCCCCCGTACCCGAACGATCCGACTCTGAGGTAGCCATAGCTACTCCAGAGTCGGATCTTCGGGAGGAGTAGCCCTAGGCTCGTCGTCACATGTTCGCCGACCTCCAGCTCGAACACTCCTCGACCGTCGACCGAGCCGCCGAGGAGATCCGGCGAGCCCTGTTCGCCGGCCAGATCGCGCCCGGTACACCGCTACGCGAGGTCGCGCTCTCGGAGGCGATGGGTGTCGGACGGAGCACCATCCGCGAGGCGCTGACGGTCCTGGTCGGCGAAGGCGTCGCCGTCCGGGTACCCAACAAGGGTGTGGCGGTCAAGGAGCTCACCGCCGATGACGTCCATGACGTCAGTCTCGCCCGCGAGGCACTGGAGGCGGCCGGCGTACGCCGCTGGCCGGAGGCGACCCCGTCGGATCGAACGGCGGTTCGCGACTCGCTGGAGCGCTACGCGAGACTCGCCGGGGACACCTCGGACCCGGCCGCGCTGACCGAGGCGCACCTGCAGATCCATCGGGCTCTCGTCGGGCTCACCGGCAGCGTGCGGCTGGTCGCTGCTGCGGACGCGCTGAGCGCGGAGATCCGGCTCGGGCTCGCCCATCTCGACCGCACCCGTGCCAACATCGCCGACCAGGTTTCCGACCATCGCCGCCTCGTCGAGCTGGTCGAGAGCGGACAGGTGCTCGGTCGCCCTCGACGATCTGGCCCATCATCTGTATGTCGCGGAGGTTTCGCTTCTCCACGCCACCGGTCATGGCACGATCGACTCATGATCACCTGGCTGATTCGGATTGTGGCGAACGCCTGCGGGCTCGCGGTTGCGGCCTGGGTGTTCACCGGCATCCGCGTCTCGGCGGACCTCCGACGGCGACCGGATCATCATCTTGGTGGTGGTCGCGCTCATCTTCGGCGTCGTCAACGAGGTCGTGCGGCCCATCGTCGCGTTCTTGTCCTTCCCGTTGTACCTGTTGACGCTCGGGTTGATGTTCTTCGTTGTCAACGCCCTGATGCTCCTGCTGACGGGATGGCTGGCCCAGCCAGCTGAGCATCGGCTTCCACGTGCGCGGCTTCTGGACGGCGGTGTTCGGGTCGATCGTCGTGTCGATCATCAGTTGGTTCGTCAGCCTCGTTCTGCCAGGCCCCGAGTGAGCCTGGTACCGGCGACCCCTTCCGTGCCCCGACGACGCCCGTCGTAGCACTGCGTGACGAGAGCAGCACCACACCTCTCAGGCCCGTCTCAGATCACCGTGGCAGGCTTTCGGTATGCGCATCCTGGTCGTAGACGACGACCGTGCCGTGCGTGACTCGTTGCGACGCTCCCTGGAGTTCAACGGCTACGAGGTCGCGCTGGCGAACGACGGCGTCGAGGCGCTGGCCCGGATCAACGGGTTGGCGCCCGATGCCTTGATCGTCGACGTCATGATGCCGAGGCTGGACGGCATCGAGACGACGAAGGCGCTCCGGGCTGCCGGCAACGACCTGCCGATCCTGGTGCTGACCGCGCGTGACTCCGTCGGTGACCGGGTCGACGGGCTCGACGCCGGCGCCGACGACTACCTCGCGAAGCCGTTCGCGCTCGAGGAGCTGCTGGCCCGCGTACGGGCCATGCTGCGGCGCCGAGGTATAGGGGCTACCGCCGGGGCGGACGAGAGCCCGCTGACATTCGCCGACCTGACCATGGACCCGGTGACCCGCGAGGTCGATCGCGCAGGGCGCCAGATCACGCTGACGCGTACGGAATGGGATCTCCTCGAGCTGTTCATGCGCCGGCCCAAACGGGTCCTCGAGCGGGCATTCATCCTCGAAGAGGTGTGGGGCTACGACTTCCCGACCACCGCGAACTCCCTTGAGGTGTACGTCGGATACGTGCGGCGCAAGACCGAGGCTGAAGGAGAAGGGCGCTTGCTCCACACCGTTCGCGGTGTCGGCTATGTCTTGCGCGAGTCGCCTCCGTGAAACGCCGAATGTCGATGGCTGCGAGAATCTCGCTCCTCGCAGCCTGCGCCGTCGGGCTTTCGGTCGCGATGGCAAGCATCGCCGCGTACGTGACTCTGCGGGCGCAGCTGCATGAACGGCTCGACGACTCGTTGATGAACCGGGCTGCGGCAGCAGCCAAGACCGATCTGGTCACGTACGCCACCCGGCAGAACATCTCGTCGACCGTGCTGGGAGCGGGCGACCTCAGGATCTACCTGGTCTACTCCGACGGGACCATGTTCCCGCACAAGGCGTCGAACTGGGTCACGAAGCCGACCCAGGACGAGATCGCCGTCGCGCGCGGCACCCTGAGCCACTCCTTGCGCACGATCAGCCGGTCGCAGTTCGACGTGCGCGCCGCGACCGTCCCCGCCGGTCCGGGCACGGCGCTGATGTTCGTGGAGTCGTCGGAACCGATCGAGCGCACCCTCGAGCGAATGCAGCTGGTACTGCTGCTGGTCGGGATCGGCGGGATCGTGTCCGCCGGCATCATCGGTCTCGCCGTCGCCCGGTCTGCCCTGCTTCCGGTACGCCGGCTGAGCGCCGCCGCCGAGCACATCGCCCGCACCGACGAGCTGACCCCGATCGCCGTCACGGGTGACGACGAGCTCGCCAGCCTCGCCAGCTCCTTCAACGACATGCTCGCCGCACTCGAGGCGTCCCGGGACCGGCAGCGACGTCTGGTGGCAGACGCCGGCCACGAGCTCCGTACACCCCTGACCAGCCTGCGTACCAACCTCGAGCTGCTCGCCCAGGCAGACCGGCAAGGCGGCCTGTCGAGCGCGCAGCGCGACGAGATCTTCACCGACGCGACCGCCCAGGTGGAGGAGCTCTCGACCCTGGTCGGCGACCTGGTCGAGCTCGCCCGAGACGAGCCGCTGGTACGCACGCCTGAGCCGCTCGACCTGGCCGACATCGTGTCCAGGGCGGTCGACCGGGTCCGTCGCCGGGCGATCGGTCTCACGTTCGACATCGACCTCGACCCCTGGTGGATCATCGGCGAGGCGCAGATCGTGGAACGCGCCGTCACCAACCTGCTCGACAACGCCGCCAAGTGGAGCCCGCGTGACGGCCATGTGACCGTACGCCTCGACTCGGGCGTCCTCACCGTCGCCGACGAGGGACCCGGGATCGCGGAGGCGGACCTGCCGATGATCTTCGAGCGCTTCTACCGCGCCTCGGACGCTCGAACGATGCCGGGCTCAGGTCTGGGGCTGTCCATCGTGCGTCAGGCCGCCCAGCGACACGGAGGATCGGTCGACGTCCACAACAGGGAGCCCCACGGCAGCGTCTTCACGATGGCGCTCCCGGGTGACCGGACGCTTGCCAGTTCTCACAGTCATCTCTGAGCGACGTCTCAGCGCGCTATCAGCGAACCGACGCACTGTTGAAGCATGAGTAACGACGCATTTCCGCCGCAACCGCCGTACCAGCCCCAGTACCCGATGACTCCGCCACCCCCGCCGCCCGCGCCGCGCCGGGGCGGACGCGTGGTCGGTGCAGCCCTTCTCGTGGGAGCGCTGGCCGGCGGCGGCGCCGGGCTGGGCGGCGCGGCCCTGTACCACGACGTCAACAACTCGAGCGCCGCGACGACCACGCAGCCGCTGCACATCGGCGACACGAGCAGTGCGAGCAGCGGGTCCAGCGCCTCGTCCAGCAGCGTCGTCTCGCAGACGACCGAGGCTGCTGCCGCGAAGGCGCTGCCCTCGGTCGTGAAGATCTACGGGGTCAGTCCGCCGCGAGCGGCTCCGGGTCCGGCATCATCTTGACGTCGAACGGCCAGATCCTCACCAACAACCACGTCGCGGAGCTCGGCATCAACGGCGGCAAGCTGTCGGTCAGCTTCAACAACGGGACGACAGCCCGCGCGACGATCGTCGGCCGCGACCCGCTGACCGACCTCGCCGTCATCCAGGCGCAGGGCGTCAAGAACCTGCACCCCGCCACGACTGGGCAACTCCGACTCGCTTGCAGGTGGGCGAGCAGGTGATCGCGGTCGGGTCACCGTTCGGGCTCGACAGCACCGTCACGACGGGCGTGGTGAGTGCCCTCAACAGGCCGGTCACGACCCAAGGTGAGGCCGCGAACGACCCCACGACCATCTTCCCGGCGATCCAGACCGATGCGGCGATCAACCCCGGGAACTCCGGTGGCCCGCTGATCGACGACCAAGGCGACGTGGTCGGTATCGACTCCGCCATCAAGACGCCGACACGTCGAGCACGTCTGGCCAGGGTGGCTCCATCGGCCTCGGCTTCGCCATCCCGATCAACGACGCGATACCGATCGTCCAGCAGCTGCGTCAGCACGAGACTCCCACCCATGCCCGCATCGGTGTCGCTGTCGCCGCAACGCCGCTCGACAACTCGGACTGCCGGACGGCGCGCTGGTCGAGAAGGTGTCGCCGGGGAGCGCCGCGGCGGCGGCCGGTCTCACCAAGGGCGACGTCATCACGAAGGTCGACAACGCGCTGGTCTGCGACTCCGACTCCCTCGTCGCGACCATGCGGTCGTACCGCCCCGGCGACACGGTGACCTTGACCGTCATGCGGTCGACGCAGAATGGCCACTCGACGGGCAGCTCCCGAACCGTCGACATGACGCTCGGCTCCGACTGAGCCATGGCGATGCCTACCGAGCCGGCGCCGGCCTAGCCGCTGAGCAGGCTCACCATCGAGCTCGCGGATCAGGTCGGCGCCATGCTCGGTCAGGATCGACTCCGCGTGGAACTGGACACCACGGTAGTGCGGCCCACTCAGGTGATGCACGTCGCCGGAGTGCTGCGTCGCGGTCGACCGACGACGCCATCGGGTAGCATCGTCGGCTCCGGCCGACCCGGGCCACGAACGTGTTGTAGAAGCCGACGCTCTCCTGCCGGCCCATCACCTGATCCTGGTCTGGGTGCCCTGGAAGACGATGTCCTTGTACACGAGCGGGAGCCCGAGCCGACCGCACAGGACCTGATGCCCGAGGCATACCGCCAGGAAGGGCCGCCTGCGCCTCGAGCAGGTCGTCGACGGCCGCCCGCACGCCCTTGATCTTGGAGTCCTCGAGGTCGCGGGGATCGCCGGGACCGGGCCCGACGATGACGACGTCCGCTGCGTCGAACGCGCCCGGGGCGTAGTCGCTGTGGCGGAGGGTCTCGCTCGTCATGCCGAAGAACGCTCAGCACGTGCCGCAGCATGGTGACGAAGTCGTCCTCGCCGTCGAGAACCACGACGTGCTTGCCGGCCAGCGCGTCGACCTGCTCGCGTGTCCGACTGGTCGGTGAACCAGAAGCGGCTGAGCCGTTCGTTGCGCCGATGCAGCGAGAAGAGGACGTCCTCGTCGAGGGCAAGCTCAGCCACGGCAGCCGACGGCGCGACAGGCGCGGGGACGAGGCCGAAGGCGGTCAGGATCCCGCCGGCCTTGGCATGGGTCTCGGCCACCTCGTAGTGCGGGTCGGGAGTCGCGGACAAGCGTCGCCCCGGCCATGACCCGGAGGTCGCCGATGACGCTCACGTCGGCGGTCCGCAACAGGATCGGCGCATCGACCGTCGCGGCGCCGGCGTAGTCACGTCCCAGCAGCGCCATCACGGCGCCGTAGTAGCCGCGACCGCCGCGCTCGTACCTTTGATCAGGCGGCAGGCGTTCTCTACCGGGCTCCCGGTCACGGTGGCGGCCCACATGGACGACCGGAGCACCTCGCGGACATCTTTGCTCGTGCGGCCGGCCAGGATGTACTCGGTGTGCATCAGGTGGGTCATCGCCTTGAGGTACGGCCCCAGGATCTGTCCGCCCTCGTTGCAGATGTCGCACATCATCTTCAGCTCTTCGTCGACCACCATGAACAGCTCGAAGATCTCCTTCTCGTCGTCGAGGAAGTCGAGCAGCTGGGCCTTGCGCTCGGCCGGGCTCGAGATCGCGCCGACGCGGAACGTGCCGCTGATCGGGTTCATCCGCACCTCGCTGTCGTGCACGCTGATGTGCCGCTCGGGGCTGGCGCCGATGAGGTACCGGTCGCCGGTGAAGACGACGAACGTCCAGTAGGCGCCCCGCTCACGCTCGAGGAGGCGGCGAAACACCGTCAGCGCCACGCGCACGTCCCAGTCGGCGATAGTGGCGGAGTACGGTGCGGCCGATCACGAGGTTCGCGCCCTCGCCGTTGCCGATCTCATCGTCGATGATCCGGCCGACGATCTCGGCGTACTCCTCGTCATCGATGTCGAAGCCGCGAGAGCCGGTGCGTCCGCACCGGCTCGTCGGGCAGCAGGGCCAGCATCTCGACAGTCGGCATCTCCGCCTCGAAGTCGATGTCGATACTCGTCAACGGCGTGCCGTCCTCGTGGGCTTCGAACCCGCGCTCGCGGATCTGCGCGTAGGGCACACAGAGCAGCCGGTCGAACCGCCGTCCGGGTGCCGGGGCGCCCTGTCGAGCGGGATGTCAATGAGCGCCTCGTGGTCGGCGCGGCTGCCGCCGAGGAGGGTCACAGCAGTCGGATCCGTGGAGGCGGACCAGGGCGAAGGCCGGGTAGGTCGACACGTCGTCGAGCAGGGTCATGGCTGGACTCTTCTCAGGAGTGGACGAGACGGGTCCAGCGTGGGGCACGGGCGTGACGGGCGGTTGGCGGCGCTCAGGGCCGCCATCGGTGGCTCGTGCCCACGATGTCGAGCTGTTGCGTCGCCCGCGTGAGGACGACGTACAGCGTACGGATGCCCGCCTCGGAGGCCGACGGCGATCCGGTCCGGCTCGACGACGACGATCGCGTCGAACTCCAGGCCCTTGGTGTCGAGTGCCTCGAGCACCGGTACACGTACGTCGTCTCTGGCTCCGATCCAGCTCTCGACCCGCGAGCGCCAGCCGTCGGGTACGACCACGCCGACCGTTCCGTCGACCCGCTCGACCGCCGAGGCGGTGATCTCGCGGACCGCGGCGGGCAGATCCGGCGGGCTCGACGTCGTGCACTCGCGGGTCGACTCCGGTTCGGCGGACCGCGACCGGTAGATCGGCGCCGGGAATAGCGGCGCGGGCCAGGTCGGCGGCCAGCTCGAAGATCTCGGCGGAGTTGCGGTAGTTGGTCGACAGGTGGAAGACGTTCTCGGGCTTCGTTCCGAGCGCTTCCGCGCGAGCCGCAGTGCCGCCTCGACGGGCAGCGGCCACGAGCTCTGGGCGGCGTCTCCGACGATGGTCCAGCTCGCGTGTCGCCCGCGGCGGCCCAACATCCGCCATTGCATCGGGGACAGGTCCTGCGCCTCGTCGACCAGCACATGGGCGTACCCGTCGTCGTCGACCGACGCGGTCGGCCGATCGGTGATGGAGGCTCGACGCTGGTCGAGCGTGGAGACCTCGGGCACGAGATCGTCGTACAGGTCTTCCAGCGGATCGTCGCTGGGCTCCGGGTCGGGCTGTTCGCCCAGCAGGTAGCGCAGCTCGTCGAGAAGTGGGACGTCCTCCACCGATACGTCGTCGGGGCCGAAGGACTCGGCCAGCTCGTCGATCTCGGCGGCCGACAGCAGACCCCCCGCATCTTGGGCGAGCCGCTCGCGGTCGCGCAACCAACCGAGGACGTCGACCGCGTCGACCACCGGCCACCAGGCTCCTCGCGAAGTCGGTGAAGTCTCGCAGCCCGAGCATGGTGTGTACGAACTCGTCCTGCCCGCGTTCGAGGCCGCGGTCGCCGCGGACCTGTGCCCACAGTGCGTCGAGCAGCGCGCCGGGCACGGCAGGCGTCACGCGGTTGCGCCGCTGACCGGAGCTGAGCAGCGAGCGCCGGATCGTGCGTAGCTGCCGCGACGACAACGTCAAGCACGTCGTCTCGGTAGAAGATCCGAAACGACGTCGGCGCGTCGGGTGCCGGGCCACGGGCGGTGCGCGAGAGCAGAGGACCGCATCCGCGCCGAGCCTTTGATCGCGGCGACAGCGGGACGGTCGTGGCGGACTGCACGGATCCCGTCGACGACCTCTCCGAGAGCGCGCAGCGACACGCTGGTCTCGCCGAGCGAGGGAAGTACCTGGGCGATGTAGGCCATGAACACCCGGTTGGGACCGACGACGAGCACACCACCGCTCTCGTAGCGACGCCGGTCGGAGTACAGCAGGTATGCGGCCCGGTGCAGTGCGACCACTGTCTTGCCGGTGCCCGGACCGCCGGAGAATGCTCGTCACGCCGCGCTGCGGCGAGCGGATGGCGTCGTCCTGCTCCTTCTGGATGGTCGCCACCACGGAGTGCATGAGGCGGTCGCGCGAGCGCGAGAGGGACGCCATCAACGCCCCCTCCCCGATGACAACGAGATCGTCAGGAGCAGCCGCAGCATCCAGCAGGTCGTCTTGGACACCGACCACCCGCTCGCCTGCGGACTGCAGCACCCGCCGCCGGATCACGCCGAGCGGCTCCTGCGCCGTGGCCTGGTAGAACACCGCGGCGGCGGGTGCCCGCCAGTCGACCAGGATGACCTCGCGCTGCTCGTCGCGAAGGCCGAGACGGCCGATGTACCGCGGGTGCTGATCGTGGGTGTCGAGGCGACCGAAGACGAGCCCCTCGTGGGCGGCGTCGATGACCGCGAGGCGCCGGGCCGCCTGGAACACGATGGCATCGCGCTCCACCAGGCCGCCCTCGTTGCCGACCAGCGCCCTGGCGTGCCCCTCAGCGGCCAGGGACTTCGCGGACGCAGCCGCGGCCTCGAGCCGGGTGTAGATCTTGTCCACGACGGACTGCTCGTGCTTGATCTCCTGCTCGACAAGATGAGCGTTGTCGCCACGATCAGCCGACGCGCCGCGTGTGTTGACGTGTGCCACGTTGAGCCTGGTCCTCCCCAACTTGGTGAACGAACTATCCTTCCACACCGAGCCGCTCGACGCCGTGGAAACCTCTGACGGTTGAGACGAACGGTTGCGGTCCACGCAGCTTGGCGAGCTCTGCTCAGAACGGGCCGCGCACCGTCGCGTGGCCTCGGAGCAGGTTGCGGCCGATCGTCCGGCGCTGGATCTCGTCAGTGCCCTCGTAGATGCGGAGCAGTCGGAGCTCGCGGTACCAGCGCTCGAGCGGCAGCTCGCGGGTGTATCCCATCCCACCGTGGATCTGCAGCATCCGGTCGACGATCTCGTTGGCCTTGATCCCGCCGTAGAGCTTCGCGATCGACTGGGCCTGCCGGGAGTCCGCGCCCTGGTCGACCTGCCAGGCGGCGCTGAGTACCAGCCAGCGCAGCGCCTCGATCTCCACCGCGGAGTCCGCGATCATCCACTGGATCGCCTGCCGCTCGGCGATCGGCTGGCCGAACGTCACCCGGTTGCGGGCATGCTCCATGGCCATCTCGACCATCCGCTCGCAGGCTCCCAGGGCTCTGGCCGGCAGCAGGTACCGACCCTGGCCGATCCACCGCATGGCCAGCGCGAAGCCGTGTCCGACCTCGCCCAGCACGGCTGACGTGGGCACCCTGACGTCCTGGAATGACAAGGAGGCCGGACTCCACTCACCCATCGTGGGGATCGGCGTCGACGTCCACCCGCGGTCACGATCGACCAGGAAGCAGGTCACGCCACCGTTCGCTCCTCGCTCGGGATCGGTGACGGCGAAGACCATGCAGAAGTCGGCCTCGCAGCCTCCGGTGATGAATGTCTTCTCGCCGTTGATCACCCACTCGTCGCCGTCGAGCCGCGCCGAGGTACGGATCGCCTTGGCGTCGGAGCCGGCACCGGGCTCGGTGATCGCGAAGCAGCTCTTGAGGTCGCCCTCGATCGTCGGAATCAGATAGCGCTCACGCTGCGCGTCGTTGGCGTCGTACAGGATGTTGTCGGCTGCGCCACCGAACTTGAACGGCACGAAGGACCTGCCGAGCTCGACTTCCACCAGCGCGGCCATCACCGCACCGAGGCCCATTCCGCCGTACTCCTCGGGCGTGAGGACCCCGAAGAAGCCGGACGTACGGGCCTTGTCCTGAAGGTGTCGGAGCTCTTCGGGCCGCAGCCCGCGCTCGCCCTCCCGCTCGCGGCGCAGCACCTCGGGCTCGAGCGGCATGATCTCGCGCTCGACGAACGTCCTGACCCAGTCGCGGATCGAGCGCTCCTCGTCGGTGAGCGTCAGGTCCATCAGTTCCTCGTCATCTGGATCTTGACCGGATACGGCGCGAAGACCTCGGGCTCGCGGAGATCGGTGTCCACCCAGCCGGCCCGTCGGTAGAACGCCCGAGCGCGGTGGTTGTCCACCAGGACCCAAAGGTACGTCGTGGACGCGCCATGCGCCGCCATCTCTTCGACGGCCAGGTCGTGCAGGATCCTGGCTCGACCTGTACCCCACCAGTCCGGGAGGACGGCGAAGTGGCGCAGCCAGCCGTCGGCGAAGGCCGCGAAGCCCACCGGCTCCGTGCCCTCAAGGTCCAGGAGGACCGTCATGCCGGGCTCGTCGAGGACGAGGTGCCAGCGGGCGAGCACGTCGTCGTCGGGGAACGGCAGGTCGGGGCCGAAGATGTGCCACAGCGCCGCCGTCGAGGCAGCCTTCTCCACGTCGAACAGACGAACCAGGTCGTCGCTCGTCGCGGGCCGGATCACAACCCCTGAGACTAGCCGCCCGCCGACAGGGTAAGAATGTCCGGTCGACAGGTCACAAATGCTCGGTCGACAGGTCACAGACGCTCCGTCGACAGGTCACAGACGCTCGGTCGAGAGCGCACTCCCGCCCTCTCGAGCACACATTTGCGCCCGGTCGAGCGCAGGAGAAGATGTCGGCATGACGGTGGCGGTTCGACTCGGTACTCCCCCTGGTCGTGCGGTGCTCGGTGCGGCGGTCCTCGGCTCCGGCATGGCGATGCTGGACGGGACCGTCGTCAACGTCGCGCTGCGCCGGATCGGGCAGGACCTGGATGCGAGCCTCGCCCAACTGCAGTGGATCAGCAACGGCTACCTGCTTGCTCTCGCGTCGCTGATCTTGGTTGGCGGAGCGCTCGGGGACCGCTTCGGCCGCAGGCGGGTCTTCGAGGTCGGGGTGGTGTGGTTCGCCCTGGCGTCCCTCCTCTGCGGGGTTGCGCAGAACCCCGCGGAGCTGATCGCGGCGAGGGTGATCCAGGGAGTTGGTGCGGCCATGCTCACCCCGGGGAGCCTGGCGATGATCCAGGGCGCGTTCGCTCCCGAGGACCGCGCCCGAGCGATCGGTTCCTGGTCGGGGCTCGGCGGTGTGGCGGTGGCGATCGGCCCGTTCGTCGGCGGCTGGCTTGTGCAGTACGCGAGCTGGCGTTGGGTGTTCCTGCTCAACCTGCCGATTGCCGCGGTGACCGTCGCGATTGCCCACATCAGTGTGCCTGAGACGAAGGACGCCAAGTCCGTCCCGGGATTCGACGTGCTCGGCGCCGCGCTGGGGGCGCTCGGTCTGGGCGGCATCACGTACGCCTTGATCGAGCTCGGCAACCGCGGAACACCGCTCGTCGTGAGCAGCGCTCTGGTCGGGGTCGTGAGTGCGGTCGCCTTCGTCGTTGGTCGAACGCCGATCGCGCCATCCCATGATGCCGACCGGTCTGTTCAGATCCCGCCAGTTCAGCGCCTCCAACGCAATGACCTTGCTCGTCTACGCCGCCCTCGGCGGCGACCACGTTCTTCCTGGTGCTTCAGCTGCAGACGGTCGTCAGGGTATGGCCCGCTCGCAGCGGGGCTGTCCACCTTGCCCGATCACGATCTTGATGCTCTTGCTGGCATCTCGCGGCGGTCAGTTCGCGGCGCGGATCGGGCCACGGCTTCCCATGGCACTCGGCCCGATCGTGTGTGCGGCGGGGATCGCCCTGCTGACCGGAGTCTCCTCCCATGCCTCCTACTGGCGAGTCGGTATTCCCGGGGCTGACGGTCTTCGCGCTGGGCCTGTGCCTGCTGGTGGCGCCGCTGACGGCGACGGTGCTGGCAGCGGCGCCAGACCACAACGCCGGAGTGGCCAGCGGTATCAACAACGCCGTGGCGCGGGCCGGTTCGCTGCTCGCGGTCGCGGCGCTCCCCGCGCTGGTCGGGCTCCACGGCGCCGACTACGACCGGCCCGCCACCTTCTCGGCGGGCTATCGCTCTGCGATGTGGATGTGCGTCGGCCTGCTCGTCGTCGGGCGGAGTTGCTCTCCTGGCGACTCATCACCAACCCTCTCCGCGGGTGTCAGCGATCCGGAGCGGATCCCTAGCCGTCACGCACCTCCCCATGCGCCGAGCAGCGCGCTGTCCAGCCGCGGGGCACGACCTGGACGACGAGTCGACGCCGGCAGTGTGGGCAGTACCGAGGAGGCTCGAGCGCGGCGCAGATCCCTGCACCGGGGATGGTCGCCGCCCAGACGGCTCGCCGCAGTGGTCGCAGTACGCCGGCGGTGTGCTCACAGTGTTCTGGACAGCTCCTTGATCGGCATCTGCAGCTCCGAGAGCAGCGCCAGGTCGTCGTCGGGATCGCGGCCGAGCGTGGTCAGGTAGTTCCCCACGATGACGGCGTTGATCCCGCCGAGCAGGCCGTCGCGGGTACCCAGCTCGCCGAGGGTGATCTCCCGTCCTCCGGCGTACCGCAGGATCGTCCTCGGCATCGCCAACCGGAACGCGGCGACGGTTCGCAGCGCGTCGGCGAGACCCCAGGACGGGCAGGTCGCCGAACGGCGTACCCGGGCGCGGGTTGAGGAAGTTCAGCGGCACCTCGTGCGGGTCCAGCTCCGCGAGCTGCGCGGCCAGCTCCGCGCGCTGCTCGAGCGACTCTCCCATTCCCACGAGCCCACCGCAGCACAGCTGCATTCCGGCCTGACGTACCAGCTGGCAGGTGGACCAGCGCTCGTCGAAGGTGTGGGTGGTGACGACCTCGGCGAAGTAGCTTCTGGCCGCCTCCAGGTTGTGGTTGTACCTGTGTACGCCCATCGCCGCGAGCCGGTCGACCTGCGCGCTCGTCAGCATGCCGAGGGAGCAGGCGATGTTGATGTCGACCTCCGCCCGGATCGCCGCTATCCCGGCCTCGACCTGGGCCAGCAGCCGGTCGTCGGGACCGCGTACCGCGGCAACGATGCAGAACTCCGAGGCGCCGGTCGACGCGGTCTGCCGCGCGGCCTCGCACCAGCTGCGGTATGTCGAGCCAGACCGCCCGAACCGGAGAGTCGAACCGCCCGGACTGCGAACAGAAGTGGCAGTCCTCGGGACAGCCACCCGTCTTCAGCGACACGATTCCCTCGACCTCGACGCCGGGGCCGCACCACCTCATCCGCACCTCGTGCGCCAGGGCCAGCAGGGCGGGCAGCTCCGCATCCGGCAGCCGAAGGATCTCCACGAGCTGGTGCTCGGGCGAGGCCTCGTCCCCCCTCGAGTACCTGTGCACGGGCGACGTCCAGGACTTCGGGGGGACTGGTCACGGCGCGCCAATCTATCGCGACCACCCGCGAAGGGCCCTGCCTGACGCCGGTCGCCGGGCGCCGGATGAGGAGGTTGGCAGATGTCGGCGATAGCCTCGACGCACCATGGCCGACTCCGCGCTCCGCCCGACGCCACGCCCGTCCGTCGACGCGCTGCTCGACGCCGACCGCGAGCACGTCTGGCATCCGTACAGCTCGATAGCGGCGCCGTCCCCCGTCCTGCTCGTCGACTCCGCCGAAGGCGTCCGTCTCACGACCGCCGATGGACGCCGGCTCATCGATGCGATGTCCTCGTGGTGGTGCGCCATCCATGGGTACCGTCATCCAGACCTCGACGAGGCTGTCCGGCGGCAGATCTCCACGATGAGCCACGTCATGTTCGGCGGGCTGACCCATCGGCCCGCGATCGAGCTGGCCGAGACGCTGGTCGAGCTGACGCCCGAGCCGTTGACCCGGGTGTTCTTCGCCGACTCGGGCTCGGTGAGCGTGGAGGTTGCGCTCAAGATGGCGGTGCAGTACCAGCGGGGCCAGGGGCGGCCCCAGCAAGACCAGGATGCTCGCGCTGCGCGGGGGCTACCACGGAGACACCGCCGGCGCGATGAGCGTGTGCGATCCGGTCGGGGGAATGCACGCCATGTTCGAGGGGGTGCTGCCGCGGCAGGTTTTTGCGCCTCGGCCCCCCGGCGGCTTCGACGCCGCCATCGACGACTGGGCGCGCAGCGTGCGGGAGCTGGCCGATCGCCACGGCGACGAGCTGGCCGCGGTCATCTGCGAGCCGGTCCTCCAGGGCGCCGGGGGGATGCACGTCTACCCACCAGAGTGTCTGCACGTGCTCCGCGAGGTTGCCGACGCCCACGACCTGGTGCTGATCTTCGACGAGATCGCGACCGGTTTCGGCCGGACCGGCGAGCTCTTCGCCGCCGACCACGCCGGTGTCGCTCCAGACATCATGTGCGTCGGCAAGGCCCTCACCGGCGGCTACCTGACCCTCGCGGCGACGCTCTGCACGGACGCGGTCGCGACCGGACTGGGTGCGAGCGAGTCGGGTGTCCTCATGCATGGGCCTACGTACATGGCGAACCCGCTTGCGTGCTCGGTGGCGTCGGCCAGCATCGCGCTGCTGCTGCGCCGGAACTGGCGCGACGGAGGTACGGCAGATCGAAGCCGCGCTGCGCGCCGGCCTGGAACCGCTGCGGGGGCGAACCTGCGTCGCCGACGTTCGCGTCCTGGGAGCGGTGGGCGTCGTCCAGCTGGACCACCCGGTCGACATCGCGGCGGCGACCAGGGCTGCTGTCGAGCTCGGCGTCTGGCTGCGGCCCATTCCGCGACCTCATCTACACCATGCCTGCGTACGTCGCGACTCCGACGACGACGTGGCCGCGATCTGCATCGGCTGTGACAGCGGCAGTGGCGCGCAGCGGTGAGGGTCGTCGTCGTGACCGGGACGGACACCGGCGTCGGCAAGACGGTCACCACGGCGGCGCTGAGCCGGCTGTGCCTCGATGCCGGGCTCAGCGTGGCCGTCGTCAAAGCCGCCCAGACCGGCGTGTCGGCCGGCGAACCCACCGACGTCGAGATCGTCTCCCGGTTGGGCGGTTGCCGAAACCTGAGCGAGCTCGTCCGGCTCGACGACCCCCTGGCACCCGACACGGCCGCCCGAAGGCACGGGGTCTCGCTCCCGAGCGTCCAGGACCTGGCGAAGCAGGTGCTGTCGGCCGCCGGCCCGGTTGACCTGGTCCTGCTCGAGGGATCCGGTGGTGTCGCCGTGCGCCTCGACACCGCCGGCGGGACGCTCGTCGACCTTGCGTCGGCGCTGCGAGGCGAGGGTGGTGCGAGCGTTGCCTTCGTCGTGGTCACCCGGATCGCTCTCGGCACGCTCAACCACACCGAGCTCACGGTCGATGCGCTCCGCCGCGCGGAACACGAGCGTACTCGGGCTGGTCGTCGGCGCCTTGCCCAGTGAGCTCGGGCTCGCCGAGCAGTGCAACCTCGGCGAGCTGCCCCGTGTCACCGGCCTGCCCCTCCTCGGAGCGATTCCGGACGGAGTCGGAGATTGGCCGCCCGCGCGGTTCCGGGCGGGCTGCCGGCAGTGGTTCGACGACCCCGAGTGGCTGGTTCAGCGGTAGAGACTCGTCGGGAAGCGCCGTCAGGAGCGAGTCGACGATCGGGCCGGCGTCGTGGCCACCTGACGACCCGTTGGCGACGAAGGCGGCGAACGCGATGTCGCCCCGGTAGCCGATCATCCAGGCATTGGTCCGGGTCTGGGATCCGTCCTGGTACTCGGCGGTGCCGGTCTTGGCGTGCACCGGAAGACCGGGCAGGTTCACCGGTGCCCCGGTGCCTTGGGTGACGACCAGTCGCATCAGGTGCCGAAGCTTGGCGTCGACCGACGGGTCGAGCTCGGTCAGCCGCCGGCCGGGATCGAGCTGCGGGAAGCAGGGTGGGCGTTCGAGACACCCCGGAGTCCACGGCCGCCGCCACCATGGCCATCGACAACGGGCTCGCCAGTACCTTGCCCTGCCCGATCATGTCCGCAGCGCGGGTCACCAGGTCGTTGTCGGCGGGCACGGAGCCGCTGTACGAGGGGAGCCCGAGGTCCCACGAGGCGCCGATTCCGAACTGGGACGCGGTGCTGGACAGCTCGCTGCCGGTCAGCTTGTGGGCGAAGCCGACCATCGTGGTGTTGCAGGATGCGGCGAAGTCGTCGGCGAAGGTTGGGTTGGGGCCGGTGATGCCCTGCTCGTAGTTCTTGAACTGCTTCCCGTCGATGACCGTGGTGTTCGGGCAAGCGACGTGCCGACCAGGGGTCACCTGGTGATGGGCCAGCAGCGACCCGGCGCTCACCACCTTGAACGTCGAACCCGGCGCATACTGACCGATCAGCGCGGTGTCGTACGTCGTCGGTCCGGGAGCGTTGGCCGCAGCCAGGATCTCGCCGGTGCTCGCCTTGACGACGACAAGCGCTGTCGTGTCGGTCGCGCCGGCCACGGCCGTCTCCGCTGCGTTCTGCGCCTGGAGGTCGAGCGATGGTGTTCAGCGGCTGACCGCCCCGTGGCGGCCGGGTCAGGATGCGGTTGAGGACGTCCCCGCTCTGCCTTTCCACCAGGTCGATCCGGAGACCGGGCCGGCCGGCGAGACTTCGCTGGAAGGCGAGCTGGAGTCCGTTGAGGCCGACCTCGTCGGTCGGCAAGGTGTCGGGGCCGGCGTTCTTGAGGGTGTCGGAGGTCGCTGGACCGACGGTGCCCAGCACTGCCCGACCCCAGTCCGGCGTCGGCGCGAGCGCGCGCCGCGCCTTGTCGATGACGATGCCCGGGACTTTCAGCAGCTTGGCGCGCAGCGGGTCGAACTGGCCGCGCCGCAGGTCGATCACGGGTACAAACCAGTTGGGTTCGGCGGACTGGACGCGATCCTGCAACGCCGCCGTGTTGATATCGAGGAGCACATCAAGGGCGCTGTAGGTCGGCGGGCGAACCCGGCTGGGCTGCACCCCGATTCGGACGATCGCTCGCTCGGGTGTCAGCGCGACGCCGTCGCGGTCGAGGATCGGCGCCCGAGGCGGCAGCGTCCGATGGCGTACGAGGGTCGTGACCTGGGTGAGATCGGGGTTGAATGTCCCGGGAGTCCAGTCCACCAGCCACTGACCCTGGTTGAGGCTCGCCTTGATGAGCGTCTTGTAGCTCCACGAGCCGGCGCCGGAAAGCTGGTGGGTGACCTGGGCGTGTTGTTGGCAGGCGTTACTGGAGCATGTCAAGTCGTCGAGAAGGTCGACCTGCGTGGAGGTGATGCCGAGATCGCTGTCATGGCCGGCGATGTCGTGGACAGCGACGCTCGGCTCGTCGACGATTCCACGGAAGCTGGCCGCGTCGACCTTGGGCCATGCCGCAGCGAAGCTCGCGATGATCTTCCCACCGCGCGTCTCGGCGGACTGCTGCTGGCTCGGCCCGCCCGAGCCTCCGGTGCAGGCCGAGACCACGATGCACAGGGTGGCCAGCGCAACGATCGGGTGCCATCGTCGCAGACCCCTGACCGCCACCACCGCACTGCCTTCCCTGACCTGTACCGAATGGTCAGCGTAGTCGCTGGCACCGACGAAACATCGGGTGCGCCGTGCCCGGTCGGGATGGCCGCTTGTGTCTTTGTGTCCTCGGTCTGGCTGTCGATGTGAGATGGTTCAGGGCAGAAGCTGGCAGGGTGCCATCTCCGGAGTAGGAAGTCACCGACAGAATGAGAAAACTCGCGTTCGTCACCGCTGTGCTGTTGGCCGCGTCTTTGACTGCCTGCGGCGGCGCCAGCAAGACCGACAGCTCGTCAGGTGGTACGCACACCAGCGACCACGACCTCGTCGACGACCTCCGGCGCACCACGACGCCTGCAACCACGACGTCGTCGGGCTCCGGCTCCGGCGGCTCGGATCCTGGCTCGACGTACTGCACCGAGCTGCGCACGGCGAAGGCCGAGCTCAAGAGCCTCGAATGTCACCTCGCTCACCGCCGCCGGGTTCACCAAGCTCACCCAAGAGTTCGGCACGTTGGCGTCGGACGCGCCCGACGCGGTGAAGGCGGACTGGGCGACCCTCACGACGGCGCTCACGAAGATGCAGCAGATCTTGTCCAACGCCGGGCCTGTCGTTCAGCGACCTGCAGGGCCTCAGCTCGGGTCACCTGCCCAAGGGGGTCACCCAGCAGCAGCTGGTGAAGCTGGGCCAGCAGTTCCAGGCATTCAGCCAGAACTCCGGCTTCGCGAAGGCTTCTGCGGCAGATCACAGCGCACGCGAAGGCAGAGTGCGGCGTCAACCTGAACAAGTAACGGTCAGAAGAGCTCGGCGCCGATGGTGGTGGAGTCCCCGTGCCCGGTGTGTACAACGGTGTCTCGTGGGAGGGCGAAGAGCTTCGTCCTGATGCTCGTCGCCAACGTCTCGTAGTCGGAGAAGCTGCGGCCGGTCGCTCCGGGTCCGCCTTTGAACAAGGTGTCCCCGGTGAAGACCGCGCCCAGGTCGGACGAGTACAGGCAGACGCCTCCTGGTGAGTGGCCGGGCGTATGCAGCACCTCGAGCTCCGAGCCCGCGACCGCGACCGGCTTGCCCTCGACCAGCCAGCCGTCCGGGTGTCGTGTCCGGATGGGTGAGCTCCCAGAGCGGTTCGTCGTCGCGTGCAGCAGGACCGGCGCCTGCGACCCGTCTCTCCGAGCGCGGGCGCGAGTCGGACGTGGTCGTCGTGTGCGTGCGTACACACGATCGCCAGCACCTCGTCGGCCGCCGACGACCTCCAGGATGTCCTCGACGCTGTGCGGCGCGTCGATCACGACGCACTCGTCGTCGTCACCGATCACCCAGACGTTGTTCTCGACGTCGAACGTCTCGCCGTCGAGGGAGAACGTCCCGCTGGTCGTGCCGTGGTCGATCCGCAGGCCGCTCACAAGACGACGACCGACCGGAGGACGTCTCCGGCGTGCATCTTGTCGAATGCGGCCTCGACATCGCCGATGCCGATGGTCTCGGAGACGAACGCGTCCAGCGGGAGCCGCCCCTGCAGGTACAGGTCGATCAGCACTGGGGAAGTCCCGGCTGGGCAGGCAGTCGCCGTACCAGGACGACTTCAGCGACCCCCCACGCCCGAAGATGTCCAGGAGGGGCATCTCGATGGTCATCTGCGGCGTCGGCACGCCGACGAGGACGACGGTTCCAGCAAGGTCGCGGCCGTAGAACGCCTGCTTCCACGTCTCCGGCCGACCGACCGCGTCGATGACCACATCAGCGCCGAACCCGCCGGTGATCGCCTGGATCGACTCGACGACGTCGCCATCCTTGGCGTCGACCACGTGCGTCGCGCCGAGTTCGCGTGCCTTCTCCAGCTTGCGGGAGTCGATGTCGACGGCGATGATCTTCGACGCTCCAGCCAGCCGTGAGCCCGCTACTGGCGGCGGCGCCGACGCCGCCGCATCCGATGACGGCGACGGAGTCACCGCGCCCGACTCCGCCGGTGTTGATCGCGGCGCCGAGACCCGCCATGACGCCGCAGCCGAGCAGCCCGGCAGCCGTGGCCGGAGCAGCCGGGTCGACCTTGGTGCACTGGCCAGCGTGGACGAGGGTCTTGTCGGCGAACGCGCCGATCCCGAGCGCGGCCGACAGCTCCGTGCCGTCCTCGAGGGTCATCTTCTGCGACGCGTTGTGGGTGTTGAAGCAGTACCAGGGACGTCCGCGGGTACAGGCCCGACACTGCCCGCAGACGGCTCGCCAGTTGAGGATGACGTAGTCGCCGGGAGCGACGTCGGTGACGCCGTCGCCGACCGACTCGACCACACCCGCCGCCTCGTGACCCAACAGGTAGGGGAAGTCGTCGCCGATGCCACCTTCGCGGTAGTGCAGATCCGTATGGCACACGCCGCAGGCCTGGATCGCGACCACCGCCTCGCCCGGGCCGGGATCAGGGACGACAACGCCGGTGAGCTCGACCGGCGCCCCTTTCGACCTGGCGATGACTCCCTGTACGACCTGCGACATACAACAGTCCCTTCAGCAGCGGTGCGGCGAAACGTGCGGACTCCGAGCGTGAAGACCTCATTCAACACGTATGGCTGGAGATCCGCCCGTGGGCGAACCTCCAGCCATACGAAAACCCGCAGATGCGGGATCGATCAGCTGACGTCCTCGTCGACCCAGTCGAGGGTCTTCGTGACCGCCTTCTTCCAGTTTCGGTACTGCCGGTCGCGCTCGGCACTGTCCATGGACGGTGTCCAGCGCTTGTCCTCGCCCCAGTTCTGGCGGATGTCGTCCTCGCTCTCCCAGAACCCGACAGCCAGACCGGCGGCGTAGGCCGCGCCCAGCGCCGTCGTCTCCGCCACCTTCGGGCGGACGACGTCGACGTCGAGAATGTCCGCCTGGAACTGCATCAGCGTCTCGTTGGCGACCATGCCGCCGTCGACCCTGAGCTCCTTCAACGGCACGCCCGAGTCGGCGTTCATGGCGTCCAGAACCTCCTTCGACTGGAAGGCGGTCGCCTCGAGCACTGCCCGCGCGATGTGTCCCTTGTTGACGTACCGGGTCAGACCGACGAGGGCACCGCGGGCGTCCGAGCGCCAGTGCGGCGCGAAGAGCCCGGAGAAGGCAGGAACGAAGTACGCGCCGCCGTTGTCCTCGACCGTCTTGGCGAGGTCCTCGATCTCCGGAGCCGCCTTGATCATGCCGAGGTTGTCGCGCAGCCACTGCACGAGCGAGCCGCTGACAGCGATCGATCCTTCCAGGGCGTAGATCGGCTTGTTGTCACCGATCTTGTAGCAGACGGTCGTGAGCAGGCCGTTCTCGCTCGGCACCTGCTCCTCCCCGGTGTTCAGCAGCATGAAGTTGCCGGTGCCGTAGGTGTTCTTGGCCGTACCGACCTCGAGGCATGCCTGGCCGAACGTCGCGGCCTGCTGGTCGCCGAGGATGCCCGCGACCGGCTTGCCGGACAGCACGCCGACGCTGCACTCGCCATAGTTCTCCGACGAGGACTTGATCTCCGGCAGCATGGACATCGGGATCTTCATCTCACCGGCGATCTCTTCGTCCCACGAGAGCGACGAGAGGTCCATGAGCATCGTGCGGCTGGCGTTGGTGACGTCGGTGATGTGCACACCGCCGTCGACCCCGCCGGTCAGGTTCCAGACGAGCCAGGCGTCGGTGTTGCCGAAGAGCAGGTCGCCTGCCTCTGCCTTGTCCCGGGCACCGTCGACGTTGTCGAGGATCCACCGGATCTTTGGCCCGGAGAAGTACGTCGCGAGCGGCAGACCGACCTTTGCCTTGTAGCGATCGCCGCCGCCGCCGAGCCCAGCGAGCTCGTCACAGATCGCCTGCGTGCGGGTGTCCTGCCAGACGATGGCGTTGTAGACCGGCTCGCCGGTGGTCTTGTCCCAGACCATCGCCGTCTCGCGCTGGTTGGTGATGCCGATGGCGTCGATGTTCGAGGCCTCGAGCTCCGCATTCTTCAGCGCACCCTCGACGACCTCGAGGGTGTTGTCCCAGATCTCCTTGCCGTTGTGCTCTACCCACCCCGCACGCGGGAAGATCTGCTCGTGCTCTTTCTGCTCTGAGGCGACGATCGATCCCGAGTGATCGAAGATGATGCACCGCGTGCTGGTGGTGCCCTGGTCGATTGAGGCGATGTACTGCGTCATGTTTGCTGAACAGCTCCTAGTGGTTAGACGAAGTTGACGATGTTGGCGAGCACACCGGCGATGACCGCACCGATCAGAGGGCCGACAACGGGGACCCAGGCGTAACCCCAGTTGCTGTCGCCCTTGTTCTTGATGGGGAGTACGGCGTGGGCGATTCGAGGCATCAGGTCACGGGTGGGGTTGATGGCGTAACCCGTCGGGCCACCGAGCGAGGCGCCGATACCGACAACGACCAGAGCGACACCGAGGGGGCCGATCTGCGCCGGCGTGTGCCCTGACGCGAGGATCCAGAACACCAGCACGAAGGTGCCGATGGCCTCGGTCGTGACGTTCCAGATCGGGCTGTTGATGCCAGGACCCGTCGAGAAGACGGCCGAGCTTGTTGGGAACGTCGGTCTCGGGGTCGTCGAAGTGGTCGCGATACGCCGCCCAGGCCAGGCACGCTCCGATGAAGGCGCCGACCGCCTCGCCCAGGAAATAGGCGATGACATGCCCGAAGCCACCAAGGTCCGTCGCCCGACGCCAGCAGGCCGACCGTTACCGCTGGGTTGAGATGGGCGCCGCTCTTGTACGCGACGTAGACGCCGACGAAGACGGCGAGGCCCCAGCCGAAGTTGATCATCAGGAATCCGCCGTTGAAGCCGTTCGTCTTGACGAGGACGGCGTTGGCGACCACGCCGCAACCGAGGAGCAGCAGCATCGCTGTGCCCATCGTCTCGCTGAGGAAAATATCTCCGAAACTCACAGGGGGGCCCTCCCAGGCTTGTGCGGTCGGCCGAGCCCGACGGCGAAAGTATGGCTATCGTCTGCACCCTAGGGGCGGCCGTAATCTGAGGTCAATGAATACCCAGCGCGAGTCTCGAATTACTCGCAATACGCAACGAAAGGCAGTCTCGATGCCAATACCCGCCCGTCTCGACAGCGCCGCGCGTGCCCAGGCGTGGGAGCGCTTGGGCTCGACCACGTTCGACGTCCTCGTCGTGGGAGGAGGCGTCACCGGCAGCGGTGCGGCCCTGGATGCTGCGACGCGCGGGCTCTCTGTCGCCATGGTCGAGGCGCAGGGACTTCGCCTCGGGCACGTCGTCTCGCTCGTCCAAGCTGTTTCACGGCGGTCTGCGGTACCTCGAGCAGCTCAACTTCGGCCTGGTCCGCGAGGCGCTGCACGAGCGCGAGCTGATGCTGACCCGGATCGCGCCGCATCTGGTGAAGCCGGTCTCGTTCCTGTACCCGCTGCGGCACCGCTTCTGGGAGCGTCCGTACGTCGGCTCGGGGATGATGCTGTACGACGCGATGAGCGGACTGAACCGGTCGGTGCCCCGTCACCGGCACTTCACCCGCGGCGGGGCGCTGCGCAAGGTGCCGGCGCTCAAGCGCACGGCGCTGACCGGCGCGCTGATGTACTACGACGCCCAGGCCGACGATGCCCGGCACACGCTGATGGTGGCGCGGACCGCCGCGACGTACGGTGCGACGGTTCTCAGCTCCGCGGAGGTGGTGAAGCTGAAGCGTGCCGGCGAGCGCATCGTCGGCGCCCGCGTCCGTGACGTCGAGACCGGCGACGAGGTGGACGTCACAGCCTCGGTCGTCGTCAACTGCACAGGGGTCTGGACAGACGACATCCAGACCCTCGCCGGTGGGCGTGGACGGTTCCACGTTCGCGCGTCCAAGGGCGTGCACATCGTCGTCCCGCGGGACCGGATCAACTCCGAGACCGGGATGATCCTGCGGACCGAGAAGTCGGTCCTGTTCGTCATCCCGTGGGGCACCCACTGGATCGTCGGCACCACCGACACCGACTGGACCCTGCACAAGGCCCACCCGGCGGCGAGCCGCGCCGACATCGACTACATCCTCGAACACGTCAACACCGTCCTCGCCGTCCCGCTGACGCACGACGACATCCAGGGCGTGTACGCCGGGCTGCGTCCGCTGCTCTCGGGCGAGAGCGAGTCGACGTCGTCGCTGTCGCGCGAGCACGCTGTCGCCGGCCGCAGCCAGGCCTCATCTCGATCGCCGGCGGGAAGTACACGACCTACCGGGTGATGGCCAAGGACGCCATCGACGCCGCCCTCGAGGACGTGTCGTCCGGGGCTCCGCCCAGCGTGACCGAGCACATCCCGTTGGCCGGTGCCGAGGGCTACCACGCCATGGTCAACCAGGTCGACCAGCTGGCCGAGCGCGCCGGGGTGCCGGCCTGGCGGATGCAGCGGCTGCTCGACAGGTACGGCTCGCTGACCGAGGAGCTGCTCGCGCTTGCTGCCGACGACGCCTCGCTGCTGGAGCCGATGGAGGGGGCCGAGGAGTACATCCGCGCCGAGATCGTGTACGCCGCCAGCCACGAAGGGCGCACTGCACCTCGACGACGTGCTCGCCCGGCGTACCCGGATCTCCATCGAGACGCCGGACCGCGGTACCGACTCCGCCGAGGCAGCCGCCCGGCTGGTTGCGCCGTACCTCGGACTGGGACGAGGAGCGGATCACCAACGAGACCCAGGCGTACTCGACCCGGGTGGAGGCGGAGCGGCGCTCACAGATGCAGAACGACGACCTCGCCGCCGACGCCGCGCCGGATCGCGGCGCCGGACACGAGGGCGGTGGCGGTCGGCCGCGCCCTCGACTGACCGCGCCACCACCGGCTATCAGGTCCGAGCCAGACTCGGTGCCACGACGTCCGATCTTCGGGTGCTCAGGGCTGTCGACGCCAGGCCGATCGCGGACCGAGCCCGAGTCGAGCACGGTGGCGGACTGCTCCCGGGCGCGCTCTGCTCCTGCCTGCAGCATCCGCCCGAGCTCCGCACGGTCGGCGTCCAGCTCGGCGTAGCGACGCTGCACCGGCTCCAGCGACGGAGATGACACTGTCCGCGCAGGCGGCCTTCAGCTCACCGTAGGAGGTGAAGCGGGTGGCTACCTCCTGGGGGCTCTCGTCGTGAGATGACGGCGATGATGTCGAGCAGGTTCGAGACACCTGGCTTCTCCTCGGGGTCGTAGCGGACCTCTCTCCCGGAGTCGGTGACGGCCCGCCCGATCTTGCGACGGATCAGGTCTGGTGAGTCCAGCATCCGGATGACGCCCATGGCGTCCTGCGGTGCGGACTTGCTCATCTTGACCAACGGGTCGGCCAGGTCAGCGACTCGGGCCGCCAGCGCGGCCCGGGCCAGCCGGGGTACGACGAAGGTCTCCCCGTACAGGTGGTTGAACCTGATGGCGAGGTCGCGGGAGAGCTCGACGTGCTGGTCCTGGTCGCCGCCGACCGGGACCGCGTCGGTGTCGTAGAGCAAGATGTCGGCAGCCATCAGACACGGGTAGGTGAACAGGCTCGCGCGCGCCCCCGGCCGAGATCCCTTCTCCTTGAACTGGATCATCCGGCTCAGCTCCCCGACGTGTGCCGTGGACTCGAGCAGGTAGGAGAGCTGCACATGCGCGGGCACCTGCGACTGCAGGAACACCGTGGACAGGGCGGGGTCGAGGCCCGAGGCGAAGAACAAGGCGGCGGTCTGCATCGTCAGCTCGCGCAGCCGTCCTGGATCGTGGTCGGAGGTCAGCGCATGCAGGTCGGCGACGAAGAAGAAGCGGAGCGTCGCGCCCGGCCCGCTCGCGGTGCCCAGCCCGCTCGCCGTCGTGGTCGTACTGGCTGTCGACGAACCGACGCAACGCGCCGAGATAGTTCCCGAGCGTGAGCGGCCCGCTCGGTGTGATGCCGGAGAGTATTCGCCGCTGCCGCACGCCAGCAGGAACGGTCTGTTCGTGGGGGCTGCTGATCGACTGCCATCGGGTGGCCTTTCTCGAAGTGTGTCGAGAACGGCCCGCCGGAGATGACAACAGCCGCCCTCGCTGGACGGCTGGGGTGAGGAGATGACTCGACAGACCGTCCGTCAGGACGGCCACCACTGGCGAGACGCACCGCGAGCGCATGCCTCATACTGGCAATCGTAGCGGGGACGCGTTCGCGCGGCGAGAGACGGCCGCGGTCAGTAGTGCTTGTGCGGCTTCTCGGTTCTCGTCTCCGTGTCCTTGGTCGAATCCGGCTCGCCGGTGCCGTCGGGGCCGGGATTGGATCTCATCGCGTTCCTCTTGGCGGTGGCGTACTGCCCGTCGTGCTCGAACGACACGTCGACCTGCTCGAAGTCCTTGCTGCGGGTGGCTTCCGCGTAGTCGGAGTACGCGCGCTTGTCCCCCGGCGTCAGGTCGACGTTGTCGGTGAAGGGCGTCATCAACGCCCGCGGATACAGCCGGTGTGCCTTGACGACGTTGATCTCCGCGCCGAACACGACGATGACCGCGCCGAGATAGATCCAGGCGATCAGGCCGAGGACGAGCGCGAAGACGCTGTTGGTCACGGATGCGTGCTTGATGACATGGCCGACGTACGCCGTGCCGACGAGCTGGAGCAGCTGCCAGGTGATGGCGGCGGTGAACGCCCCCGGTGCCGAGCGCTTGAGCGAGTGCCTGTGCGTCGTCGCCAGTCGATACAGAAGGATGAACACCCCTGCGTTGAGCAAGATCGCGGCGATGCTGCGCACGCACCTGGAGCCACGGGCCGATCCGGGTGTTGAAGGCATCCACCTCGCTGCCGAGGCTGGACAGCAGCGTGGTGGCCAGGATCCCGACCCCGGCCGTGACCAGCAGCAGCATGCTGCGGACCCTGCCGACGATCGGGTTGGGGCGCTTGTTGCGGGGCACGCCCCAGGCGATGTTCATCGCGTTCTGCGTGGCCTGGGCGACCCCGAGAGCGCCGTAGAGGGAGCCGAAGATCCCGATGATGACCGCCGTAGCGCTGCCCCTCAGGCCTCCGGGGCTCCCGAGCTGGTCACCGATCACCGGGAACTGGCTCAGCGCCGAGTGCAGGATCTGGTCCTGAAGGTGGGTGTTTCCCTGGAGCACGAAGCCGAGGATCGACGAGGCGAGCAGCAGGAGCGGAAACAGCCCGAGGAACGCGTAGTAGGTGATCAGGGCCGCGAGGTATCCGCCCTGGTCGTCGATGTACTTGTAGACCACCGCCAGCGGGAACGCGGCCCAGCGGTGGCGGCGCTGGAACCGGTCGGTGCGATCGGCGAAGGACACGCCCGACCTCCTCTCGCAGCGCCTGCGCGGGTTCGGCAGCCCGCAGAGTGGGTAATGGACAGCGCGTCTGGGCCCTGCGGTCCAGTCAAGCACGGCTGGCGCGGCCGCACACGCACCGCAGGTCGCACTACCCAGGAGGTGCCGAATGATCGAGGCGATCATCTTCGACGTCGACGGGACGCTCGTCGATACCAACTACCAGCATGCGATCGCGTGGTTCAGGGCGTTTCGTCGCTTCGACGTGTCACCGGCGATCTGGCGGATCCATCGGGCCATCGGCATGGGCGGCGACCAGCTCGTCGCGGCCGTCGCCGGCGACGACGTCGAGGCCAGGCACGGCGACGACCTTCGGTCGGCCTGGACGGAGGAGTTCGCGGTCTTCCTTCCCCAGGTACAGCCGTTCGCCGGCGCACGGCCGCTGCTGGAGGAGGTCAAGCGGCGGGGCCTGAAGCTCGTACTCGCAAGCTCGGGCGAGCAGGAGCACGTCGAGCACTACCTCGACCTGATCGGCGGCCGGGACCTGGCGGACTCGTGGACGACGTCCGAGGATGCCGAGCAGACCAAGCCGGCACCGGACCTGATCCAGACCGCCATGAAGAAGATGGACACCGACCACGCTGTCATGATCGGTGACTCGATCTGGGATGCCGAGGCTGCCGCTCGAGCCGGTATCGGTACCTACGCGGTACTGACCGGGTGGCTTCTCCGACGAGGAGCTGGAGTCAGCGGGCGCAAAGAAGGTGTATCACTCACTCGAGGACCTTCAGGCCGACCTCGACGCGATCGTGGCTGACTGACACCGTCCCTCCGGCTCACGACTGAGCGGCGGCGCCCCACCCGTGCCAGCTCTCGATCTCGATCCAGGCGCTGATGCGCTTGCGCTCACGGTCGGGGTAGGCGCCGCCGCCGTAGTGCCGGGACAGCCGGTCGATGTCGGCGAGGTCGAGGTCATCCACCCACTCCACGACCCGTCCCTGGATGCTGATGTGCGTGGACCAGTCGCCGTCCTTGAGCGCGGTCAGGCTGACCCGAGGGTCGTGACGCATGTGGGCGATGCGTTTGCGGCCCTCGTCCATGTTGACGAGCACGCGCCCGTTCTCGAACAGGTACCAGGTGGCCACCGACACCGGCTGACCGTCGCGCCGCAGGGTTGCGATCACGGCAGGGTTCGGTTGGCTCAGCATGTCCTGCAGGTCTGGTGGCAGCGGCCCTGTCGGCATCGGTCATCCCTTTCGGCTGTGGTCCGGCCGCCTACTGTGCCACTACCGCCGACGGGGGCGCAAAACACGGTCCAGAGGCCAGAAAAGTGCCTTCGAGCGGGCACAACCGTGTACGCCCGGGCGCCGGCAGGGGATACCCAGGGCGGCCGCGGCCGGCCATAACGCGCGGCGCTAGCCTCCTCGGTACGGCCGTCTCGTTGCCGACCCGCGAAGGAGCTAGCCGATGGATGACTATCGCTCGGTCAACATGGCCAACTGGAACGAGCGCGCCCCTGCGCACGCGGCCTCGCCCGGCTACGCCGTCAGCTCATTCGTGTCGGACCCGCACCATCTCAGCCAGGTTGTCGCCTTCGACCGGCCTCTGCTCGGTGACCTGACCGGTGTACGCGGCGTCCACCTCCAGTGCCACATCGGCACCGACACCTTGTCCCTGTCTCGACTCGGCGCCCGGATGTCCGGGCTGGACTTCTCGCACGTGGCCCTCGAAGAGGCGCGCGCTCTGGCGACGGCAGCCCGCGCCGACATCGACTATCACGAAGCAGACGTCTACGACGCTCCCGACGTGCTCGGGCGCGGCGGCTACGATCTCGTCTTCACCGGCATCGGAGCGCTGTGCTGGCTGCCGAGCGTACGCAGGTGGGCCGAGGTCGTCTCGGCGCTGCTCAGGCCCGGGGGCCGGCTGTTCATCCGGGAGGGGCATCCGGTGCTGTGGGCGCTCAGCGAGCCTCGTCCGGACGGGTTGCTCACGCTGGAGTTCCCGTACTTCGAGCGCGACGAGCCGATGATCTGGGACGAGCCGGGGACGTACGTCGAGACCGACGTCGAGTTCTCCGCGACCGTCACCCACGAATGGAACCACGGGCTCGGTGAGGTGTTCAGCTCGTTGGTCGACGCAGGGATGGACGTGACCGGCTTGGTCGAGCACCAAAGCGTGCCGTGGGACGGGTTACCGGGCCAGATGACGGCCCTCAACAGCGGAGAGTGGCAGCTCACCGACCGCCCGTGGCGGCTGCCTCACAGCTACACCCTGCAGGCAGTCAAGCGCGCCGACGTCTCCGGGGCCTGACGAACCGCCGCGCGCCCTCTCGACCGGACTCTCGCCACTCTTTCGGGCTAGGTGGGAGCCGGTGCGTCCTCCTGGTCGAGCTCCGAGACCAAGGGGACCACGTCGGCGATCGAGTCGACCACGCGAGTGGCTCGGTACGGGTATCGCTCGATCTCGCTCCTGTTGGTCGACCCGGTGAGGACCAGCACCGTGCGTAATCCTGCCTCGAGCCCCGAGATCACATCGGTATCCATCCGGTCGCCGATCATCACCGTGGTCTCCGAGTGACCTTCGATCCGGTTGAGCGCGCTGCGCATCATGAGCGGGTTGGGCTTGCCGATGAAGTACGGGCTGACGCCGGTCGCCTTCGTGATGAGCGCCGCGACCGACCCCGTGGCCGGCAGCGGTCCCAGCGCCGAGGGACCCGTGGGATCCGGGTTGGTGGCGATGAACCTGGCGCCCGCCCCGATCAGCCGGATTCCCGTCGTGATCGCCTCGAAGGACCAGTTTCGCGTCTCGCCGAGAACCACGTAGTCCGGCGAACGGTCGGTGAGCACGTACCCGACCTCGTGCAGGGCGGTCGTCAACCCGACCTCGCCCATGACGTACGCCGTCCCATGGGGGCGCTGGATGTCGAGGAACTGCGCAGTGGCAAGCGCGGAGGTCCAGATGGCGCCCTCGGGCACGTCGAGCCCCGAGGCCAGCAGCCGCGCCCTCAGGTCTCGCGGCGTGAAGATCGAGTTGTTGGTCAAAACGAGGAAGCGGCGACCGGTGTTGCGCAGGGCGTCGATGAAGTCGGCGGCGCCTGGGATGGCACGGTCCTCGTGGACGAGGACGCCATCCATGTCGGTCAGCCAGGTGTGGACCGGCCTCGGTGTCGTCATGCATCAATGGTCGCAGTCGGCGGCGCCCAACCCGAAATTCGGCAGCCGCGCGCCTGCCAGCCAGCCGCCGACAGTGGCGAAACTCTCAGAGGTTGCCCGGGATACAGGTTGGCATGTGACGGTATCCGCGCATGCAGCACCCAGTCGTTCCAGAAGCTGGTCAGGTCGACCCCGGTCTTGTGCTCGAGCACGTCGCGAAGGTCGATCATCGACATGTTCCCGCCGGCCCGCTGGCGCTGGATCGCCTGCATCGCCGCAAAGAACCTCTTGTCCCCGATCTTGTTCCTCAGGGCGTGCACGAAGAAGGCGCCCTTCAGGTAGACCCCGCGGTAGTCGAACTCGTGCCCGGCTCCCATGTCGTAGATGGGGGCCCTGAGCCAGGCCGGGCGACCGGCGACGCCGTGCCGGTAGACCTGGTCGAGGTTCGCCCCGAGATGCTCGGCCCACAGCCACTGCGAGTACGACGCCAGGCACTCGTTGAAGCAGATGTCGCGCCACCGTTTGATCGAGATGTTGTCGCCCCACCACTGGTGGGCGTTCTCGTGCGCGATCGTCGAGAGCGAGGCGCCCTCGAAGTACAGCGGTCGGGTGTACGTCTCGATCGAGAACGGCACGTTGGCGTCGACGAAGATCCCACCGGCCTCGGGCGCCGGGTACGGTCCCCAGCGTCGCGACAAGTACCCGCAGGATCTCGGGGAGCCTCGCCTCGCGGGCAGGGGCGGTGCCCGGGTTCGGTCCGTACGCCGACACGACGTGCGTCCCGTCGGCCAGGCGTGAGCGTACGAAGGTCAACTTGTCGATGTAGATCGTCGTCAGGTACGTGGCCGTCGGCTCGCTCAGCCGCCACCTGAAGGTCCGCACGGAGGTGCCGTTGGGGCTGACGCGACCCGTTGTCCGAAGCTGGCGGCCGTTGGAGACGACGGAGAGCGGGAGGGGCACGGTGGCCGTGACGCTGAACTTCGCCTTGTCGGTCGGGTGGTCGTTGCACGGATACCACAGCGTGCACGAGTGTGGCTCACCCGCGACGAACCCCGCGCCGGGCGTGTTGGAGTCGAACCACCCGCTGCGGATGGCGTCAACCGGGTCGACGCCCGGCTTACCGTTGTACGTCACCTTCGTCACAAAACGGTTGCCGTCGGCGATGGCCGTCGCCGGGGTGATCACGAGCTCGTGTGCGAAGGCACGACGGTGGGTCGCTGCAACCCCGTCGACGGTGATCTTCTCGATCTTCATGCCGATCAGGTCCAGGTTGAACGTCTTCAGCCGGGCCGTGGCCTTGGCGGCGATCGTCGTCGTGGCAGAGATCCGCTGGGTTGGGCGGAAGTACCGCAGCCGGACGTGGTAGCGCAAGACGTTGTACCCACGGTTGCCGTCGTCGGGGTAGTACGGGTCGCCGATACCCTGGCCGTGGTGCGCGTGCACCTGCCTGGCGGCAGCCGACGCGGGAGACCGATGCGGCGGTCCGGCCGCGGCCGACGTGATGTCCGCAGTAGGCACGGCTGCACCGCGTGACCAGCCCGGCGGCGGCGAGCACGAGTGCGCTGCGGAGGGACAAACGGCGAAACGTCACGAGGTCTCCCCAGGAGATACCGGCAGTCTGCCGATCATGCCACCGCGGCGCATCGGAAGAAAAGCCGCAAGGAACCAGAGGGCTTGCATCAGCGCGACCGCACCCGCCAAACCGACGCGTGCAGCTCCGGCAGGCTCCGTCACATTCCCGGGCCGCTGCTCGATACAGTGACCGGCGATGAAGACGCCCACCCGCGAGCGCCAGCCGCATGAGACCGCCGTGCAGAAACTGCAGGCGTCGTACGCGGCGATCCCGCCGGGCCAGACCGTTCGACTCGCGAAACGCACCTCCAACCTCTTCCGTCCGCGCACACCGCAGTCGGGCACCGGCTTGGATGCGGGCGGGCTCGACGGCGTGCTCTCGATCGATGTCGAGGGCCGGACCGCCGACGTCCAGGGGATGTGCACGTACGAACACCTCGTCGAACAGACGCTGCAGCACGGCCTGATGCCGCTCGTCGTACCCCAGCTCAAGACCATCACGCTCGGGCGGCGCGGTGAGCGGGCTCGGCATCGAGTCCACGTCGTTTCGCAACGGCCTGCCTCACGAGTCCGTCATCGAGATGGACGTGCTCATCGGGCGACGGGCGCATCGTCACCGCCTCTCGCGACGGGGAGTACGCCGACCTGTTCGCCGCGTTCCCGAACTCCTACGGGAGCCTCGGCTACTGCGTCCGACTGCGCATCGAGCTCGAGCCGGTCAGCACCTACGTCGGCGCTGAGACATGTCAGGTTCGACGACCTCGACGACCTGGCCGCTGCTGTCAGCCATGTCTGCGCTCACCGGCGGTGGGGCGACGAGGAGGTCGACTTCCTCGACGGAGTCATGTTCTCCCCGGACGAGTCGTACCTGACGCTCGGGCGGTGGTCCGACGACGTGGCCGGGACCGGCGTGCTGTCGGTGAGCGACTACACGGGCCAGCAGATCTACTACCGCTCGATCCGGGAGCGCTCCCGGGACTTGCTCACGGTCAGCGACTACCTGTGGCGCTGGGACACCGACTGGTTCTGGTGCTCCGGCGCTTTCGGCGCGCAGAACCCGACGGTCAGACGGCTCTGGCCCGCCGCCCTGCGCCGTAGCGACGTCTACCACCGGATCGTCGGGTTCGAGAACCGGTACCAGGTGATGTCGCGGATCGACCGGGTCCGGGGCAGGCCGGCGCAGGAGCGGGTCGTACAGGACGTCGAGATCCCGGTCGGGCGCACGGCGGACTTCCTGCGCTGGTTCTGCGAACACGTCTCCATGGCGCCGGTATGGCTGTGTCCGCTACGGCTGCGCGAACCGTGCGGACCTGGGTCGGCCCGCACCTGGCCGCTGTACCCGCTCAGGCCGGGACAGGTGTACGTCAATGTGGGTTTCTGGGGGCAGGTGCCCATCACTGAAGGCCATCGCGACGGTGACGTCAACCGGGCGATCGAGACGGCCGTGGCCGCCCACGGGGGCCACAAATCGCTCTATTCGGACGCGTACTATGACGAGCGCGCGTTCGCTTCGATCTACGGGGGTACCGACTATCAGCGGGCGAAACAGGTCTACGACCCCGATCACCGGCTGACCGGGCTGTACGAGAAGGCGGTGGGGCGCAGATGACCATAGCGAGCATGGTGCAACGGCTGACCACGGAGTCGCCGCCGATCAGGTTCGAGGCCTACGACGGCAGCTCACTGGGACCCGTGGACTCGCCGATCGTGCTGCGGCTGAAGAACGAGCGCGGTCTCAGGTTCCTCGCCACGGCGCCCGGCGACCTCGGCGCGGTCCGGGCCTATGTCAGCGGCGACCTCGACCTGGAAGGGGTCCACCCAGGAGACCCATACGCGGCGATGAAGATGCTGGGACGCTGGCGGTTCCAGCGTCCGTCACCGGGCGAGGCGGTCGCGTTGGTCCGCGAGCTGGGTTGGCGCCGGTTGGTGCCGCCTCAGCCACCGCCGCAGGAGACACTTCCGCGCTGGCGCCGGGTGGCCGAGGGCCTGCGGCACACCAGGCTCCGAGACGCTGAGTCGATCACACATCACTACGACGTCTCCAACGATTTCTACGAGAAGGTTCTCGGGCCGTCGATGGCCTATACGTGTGCCGTCTTCCCGAAGGAGGACGCGAGCCTCGAGGAGGCGCAGGAGGAGAAGTTCGACCTGGTCGCGCGCAAGCTCGGCCTGACCTCCGGCATGCGGCTACTGGACGTCGGGTGCGGATGGGGCGGCATGGTGCGCCATGCCGCAAAGCACTACGGTGTCACCGCCGTGGGTGTGACGTTGTCCGAGCAGCAGGCCGCCTGGGCCAGCGAGGAGATCGAGAGGCAAGGGCTGTCGGCTCGCGCCCAGGTCCTGCACAGTGACTACCGGGACTCACCCGGTAGCGAGTACGACGCGATCAGCTCCATCGGTCTACTCGAGCATGTCGGCCTCAAGCAGTACCCGTCGTACTTCAGGTACCTGCACTCGCTCCTGCGCGACGGCGGTCGCCTGCTGAACCACTCGATCACCCGGGCACACAACGACACCCACATCGTCACCGGCGACTTCATCGACCGCTACGTCTTCCCCGACGGCGAGCTCACGGGCTCTGGACGCATCATCACCGCGGCCCAGGACAACGGCTTCGAGGTCAGACACGAGGAGAACCTCCGCGAGCACTATGCGCTCACGCTCAAGCAGTGGTGCGCCAACCTGGTCAGGAACTGGGACGGCTGCGTCGCCGACGTCGGCGAGCCGACCGCGCGCATCTGGGGCCTGTACATGGCCGGATCGCGGCTGGGCTTCGAGACGAACGAGGTACAGCTCCACCAGATACTCGCGGTCAAGGTGGATCCGTCGGGCGACGCGGCCTACCCGCTGCGACCAGCCTGGTGAGGCGCCAAGGCGACCTGGTCACGTCCGAACAACCTGCACGCGCCGCCGGAGAGTCGCCGTTGCCATGACTGCCCCACGACTAGGCTCTGAGATGCCACCGTGACGAATGCACAAAAGACGTGGAGATTGGGCAGTTCTCGGCTCCACGTGATCTCACCTTCCCTTCAGGAGGCACCATGACAGTCACCGGAATCATCACCGCGATCATCATCGGTCTGATCCTCGGTGTCGTAGGTCGGGCGATCGCACCAGGCAAGCAGGACATCCCGATCTGGCTCACCATCGTGGTCGGAATCGTCGCCGCGCTGATCGGCACGGCCATCGTGGGCCCGATGCGCAACACGAGCGGTGTCGACTGGGTTGAGCTCATCGTCCAGGTCATCCTCGCCGTGGTCGGAGTAATGGGCGCGGCGGCCGTCTACGGTGGCCGACGAAGCCGGAGAGTCTGAGCCGAGACGACTCCGGGAGGGCATCACGACGACGTCAGCGATCGACGAGATCGCCTGTACTCGCGTGTACCACAACGGCCGGTTGGTGAAGGAGAACTTCCCGGTCAACGACGTGTCCGACCACCTGAGCGAGTCCGACACGGTCATCTGGGTCGACCTGTGCGCACCGACGATCGAGCACATCAAGACGGTCGGGGAGGAGCTCGGTCTGCACGCGCTGGCCGTGGAGGACGCCATCGAGTCGCATCAGCGACCGAAGATGGACCGCTACGCCGACCACGCGTTCCTCAGCATGTACGCCATCAGCTTCGACGCTGACCGGAGTCTGCACCTGAGCGAGGTCGATGCCTTCATGACGCCATCGGCCCTGGTGACCATCCGCAAGGACCCTGCGTTCGACATCCAGGATGTGATCGCCCGCTGGGACGACTCCCCCGACCTGGCGAAGTACGGCGTCGGGTTCTTGCTGCACGGTCTCCTCGACCACGTGGTGGACGGCCACTTCGACGCCGTCCAGTCCCTGGACGACGAGATCGAGCAGCTCGAGGACGTCTTGTTCGACGAGGGGTCTAACATCGACATCCAGCGGCGCAGCTTCTCCCTGCGCAAGAACCTGGTCACCTTGCGCCGGGTCGTCACCCCCATGCGCGAAGTCGTCAACAGCCTGATGCGCCGCGACGTCGCCGTCGTCCCCGACGCGATGCGGCCCTACTACGAGGACGTCTACGACCACGTGCTGCGAGCGACCGAGTGGACCGAGTCCCTTCGCGACCTCGTCACCACGATTCTCGAGACCAACCTGACGATCCAGGGAAACCGGCTCAACGTGATCACCAAGCAGGTCACCAGCTGGGCGGCGATCATCGCCGTGCCCACCGCGGTCACGGGTTTCTACGGGCAGAACGTCCCCTATCCGGGCTTTGCGCACATGAGTGGCTTCATCTGGTCGAGCATCATCATCGTGGTGCTCTCCGTAGCGCTGTACTTCACCTTCAAACGGCAGGGCTGGCTGTAGCGTCCCGGCCATGCCGTGGGCGTTGCCGGCAGTGGCTCATTAGCCTGGGCCGGTGACTGCTGCGCACGACTGCTTCATCATCGAGCAGGTCCGCTACGACGATCCCGACACCCTCGCCCTGACCGCCGAGGTACAGGCCTACTACCGGCAGATCTACGGCGGCCCGGACAGTACGCCCGTCGACGACGACGAGTTCGCGCCTCCCAGAGGGGCCTTCTTCTTGGGCTACGACTCAGGCCTGCCGGTCGCCATGGGCGGCTGGCGGTGGCATCCGGCGCCGATAGCGATACCCGCACAGCGTCCCGCCGAGATCAAGCGGATGTACGTCGTCTCGGCTGCACGGCGCCGCGGCCTCGCACGCCGCCTGCTCGCGCACCTGGAGGACACCGCACGCGCTGCCGGGGCTGACGCCATGGTCTTGGAGACCGGCCGGCGCCAGCCGGACGCTGTCGGTCTGTACCGAGCCAGCGGCTATGTGGACATCCCCAGGTTCGGCTACTACGCCGATGCTCCTGGCGCCCTGCACCTCGGCAAGCTCCTGCCGAGTGGGTAGGAAAGGCCACCCGAGGCGGCGCACGCGTGCGGCCGTACAGGCGCCTCGGCTGCGCTCAGAGCGAACAAGGAATTTTGTAATCCTGTAAGCGTTCTGCATGGAGGTACCGGTATCACCGGACATGTGTCCGAAGGAGCTTGCATGCCCAACAACCAGAACCTTCCGCTGCTGCCCATGGACGACGTCGTCGTCTTGCCAGGGATGGCAGTGCCGCTGGACCTCAACGAACCCGAGGCCCGCGTCGCCGTCGAGGCCGCTCGCGCCGCCTCCGCCGAGCGCGGAGAGCTCCTCCTCGCGCCGCGTCTCGAGGGCCGCTATGCGGCCGTCGGTACGGTCGCGGTGATCGAGCAGGTCGGGCGCCTCCCCGGCGGAGAGCCGGTCGCCCTCGTACGCGGCGTCTCGCGCGCCCGGATCGGCGCAGGAACGACCGGGGACGGCGGCGCATTGTGGGTCGACGCGGCGATGATCGACGAGACCGTCGGTGAGCGCGCCCGCGACCTCGCTGTCGACTACAAGCGGCTCGTCGTGTCTGTCTTGCAGCAGCGCGGAGCCTGGCAGGTGATCGACGGGGTTCAGCGCCTCACCGACCCGTCGGCGCTCGCCGACACGGCCGGGTACGCGTCGTACCTCGACAACGAGCAGAAGCTCCGGCTCCTCGAGACGGCCGACGTCGTGGCCCGTCTGGAGCTGGTGATCGGCTGGGCGCGTGAGCACCTCGCCGAGCTCGACGTCGCCGAGACGATCCGCAAGGACGTCCAGGACGGCATGGAGAAGCAGCAGCGTGAGTTCCTGCTGCGCCAGCAGCTCGCCGCGGTGCGCAAGGAGCTGCGCGAGCTCGACGGTAACGCTGACGGCGAGGAGCCGGACGACCTGCGCACACGAGTCGAGGAAGCCGACCTGCCCGAGGCCGTCCGTACGGCAGCGCTGCGGGAGGTCGAAAAGCTGGAGCGCACATCGGAGCAGTCGCCCGAGGTCGGGTGGATCCGGACCTGGCTGGACACGGTCCTGGAGATCCCGTGGGGCGTCCGCTCCGAGGACGTCTACGACCTGGCGGCAGCGCGCGCCGTGCTCGACGCCGACCACTCGGGCCTCGACGAGGTCAAGGAGCGCATCACCGAGCACCTGGCCGTGCGCAAACGTCGTACCGACCGTGGTCTCGGTGTGATCGGCGGCCGCCGCAGCGGTGCGGTGCTCGCGCTGGTCGGCCCGCCGGGCGTCGGCAAGACATCGCTCGGCGAATCCGTGGCGCGGGCCATGGGTCGCTCGTTCGTCCGGGTCGCACTGGGCGGAGTCCGCGACGAGGCCGAGATCCGCGGCCATCGGCGTACCTATGTCGGTGCGCTGCCCGGTCGCATCGCCCGGGCGATCCGCGAGGCGGGGTCGATGAACCCGGTGGTCCTGCTCGACGAGATCGACAAGGTGGGCAGCGACTTTCGCGGTGACCCCACGTCGGCGCTGCTGGAAGTGCTCGACCCGGCTCAGAACCACACGTTCCGCGACCACTACCTGGAAGTCGACCTCGACCTGTCCGACGTCGTCTTCTTGGCCACGGCCAACGTGATCGAGAACATCCCTGAGCCGCTCCTCGACCGGATGGAGGTCGTTCGGCTCGACGGGTACACGGAGGACGAGAAGGTTGTGATCGCCCGTGAGCACCTGCTGCCCAACCAACGCGAACGCGCCGGCCTGACGACCGATGAGGTCGAGGTGTCCGATTCGGCGCTTCGACGCCTGGCGGCGGAGTACACCCACGAAGCAGGCGTCAGGTCCCTCGAGCGGCAGCTCTCCCGACTGCTCCGCAAGGTGGTCGCGCGCATTCCGGCAGACGCCGCGGCCGAACCGGTGTCAGTCGACGACACGACGCTTCCCGACTACCTCGGTCGTCCGCGTCATGTCCAGGAGCTGGCCGAGCGGACCTCGCTGCCCGGAGTTGCGACCGGTCTGGCGGTCACCGGCCTCGGTGGGGACGTGCTCTTCGTCGAAGCGTCGCTGGCCGACCCGGAGACCGGAGCCACGGGGTTGCGCCTCACCGGGCAGCTCGGCGACGTGATGAAGGAGTCCGCTCAGATCGCGCTGTCGTTCCTGCGCTCGCACGGAGTGGAGCTGGAGCTTCCCGTCGCAGACCTCAAGGAGCGAGAGGTTCACGTGCACGTACCGGCGGGAGCCGTCCCGAAGGACGGGCCGAGCGCCGGAGTCACGATGGTGACTGCACTCGCGTCGCTGTTGTCGGGCAGACCGGTACGCTCCGACGTCGCCATGACCGGCGAGGTCTCGCTGACCGGCCGGGTGCTGCCCATCGGCGGGGTGAAGCAGAAGCTGATGGCCGCTCATCGGGCCGGCATCACCGATGTCCTCATCCCGTCGCGCAACGAGCCGGATCTCGAGGACGTGCCAGCGGCGGTCCGCGCCGAGCTGACAGTTCATCTCGTCAGCGACGTGCGGCAGGTACTGGAGCTCGCGCTCGAGTCTGCGGTGAGCGAGCCGGCCCTCGCGGCCTGAGCCCTCGTGCCGGCGGTCAGGTGACAGAGCAGTCCGACAGCCACTCGATCAGGGGAGCACCTGCCCTCCAGTCCGCGAGCAATGAGCTCGCGCAGCGCGGCGGTGTGGATGACCGGCTCGAACCCGTACGATTTCGTCGCGCTGAGCGTCTTGTGGCGTAGCAGCTCGATGCGCGGGTGCTGCGGGTCGTAGCCCCGTGGAGATGTCTTGAGCCGGTCTCCTCCGATCGTCCAGCCGGCGCCGGCGAGCCGCGCCACGATGGCTTCGAGCCTGCTCCCCTTGCGCTCGTCGACGACGGCGTCGCGAAACCGGCCAAGAGCCTCCGGTGAAGCACCGTAGAAGCCGACACCGACCATGACCCCCCGCGCGTCGACCTGGACGTACCATCCCCGCGACGCACCGCTGGCGACGAAGCCGCCCTGGTGGATCTTGTACGGCGTCTTGTCCTTGGCATAACGCACATCGCGGTAGGGACGGAACACCTTGGCCGTCCCGAACTCGCGTTCGAGCTCGCCCAGCAGAGCCACCATCGGCGCCTTGACAGCGGTCTCGTACACATCCTTGTGTGCTGCCCAGAACGACCGGGTGTTGTCGGTCTCCAGGTCGTCGTAGAAGTCGAGCGCCGCCTCGGGGAAACCCTCGAACCCGGTCACCGGTGCAGCCTATCCGGGCCCTGACAGACGCGCGCGGGCGTGGCATCCTCGACGGGTGAGTACCCGTGAAGCACTGGTCCGGCGACCGGGCCCGCGGCTCGCCGAGGGCCTGGTGACGCATATCGCCAGGACGCCGATCGACCTCGATGCCGCCATGGAGCAATGGCGCGGCTACGTGGATGCGCTGGAGCAGCACGGCTGGGCGACGTTCGAGGTGCCCCCTGTCGACGACTGCCCGGACGCGGTCTTCGTGGAGGACACGATGGTCGTGTACCAAGACCTCGCCGTGATCAGCCGTCCGGGAGCCGAGCAACGGCGCGCCGAGGTGACCGAGGCGGAACGCGCGGTCGCCGCCCGTGGGTACCGCATCGCCCGCATCATCGCACCGGGCACCCTCGACGGCGGCGACGTGCTCAAGGTCGAGGGCACGGTGTACGTCGGCCGCGGCGGCCGTACCAACGAGCCCAAGGCGTCGACCAGCTGCGCGGCCTGCTCGAGCCGCTGGGAGCCCGGGTGCTCAGTGTCTCGCTCACGAAGGTGCTGCACCTGAAGAGCGCGGTGACCGCACTACCCGACGCAACGGTGATCGGCTACCCCCCGCTCGTCGACGAGCCCGCCGTCTTCTCGACGTTCCTGGGTGTGCCGGAGGAGGCCGGTTCGCACGTCGTCCTTCTCGGCGACAGCCGCCTGCTGATGTCGGCGGCGGCACCGAGAACGGCGGCGTTGCTCGAGGGCAGGGGCTACCAACCGATACCCGTCGACATCTCCGAGTTCGAGAAGCTGGAAGGCTGCGTGACCTGCCTGTCCGTCAGGCTTCGCGATCCAGGCCGTGCAGCACTGCCGCAGTGACAGGTACGCGACGCTCTCGCCGAGCGCTACCGCCTCATTGACGCCGCCGCGATGCGGGGCCGTCGTGCGGATCGCGACCGAGGTGTGCCAGCAGCTTGTCCTGCTCCGACGCCCCGGCAGGCACATTGACCGGGGGACCGAAAGCTCCCTCGGCACGGATGCGGTCGCCGAACGCCTCCACGGACTCCCATAGCCGGTCGAGCTCCGCGGGGTCGATGCGGTCGTCGAGGCCGACAGCGCGAGACAGGTCCCAGCCGTGCACGTTGAGGTCGAAGCAAAGGAAGAGGTCGACGGCCTCCGCCAGCGTGGTGGCGCCCGAGAGTCCCTGGAACTGCCTGTCGGCGGTCTCGGGCACGTCGAGATAGGCCTGCAACTGGGTGCTGGCGGAAGTCCACGCACCGAGCGGGTCCGCATCGACGTCGGGACCCGGCTCCAGGGTCAGGCCGACGAAGCCGGCGAACATGCCTTGGGTCTGGACCAGGTGACGCACCACGTCCCGCGCGGTCCACCCGGGACACGGCGAGGCGTTCGGCCACCGTTCTTCGGGCACCGACCGGATCTTTTCCGTCAGCGCCTGAGCCAGCCGGCGATAGCGATCGGAGCGCCCACTCATGGCCTCTAGTGTGCCCGAACCGGCTGAAATCTCACATCACGGGCTCGCCCGCTGCCCATCCGAACTCATCGGGGCGCCATCCGCAGTGCGCCGTCCATCCGGATCGTCTCGCCGTTGAGGTAGTCGTGCTCGACGATCATGATCGCGAGCTGGGCGTACTCCTGCGGTGTTGCCAGCCGCTTGGGAAACGGGACGCCCGCGCTCAGGCTGGCCCTGAACTCGTCGGTCACAGCGGCCAGCATGGGCGTGTCGACGATTCCCGGAGCGATGGTGTTGACCCGGATCCCGAACTGGGCAAGATCTCGCGCCGCTGCGATCGTCATCGCGGCGACCCCGCCCTTGGATGCCGAGTAGGCGATCTGGCCGATCTGGCCCTCGAAGGCTGCGACCGACGCCGTGTTGACGATGACGCCGCGCTGGTCGGTGCTGTCGGCATCGAGTCGGGTCATGGCCTCTGCCGCCAGCCTCATCACGTTGAAGGTCCCGAGCAGGTTGACGGTGATGACGGACCGGAAGAGCTCCAGGTCGTGCGCGCCGTCTCGTCCGACGATCCGGCTCGCGGACGCGATTCCCGCGCAGTTCACCACGATCCGCAGGGGTGCCTGGCGGCTCGCGACCTCGTCGAGCCCCCGGCGTACGTCGGCCTCACTCGTCACGTCGGCGGCGACCAGGGTGACGCCCTCGGGTGGGTCCGACGCCTTGGCGATGGACGGCGCCAGGTCGAGACCGACGACCATGGCGCCGTGGTCGGCCAGTGCCGCGGCTGTGGCGGACCCGAGTCCCGACGCCGCACCTGTGACGATCGCAGCAGATCCAGACACTTCCATGGTTGCCTCCTCGGGATGTGGTGACGCGGTCCGTGACCCGTCGCTGTCAGGCCAGGGCCAGGTCGTTGACGACTTCGGCACCGGGTACCTCGGCGAGGAGAGCGCCTGGCAGCACGAGCTTCGAGCGACGTACCCCACTGCCGATGATCGCAACCGCTATGTCGACCACCTCCGCCGCCACCAGCAGCCGCCAGGCTTCGGGCAAGCCGACCGGCGTGATGCCGCCGTACTCCATGCCGGTCTCCTCCACGGCCCGCTCCATCGACAGGAACGACGCCTTGCGGACGTCGAGCAGCCGCCTCACGACATTGTTGACATCGGCGCGCATGTCCGCCCGCACGACGCAGGCCGCGACCCGCTCCTCACCGCCCCGCCTGCCCATCACGACCACACAGTTCGCGGACATCGTGAGCGGCACCGAGTACGCCTGCGTCATCGCGGCGGTGTCGGCGAGAGTCGGGTCGATCTCCACCACGCCCACGTCGCGTCCGCCACGCCACTCGACCAGAGCGCGTGAGACCGCGCTCGGCCAGCAGATCTGGTCGCCCGGTGGCCGGCTGTGGAGTCAACGAGCCGACCATCGACAGCGACATGGTCTCCTCCGTGAGGCGTCAGGACCGTCCGTGGGAGGTTACGGTACGCCCCCCGAGACGGTCGACGGGCACCAGTCGTACAGACGCTTGGGTGACCAGGTTGACTGGGGGCATGCCAGCGAACGAAGAATACGAACCGAGTACGGCCCAATGGGTGCGCGAGAACGTCGAGGAGTTCGAGTCCTCGAACGGCGCCAAGGGCGGCCACCTGCGCGGGATGCCTATCGTCGTCATGACCATGCGAGGGAGCCAAGTCGGGCAAGCTCCGCAAGGTCCCGGTCATGCGCGTCGAGGCCGGCGGCATCTACGCCGTCGTCGCCTCCCTCGGCGGGGCTCCCAAGAACCCCGTCTGGTACTACAACCTGGTCGCGAATCCGCGCGTCGAACTCCAGGACGGCTCCGAGCGGCACGACGTGGTCGCCCGCGAGGTCACGGGCGACGAGAAGGCGCTCTGGTGGGAGCGTGCGGTGGCTGCCTACCCGGACTACGCCGACTACCAGACCCGGACGACGCGGGAGATTCCAGTCTTCGTGCTCGAGCCTGCCGAGGGCTAGCCCAGGGCCCGGTAGAGCTCGCCGACCGGAAGGGGGACGGGCACGGTGTTGCCGGGCCCAGCGAGAGGGCACGCCCACGCCTCGTCGTAGGCGCAGGAGGGAAGGTAGGCGAAGTTGAGGTCGACGACGAGCGCCTCGGGTGCGCCGCCCAGATCGGCACCCTTCACCGTGTCGAGCAGGTAACGCCCGCCGCCGTACGACAGCGGTCCCGGATCCTTCACCGGCAGGAAGACACCGCCGCCGTAGGTGCCGAGCCACCAGACGTCGAGGCCGCCGATGTCTGCAAGCGTGACTCGGCCGATCCGGGTGAAGGGAACGACTCCGTCGGTACCGGTGGCGACCTCGCGCACCTCTGGCTCGACGTCCCTGTCGACCTCGACGACGAAGCGGAAGTCGCCGTCGTAGGGCGACACGTCGGCTCCGGGGAACGTTGCTCGGGCGCCCGGCGGGACCGGTGACGCCGGGTGGGTGCGGAGCAGGTCGTCTCGGCCCTGGATCCAGATGAGCGTGGCCGTCGGCGAGACGATCGGCTTCGCGCACCGACCGATAGAGCTCGCTCACCCGGCGGCGCCAGTCGAGGACCTCCCAGTGGGCCATGCCCCCGATGGTGCCACGTCGCGACGCCGGCGAAGACGGGGACTCCACTGGTCGATCGTGGGCGACGCAGCCGGATGCCCCGCAGCCTATGAGAGACTTTCCCGAGCGACAGCCCGATCACTCCACGGTGCCTGGGGGCTCCCCTGACGACACAAGAAGCAGTCCGCGAGCCGTACGTCGGCTCCTTGCGGGTCCGCCTCGCTGGCTTCGGTGTTCACGTGTACACAGCCAGCGGAAGCGTGCTGGCTCTGCTCATCGTCGTGGCGGCGATGGACGGAGCGGTCATCCGTGCCCTGTGGCTCAGCCTCGCGGCCCTGGTGATCGACGGCACCGACGGCATGCTCGCCCGAAAGCTCCGGGTGAGCGAGACGATGCCGTGGTTCGACGGGGCCCGACTCGACGACATCGTGGACTACCTGACGTACGCCTTCGCGCCGATCGTCTTGCTCTGGACCCGCCACTTCCTGCCGAGCGGACCCGCCGGCCCCGTCCTCGCCTCGCTGCCGCTGCTCGCGTCCAGCTACCAGTTCTGCCGTACCGACGCCAAGACGGCAGACCACTTCTTCTTGGGCTTCCCCAGCTACTGGAACGTCGTCGCCTTCTACGTCGTCGTGCTCAGCCTGAGCCCGGCGGCAACAGGTGCGATCTTGGCGGTGTGCTCGATCATGGTCTTCGTGCCGATCCGGTACATCTACCCTTCACGGACCAAGGCCTTCCGGCAGCTCAACCTGCTCCTCACCGCGACCTGGCTGGCTGCCTACGCGATCTTGCTGGTCCAGATGCCGAACCCCTCCGTCGCGGTCATCGTCGTGTCGGTCGCCTACCTCGTCTACTACGCAGGAGTGAGCATCTACCTCACGATGATCAGTCCGCGTCTTCCGGAGAAGTTGCTGTCCAAGGATGCAATCGCCGCGGCTCTAGAAGACTGACACATGCTTCTCGGTCTGGGCGCCGCTCTCACGGCGGCGGCCCTGTTCGGTTCAGGCTCGATCGTGCAGGCGATGGCGGTGCGACGGATCCCCCGCTCAAGGGGGCTGAGTGCCGCCCTGGTGGGACAGCTGTTGCGGCAACCGTTGTTCCTCGCGGCGATGGCCCTGAACCTCGTCGGTTTCTCCATGCACCTGATCGCGCTGCGATCCATCCCCCTGTTCCTCGCCCAGGCGGGCATCGCTGCCAGCCTCGCGGTCACTGCCCTGCTCGCGGTGCGCATCTTCGGCGACCGGCTCGGCTTCTCGGACTGGGCTGCCGTGGCCGGGACGTGTCTGGGCCTGGCTCTGCTGGCGGCTTCGTCGGGGTCCGTTGGCGACGAGAAGGCGAGCACGACGTTCGTCATCGGCCTGTTCACCGCCCTCGCCGCGCTGGCCGCGGGCGGGCTGGCGGCCAGCCGCCTCCAGGGCGCGATGTCGACCGAGCTCCTCGGGCTGCTGGCCGGTTTCGGGTTCGCAGGAGTCAGCATCTCGGCGCGCATCCTCCCCGGACTCGCGCCCGCGACCGTCGCCGAGGCCCCGCCCGCCTACGCCCTCGTGCTCAGCGGCGCGCTCGCGTTCTTGCTGTACTCCGTCGCACTCCAACGTGGCTCGGTGACCGGGGCCACGGCACCGATGATCGTCTCGCAGACCGTCACCCCGGCTGCGGTAGGTGTGCTGCTGCTCCACGACGGGATCCGGTCGGGATGGATCCCCATCGCCGTGCTCGGATTCGTGATCACCGGGCTGGGAGCCGTTCGGCTGGCGCGTTTCGAACAGACGGTCGAGCAGGGCGCCTGAACGACCTCGCCGAACGAGCGTGAAACGCAGCCAGGCGGGCACAATGGCGCCCATGACCTACCAAGCCGCCCACGACCGCTATGAGTCCATCGCCTACCGCCGCTGCGGACGCCGGGGACTCCTCCTGCCGGCCCTGTCGCTCGGCCTGTGGCAGAACTTCGGCGACGAGCGCCCCCTCGAAACACAGCGGGCCATCATCCGGCGGGCGTTCGACCTGGGCATCACGCACTTCGACCTCGCGAACAACTACGGCCCGCCGTACGGTGCGGCCGAGATCAACTTCGGCCGCGTGTTCGCCGAGGACCTGGCGCCGTACCGCAACGAGATGGTGATCTCCACCAAGGCCGGCTACGACATGTGGCCGGGACCGTACGGCGACCACGGCTCGCGCAAGTACATGCTCAACAGCCTGGACGACTCGCTTCGGCGCATGCGCCTGGACTACGTCGACATCTTCTACAGTCACCGGTTCGACCCCGATACCCCTCTCGAGGAGACGATGGGCGCGCTCGACTCAGCCGTACGGCAGGGGAAGGCGCTCTACGCAGGGATCTCGTCGTACTCGGCCGAACGGACCCGCGAGGCGGCGGACATCCTGGCCGGACTCGGCACACCGCTGCTGATCCACCAGCCGTCGTACTCGATGCTCAACCGCTGGATCGAGTACGACCTCCTCGACGCCCTCGAGGACATCGGAGCCGGTTGCATCGCCTTCACGGCCCTCGCTCAGGGCCTTCTCACCGGCAAGTACCTGACGGGCGTGCCGGAGGGTTCACGCGCCTCCAAGCCCGGCACCATCGATGAGGACATGCTCGACGACGAGACGCTGACGCGGATCCGCGGCCTCGACGCGGTGGCCCGCGAGCGGGGACAGAGCCTCGCCCAGATGGCACTCGTCTGGGCGCTGCGCGATCGCCGCGTCACCTCCCTCGTCATCGGGGCAAGCAGCGTCAAGCAGCTCGAGGAGAACGTCGGCGCCCTCGACAATGCCGACTTCAGCGCCGAAGAGCTCTCCCGCATCGACGAGTACGCCGTGGACTCCGGCGTGAACCTGTGGGCGGAGTCGAGCTCCGGCTGACCACCTCCGCCCGCAGGCGACAGGCGCCCGCCCGTGCATTCATGCTACGGTTACAGGGTTGCAAAAGCAGTACCTCGCACGTTCAGGGAAGCCTGGGGAACATTCCGGGCGCCTCGTGCTCAGAGCTCATCAGAGCCACGAGCTCCGGATGTGGGAAGACCACCGCGCGGCAGCCAGAACACCGGCAATCGAGCTGGTTCTGAATTACATCCCATCAAGGAGCAAAGAAATGGCACAGGGAACAGTCAAGTGGTTCAACGGCGAGAAGGGCTTCGGCTTTATTTCGCAAGACGGCGACCAGCCCGACGTTTTCGTTCACTTCTCGGCGATTGCTGCCGACGGCTACCGCTCGCTGGACGAGAACCAGCGCGTGGAGTTCGACGTCACGCAGGGTCAGAAGGGCCTCCAGGCCGAGAACGTCCGCGTCATCTGAGTTGAACCGCGGCTTACCAGCCGACTTGGAAGGGCCCCCGCACTTCGGTGCGGGGGCTCTTTCGCGTCGCTCAGCCGAGCAGGCGGTGAGCGACGAACAGATGGAACTGAGCCGCAAGGACGAGGTCGTCCACGTGTACACGCTCGTCGCGGTTGTGGATCCCTGACTCGGCGACTTCTGCCGGCGTGGTCCGCATCGGGGAGAATCCGTAGGCGACCGTGCCGAAAGCGTCGCGGAGGTAGACCGAGTCGGTGAAGCCGGTACACATCGTCGCCAGCGCCTCGACCGGATCGCCGGCGGAGGCGAGCCAGTCGGTGCAGGCGTCCCACAGCGGCCCGGACGGTGCCGAGTAGCTCCCCGGTACCATCGGCTCCGGAAACGACAGCTCGTACGGGACACCGCTGCCCAACCGTTCGCGGACTGCCTTCTCGACCTCGGCTGGGCTCGTGCCCGGCAGTACCCGGCAGTCCAGCTCCACCCCGGCTCGCGCCGGCAGCACGTTGCGCGCCGTGGATGCGGACAACATCGTCGGCGCCATCGTCGTCCCGCAGACAGCCGGCAACGCGTGTTCGAGCAGGGGGCTCAGCCGGCTCGCCTGCTCGACGGCGGCAGTCAGGTCACCGTTGCGGCCCTGTCCCAGCAAGGTGTCGAGCATGTGCTGGACGACCTCGTGCTCGACCGGAGTCGGCATGCCCAGGTCGATACGCCTCAACAGCTCGGCCAGCAGCGGAACCGCGTTGCGGCCCACGGACGGCATCGACGCATGGCCCGCTTCACCGACGGCCTCGACCAGCACCGGGCAGGTGCCCTTCTCCCCGACCGAGATGTCGGCGACGGCGCGACCGTCCGTGAGCCGGTAGTGCGCGCCCCCGCCTTCGTTGAGTGAGTAGTCGGTCCTGATCTCAGGGTGCGCCTCGACGAGCCACTTCATGCCGACGCCGGCGCTTCCGTCCTCCTCGTCGGCGACCATGACCAGCATCAGGTCACCGCTGGGGCGAAACCCGTCGCGGGCCAGCGCCAGCATGGCCACCGTCCTGGCCGCCACCTCGCTCTTCATGTCGATGGCGCCGCGGCCGAACAGGTAGCCGTCGTCGTCGATTACCGCGCCGAACGGTGGATGCGTCCAGTCTCGAGCGTCGGCCGGTACGACGTCGAGGTGTCCTACCAACGCCAGCGAGGGCCCGCGCCCGGTGCCGGGGATCCGTGCGACCAGGTTCGACCGCAGCGGGTCAGGTCCGAGCAACGCACACTCGACGCCAGCCGCCTCGAGCGACCCCCTCAGCACTTCGGCAGCTGCTGTCTCGTTGCCGTTGGTCGTATCGACCCTGATCAGGGCCTGGGTGAGCTCGATGACCTCATCGCGAAGAGCAGCGTCGTCCATCCCCTCATCCTGCCCGACGACTCGGCCGCGCCTCGGGTTGACAGTCGTCAGGTCGACGTCCGGTGCTGCCAGTCCCTCGCGAGCAGCCCGAGGACGACCTCGTCGGCGAAGACGCCGTAGACCCAGGCAGACTCACGGAACTCGCCTTCGCGAACGAATCCGGCGCTCGTCGCTGCGCTGATCATGGCGGTGTTGTCGGCCAGCGTGTCGATCTGGAGCCGGTGGAGTCCCCGGACGGCGAACCCGTACTCGCACATCACCCGCAGCACGTCGACGCTCAGGCCGCGCCCGCGAAAGCCGGGGCGAAGCGAGATGCCGATATGGGCCAGCCGGTTGTGCAGGTCGATGCCCCACAGCAGCGTCTCTCCGGCCAGCTCGTCGTTCGAGAGCTCGACGATGGAGAACATCGCCGCATCCGAGCTGTCCGACGCCGCGTACGGTGACGCGACGCCCTGGCCGAGTGGTCGCCACGGACGGGAGTCGGCCCGAGAGCGGGTCGCGACGTCGTTGTACAGCTCGCTGTGGAGCACCGCAACGTCGGAGTCCAGGCGCCCTCGGAGCATGACCTTCTCGCCGTACAACATCAGGTCCGGCCATCCTTTCTGCTCGAGCCCGGCACCGTTCAACGGGACGGAAGCGTACTACCGTGTCGCCGTGACGTTCTCCATCGTGGCGCGAAGTGACGATGGAGACAGCCTCGGCGTCGCCGTCGCCTCGAAGTTCCTGGCGGTGGGCTCGGCGGTACCGGCAGCTCGGATGGGACTCGGTGCCATCGCGACCCAGTCGTTCTGCAACACCTTGTACAAACGCGACGGCCTTGCCCGGCTGGCCTCCGGCGCCACGGCCGAACAGACCCTCGAGGCCCTGCTCGCCGCAGATGACCTGCGGGAGGACCGGCAGGTGGGGATCGTGGACGCGGCCGGCCGCGCGGCGACCTGGACCGGCTCAGGGTGCATGGAGTGGGCGGGGGGTGTCACCGGTACGGGGTATGCGATCCAGGGCAACATCCTCGTCGGCCCGCACGTCGTCGAGGCGATGCGCCGACGCCTTCCTCGCGACGCCCGGCGCGGGTCTGCCCGAACGGCTGCTGGCTGCGCTGCTTGCGGGCGACGACGCGGGTGGCGACCGGCGTGGCCGGCAGAGTGCGGCGTTGCTCGTCGTCTCGGAGACCGGCAGCTACACGCCGGGCGACGACCTCGCCTACGACCTCCGCGTCGACGACCATCTCGATCCCTGTCACGAGCTCGCGAAGCTGCTCGCGCTCCACCACCTGTACTTCGACCGGCCTGACGGCCGACGAGCTGCTGCCACTCGAAGGCGACCTCGCCGACGAGGTCGACCGACTTCTGCGCAGCCTCGGCTACCGCGACCTCGAGACCTGGGCAGGCGTCGAGAACTACGAGCTGCGGATCGTGCCGGGCCAGATCGATACCACTGTCTTGTCGCGACTGCGCGAACAGGCCACGCCCGAGACCTGAGCCCCGTGCCCGACCCTCGGCTCAGGCGCGGGGAGTCACGTCGAGCGGCAACGAGACTGTCGCCGCAGCCTCGGCTGCGGCATACCCGGCCAGAGCGATCTCGAGTGCCCGCAGGCCGGCCTCTCCGTCGGCGCAGGGATCGAGCATCCCATCGGCACGGACCGAGGACACGAAGGCCTCGACCAACGCCACATCGACGTCGTCCCCGAACGGCACCAGGCGCAGTCCGCCCCCGGTATGTGAGCTGACGAGCTGTACGGACTCGGCAAGATCGCTGATCGCCAGCGAGCCCCGAGTTCCGACGATGCGCAGGTAGAAGTCGTAGTCCCAGGGATTTCCCGCTGGTACTGACCAGCTCGGGTCCACGCTGGCCACCATGCCGTCGTCGAAGACCAGCGACATCAACGCCACGTCGTCGACCCCGATGCCCCAAAGTCGCGAGTCGACCTCGGCGCCTACCCGAACGACCTCGCGTCCACTCAGGTGGCGCATCACGTCGGTGAGATGGACTGAGTGGTCGATCAGGGCACCGCCGCCGGACTCAGAGGCAGTCGTGATCCAGTCCGGGTACAGCGGGGGCAACGGGGGACGTCCCCGGTTGCCGGCCACCATCGCTATCAGGTCTCCGAGGTCACCCGCGACGATCGCCGCGCGGACCTGCTGGACCAGGGGCAAGAATCGGGTGACGAAGGCCATGTGCAGCTGCACGCCGCTTTGCTGACAGGCGGCCAGCATCGCACGTGCGTCGTCGAGCGTCGTGGCGATGGGCTTCTCACAGAGGACGTGCAACCCGCGTGCCGCAGCCAACTGGACCAGCTGCCGGTGCTGCACAGTCGCGCTGCATACCACCACCGCCTCGACGTCGGACCGCTCGAGCAAGGCTGCGGCTTCGCTGTAGAGGGGGGCGTCGAAATTCCGCGAGATCGGCTCGGCCAGCTCTGGTCGACCGTCGTAGACACCGACGAGCCGGGCCGTCGGCGATGTGGCCAGGGCCCGGGCGTACGACCAGGCATGCTGGGTGTGCGCGCAGCCGAGCAGCGCTACTCCCACGGGTGTCGTCACACCACACCCCAGTGCGTCATGTCGATGGTCGTGCCGGTACTGACCGCTTCGTGCGCGGCGAGCGCGGTGCGCAAGGAGGTGAACCCTTCAGCGGCCGGTACCGGCGACGGGCCGCCTTCTCGGACGGCGTCGACGAAGCTGCGCACTTCGGCACGAAAGCCGCGGTCACTCAGCGGCTCGAAGCTGACCGACTCCCCGTCGGCCAGATTGCAGGACTCCCCCGGCGATCGCGTCGTAGCTCCACTGCAGCCGCCCGTCGGTGCCGACGATCTCCGTGGACAGCTTGAATCCGTGTGATGCCGGATGCGCCCAACTGGTCTCGACGAGCGCCATCGCGCCGCTGGCATAGCGAATGGTGACCAGGGCGTAGGTGTTGGGGCCGGCAGCGCTGTCCGCCCCGACTGCGTGCAGCCGCACCGGCTCGCTCGCGGCGATCCAGGACAAGAAGTCAAAGCTGTGTACGGCAAGGTCGACCAGCGGGCCACCGGACTGGTCCGGGTCGGCGAGCCAGCCCGCCTCGCTCCAACCGGGAAGAGACGTGGTCATCGAGTGCGACATCATCTGGATCTGGCCCAGGTGACCGGCCTCGACGAGGTCCTTGGCCCGCCGATGGTCAGGCTCGAAACGGGACACGTGGCCGATCATCAAGACGCCGAGGGCCGAGCGTCCCGCCGCGACGATCCGGCGCGCGTCGTCAAGGGTTCTGGCGATGGGCTTCTCGCAGAGCACATGCCGCCCCGCCTGCAGTGCACGAACGGCCAGTGGGGCGTGGGTCGGGGAGGGCGTGCACACACTGATGATGTCGAGATCGGTCTCGAACAGCTCGTCAATGTCGCTGAGGGGGGTCGCGCCGACGCCTGAGGCGAGCCGCTCTGCCTTGGCGATCACCGGATCAGCCACGGCGACGACCCGGACACCCGGCGTTGCGGCATACGCGTTGACGTGGGCGGTTGCGATGAAACCGGCGCCGATGACCCCTACCGCCAGGTCCGTCACCTGGACCGCCTCTCGGGCCGCGCCTTGCACGGTCGGCGCGTCATCGGCGGCGTACCCCCTGCGTCGTAAATCGTTTTGGTGATCCTCCCAGACCCCACGACCCGAGGCATCACGCGGTACCGGCAACCTGCGTACCCGTGGGGGACGGTGCTACCCCTGCGCCATGTCGACAAAGCGGGAGTAGTGGCCCTGGAAGGCGAGCACGATGTCTCGGGTCGGACCGTTGCGGTGCTTGGCGACGATCAGGTCCGCCTCGCCTGGTCGGGTCGACTCCTTCTCGTAGACGTCCTCGCGGTGCAGCAAGATCACCATGTCGCTGTCTTGCTCCAGCGATCCGGATTCGCGCAGGTCGGACAGCAGCGGACGTTTCGACGTGCGTTGCTCCGAGCCGCGGTTGAGCTGGGAGATGGCGATCACGGGTACGTCGAGCTCCTTGGCCAGCAGCTTGATCGACCGGGAGAACTCCGAAACCTCGAGCTGCCGGGACTCGACCTTCTTGCCGGAGGTCATCAGCTGCAGGTAGTCGATCACGATGAGCCGAAGGTCGTGGCGCTGCTTCAGCCGGCGGGCCTTGGCACGGATCTCCATCATGGTGAGGTTGGGTGAGTCGTCGATGAACAGCGGCGCCTCGGAGACCTCGCCCATCTTGCGGACCAGCTTGTTCCAGTCGTCGTCGCCCATCTTGCCGTTGCGCATGTGGTGCAGCGGGATGCGGGCCTCCGCCGACAGCAGACGCATGGTGATCTCGGTGCGGCTCATCTCCAGGGAGAAGATGACGCTCGTGAGCCCGTGCTTGATGGCGGCCGAACGAGCGAGGTCGAGGCCCAGCGTGGAGTTGTGAGTCGGGATCATCGCGCGGGCGACCAGGTAGAGATGGTCGGCGTTGTCGACCTGAACGCACCTCACGGGAACACTCGGCACCGGTTGTACTGCCGCGATCTTCCAGCCGAACTCGACGCTGGCCTCGCACCGCGGCCGGGTCCAGTGCGTGAGGGCCGCTCGTCCGGTCAGCGGCTGGGGGCTGTGGATCGTGTGGACGGCCCCCGAGGCAAGGTCTCGCGGACAGCTCGAGGGTCGTCCGGGCCGCGGTCTGGAAGCCCGAGTCGGTCACCCACTGGTGACCGGCGTCGGCGACCACCGACGACCCGTCCGAGAACTCGACGCGGTAGCAGGGCCGGCCGGTGAGCACCTCGGTCGCCGCGACGACGTCGTCGGCGCCCCATCGGCGCCGATCAGCTCGTCGCCCACGCAGATCTCACCCATGGTCGTCCACCCGTCCGGCGTCGGCAGCGGCGTGTCGAGAGCAAGCGCCTTGCCGATCGCGGGGCGGGCGGCGACGATCACCATCTGGCCGCCGTGCAGGCCGTTGGTGAGCTCGTCGAGCTCGGCGAAGCCGGTCGGAACGCCGGCCATCATGCCGTCACGGTTGCCGATGGCCTCGAGCTCGTCGATCGTGAGCTCCATGAGGTCTGCCAGCGGGGCATAGTCTTCGGAGGCACGCCTGTCGGTCACACCGTAGATCTCGGCCTGCGCCTGGTCGACGACGTCGTCGACCTGCCCTTCTGCGGCGTAGCCGATCTGGACGATCTTGGTGCCGGCATCGACGAGGCGCCTCAAGATGGCCTTCTCGCGGACGATGGCAGCGTAGTAGCCCGCGTTGGCGGCCACGGGGACGCCGGCGACGAGCGTGTGCAGGTAGGGCGCGCCGCCTGCCCGGGCGAGGTCGCCGTCTCGGGTGAGCTCCGCCGCTACCGTGATCGCGTCTGCCGGCTCGCCGCGGCCATAGAGGTCGAGGATCGCGTCGAAGACGAGCTCGTGCGCCGGCCGGTAGAAATCGCTCCCGCGCAGCACCTCGACGACGTCGGCGATGGCATCCTTGCTCAACAACATCGCACCGAGCACAGACTGCTCGGCGTTCTCGTCCTGAGGCGGTGTACGGCCGATCTGTGCTTCGCGCCCATAGTCGTCCGGCACTGGGTGTGGACCGGAATACTGAGCGCTCACGTGTCTCCTCTCCATGGATCCAGGCCATCCGGCTCAGCTGAAGGCAGGTCAGGGCTGAGACACTAGGTCGCAGCGCCGACACAATCCCTCGCCGCAGGCCGGGCGCGAGCCCGCTCACCGACGAGTCGCGGACGCCTTGCGAAGCGGGCACGAGGCTAGGCGCAGTCGGCCGTACTGCGGAAGGGCGCCGTCCACAAGGGGTGTGGACAGCCTGTGGACGACCACCGCACGAGGATGTGCACAGCCTGGGGAAACATCGGTGGATGAGCTTCCAAGGAGCCGGCTGGCACCGGCTCTGACCTGGCTGGCTGTCACGACCCCGGGTGTGGAGGAAAACTATCTGGCGGGCAATCGCTCGGTAAGGGCTCGCCAACCACCAGGTGAGACGACGCCGATCCGTCCGAGCGCGCACCACGGGCCCCCTGAACGCAGAAGATCCGGGTTCCCGGTAGCGATGAACTACCTGAGACCCGGATCTTCCGCGCGTACGTCAGGAAGCGACGACCTCGAGGTTGACGGTCGCGGAGACGTCGTCGTGGACCTTGACGGTGACCTGGTGAGGGCCGAGCGTCTTGATCGGGTTCTTCACCTCGATACGCCGTTTGTCGATGTCCGGCCCACCCGACGCCTTGACGGCCTCGACGATGTCGGTGACGGTGACCGCGCCGAACAACCGGCCGGTCGAGCCGGCCTGCGCCGGCACCGTTACGGTGAGGCGTTCGAGCTGGCCCTTGATCTCGTCGGCGTGCCCCAGGTCTCGTACGTCACGAACGGACCTGGCCTTCTTGATCGACTCGATCTGCCTCTCCGCTCCCTTGGTCCACCCGATGGCAAGACCACGCGGCACGAGGTAGTTACGCCCGTAGCCGTCCTTGACGTCGACGACGTCACCCGGCGCACCGAGTGTGGAGACCTCCTGCGTCAAAATGAGTCTCACGGACCGATCTCCTTTCAGCGGGCGCTGGACGTATAGGGAAGCAGGGCCATCTCGCGCGCGTTCTTGATGGCTGTCGCCACGTCGCGCTGGTGCTGGACGCAGTTGCCACTCACGCGACGGGCACGGATCTTGCCCCGGTCGGAGATGAACTTCCGCAGCAGCGTGGTGTCCTTGTAGTCGACGTAGGTGGCCTTGTCCTTGCAGAACCCGCAGACCTTCTTCTTCGGTTTGCGGACTATGGGTTTCGCCATTGTGGTGCTCCCTTTCTCAGAGCCCGGCAGGTGCCGGAATGGTCGGGTGGATGTGAAGGGTCAGAACGGCGGCTCGTCGGAGCCGCCGGCCGGCGCTGCCCACGGGTCGCTTCCCACGCTTGCGCCGGCTGGTGCCGAGGCGTTTGCGGCAGGTGAGGCCCACGGGTCGTTGCCCCGCCGCCGCCACCGAAGTTGCCTCCGGTGCCCGCGCCGGATCTCGACGTCTTGGTGACCTTGGCGGTCGCGTACTTCAGCGACGGGCCGATCTCTTCGACCTCCACTTCGAAGGTCGTGCGCTTCTCGCCCTCTCTGGTCTCGTACGACCGCTGCTTGAGGCGCCCAGAGACGATGACCCTCGCTCCGCGCTGCAGGGTCTCGGCGACGTTCTCAGCCGCCTGCCGCCAGATCGAGCAGCGCAGGAACAGCGCTTCGCCGTCCTTCCACTCGTTGGTCTGCCGGTCGAAGAATCGAGGCGTCGATGCCACCGTGAAGTTGGCAACGGCTGCGCCGTTGGGCGTGAAGCGGAGGTCTGGGTCGTCGGTGAGGTTGCCGACGATGGTGATCGTGGTGTCGCCTGCCATGTGCAATGGCCTCCCTTGGGCTGGTCAGTTCGGGTGGAACGACCGGGGGAATCGGTCTGATGTCTTGGGCACGAGCCGCGTGAGGGCCGGTCAGTGCACCTCTGGTCGCATGACCTTGGTGCGCATGACCGACTCGTTGAGGCCGAGCTGCCGGTCTAGCTCCTTGACGGTATCCGGCTGCGCCGACAACGTGACGACGGCATAGATGCCCTCGGACTTCTTGTTGATCTCGTAGGCCAACCGTCGGCGGCCCCACACGTCGACCGACTCGACGCTGCCGCCGTCTTGGCGGACGAGGTTCAGGTACTGGTCGAGCGACGGCTGGACCGTGCGCTCCTCGAGGTCGGGATCGAGGATGACCATGAGTTCGTAGTTACGCATGACTGAACATCCACCTCCTGTGGACTCGCGGTCACGGGCTCTCCGTGACAGGAGGTCACGGCCGTCTCTGTGGAGCCTGTCGGGCCGTGCTGCGATCCGGCCTACTGCCGGATCGACGACGCCCAGATTATCAGTGCGCCGTCCTCGGGCGGTAATCGTTGTCCACAGCCTCACTCTGCTCGACAAGGACGCCGGTGACCCGGCCGAGCAGCGGACCAACGTGGCCTCTCGGCGGGTTACTCGGTGGAGATCGCGGCGAGCACGTTGAGCTTCGCGGCCCGGCGCGCAGGCAGGACGGCCGCAAGCACGCCGACCACAGCGGCAAGCAGCATGAAGACGGCCAGCTGGATCCAGGGGATCGACAAGACGTCGATGCCCTGGTCGGAGATCGCGCGCTGCAAGGCGATGCCGAACGCGATACCCATGACCATCCCCAGCGCGGCCCCGAGCAGTGAGATGGACACGGACTCGAGCCTGATCATCCGCTTGAGCTGCCGTCGGCTCATCCCGACCGCGCGGAGCAGCCCCACCTCGCGGGTCCGCTCGATCACCGACAAGGCCAGCGTGTTGATGATCCCCAGCACCGCGATGATGATCGCGAGCCCCAGGAGCGCATAGATGATGTACAGGAACTGGTCGATCTGCTTGGCCTGCTCCTGCGCGAACTGCTGCTGGTCTTTGAGCGTGACCGTGGGGTTGTCCTTGATGATCGAGCTGATCTCGGCCCGGAGCCGGTTGCCGTCCGACCCGGGTTGCTTCGTGATGAACAAGGCGGTGTCGAGTGGCTTGATGCCGCCCTTGAGCAAGGTGTCGAGGGTGACCAGGTAGCTGGCCGGGACGGCCGCCGAGGCCTTGAAGACGCCGGCGACGAAGAGCTTCGCCGTACCGCCCTGCATCTTCAGCACGATCGGGTCCCCGACGGAGTAGTGGTCACCCTTGGCCGTCGTCGTGCTGACCAGGATCGCCTTGTCGGCGAGGGCACTCACGGCGCCTGAGGTCATCGGCACCTTCAGCGTCCGGGCCAGCTGAGCAGGATCGACGCCGTAGGGGTACACGGTCTGACCGTTGATCGTGCCAACACCTTGGCGAAAGCGCGTCACCGCCGCCACGCCAGGGAGCTTCTGGACCTCAGTCGCGATGCTGGGCGAGAATCCCTGCCCTACCGCGTTGGACACCACGAAGTCGGCAACCAGCGTCTGCTGTATGGCCTTGTCGGTGCTGGCTTTGGCCGACGCGCCGACGATCGACATGAGCGCGACAAGGGTCAGGCCGATCATGAGAGCACTGGCAGTTGCCGCGGTCCGCCGCGGGTTGCGCAGCGAGTTCTCGGTCGCCAAGACGCCGACGGTCCCGAACGTCTTCTTGTACACCACTCCGAGGAGCCGGATGACCGGCCGGCCGAGCACAGGAGCCATCAGCGAGACCCCGATCAGGACCACCAGGGCTCCGATGCCGATGAAAGTGAGCCCCTTGCCCCCCGACCCCGCAAACCCGCCGGCGATCGAGCCGATCCCGACCACGACAAGGCCGGCACCGATCAACATGCGGCGTCTCAGCGAGGCCTCGGGCAGCGCCACCTCGTCGCGCATGGCGGCGACCGGAGCGATCCGGGCGGCGCGGCGCGCCGGCAGATACGCCGCGATCATCGTGACCACGAGCCCGACCAGGTAGGACACCACGATCGTGCGCAGGTGGACCGGGAACGTCGCACCCGAGAGGTCGAGCCCGATCAGTCCGAACAGGGCCTTCAGGCCGATAGAGAGCAGATATCCCGCACCGATTCCGATCGTGGACCCCACCAGCCCGACAGCGAATGCCTCGGTCAACACCGAACGGTTGACCTGGTGCTTCGATGCGCCCATGGCCCGCAACAGGGCCAGCTCACGGCTGCGTTGGGCGACCAGGATCGAGAACGTGTTGATGATCAAGAACGTGCCGACCACCATCGCCACGGCCGCGAAGACCAGCAGAAAGGTGTTGATGAAGCCCAGAGCCTTGCCGATCGCGTCCTCGTTGTCCTTGGCGACCTTGTCCCCAGCAAGCGCCTGGATCCCAGCCGGGAGCACCTTGTTGGCGGCGTCAGCGACCTGCTGCTGGGAGTATCCGGCGTCGTCGGTCAGCCCGATCCCGGTGTAGACGTCTTTGCCGTGGAAGAACAGGTCCTGCATCCACTGCTTGTCGAAGATCGTCAAGGTGGCTCCGACGAGCCCGCCCTTGGAGCCGAACTGCACGAGCCCGACCAGCTTCGCCTTGAGGCTCGGCACCTTTCCCGGCGTGGACAAGGTGACGGTGTCACCGATGCGGTACTTGGCCTTGGCTGCGGCGTCCTGGTCCATCGCGATCTCGCCCGGCCCGGTCGGTAGCGACCCCGACGAGAGGGTGAGGATCTGCTTGCCCGTGATGGCTTCCTCTTTGGTGTAGTTGAACGCGAAGGCGGGAGGGCCGTTGCCACCGACGAGCTTGCCGTTCTTCCCGATTATCCAGACGTTCTGGACCTCCACGGTGCCGTAGGCGGCGGCCACGCCGGGCAGCTTGGCGAGGCGCTCGACGTAGGAAGCCGGAATGGTACGGGAGTCCTCGGCGGCGTTGATCGACTGCGAGCCCTTCGGTGCGATCTCGACGTCGGCGGTGGTGCCCTTGATGATGCCGTTGAAGGCCCCGCCCAGTGCGTCGGTGAAGATGAACGAGCCTGCCACGAAGGCGACCCCCAAGACGATGGCGAAGCCGCTCAGCGCAAGCCGGAGCTTGCGGGCGACGAGGTTGCGCCAGGTGACCTTGAGCACGCTCAGCCTCCTGCCGGGGTACCGGCGACGGCTCCGAGGCTGAGCACCTTCATCTCTTCCAGGACCGCGTCAGCGGTCGGCTCGCGTATCTCGTCGACCACCTTGCCGTCGGCGAGGAAGATCACCCGGTCGGTGTAGGCGGCGGCTATGGGGTCGTGCGTCACCATCACGATCGTCTGTCCGTGCTCATCGACGCTTCTCCTCAAGAACCCGAGCACCTCAGCGCTCGCCGCGGAGTCGAGGTTGCCGGTCGGCTCGTCGGCGAACACGATCTCGGGGCGAGACACCAGCGCCCGCGCGCAGGCCACCCGTTGCTGCTGACCCCCCGAAAGCTGGTTGGGGCGATGCTTCAGCCGGCTCCGCAGCCCGACGGTGTCGATGACGGTGTCGAACCACTCAGCGTCGGGCTTTCGGCCCGCGATCGCCAACGGCAGCTCGATGTTCTCCTGCGCGGTGAGAGTCGGTACGAGGTTGTACGCCTGGAAGATGAAGCCGACCTTGTCGCGGCGCAGTCTCGTCAGCTGCTTGTCGTTGAGGCCGGCGAGGCTCGTCTCGCCGAGGTAGACCTCTCCGCTGGACGACGTGTCGAGCGCAGCCATGCAGTGCATCAGCGTCGACTTGCCCGAGCCGGAGGGGCCCATGACGGCCGTGAACTCGCCGTCGGCGAAGTCGATCGACACGCCGTCGAGAGCGGCGACCAGAGCATCTCCCTCGCCGTACACCTTCGTCAGGTCGACCGTGCGGGCAGCCAGCTGGGCGGCCTGACGGGATCCGACATCGCCGGTCTGCTCGGTCATGGGCTCCCCAAGGGGTTCGAGATCGCCCGGGCGCGTGAATCCACGTCCGGTGTGACCACGCTAGCGAATTCCGCCGACGGGGAGCCAACGGGATTTCCCTGAGTGAGCCCTGACCGGACCCTGGGATCTCGTACCGGCCCCTGCGACCCGGCGGCGCTGCTGCCTCAGCCGCCGCCGCGCCCACCAGGGAACCTGTCGCTGCCGGCCTCTATCGTGGCGTCATGTCCCTGAATGCTTTCGGCGGTCATGTCGACCAGGCCGACCCCGTGGCGGAGGCCAAGGCGCGCGATGCGACGCTGTCGCAGTTCTTCCTCGGCGACCCCCAGGGCTGGAAAGGTCCCAAGGTCGCCTTCGCCGGCGGTTCCGGCGCTTTGCGGAAGGCGGCCGCGGAGGCGGGAGTCGATCTGTACGTGCATGCGCCCTACGTCCTCAACGTCGCCACGTCCAACAACCGCATCCGCATCCCGTCACGCAAGCTGCTCCAGCAGACCCTCGACGCGGCAGCCGAGATCGGCGCCGTGGGCGTCGTCGTCCACGGGGGTCACCTCCTGAAGGCCGACGATCCGGCCATCGGCTTGGACAACTGGCGCAAATGCGCCGAGCGGCTCGAGATCTCGGTGCCGCTGCTGATCGAGAACACCGCCGGCGGCGACAACGCGATGACAAGACATCTGGATCGCATCGCACTGCTCTGGGACGCGATCTCCGGTGCCGAGGGAGCCGACTCGATCGGCTTCTGTCTCGACACCTGTCACGCGCATGCCAGTGGTGAAGAGCTCGAGGACCTCGTACCCCGGCTCATGGCCATCACCGGTCGCATCGATCTGGTCCACGCCAATGATTCCCGCGACGCGTTCGGATCCGGAGCTGACCGGCACACCAACCTCGGCGACGGACAGATCGCCGCCGATGACCTGGTCGCCGTCGTCCGTCAGGCGGGTGCGCCGGTCGTCTGCGAGACCCCGGGAGGGGCCGAGGGCCAGGGAGCGGACATCGCCTGGCTGCGCAAGCGGCTCGCCTGAAGCCACCGCCGATCGCCGGGCTGCCACCGGGCGGTCCGGTAGCGTTACCCGGCGTGACCGAGATAGTCGTGCGTACCATCTCAGCGCGCGAGCACCTCGGCTTCATCAACGCCCGGCCGAGTGCCAGCTTTCTGCAGACCCCGGCGTGGGGACAGGTGAAGACCGAGTGGCGCAGTGAGTCACTCGGCTGGTTCGAGGGAACCCGGCTGGTCGGCGCCGGGCTTGTGCTGTACCGGCAGCTGCCGCGGTTGAAGAGGTTCCTCGCCTATCTCCCCGAGGGGCCGGTCATCGACTGGGACAGCCCTCTGCTCGGCCCTGTGCTGGCGGCGTTGGCTGCGCACGTGGCCGGCCAGGGCGCGTTCGCGGTCCGCATCGGACCGCCGGTAGCGACGCGCTCGTGGCGGGCAGAGACCGTCAAGCAGGCTATCGCCGACCCCTCCAGCCGCCAGCTGTCAGACGTGACCGCCGGACTCGACGTTCGCGACCGGTGAGGTCGTGGAGAAAACCCTGTCGGCCCTCGGCTGGCGCCGACAGGCGGCGCTGGGCGGCTTCACCGCGGGCCAGCCGCAGTTCGTCTTCCAGCTTCCCCTGGCCGGCCGGGCTCCCGACGAGATTCTGGCGGGGATGAACCAGCTCTGGCGCCGCAACATCAAGAAGGCCGCCAAGGCCGGCGTCGCCGTCACCCGGGGCACCATCGACGACCTCGCCGCCTTCCACCGGCTCTACGCGGAGACCGCGAGCCGCGACCACTTCACGCCGCGACCACTCGGCTACTTCCAGCAGATGTTCGCGGCACTGCAGGCGGACGACCCCGACCGGATCCGGCTGTATCTGGCCCACCACGACGGCGACCTCGTCGCCGCCACGACCTGGGTCAGGGTGGGCGGACACTGCTGGTACTCGTACGGAGCCTCCTCGAGCGCCAAACGTGACGTCAGGGGGTCCAACGCGATCCAGTGGCAGATGATCTGCGACGCCATCGACGCCGGCGCCGACGTGTACGACCTGCGAGGGATCACCGACACCGTTGACGCCGACGACCCCCACATCGGGCTGATCCAGTTCAAGGTCGGCACCGGCGGTGAGGCCGTCGAGTACGTCGGCGAGTGGGACCTGCCACTGAACCGACTCCTGTACAAGGCCTTCGACCTCTACCTGCGTGGGCGTTAGGCGGCGCCGATGACACTGACGCTGTACGTGGACGGGCCCCGGTGGCGCGCCCATCTGACCAGGACCGCGGCGGCGAGCCCGGGCATCGTCCCGGTCGCGAAGGGCAACGGGTACGGCTTCGGTATCGCGAGGCTCGCGCGACGCAGCGAGTGGCTGGGGGCCGACACCATAGCCGTCGGCACCTACAGCGAGGTGGCCGACGTCGACCGCCGCTTCTCGGGCACGATCTTGGTGATGCAGCCATGGCGTCCGTGGCTCGCCGACGCCCCCTCGGACCGCAGGCTGATCCACACCGTCGGTCGCCTCGACGACCTGCTAGCGCTGGGCCGGCGCCTAGACCGGCCCCGCGTGGTGCTCGAGGCGCTGACCTCGATGCGGCGGCACGGCTTCGTGGCAACGGACCTGGTCGCGGCGCAACGGATGGCGCGTGGCGTGCGGATCGAGGGCCATGCCGTCCACCTGCCCCTGGGCGGCGGCCACCTGCCCGAGGTGGAGCAATGGCTCCAGGCGGCTCCGGCCGATCGCTGGTTCGTCAGCCATCTCGACCTCGACGAGCTGGCCGGCCTGCGCCGTCGCCATCCCGGAATGCAGTTCCGGCCCCGCGTCGGGACCGGGCTGTGGCTCGGCGACCCGGGGGCGCTCGCGGCGCGGGCGACGGTGCTCGATGTCCATCCGGTACAGCGCGGTGACAGGGTCGGGTACCGGCAGCGAAGACTCACCCGAGCCGGGCACGTGCTCGTCGTCGCCGGCGGCACGGCTCACGGCATTGCTCTCGAGGCCCCTGCCGCGGCTGCGTCGCCCCGTCAGCGTGCTGTGTCATTGGCCCGCGGCGGGCTCGAGGCGACCGGGCACTCCCTGTCCCCGTACGTCGTGGACGGTCGCCGCCGCTGGTTCGTCGAGCCACCCCACATGCAGGTGAGCATGATCTTCGTGCCGGCGGCTGCCGCTGTGCCCGACGTCGGTGACGAGCTGGACGTCCACGTCAGGCACACGACGACGACCTTCGACCACGTCCTTGGTCAGCTGAGCGTGGTCAGCTGAGCGTGGTCAGCTGAGCGTGGTCAGCTGAGCGAGGAGTAGAGCGGGTCCGCCTCAGGCGAGTCCTCGGAATGAGGCTCTCGCCAGGGCGACTCCGACCCGATCGTGGGCCGCCGGGACGGTCGTCGTACCCGATGGCGGACGACACGCCCGCACCGGCGCTGTCCAGGCCCTCATCGAAGATGCCGCCCAACGGGTCGTCGGACAGCCCATCGGCACGGACCGGGTCGTGCCACGGCCGGTAGATGTCGCGGATCACCAGCGCGGCGAGATACAGCTCTCCAGCGATCCGCAGTATCACCGCCAACCCGTACGGCCAGTCATAATGGCCGGGGTCGACGAAGAAGTTCGCGATGTGCATCCAGATCGCGAAGAAGTAGAAAACCTCGCAGGCCTGCCAGATGATCAGGTCGCGCCAGCGGGGACGGGCCAGCGCGGCGAGGGGCAGCAGCCACAGGACGTACTGGGGTGAGTACACCTTGTTGACGAGGAAGAACGCCACGATGACCAGCAGCATGAGCTGCGGTACCCGGGGCCGACGAGGGGCGAACAGTCCTACCAACGCGATGGCCGCGCAGGCGGCCCCGAAGACGAGCCAGGTCGTCACGTTGATCGTGTGCGGGCTCGCCGCGCGCGATGCCCTCCTCGGTCCAGTTCGCCCAGACCAGCCAGAGCGAGCCGAAGTCGGGGCCACGCGAGGCGTTGTACTTCCAGAACCACAAGAACGCGTGCGGCGACCAGATGTAGATCGGCAGGTCGACGACGAGCCACGCGACAGCGGCGGCCCCGGCCGTCCTGGCCGCGACGTCCCACCTGCGCTCACGCAGGCACAGCACGATCAGCGGACCGAGGAGGAACAGCTGGTACAGCTTGGTCGCGGCCCCGAGGCCGATGAACACCCCGGCAAGCACCGGCCGTCTCGTCGACCACGCCCACAGCATCGCCGCCACCCAGCCGAAGGCCACCAGGTCCCAGTTGATGGTCGCGGCCAGCGCCAGGCTCGGAGACGCCGCCACCAACATCGCGTCCCACGGCCGTCGCGGCTGGGCGCGGACCAAGAGCACCAGCCCGAGCAGCAGCACCAAGAAGAACCCGACCGCGTTGACGCTCCAGAACAATGCACTGTCGTGCTGCACGCCCAGGATGCTTCCGACCGAGTCGTGCGGGAGGTCCGACACGTCGGGAGAACTGCCAAGCGCACGCGTCACGACTGCCGCGGCGCCCATCCAGGCCCCCGTCAGCACGGGATACTCGATCGTCAGCTCGTCCTCGGCCTTCGCCGTCAGGGGCTGCTTGATGATCGGGAGGTCCGAGGCCGGCTCGTAGGGGACTATCCCCTCCGCCAGCCCCCGGTCGACGTACAGGTAGGGAATGTCGGTGTAACACAGGTGCGAGAACGCCTTCGGGAACGCCACGTCCGACCAGTTCTCGACCACGCACGGGGACTTCTGGACGACCCCGAGCCCGAATACGACGGTGGCCACGGCGAGCACGACACGAAGCGGCGTCCACCAGCTCCGCCCGGTCCGGGCGTGCCTGCCGAGAGGTCCACCGACAGCGGCGGACGCTACCCGAGCAAGCGGGTCGCTCAGCGTGGGAGACACCACCTCGCCGCTGGTGCGACCCGAGCCGAGCAGTTCCACGCCGCCCATCGTGCCGTATCCCTCAAAGCCACTGCGTGGCCACTGTGCACTACGACGATGGTGGTGCGGGAGACGACGGCGGTGCTGGAGACGACGGCGGTGCGGGAGACGACGGCGGCTTGCTCGTCGGTGGGGCGCGACGTCGTCGGGGGCCCTGACGTGGTCGGGCCGCTCGTCGTCGGTGGCGCGGACGTCGTGGGCGGGGGTGACGTCGTCGTCGGCGGTGCGGAGGTCGAAGGTGCCGACGTCGACGGAGGCGGCGGGGCCGTGGTGGTCGGCGGCACGTACGTCGGGCTCACCCCACCAAGGGGCGCCGGGAGCGGGAAGCCGAGGATGGGGGCGCCCTTGAGCGCGCTGGTCATGTACGCGGTCCACGTCTCGGTGGGGTAGTCCTGGCCGAAGTACGTGGCGAGGTAGCCGTTGAGGGCCTGGTTGCCGTTCCCCCGGACGTACATCACGGCTGTCGACAGCTGGGGCGTGTACCCCACGAACCACGACGACGACACGTCACCGTGCGCGTTCGTGGCGGTGCCGGTCTTGCCCGCTGCCGGCCGGTCCGAGCAGCTGGGCGCGGAAGCCGGTACCGGCGTTGACGACCTGCTGCAATGCGTACGTGACGTTGCTGACGATCGCTGGGCTGAAGGCTTGGTCTGGGTGGGTCAGGTGCTCGTACTGCACGCCGTTGGCGTTGCTGACCTTCGAGATCACGTACCAGGGCGCGTGCTCCCCGCGTGCCGCGAACGTCGCATAGCCGTCGGCCATGGAGATCGCGGAGACCGTCGCGCTTCCGAGGGACACACCGATGTTGGCGTGGAGTCCAGGCGCCGAGCGGGGGATGCCGGCGCGAACTGCCGCGTCGACGATCGCGGCGGGTCCGTCGTGCATGTGCAGCGTCATGTCGACGAAGGCGGTGTTGATCGACTTCTCGGTGGCGGTGAGCAGGCTGACCGGCCCGTACGACGTGCCGGAGCCACTGCCCTCGTTCTGGACCGAGGTCCCGTCGGGCAAGGTCAGCGGGGAGTTGCCGTCGAAATAGTCGCGCAGGCTGATGCCTTGGCCCAGGGCGGCGGCCAGGGCGTAGGCCTTGAACGACGACCCCGGCGACCCACCAGCGACCGCCCAGTTGAGCTGGCTGTCGAGGTAGTTCTTGCCCCCGATCATGGCCCGAAGCGCGCCGGTACCGGGCTGGACCGACGCGAGCGCGATGTGCAGCTGCGGTTTGTCCCTGGGCCGGACCCGACGGATCGCCCGCTCGGCGGCCTGCTCCTTGTTCCAGTCGAGGGTCGTGATGACCCGCAACCCGCCGCCCTCGATCTGCTCGTTGGTGAAGTGCAGCGCCTGTAGCTGCTGCTTCACCAGGGCCATCAGATAACCCTTCTGGCCGCCGTACTCGTTGTACTGCCGTATCTTCGGGAACGTCGGCAGCTGCTGCTCGGCCCGCGTCGCCCGATTGGGGTCGAGCTCGCCCATCGACACCATGCCCTCGAGCACGTACTGGTACCGCGCGAGCAGGGCGGCGGCCGCGGCCTGGCCGTTGGCCGGATCCAGGTTGCCAGGAGAGTTGAGCACCGCTGCCAAGACGGCGCTCTGGCGCAGGTTGAGATCCTTGGCATCCTTCTGGAAGTACGCCTGGGCAGCCGCCTGGACGCCGTACGCGCCCCTGCCGAAGTAGATCGTGTTGAGGTACCCCGCCAGGATCTGGTTCTTGCTGAGCCGGTTCTGCAGCTTGACGGCGAGGAACGCCTCCCTGATCTTGCGGGACCAGGTGCGCGCCTGCGAGAGGTACAACACCTTGACGTACTGCTGGGTGATCGTCGAGGCGCCCTGCTCGGAGCCGGGGAGAGAATGTTGTGCCAGGCGGCGCGGATGATGCCCTTGATGTCGATGCCGGGGTTGGTCCGGAACGAGCGGTCCTCGGCGGAGATGACCGCGTTACGCAGCGTCCGGGGCATCTGGGACAGCGGAATGCTCTGCCGGTTCTGGAGCGCGAACTTCCCGATCACATGCTTGCCGTCGGAGTAGTAGACAGTCGTCGTCTGGGCCTGGAAGTCCTTGTTGGGCGTGGGGATGTCGATGCGTTCGTAGGTCACGTAGATCGCTACGGCGATCAACAGGCAGCAGACGAGTCCGACGACGGCGCCCCACTTGAGCGTCTTCCTTACGACATAGCGCACCCGCGCCCAGCCGGACAGGTCGCGCATCCGCGGCTTTTTCCCCCGGCGACGAACCGGGTCAGGTCTTGCTGGACGCGCTCGTCGGGACGGGTCACCGGGAGGAGTTACCTGATCGCTCACATGCGGGCCCGGCGTCAGTCGTCGTCTTCGACCGTGCGCTGACGACGCGGCGGCTTGCGCGGTACCCCGTCCCCGACGACGTACGACTCGACGAGGTGGTTCCACCCGCACGAGCGGCAGACCTCGAGGACGTAGATGCGGATCTCTCCGTGCTCGTGCGCCATCGCCTCGATCTCGGCGCGCGACTTGATCCGGCCGGAGAACTGGCCGAGCTCGTCGCCGAACACGTACGAGAGAAGGCGCAGCTCCGGCTTGCGGCATATCGGGCACGGGCTCGATGCCGGCTCACCGTGGTGCTTGGCGGCCCGAAGGGTGTAGGGATCCGCGTCGCAGACGTCGTCCATAGTGGTTGCGCCGCCGTTGAACAGGGTGGACAAGGTCGCCCTGCGCTGCAGGGAGTAGTCGATGACGAAGCGCTGGGACCACATGATGGCTTCGAGCGTACGGCGCCCTACGGCAGGTAATCCAACCCGGGACCGCTTCGGTGACGCAGATCGCAGTCGGACACGCGCATGGTTCCGTGCCCGCGATGTATCGCTGCGATACGTGGAGGTGATACGTTACCTCGATAGGTAGCCGTGTCATCCGGCTTCCCGAGGACTCGATGGGACGTGAGCAATCGTTGGCCAAGCGCGGAGATGCCCTCGAGCTCGCGGTGCTCGGACTGCTGCACGAGTCCCCCATGCACGGCTACGAGCTGCGCAAGCGGGTCACGGCTCTGCTCGGGTGGGGTCGGGTGCTCTCCTACGGCTCGCTGTATCCCCGGCTGAAGCAGTTGCTCCGAGACGGTCTGATCGTCGAGGACAATTCCGTCGACGACGATCAGGCGACCACGCTCGTCGGCCGTCGCGGCAAGATCGTCTACACCCTGACGGCGGACGGCAAGGACAGGTTCGAGGTACTCGTCTCGTCGACCGGGCCGAGCGCCTGGGAGGACGACAACTTCGGCGTGCACTTCGCCTTCTTCGGCTCCACGACGACCGAGACCCGGATCCGCATCCTGGAGGGGCGCCGGAGCCGGCTCGAGGAGCGCATCGACGGGGTACGGACCACGCTGGCGCGCTCGCGGGAGCGGGTCGACTCCTACACGCTGCAGCTACAGCGGCACGGCCTCGAGTCAGTCGAACGCGAGGTCCGCTGGCTCAGCGAGCTGATCGAGACCGAGCGGGTCTCCCGTTCGACCAAGGGCGACGGCGCAGCACCAGGCGGCGGACCCCCGGATGACACATCACCAGGCAACACCACCCCCTGAGTCGACGGGCAACCGTCGACATCACACGATTCGCACAACGAGGAGCACTGCATGGGTTCGGTTCGGGTAGCCATCATCGGCGTCGGCAACTGCGCGACGTCGCTTATCCAGGGCGTTCACTACTATCGAGACGCCGACCCCTCGGCCGCGGTTCCGGGCCTGATGCACGTCAAGTTCGGCGACTACCACGTCAGCGACATCGAGTTCGTCGCCGCCTTTGACGTCGACGCCAAGAAGGTCGGCTTCGACCTCTCCGAGGCGACCAACGCCAGCGAGAACAACACGATCAAGATCACCGACGTGCCGCCGCTCGGCATCATCGTCCAACGCGGCCCGACGCTCGACGGTCTCGGCAGGTACTACCTGGAGACCATCGAGCAAAGTGACGCAGAGCCGGTCGACGTCGTCAGCGTGCTGAAGGACACCAAGGCCGACGTGCTGGTGTCCTACCTTCCGGTCGGATCGGAGCAGGCTGACAAGTTCTACGCGCAGTGCGCCATCGACGCCAATGTCGCGTTCGTCAACGCCCTTCCGGTCTTCATCGCATCCGACCCGGTATGGGCCAAGAAGTTCGAGGATGCCGGTGTGCCGATCGTCGGCGACGACATCAAGTCCCAGGTCGGGGCGACCATCACCCACCGGGTCATGGCCAAGCTGTTCGAAGACCGCGGCGTCGTGCTCGACCGCACGTACCAGCTCAACATCGGCGGCAACATGGACTTCAAGAACATGCTCGAGCGGGACCGTCTTCAGTCCAAGAAGGTGTCGAAGACCCAGGCGGTGACGTCCAACATCGGCCATGACCTCGGCTCACGCAACGTGCACATCGGGCCGTCGGACTATGTCGCATGGCTCGACGACCGCAAGTGGGCCTACGTCCGGATGGAGGCACGCGCCTTCGGCAACGTGCCGCTCAACCTCGAGTACAAGCTGGAGGTCTGGGACTCACCCAACTCGGCCGGCATCATCATAGACGCGATCCGGGCCGCGAAGATCGCCAAGGACCGCGGGATCGGCGGGCCGCTGCTCGCCGCGTCGTCGTACCTGATGAAGTCCCCACCGGTACAGCGCCCCGACGACGTGGGCCGCGAGTCGGTCGAGGCCTTCATCCGCGGGGACGTGGCCCGCTGACTTCAACCCGAAAGATCCGACTCACAAGTGGTCCTGGCCACGCCAGGGTCGGATCTTTCGGGTGTTCAAGGGGTGCAGACTGGCCGGGTCATGAGCAGTGCCATCGGCGACCTGCGCCGCCTGCTGGTTGGACGCCGCTTTCGCCAGCTCTTCGCGGTACGCGTCACCAGCCAGTTCGCTGACGGCGTCTTCCAGGTCGCGCTCGCGTCGTACGCCTTGTTCTCACCGGAGCGTCAACCGGACGCCGGCGCCATCGCCGTCGCTCTCGCGGCCGTGCTGCTGCCATTCACGGTGCTGGGCCCGTTCGTGGGCGTGTTCCTCGACAGGTGGAACAGGCGGCAGATCCTCGTCTTCTCCAATGTCTCGCGATGCGCCCCGGTGCTCGCCGCCGCGGTCGTCATCTCCACCGGCAGGCACGACGCAGTCCTTGTCGTGCTGGTGATCACCGCGCTCAGCATCAACCGGTTCCTGCTGGCTGACCTGTCCGCAGCCCTCCCGCGGGTCGTCGACGCTGACGAGCTGGTGCTCGCCAACTCGCTCTCGCCTACGAGCGGCACCTTGGCCTTCATCTGCGGGCTGGGAGTGGGCAGCGCCCTCGACCGGGTTCCGGTCGAGCTCGCGAGCGACTCTGGCGTGGTCGTGCTCGCCGCGCTCATCTACTTTGCGGCCGCCGCGTTGGCAACGCGCATCCCCCTGCACCTGCTCGGGCCCGACGTCGCCTCTCGCCGCCCCGGCCTACGCCGTGAGCTCCGCCGGGTGATGTCGGGGCTGGTCGCCGGACTGCACCACCTGCGGGGCAGGCCGCTGGCCGCGAGTGCGCTGGCGGTGGTCGCCGGGCACCGGTTCTGCTACGGCCTGTCCACCGTCGCGACGATCCTGCTGTACCGGAACTACTTCAACGACCCCGCGGACACCGACGCCGGTCTCGCCGGTTTCGCGAGTGCGGTCCTCGTCTCCGGGATCGGCTACTTCCTCGCCGCCGTGATGACGCCACTGGCCACGAGAAGAATGGCCGCGCGGACCTGGATCCTCATTCTGCTGTGTCTCGCCGCAGCCGCTGAGGCGTTCCCCGCCACTCTCTACACCCAACCGTCGCTGCTCATCGCCGCGCTCGCACTCGGGCTGTCGGCGCAGGGCGTGAAGATCTGCGTCGACACTCTGGTACAGACCAACGTCGACGACGGTTTCCGCGGTCGGGTGTTCTCCTTGTACGACGTCATCTTCAACGTCGTCTTCGTGGCCGCCGCCGCAGTCGGCGCGCTCGTCATCCCCCCGAACGGCAAGTCCTACGTCTTGCTGGCCGGGATCTCGCTCGGTTATGCCGTCACCGCTGCGTCGTATGCCACCTACACGGCCTCGTCCCCACGGCGGCCTCACGGCTCGGGTCGACATGGCGCCGACAGGCTATGACCCACGAGGACGCAACCCCCGTGGTTCAGCTCGTGGACTCGGACTGGGACTCCCACCACGACAGCAGCTCCGCCACCGCCCCGTCCTCGCCGAGCGGTCCTTCGTCAAGGCGTCGCTCGAGCAGGAAGCGGTACGCCCTGCCCACCATCGGTCCTGGCCCGATCCCCAGCACGGCCATGATCTGCTGACCGTCCAGGTCCGGTCGCAGCAAGGCGAGCTCCTCCTCCTCGAGCAGCCTGCGGATCCGAAGCTCGAGGTCGTCATAGCTGCGGCGCAGGCGCGCAGCCTTGCCCGCGTTGCGGGTGGTGCAGTCGGCACGGGTGAGTACGTGCAACCGGTCGAGCAGGGGGCCGGCGTCACGTACGTAGCGACGTACGGCCGAGTCGGTCCATTCACCAGAGCCGTATCCGTGGAACCGCAGGTGGAGCTCGACCAGCCGAGCGACGGCCGCGATCGTGTCCTTGGGGAAGCGCAGCGCCTTCAGCCGGCGCGTGACCAGCTTGGCGCCCACGACGTCGTGGTGGTGGAACGTGACCGAGCCGTCGTCGGCGAAGCGTCGCGTACGCGGCTTGCCGATGTCGTGGAGTAGTGCGGCGAGCCGGGCGACGAGGTCCGGACCAGCCGCGTCCAGGCGGTCCTCCAACGCGATGGCCTGCTCGAGCACCGTGAGACTGTGCTCGTAGACGTCCTTGTGCCGATGGTGCTCGTCGAGCTCCAGACGCAGCGCAGGCAGCTCCGGGAGGAACCTGTCCGCCAGCCCGGTGTCGACAAGCAGCTCCAGGCCGCGCCGAGGGCTCGCAGCCATGATCAGCTTGACGACCTCGTCACGCACGCGCTCGGCGGACACGATCTCCAGCCGGTCGGACATGTCGCGCATCGCCGCCACGACCTCGGGCGCAACGGTGAAGCCGAGCTGGGCCGCGAACCTGGCCGCGCGCAGCATCCGCAGCGGATCGTCCCCGAAGGACTCCGCGGGCGTTCCGGGGGTGCGCAGCACCTTGTCGACCAGGTCGGACATGCCCCCGAAAGGGTCGACGAAGCGCTGCCCCGGCAACACGACTGCCATCGCGTTGACCGCGAAATCTCGTCGGCGCAGGTCAACCTCGAGGTCGTCGCCGTACGACACCTCCGGTCTGCGCGACGAGACGTCGTACGAGTCGGAGCGGTACGTCGTGATCTCCAGCGTCCATTCGCCGACGGTGGCACCGATCGTGCCGAAGTCCCGGCCGATATCCCACCGGGCATCGACCCACCCGGTCAGGCATGCCTCGATCTCGTCAGGCCGCGCCGAAGTGGCGAAGTCGAGGTCCTGGGACAGCCGGCCCATCAGCAGGTCTCGCACCGGCCCGCCGACCAGGGCGATCTCGTGCCCGCCAGCCTCGAATCGCCGTCCGACCTCGGCGATCACGGGAGTCGCCTTGACGAGCTCGCGCACCGCGGTCCGCTGCACCTGGCTGAGCGAGCGCTGGTCCGACACGAGGCACCACTGTATGAGTCCATCCTCGCGAAGGGCTCACCGGTTAGCATCTTCGCGTGGCCCTCCGGCACGAAACGTCACGGTAATGGGGCGCCTACCGCATGTTCTGATCGCCTTCGTTGCCCTGGCTGCCGTCACGGCCGCGGCTCCTTCCACGGTTCCGGCGACCGCCGAACCCGACGCCTCCGCGCCGACGACGGCAGCCGTCTCCTCGGCTCAGCAGGGCAGCAGCGAGCTCGTGACCCAGACCGGCCTGAGCATGGCGATCACCCGGATCTCACCGGCCGGTCTCGAAGCCGGACGTCCGATCCGGATGTCCGGGACGGTCACCAACCTCTCCGCTCATGCGTGGACCGACGCCAAGGTCTACCTGTCGGTGGGCTTCGAGCCGGCGGTCACGAAGTCGGCCCTCGACGCGTTCGCCGCCAACGACGACGGCTTCGGCAACACCGTCAACAGCCTCGGTCTGTTCGACGAGATCGGCCGGCTGCGTCCTGGCAGCCGAACCGACTGGCATCTCCACATTCCGTTCGCCGACCTACCCATCAGCGGGACGGCCGGCGTGTACCAGGTCGGCGCCACCTTGCTGACCGGCACCTCGGCAGGTCGCGACACCATCGCGGACGCCCGCGTGGCGACGACCATACCGTTCCTGCCGAGCGGCACGACGGTGCCGCACCGGACCCACATCGTGACCCTGATCCCGGTGACGGCGCCGGTCCTGCGAAATCCCGACGGCTCCTTCATCGACGACCGGCTTGCCGACTTGTTGGCTCCCGGCGGTCGACTGCGAGACGTCGTCGACTTCGCCGGCCAGGCACCGCCCGGGTCCATCGAAGTGGTCGTCGACCCGGCCCTGCGCGAGGCTGCCAAGGCCATGTCGGCCGGCTACGACGTCCGGTCCCTCGCAGAGGTGGCCATCGGCGCAGCCGGACACGCCGGCTCCGGGCAGCAGGACGCCGCGGCCTGGCTCGCAGAGCTGGACAACCTGGCGTCGGTGCAGCACGTCACGATGTTGCCGTGGGGCGACCCCGCCACCGGCTCCCTGGCGGCCGCACACATGCGGGGGGTCGTCAGCGCGGCCGTCAGGGCGAGCAAGGCCTATGTCGCAACCGGCTCGTTGGGCTCGACGGTCGTCGACTGGCAGTACAACGGCTCGGCCACGCGCAAAGCCCTGGCCGTGGCCCGGCTCGCGGGCACGAACGTGCACGTCGTGTCGCAGGACAGCCTCCCGGACCTCCCCCTGAACCAGCCCTCGGGGTATCCCCCCGCCGTGGTCTCGGTGCGAACCCGCCCCGGGCCGGCGACCACCGTGGTGTCTCGAGGCGACATCGGCGGCCAGCCGTTCGATGCGTCGCTGACAGCGCTGCAGTTCCGCCAGTCCATGCTGGCCGAGGCCACTGTCAGATCGCTGAGCGGTGACCATCGGCCCTCAGTGTTCGCGGCGCCGTTCACCTGGGACCCCGGCGACCTGGCGTCGCAGTCCAACCTCGCCGCGGGGTACAGCTACCCGACCGTCGCGGTGGCATCGCTGGCGGACCTGACCCAGCGGACGCCCCGTCCCTACTCTGGGCGGCTGCGGCTGGTGCGCGCCCAACCACGCCTGTCTGCGCCGACCTTCGCCGCGATCAGGCGGCTGCGCCACAACGGCCGGGTCTACGGCGACCTCGTGAACGTCCACGACCCCGTCTCCGCCGACTTCGACCGGCAGCTGGCCGCCGCCGGCTCCGCGGCGTGGAGCTTCGAGGTCGCCCGCGGTACAGCCGTCACCCGCGAGCTCGCCAAGCAGCTCTCCGGACGGATCGCGCGGGTGACGGTCACGGGGCCCGCGTTCGTCACCATGTCGAGCAACACGGGCCGGTTTCCGCTGACAGTCACCAACGGGCTCAGCGTGCCCGTGACGGTGAGAGTGACGGTGAGCCCGCTGAACCGGGCCCTGAAGTTCGCGCCGCTGCACACCCTTCACCTCTCGCCCGGGCAGTTCCTTGACGTGGAGGTCAAGAGCACGGCCGACGGCACCGGCGTCACCCAGGTACGTGCCCGGCTGACCACCGTGTCGAATCGGTCCTTCGGCAAGCCCTTCACGTTCAACGTCCGAGCCACCCAGATCGGGCTGGCCATCTGGATCGTGATCGGTGTCGGCGTCGGCGTCTTGGCCATCTCGGCCGGCAGGCGCATCTACGCGCGTGCCCGCGGGCGCGGCTTCAAGACACGCGGGGAGTCGTCGGCGTGACCGGCGCGTCCGCCCGCCCAGGCGTCTTGTCGTCCAGCGGCCTGATGGCGGCCGGCACCCTCGTGTCGCGGCTGACCGGGTTCGTCCGCGCGGGGCTGCTCGCCGCCGCCATCGGGGTGTCGCTTCACGCCGAGGTCTTCAACGTCGCCAACACGATCCCGAACAGCCTGTACATCCTGGTCGCGGGCGGCGTCTTCAACACCGTGCTGGTACCGCAGCTGGTGCGGTCGATCAGGAACGACGCGGACGGCGGCGATGCGTACGCGAACCGGATCATTACGCTCGGAGCGGTTGTCCTGGCCGGCGTGACAGCCGTCCTCGTGATCGCTCGCGCCGCTGCTGCTGCGCGCGATGGTTGACCGCAGCTTCTTCACCGATCCCGCTCTGGCGGCCGAACGGGCGTCGCTGATCGCGTTCACCCGCTGGTGCCTGCCCCAGATCTTCTTCTACGGGATGTTCGTGCTGATCGGTCAGATTCTCAACGCGCGCGGACGGTTCGGGCCCATGATGTGGGCACCGATCGCCAACAACCTCATCTCGATCGCCGTGATCGTCGTGTACCTCGTCGCCTACGCGGGCCAGCCCGCGATCGGCGGGTACACCACGCCACAGGAGCTGCTGCTCGGGCTGGGCTCCACCGTCGGCATCGTGGCGCAGACCCTGCTCCTGCTGCCGTACCTCAAGGCCAGTGGGTTCCTCGTCAGGCCGCGCTTCGACTTCCGCGGTACCGGACTCGGGCACACGCTGCGGCTGGGCAGCTGGACGCTCGGGTTCGTCGTCGTCAACCAGCTGGCGTTCTACGTGATGGTGCACCGCGCCACCTCCGGCACGGCCCAGGTCGTGCACGGGGCCTCGGACGCAAGCGGCTTCACCGTCTACTCGAACGCCTTCTTGCTCACCCAGGTGCCGCACTCGATCGTCACTGTCTCGCTGGCGACGGCCACCATGCCGTTGGTGTCCCGGCTGGCGGCCGACGGCCGGTTGCGCGATGTCGCCGCCGAGATGGCGTCGACACTGCGGCTGGTGCTTGCGGTGATCCTGCCCGTCGCTGTCGCGCTCCTCGTGTTCGGGCCGGCGCTCGCCACGGTCTTGTTCAGCTGGGGCCATGCCCTCGGCGATACGACCTCCTTGGGTCAGACGCTGATCGCATTCGCCCCCGGGACGCTGATGTTCAGCGTCCACTACACCGTGCTTCGCGGGTTCTACGCCATCGAAGACACCCGTACGCCGTTCTTCATCCAGTGTGTGATCGCGGCCGTGAACATCATCTTGGCGATCACCTTGACCCAGCTGGTCCACCCGGAGTTCGTTGCGCCGGCGCTGGCGCTGGCGTACGGCGCCTCGTACGCCGTCGGCGGCGGCGTGTCCATCGGCGTGCTGTCCGGCCGTCTCGGCGGCCTCGGAGGTCGCCGGCTGCTCGGCTTCGCCTCTCGGGTGTCTTTGGCCGCAGCGGCGGCAGCCGCCGTGGCATGGCTGTGCGTCGCGGGGCTCGAGGCCATCGGGCTCGACGTGGCCAGCAAGCGCGATTGCGTCGTCCTGCTCGGTATCGGCGGAACGCTGGGGCTCCTGGTCTACCTGATCATCGCTCGGATGCTCCACGTCAGGGAGATAGCACGTATCGCGAGCGTCGTGGTTTCTCGCGGCAATCGCGGCTAACCGATCCGAATCCGACATCCCCAGCACCTACCATGAGAGAAGGTCGCAACACTCGATCGCACCGTTGACAACGCCCGGATGGAGGACCGTGGGAGAGCACTTGGTCAATCCCGGTGCTGTCCTGGCGGACCGGTACGTCATCGAGGACCTGCTCGGGCAAGAAGCCGGGTCGGAGTCGTGGCGGGCACGCGACCGCGTGCTGGCGAGGTCCGTCGTGCTGCAGCTGCTCCCGTCGACCTCGCCGCAGGCAACGCCCATGCTCGCAGCCGCCAAGCGCGCCTCCCGGGTCGCGGACTCCCGCATCCTGCAGGTACTCGACGCCGCGGACGACGGCAGCCTGAGCTATATCGTGCGCGAGTGGGCCACCGGCCAGTCCCTCGACGTCGTGTTGTCCGACGGGCCGCTACCGGCTCGTCGGGCGACCTGGCTGATGCGCGAGGTCGCCGCTGCCATGGTCAACGCCCACCGGATGGGCATGCCACACCGCCGCCTCGTGCCCGACAGTGTCGTGATCACGAAGTCGAGCGGGGTCAAGCTGATAGGTCTCGGCACGGCGGCCGTGCTCTACGGCGAGACGGCCGGCGAGCCTGACGCCGAGCTCCAAGACACCCTCGACCTCGGTCGGCTCCTCTATGCCTGCCTGACCGCTCGGTGGCCGGGCGGAGAGTGGTCCGGACTGCCGCCGGCACCGACCGAGCACGGACGGCTCCTGCGGCCCCGGCAGGTACGTGCGGGCGTGCCCCGCGCGCTCGACGCCGTCTGCGACCGGATCTTGTCCGAACAGTCGCGCTACGGCGAGCCCATCACGACGGTCACCGAGGTCAAGGACAGCCTGACCAGCATCTTGGCCGAGGAGGGGTTCGCGGCCACCACCGGCGCCAACTCGGCGGTGTCGGCCACCCCGTCCTCCGGGCAGCAGCAGGCAGATCCCGCCCCGGCTCTGTTCAGCAGGGAGTCTGACGTCTCATCCACCGGCGAGCAGGCCGCCTACCCAGGCCCGCCCGGACGCGAGGACCGGTCCGTCAGACGCAGCCTGATCTGGATCGTGGCCGTCGTGTTGGTCATCGGCATCATCTTGCTCGCCTACCTGGTGGGTCAAGACGGCCCCGACCCCTTCCCTCGCTCGGCCACCTCGTCCACCCTCGGTGGCGGGTCGACGAGCCAGGCGACCTCCTCGACGCGTGCGAGCCCCGGCCAGCCGTTGCCCATCGCCGGCGTCACCGACTTCGACCCCGTCCAGGACCGGGGCAACGGAACCGAGAACCCCAACCTCGCCCCACTCGCGATCGACGGCAACCCCGCGACCTCGTGGGAGACGCTGCAGTACTACAACAACCCCCGATTCGGGCTGCTCAAGCCGGGCGTCGGGCTCGTGGTCGATCTCGGCAGCGTCCGTGCGGTCGGTGCCGTCAAGGTCGGTCTGGGCGGAACCGGGACCACGGTGGAGCTTCGGGCGGCGCCTGAGTCGGCGACGACGCCCCCGACCAGCTCGTCGACCGCCTACAAGCTGCTCGGCACCGACTCCCAGGCCGGCAGCGAGGCCGACTTCACGCTCGACCAGCCAGTACACACTCGCTACCTACTCGTCTGGCTGACCTCGCTGCCCAGCGACGGCGCCAACACCTACCGCGGGAAGATCTCGGAGATCCGGGTCTTCGGATGACCGCGCGCGGCGACCGCAGTGACGTGTCCTTGCTGCGCGACCACGTCGAAGGCGATCCGGACGCGTTCGCCGAGCTCGTCCAGCGACACCGCGACCGCCTGTGGGCCGTCGCGCTGCGCACCACCGCAGATCCCGAGGAAGCCTCCGACGCGGTACAGGACGCGCTGATCTCCGCCTTTCGCCGGGCGGAGACGTTCCGCGGAGACGCCCAGGTCACGACCTGGCTGCACCGCATCGTCGTAAACGCGTGCCTGGACCGGATGAGGCGTCGCGCCTCGAAGCAGACTGAGCCGCTGCCCGACGACGACCGCAGCCGCGAGCTCGCGACTCCCGCTGGTGATGACACCGCGAGACCGCAGAGCGGCGAGCTGACGTACTCGCGGCGCTCCGCCAGCTCAACGAGGACCAGCGAGCGGCCCTCGTTCTCGTGGACATGGAGGGATACTCGGTCGACGAGGCCGCGGAGATTCTCGGCTGCGCGCCGGGGACCGTCAAGAGCCGCTGCGCACGAGGACGGGTACGCCTGGTGCCGCTGCTCACGTCGTACCAAGGGAACCAGCGCCCGGTCGATGACGTCGAACGGTCAGTCCCGCACATCACCGGCCGGACCACGCCGGCGAGCGGCGGCACCCGCCCAGAGGAGGACACGCGACGTGGCTGAGCTCGCGCACCCCTCCGTCGACGACCTCGCTGACCTGGCCCAGGGGCTGCTGGCCGACCAGCGCCTCGAGGCGGTGTCGGCGCATCTGGCAACGTGCGGTGACTGCGCAGCCGCAGCGGCGGCGCTCGACGAGGTTCAGGTGAGGCTTGCCGATGCCGGCTCGATCCCCGAACCCATGCCGCAGTCGGTGTCAGCTGCCCTCGATGCCGCACTGCGACAGGCCAGTGCCGATCGAGCCGCAGGTGTCACGTCGCTCACGGTGCGCCGGTCCGCTGCTCGACCCAGGTCGCGGCGATGGGCCGTCCTCGCGGCAGCGGCGGCAGCGGTCGTGGTCCTCGGCTATGCCGGCGCCAGTCTGCTCCACGGCGGCGGCAAGGACACCACCTCGTCGGCGGACAGTGGCGGCGGCACCGCGCCCATGAACTCCGCTGCCGGCGGCGTCGCCTCGGGGTCGAACGCCCCCGCCGGGCGGACGGCAGCCAAGCCTCAGCGAACCTCCCCTCGGCAAGGCGAGCGACGTCGTCACTCCCCGAACCCTCTCGGCATACGCGTCCCGACTCGTGGACAGCCGCCGCTTCGTCGACCGGACGCCGAGTTGCCGCGCGGCCGTCCACGTGCCAGCAGGCGCCAGCGTCGCGACGGTGCGCTGGAAGGGCCGTCGCGCAGCGGTCGTCGCCGACCCGTCCAGCCACCGGGTCAAGGTCTATGCCTGCGGTGGCTCCGCCGAGCTGTTCTCCACGGCCTACTGAGCACTGCACGGGCGGGCCGACACGCTGCCCACCACCGCCGGTGCCGGGAATGAACTCGGCCTAGGATCCGTTGAACGCAGAGCGTCCCGGTCCTAGTCGACCGAGCGCCGCGAGTTCAGCATCGAGAGCGAGGAAGAGATGTCTTCGGACGTCCGTAACGTGATCATCATCGGGTCGGGCCCGGCTGGTTATACGGCGGCTATCTACGCCGCCCGGGCCAACCTGCACCCCCTCGTCTTCGAGGGCTCGGTGACCGCGGGTGGCGCGCTGATGAACACGACCGACGTCGAGAACTTCCCCGGATTCCCCGACGGCATCATGGGTCCCGCATTGATGGACGACCTGCGCAAGCAGGCCGAGAAGTTCGGGGCCGAGCTCGTGCCCGACGACATCACCGACGTCGACCTGACCGGCGACATCAAAGAGGTAGTCGACACCGCCGGCGACTGCTACTACGCGAAGGCCGTCATCTTGGCCATGGGCTCGGGTTACCGCAAGCTCGGCGTGACGGGTGAGGACCATCTCTCGGGGCACGGCGTCAGCTGGTGTGCGACCTGCGACGGCTTCTTCTTCCGCGACCAGGACATCGTCGTCGTCGGCGGTGGCGACTCGGCGGTCGAGGAGGCGACCTTCCTCACCCGGTTCGCCTCCAAGGTCACCTTGGTCCACCGGCGCGACCGACTGCGGGCCAGCAAGATCATGGCGACCCGGGCCGAGAACAACGACAAGATCGAGTTCGCCTGGAACAGTGCCGTCGACCAGATCGTCGGCGACGAGCGCCTGGAAGCGGTCATCCTCAAGGACACCAGGACGGGCCAGACGCGCCGCGTCGACGCTGGCGGGCTGTTCATCGCCATCGGGCACGACCCTCGGTCGGAGCTCGTACGCGGACAGGTCGACCTCGACGACGGCGGCTACGTCGTCGTCGAACAGCCCTCGACCAGGACCAACCTGCGCGGGGTGTTCGCCGCGGGTGACCTCGTCGACCATACGTACCGCCAGGCGGTCACCGCCGCCGGCACCGGCTGTGCGGCGGCGCTCGACGCCGAGCGGTACCTCACCGAGCTCGAGGACGCCTGATCAGTTTTCTCAGGCCGAGCGGCTACCCTCGAACTCCAGGAAGCACGCGTACGCCAGGCAGTCGTTCATCAGTCCACCCGAACCGAGAACAACCCACACAGGAGACAGATATGAGTAACCTCCCCGCCGTCACCGACGCGGACTTCCACACCACCGTCCTGCGAGTCCGACCTGCCGATCCTCGTCGACTTCTGGGCCGAATGGTGCGGTCCGTGCCGTCAGGTGGGCCCGGTCCTCGATGAGATCGCCGGTGAGCACGGCGACTCGATGAGATTCGTCAAGATGAACGTCGACGAGAACCCGGTCACCCCTGCCAACTACCGCGTCACCGGTATCCCCGCGCTCAACGTCTACAAGGGCGGCGAGCTCGTCAAGTCGATCGTCGGAGCGCAGCCGAAGGCCTCGCTCCTGCGCCAGCTCTCGGAGTTCATCGACGCCTGAGGCCGTCAGTTCCTCTGTCGGGCTCGGCGCTCAGTCCGCCGGGATCTCGGTCGTCCGTGGCCTCACGCCTACCGGAGCCGGCGACTTGTCGGGCCGGATGGCGCCGATCCACCGCTCGAGAGCCAGCTCGACATCTCCTCGCCAGGACAAGACCGTGCGCAGATCCAGGCGCAGACGCGGATAGCGGGGGTGTCGGTGGACCGTCTTGAAGCCCACGGCGGTCAGGAACTCCGACGGGATGACGCAGGCGAGCTCCTCGCCTCGGAGGTCTCCGAAGGCCTCGAGCGCTCGAACGCCGCGACGCGACAGCGCGTCCTTGACGACCGACTGGATCAGCACCCGGCCGAGGCCCCCGGCGGTGAAACTGGGGGAGCACGCGCGCCGTCATCAACAAGATCGCGTCACTGCTGACCTCGCTCGTCGCGTAGCCCGGGACGCCGCCGACGTACTCAGGCGGTGCGTACAGGGCATAGCCCGCCACCTCGCCGTCGACGTACAGGATCCGCCCGCACGAGCCCCAGTCGAGCAGGACCGAGGACAACCAGTCGTCCTTCGTGGCGCCTGGCGGAGCCCGGTGCCCCGCTTCCCAGAAGACACAGGTGCGGCAGGGCTGCGGCAGGTCGTCGACGTTGTCGAGCGTGATCGAGGCCAACCGACGAGACATTGCTCCCCCGATCGTCGCGAAGCGGACCGGCGCCGTCTTGGGCGCGTAACCCTGCCCTCACCTGCCGGTTCAACGCCGTGGCCGGATAAGGCAGTCTAGTAGGTCAAGCCGACCCGGTCACGAGGAAGAAAGCCGACGATGCCCGACGTGCCTGACGACCCGGTGAGCGACGCTGCGTCGCCGGTCGTCGGCGCGCCCTAGACGCCAGACCCGGCTCGACGCCTACGTCGACCGCTATGCCGAACGTACCTCCGGCATGCTCGCCTCGGAGATCCGCGCGCTGTTCTCCGTGGCCAGCCGGCCGGAGGTCGTCTCACTGGCCGGGGGGATGCCGAACATCTCGGGGCTGCCGATCGACGCGGTCGCCGACACTCTCGGCGATCTGGTGCGTACGCGGGGCCCCGAGGCCATGCAGTACGGGTCGGGTCAGGGCGACCCGGCGCTCCGCAGCCAGATCTGTGACGTGATGGCCCTGGAAGGCATCGCCGCACACCCCGACGACGTGGTGGTCACTGTCGGCAGCCAGCAGGCGGTCGACCTGGTGACCCGGATCTTCTGCGACCCCGGTGACGTCGTGATCTGCGAGGCCCCGAGCTACGTCGGAGCGCTCGGGTGTCTTCCGTGCGTACGAGTGCGACGTCGTCCACGCCGAGATGGACGACCAAGGTCTCATCCCGGCGGCGCTGGAGCAGGCGATCGCCGGCGTGGCCGCTCCGGGCCGACGGGCCAAGTTCTTGTACACGATCCCCAACTTCCACAACCCCGCCGGCGTGACCCTGTCGCTCGAGCGCCGCCAGGAGGTCCTCGAGATCTGCCGACGGGCGGACCTCCTCGTGCTCGAGGACAACCCGTACGGGCTCCTGGGCTTCGACTCCGAGCCGATCCGGGCGCTTCGCGCCGACGACGGCGAGGCGGTTGTCTACCTCGGCTCGTTCAGCAAGACCTTCGCTCCGGGCTTCCGGGTCGGGTGGGCACTTGCGCCGCACGCCGTACGCGAGAAGCTGGTGCTCGCTCAGGAGTCCTCGACGCTCTGCCCGCCGACCTTCAGCCAGCTCGCGGTGAGCGCCTACCTCGCGAACCACGACTGGCAGCGTCAGATCAAGGACTTCAAGGAGATGTACCGCGAACGGCGCGACGCGATGCTCGCGGCGCTGGCCGAGCACATGCCTGCGGCGGCCCGGTGGACGGTTCCGGCGGGCGGGTTCTACGTCTGGGTCACGCTCCCGGAAGGGCTGGACTCCAAGGCGATGCTTCCCCGGGCCGTGACCGCGCGAGTCGCCTACGTGCCCGGTACCGCCTTCTACGCAGACGGGTTCGGCACGAGGTGCATGCGGCTGAGCTACTGCTATCCCTCGCCGGAGCGCATCCAGGAGGGTGTCCGGCGGCTCTCGGCCGTCATCGCCGACGAGCTCGAGCTCCGGGCCGCCTTCGGGGTGACTCCGAGCGCCGTCACGCGGGGGTACGAAGGGCCCGAACACCGACCTGGCATGAGAGGCACGAGCATGTCCCGACAGCGAGTCGTCGTCTTGGCCGGCGGCCTGTCCCATGAGCGCGACGTCTCGTTGCGGTCGGGTCGACGCGTGGCCGAGGCGATGGCCGCGGTAGGCGTGGAGACGTCGGTTCGCGACGTCGATGCCCAGCTCATACAGTGGCTTCGCCACGAAACGCCCGACTGCGTCGTACCCCTGCTGCACGGGGAGACAGGTGAGGACGGGTCGCTTCGCGAGATCCTCGAGCTCGTCGCGATCCCGTACGTCGGCTCTCCGCCGGCCGCCGCCAGGATGGCCTTCGACAAGCCCATCGCCAAGCAGGTGGTTGCCGGCGCCGGTGTGTTGACACCGCCGTCGTTCGCGTTGCCGGCCGATACCTTCCGCGAGATCGGCGCCGCGTCGGTGATGGAGTCCCTGGTCGAGCGGCTCGGGCTGCCCCTGGTGGTGAAGCCCGCCAAGGGCGGCTCGGCGCTGGGGGTATCGGTCGTCAACCGCCCTGAGGAGCTTCCTGGCGCGATGGTGGCCTGCTTCTCGTACGGTGTCGTCGCGCTGGTCGAACGCTGCATCACCGGCCTCGAGGTCTCCGTCCCCGTCCTGGACAGTGAGGCGGGGCCGCGGGCTCTCCCGGCCGTCGAGATCCGGCCCGACGGGGGTGTGTACGACTACACCGCCCGGTATACCGCCGGCGCGACGGAGTTCGTCGTGCCCGCTCGGCTGGACGCCAGTACTGCCGCCGAGTGTGCCCGGGTCGCCGAGACCGCACACCGGGTGTTGGGCCTGCGGGACCTGTCGCGCTCGGACCTCATGATCGACGCCGAGGGCGTCGTCTGGTTCCTCGAGGTCAACGTGGCGCCCGGGATGACCGAGACCTCGCTGGTGCCGCTGTCCGTCGAGGCGGCTGGCCTCGATCTCGGCACTGTGTTCGCCGAGCTCGCGCAGACCGCCACCACCCGAGCCGGCTGACAACCCGAAAGATCCGACTTTGAGGTGGCTATAGCTACTCCAGAGTCGGATCTTTGGGGTGGAGCCGGACGCAGCAGGCGCCGTCGACCGGTTCTAGCCGGGCCGTGAGTGTGCCCTCTGCCTCAGCAAGGGCGTCGAGCAGGCTGAGGTTCATCGCGCAGACCAGGTCCGTGTGCTCCTGGGCCAGATTGTGGAAGGGGCAGTTGCTCAGCTCGACGGTGCCGTCGTCTGCCTGGCGCGGCTCGTAACCGTGTACACGCAGCGCACCGAGCAACGTGGCAGTGCGTCGCGTGGAGCCGTTGCCGACGTCGGCCTTCGAACGGACCACGTCGGCTATTCGCCGTACCCTCCTCACGCGCCACCTCGTCGATGGCCACCCGGATGTCGACCTGGGTCGCCGCTGACGTCTCTGCTGCCTTCGCGAGCAGCCGCCCCGCCAGCTCGTAGTCTCGCTGCGGCAGCGAGACCTCGAAGGTGCGGTCCGCGCGTCGGTACAACTTCGCCGGCCGGCCCGCACCGGGACCGCGACGCCCGGACAGCCGTCGGAACGCGACGTCAAGCAGCCCGTCAGCCACCAGCCGGTCGAGGTGGTGGACGACGGTGCCCCGCTCGAGCCCGAGCGTGGTGGCAGCTTCGTCACGGCTGACCCAGCCGCGAGCGGACGCGACATACGCGTACACCGCTCGTCGGGTCGGCTCGGCAAGGCAGCTCAGGGCGTCGAGGCCGCCGTCGAGCGTCGACAAACCAGGGTCGGAGGGGGCCATTGCGATCACCCTAGCCGGTCCTCTGACTCTAAAATCAATAGAGACTTGACATACAGATGAGTCTCGACAACCATGGCCACGAGTTCCTCGTCGACTGTTCGGAGGCAGCATGACAACCGATACCCAGGTGATCGTCGGGGCAGGGCTGGCGGGCGCCAAGGCCGCGGAGACCCTTCGCACCGAGGGCTTCGACGGCCGGGTCGTGCTCATCGGTGACGAGACCGAGTTGCCGTACGAACGCCCTCCACTGTCGAAGCAGGTCTTGCGCGGAGAGGAGGAGGACACCTCGGCGTCGGTCCACGCGGAGAGCTACTACCGCGACAACGACATCGAGCTTCGGCTCGCGACGCGAGTGGAGTCCCTCGACCTGGTTGCCGGCACCGTTCGGACCAGCGATGGCGAGCCGATCGGTTTCGAGCGCCTGCTGCTGGCGACCGGGGCGGGCTCCGCGCCGCCTGCAGCTCCCAGGCGCCGAGCTCGACGGGATCCACTACCTGCGTACCCTTCCCGACTGCCGCGCCCTCCGGACGGCGTTGCAGGGAGCGACCCGGCTCGCCGTGGTCGGTGCCGGCTGGATCGGCTCGGAGGTGGCGGCGTCGGCACGGCAGATGGGAGTCGAGGTGGCACTCATCGACCCGCTCGCAGCCCCACTGGTACGTGTCCTCGGCCCTGAGCTCGGAGCGGTCTACCGGGACCTGCACCGCGAGCACGGCGTCGACCTGCGCATGCACACCGGCGTGTCGGGCTTCGCCGGGCAGGGGCGCGTCACGGCCGTCGTGACCTCGGAAGGCGACGAGATCGAAGTCGACGTCGTGGTCGTCGGGATCGGGGTCGAACCCAGGCTCACGCTGGCCCATCAGGCCGGGCTCGACATCGAAGGCGGGGTGTCGGTGGACGCCACCCTCGCGACCAGCGCACCAGGCGTCTTCGCGGTCGGAGACATCGCCGCCGCCTGGCACCCCTTCCTCGGGCGACGGATCCGGGTCGAGCACTGGGCGAATGCACTCAACCAAGGCGTCGCCGCCGCGAAGAACATGCTCGGCGCCGCCGAGCCATACGACCGTCTCCCCTACTTCTTCTCCGACCAGTACGACCTCGGGATGGAGTACTGCGGCCACGCGACCGAATGGGACGAGGTGGTGTTCCGAGGCGATCGTGACTCGCGTGAGTTCATCGCTTTCTGGCTCGCCGACGGTCGGGTCGTCGCCACGTTGAACGCGAACGTGTGGGACGTCGTCGACGACCTCCAGGCACTGATCCGCTCGCGCGCTGTGGTGGAGCCGGCCCGACTGGCCGACCTGGCCACCCCGCTCACCGAGCTGACCGTGGCACCGTGATGGCCGCGACCGCCCTGGCGCCCGCCCGTGTCGACCTGTACGCCGCCCGCCTTGCCGTGCGCGACCTGCTGCTGGCTCTCGGGCAACCGATGGACGACGAGCTCACCGACACCCCGCGGCGCGTCGCCGCCGCCTTCGACGAGATGCTGAGCGTGGAGCCGTTCGAGCTGACGACGTTCCCCAACAGCGAGGGATACGACGAGCTCGTCGTCGTGCGGGACATCCCCGTGCAGTCCCTGTGTGCCCATCACCTGCTGCCGTTCATCGGTATCGCCCATGTCGCCTACCTGCCGGACGAACGCATCGTGGGCCTGTCGAAGCTCGCCCGGGCGGTCGGCATGTGGTCACGCGGCCTACAGGTCCAAGAGCGCCTCAACAGCCAGATCGCCGGCTGGCTCGACGACCGGCTCCACCCCAAAGGCGTCGGCGTGGTGATCGAGGCGGAGCACCTGTGCATGACCATGCGCGGCGTCCAGGCCCGAGGTGCCCGTACGGTCACCTCGACGCTTCGCGGGCAGGTCCGCGACGACGCCAGCACGAGAGCGGAGTTCCTCGCACTGACGCGCCGGTAGCGCCGCTCAGCCGGGCGGGAGCGAGGCGGACCGGTCGACAGCTGGTGGTTCCACGGCAACCACGACGTCCGGCGTGGCGCTGCCGCGCACCGCCCAGACCAGGTACACCGCGGCCGCCAAGATGACGGCCGCACAGATCCAGTAGATGCTTCGATAGCTGATCACACTCACGAGGACGGCACCTACCGCTATCGAGATCGCCTGCGGCGTGCCCAAGATGACGTCGGACGCCGTGGAGACACGCCCCATCAGATGGTGGGGCGTACGCCGCTGGAGCAGCGTGCTGAAGGCGACGATCAGGATCGGAAGAGCCAAGCCCACGACGGCCACTCCCACGAAGACCACGCTCAGCAGACCCGAGACCGCGCACAAGGCGAGTCCGACCGCCAGCGTCGCCAGGCTGAGCGCCACGGCATTCGCCTCGCCGATCACCTTGATCAGGCGCGAAGAGCTCAGGCCACCCACGACCGCTCCAACACCCTGTACCGATACCACCACGCCGACGAAGCTCGCCGGGCGGCCGAAGGCGTCCACCATTGCGAACACCGCCGACTCCATGAAGCCGACGACGAGCAAGGCCGCGCCGATCGCCAGCACCGTGGGGCGCAGCAGGGGGTCGCGCAGCAGGTGGTGGATCCCAGCCATCACCTCGGTCCCCCAGCTGCCTTCGGCACGCACCGGCGCGCGCTCGACCACTGACAACACCGCCACTGTCAATCCCGCGACCAGAAAGGAGACGGCATCGATGACCGCGACTCCCGCCCCGCCGATCACCGTGTAGAGACCCGCCCCGACCAGCGGCCCGACGAGCCGAAGCGCCTCGCGCGATGTCGAGAGCGAGGCGTTCGCATCCACCAGCACCTGGTCGGGCACGATCTGTTTGAGCAGGCCATTGACGGCGGCAGGCAGGGTCACGAACGAGACGCCGTACAGCAGCGCGACGAGGTACACGATCCAGACGTCGGCTCGACCGTGCACCAGCAGCAGGGGCAAGACGGCGAAGGCCGACGCGACGTTCCCCCAGATCAGCACAGTCCGCCGCTTGAGCCGGTCGACGACCAGGCCCAGGAGCGGGGCCACGAGGGACGGGACGGCGAGCCAGAAGAAGGTTGCCCCGGCCGCGCCGCTGGACCCGGTCAGGTCCTTGACCCACACCGCCAGCACGATCAGCATGAGGGAGTCGCCCATCATGCTCGTGAGCAGACCTGCGTACAGCAGGGGGAATCCACGCTGCCGGAAGGCTGTCAACATGTCGCATCGCCGGCTGGCGGGCCGGGCCTGGCGGGCACGACCCAGCTCATCACGGCCACCAGCTCGGCGCCTTGGGGACGAAGGCCCGGGTCACTCAGCCGGTCCGCAGTGGCCTCTGTCAGGGCCGCGATGCGTTCACCGAGCTCGGCCGCCTCGTCAGCGGTGAGCCACAGCCGCGCCTGGGTGAGTCGGGTTGCCTCCTTCCAGGCCTGCGGCTGCCTGTCGTAGCCCGCCAGGGCCCTGCGGAGTACCTGCACCTCGCGCTCCACAGCGACGTCTCGAAGGGCCGCCGAGGTCACGCTGTCCTCGGCGTCCTCGCCCCACGACAAGTGACTCGGCGACGATCCTCCAGGGCCGGCGACGCCCCTCACCGTCGGCGCTTTGGCGAACGAAGCCGTGGTCGGCCAGCTTGCGCAGATGCCAGGAGACATTCGACGGGTTCTGCCCGAGCTCCCGGCCGGCCTCGCTGGCGGTGAGTGCCCCGTGCACGAGCAGGAGCTCGAGAAGGTCGAGCCGCAGCGGGTGCGCGAGCGCAGCCATGTCGGCGGCATCGGTCAGGCGGCGTCGGCTCAAGGGCATCTATTGAAAGTAGTGTTTCGAAACACTTATTTCAATAGTTCAGCGCTGATGGCTTCCAGAACTCTGTGCAGATCGGCGGAGGAGGCGTAGTCGATCACGATTTTCCCCGCCGGCGGCCTTGGTCGATCGTGCAGCGCGTCTCCAGATGATCACCAAGACGCTGCGCCAGCAACGCGAGCTCGGGCGGTATCTCCCGCGACCTCGCCGACTCGGGCCGGCGGGCGGGGCGACGGCCCTAAGGCCACCAGCTCCTCGAGGCCGCGCACGGAGATGCCTTCCGCGACGACGCGGGAGGCGAGGGCGTCTTGTGCCTCCGCGTCATCGAGGACGAGCAGCGCACGGGCATGGCCGGCCGACAACACGCCTGCGGCGACTCGTCGCTGCACTGCGGGAGGCAGCTTGAGGAGGCGGATCGTGTTGGTGATCTGCGGCCGCGAGCGACCCACCCGGTGGGCGAGCTCCTCATGCGTACAGCCGAAGTCCTGGAGCAGCTGCTCGTAGGCGGCCGCCTCCTCGAGGGGGTTCAGCTGGGCCCGGTGGAGATTCTCGAGAAGGGCATCGCGCAACAGCGCGTCGTCAGGCGTGGCTCGTACGATCGCCGGGACCCGTTGCATCCCGGCCTGCTGCGCGGCCCGCCAGCGACGCTCACCCATCACCAGCTCGTATCGGCCGTCCTCGAGCGGCCGCACCACGATGGGTTGGAGCAGCCCGACCTCCTTGACCGACGCCACCAGCTCTGCCATCTGGTCCTGGTCGAAGACAACCCGTGGCTGCCGCGGGTTACGACTGATGGCACCGACCGGTAGGTCGTCGAAATACGGTCCGCTCTCCGGCGCCGAGCCCGTCGTAGGGGCGGGTCGCGGTGACGGGAGGTCCTCGGACGTCGGCGGCGACGGTGTCGGAGCCTTCGGGATCAGGGCGTCGAGGCCCCTGCCGAGTCCGCGTTGCTGAGCGTTCATGTCCGCCCCTCCGACTGGTGTGCGAGTTCCACGGCCGCCTCGAGATAGGCCAGGGCGCCAGGTGAGCCGGGGTCATACGTCAACACGGTCTGCCCATGGCTCGGCGCCTCGGAGATCCTTACGGAACGCGGGATCGCCGTGTCCAGCACCAGGTGCTCGAAATGCGTCCGGACCTCATCGGCAACCCCCTGTGCGAGCCGGGTACGCGCGTCGAACATCGTCAAGACGATGGCGCCGACTCGCAGGTCAGGGTTGAGGTGCTCCTGGATCTGCCCGAGCGTACGCAGCAGTTGGCCCAGTCCCTCCATCGCGTAGTACTCACACTGGATCGGGATCAGCACCTCGTCGGCCGCGGAGAGGGCGTTCACCGTAAGCAGCCCCAGCGACGGTGGGCAGTCGATGAAGACGTAGTCATAGCGCTGACCTCGTACCGCGGTCTCCTCGAGGTGCACCGTGAGCGCGCGGCGAAGCCGGGTCTCCCTCGCGACGAGGGACACCAGCTCGATCTCCGCACCGGCGAGGTTGATCGTCGCCGGCACGACGTGCAGACCGGGTACGTCCGCGGCCTCGACCACGACCGATGACATGGCGCTTACCCGCGATCAGCACCTCGTAGATTCCGGCGGTGCCTTCTCCATGCGCAACCGACAGCGCGGTCGAGGCGTTTCCCTGGGGATCCAGGTCGAGCAGCAGGACACTCGGAGCCCGCGCTGGGCCAGCGCAGCTGCCAGGTTCACCGCGGTCGTGGTCTTTCCGACGCCACCCTTCTGGTTGGCGACCACGAGCACGCGGGTTTCCGGCGGTACCGGCAAGGGGTCCTCAGGGCGTCGACGCTCGACCGCGGCCGCAGCGGGATGGGCGGCCTGGACGGCGGATTGCCCGGCATCGACAGTCAAGACATCGGCTGAAGCGGAAGCAGCAGCCCTCCACGCGGCTACCCGCCGATCGGTTTCACGTGAAACCGCGGGCCACCCAAGGCCCTGACCACCGCCCGCGGCGCCGCCCGGCCAGCCCAGCGGGGACACTGTTGAAACCTGGCTCACGAACTGCCTCTCTGGGTCGCCGTCGGCGCGTTTGACCTTATCCGAACCACGGTCGTCGGCGGCTCGACGACACCGACTCCGTACGACTCGATCCTGACCGGGCCGGCGTGCAGTCGAGCGAGCGTCGGTTCTGCGCTCGACACCTCGTCTTGCACGGAGCCGCCCTTGAGGGCGACGACCTCGCCGCCTGGTACGCACAGCGGGAGCGCCCAGCCGGCGAGCCGGTCCAGCGGCGCGACCGCCCGCGCCACGACGACGTCGTAGGTCTGCATGCCGGCGAGGTCTTCTGCTCGCGCCCGGACGACCGTCACGTTCGTCAGTTCGAGCGAGGCTGCCACTGCCTCGAGGAACGTGCTACGCCGCAATAGCGGTTCGATCAGGGTCACGGTGAGGTCGGGTCGGGCGAGCGCAAGCACTATCCCCGGCAGGCCCGCCCCTGAGCCGAGGTCGCCGACCGTGCTGTGATGCGCGAACAGGGGGTGGATGACGACGCAGTTCAGCACGTGCCGGCTCCAGATGCGCGGTACCTCGCGCGGGCCTAGCAAACCCCACCGGACCCCGTCCGTCGTCAACATTTCGACATAACGCTCGGGCGAGCGCAGCGGCCGGGCCGAACCATTGCTCGACGACGCCATCGGTGATCGTCTCGGTTTCACGTGAAACGTGCACGCGCCGGCGGATTCGTCAGGTAGCGGGCAGGATCACGACGCAGCGTGAAGGTTCGACACCCTCCGACTCGCTCTTGAGCCCAGCCTCGCCGACGGCATCGTGGACGACCTTGCGCTCGAAGGGCGTCATCGGGCTCAACTTGACGGCCTCGCCGGAGGCTCGGACCTCCTCGATCGCCTCGTTGGCCAAGAATGACGAGGTTCTTGCGCAGGTCGGCGCGGTATCCACCGACATCGAGCATCAGCCGCGAGCGCTCCCCGGTCTCTCGATACACGGCAAGCCGGGTCAGCTCCTGCAGGGCGTCGAGGACGCTGCCGTCGTCTCCGACCAGGACGTCGAGCCGTGCGCCGACGATCGAAACCGCGGCTCGATCGCCTTCGACGTCCATGTCGAGGTCGCCGTCGAGGTCCGCGATGTCGAGCAGCTCCTCCAGGTAGTCGGCCGCAATGTCGCCTTCCGCCTCGAGCTGACTGACGCGGTCGACAACCTGCACCGGCGAGTCGGTCTGAGGCTCCGACTCGGGGGCAGCGCCGTCATCACTGCTGGAATCGGCTGTTTCGGATGCTTCACTCATCAGTTCGGACTCCGTCTCGGGTAGTGCTCGAAAGGCGAGGCGCTGGGTCGACGTGAGCTGCGTCGAAGAGGTGCTAGGTGGAGTTGGGCTTCGGCTTGCGGCGGCGCTGGTCGCGCGTCTTCTTCTTCGGCTGCGTACGAGGTGGCAGCTTCGGCGCCTCCGGGGGCGGCGCCGCGATCGTATCGCCGGGCTGGTCCCCCTCGTGCCTCTTCAGGTCCCGCAGCCGTTTGGCCTCGGCTGCGGGCGTCCCGGGAGTCGGGTTGTTGCGGATGACATAGAACTGCTGGCACATCGTCCAGAGGTTCGACGTCGACCAGTACAGCAGCACCCCGACAGGGAAGGCGATACCGCCGACCGCGAACACGAGCGGAAGGACGTAGAGGAGGATCTTCTGCTGTTGCGCGTACTGGCCGGTGAGCGCGGACTCCGGCATGTTCTTGCGCATGAGCTGGCGCTGCGTGGTGAAGGTCGTGACAGTCATCAGCACGACGAGGGCAGCGGTGAGCACTTGGGTATGCCAGGAGTCAGCGTGGGTGAAGGAGTCGGAGATCTTCGCGATGCCGAAAATAGTGCCGTCGCGCAACGACGTGACATCAGCGGTATGGAAGAAGCCAACCGGATCGGCGTGCGTCGCCTTGTTGAGCGTGCGGAAGAGGGCCAAGAAGATCGGCATCTGCAGCAGCAGCGGCAGGCAGGAGGCCAATGGGTTGGTCCCGGTCTCCTTGTAGAGCTTCATCGTCTCTTGGGTGAGCCGCTCCCGGTCGTGGCCGTACTTCTTCTGCAGCTCCTTGACCTTGGGCTGCAGCATCTGCATGTTGCGGCTGTTCTTGATCTGCTTGACGAACAGCGGGATCAGCAGGGTCCGGATCAAGATGGTCAGGCCGATGATCGCGAGCGCCCACGAGATGCCGGCCGAGAAGTGCAGGACCTGGTTAAAGAACTTGTGGAAAACCAGCAGGATGCCGGTCGTCAAGTAGTACAGCGGCTTCATGATGGCGCTGCCGATAGCCGTCAGGTAGCTGAACACTACAGTTCCTCACCCCCGCCGACGGGCGTCGCAGCCTGCCAGGAGTACCGCGCAGGGACCGGGTCGAGCCCGCCAGCTGCCCACGGGTGACACCGTGCCAGCCGCCGGCCGGCGAGCCAGCCGCCCTTGACGCGCCGTGTCGCTGCACCGATTCCAGTGCATACGCGGAACACGACGGGTAATAGCGGCAGACATCACCATAAAGAGGGCTGATGATTCGACGGTACAGGCGGAGCAGGGTGACAAGCACGAACCTCATGCGTGGCGCCCCTCGACGCTTGACAGACAGCTGTCGAGGTCGCGGTGGAGGTCGCCGAAGTCCGCGGCAGCCGCCGCCGGCAGCGCCCTGATGACGACCGAGGAGGAGCCCAACCGGGCCAGGTGGCTGCGAACCGCATGGCGAAGCCGGCGCTGGACGCGATGCCGGACGACGGAGTTGCCGACGGCTCTGCTCACCACGATGCCGACGAGAACGGGCCGGTCGTCGGGACGTGCGAGCGCGTGCACCACCAGGGTTCGGCTCGACCGCCGTCGGCCACGGCGCACGGTAATGCGAAAATCGTCGGAGCGCCGCATCCTGTTCGCCTTGGCAAGCACATGGGTACCCCCCGTCAGGCAGCGAGACGGGTACGGCCCTTGCGCCGGCGCCCGGCGAGGATCGCGCGGCCCGCGCGCGTGCGCATTCGCAGGCGGAAGCCGTGCGTCTTGCTGCGACGACGATTATTCGGTTGGAACGTACGCTTACTCAAGGGGACAAACTCCCATATTCAACGGTTGAATCGCACAGGTGATCGCCATCGTGCCAGACGTCGTCGGTTCGACAGCACCGCCTATCCACAGGAGCAAGAACGGACTTCGCCGATACCGGCATTGTGGACATGCGGCTGAGGTCGACGCTGCAGTCGACCCCCCAACGGTACGCGGTGGCTGCCAGGGGGGTCAAACCAGCAGCGAGAGCCTGTGCATGAGCAGCGGCAGCGCGATAGCGACACGCCGTGCAGACTCGCCGAAGCACAACTTTCTCACGCGCAGCCTGTGGAGAACGTCTTGAACTTCACGCGTGATTGTTGTTAGCGTCCGGGCCGGCGCGAAGTTCTTCCCTGGCCGCCTCGCACGGCACCTCGGGCACGTTCCGTCTCAATTGTGCACAGCCTGTGGACAACTATGTGGATGCGGCTTGCGGTGGGCCGTTGGCCAGAAGGGCAGTGAACGTCGATGACCCAGGTTGGCGACCTCGAAAAGGCTTGGACGGAACTGGTCGACGACCTTCCTGCCAGCCACCGCGCATGGCTGTCGGCCTCCCAGCCGGTGACGCTGCACGAGAACACGGCGATCGTGGCTGTGGCCGACGATTTCACCCGAAGCCAGCTGGAGACCCGGCTACGCGGTCGGCTCGAGGACGCCCTGAGCCGGGCGCTGGGCAAGTCCGTCCGTCTCGCGGTGACGGTCGACTCGACGCTTACCGTGCCGGAGCTGGTCGAGCTCGACATCAGCTCCCGACCCGGAGCCGTGCTCGGACCGCTCCTCGACGAACAGGCACCGGCACTGGCAGATCCGGGTCGGCTGGGAGCCAACGGCGCGACGACAGCCGCAAGCACGCGCGAGACCCGCCTCAACCCCAAGTACGTCTTCGAGACGTTCGTCATCGGCTCGTCGAACCGCTTCGCCCATGCGGCAGCGGTAGCGGTGGCCGAGGCCCCCGGCAAGGCGTACAACCCGTTGCTGATCTACGGCGACTCGGGCCTGGGGAAGACCCACCTCCTGCATGCAATCGGACATTATGTACGAAGCCTCTTTAATGGGGCACGCGTGCGGTATGTCAGCAGCGAAGAGTTCACCAACGACTTCATCAACGCGATCCGCGACGACCGGGCGGCGTCGTTCCAGCGGCGCTACCGAGACGTCGACGTGCTGTTGATCGACGACATCCAGTTCCTGGAAGGCAAGATCCAGACCCAGGAGGAGTTCTTCCACACGTTCAACACGTTGCACAACGCCAACAAGCAGATCGTCATCACCTCAGACCGCCCACCCAAGCGACTCGAGGCGCTCGAGGACAGGCTCCGCAACCGGTTCGAGTGGGGGCTGATCACCGACGTCCAGCCACCGGACCTCGAGACCCGCATCGCCATCTTGCGCAAGAAGGCGGCCACCGAACGTCTCACCGCGCCGCCGGATGTGCTGGAGTTCATCGCCAGCAAGATCCAGACCAACATCCGCGAGCTCGAGGGCGCGCTGATCCGGGTTACAGCATTCGCCAGCCTCAACCGGCAGCCCGTTGACTTGACCTTGGCCGAGATCGTGCTCAAGGACCTGATCCCGGAGGGCGGCGAGCCGGAGATCACCGCCGCGGTGATCATCGCCCAGACCGCCGCCTACTTCAGCTTGTCCATCGACGACCTCTGCGGGGCGAGTCGAAGCCGGCTCCTGGTCACCGCGCGCCAAATAGCCATGTACCTGTGCCGTGAGCTCACCGACTTGTCGCTGCCGAAGATCGGGCAGCAGTTCGGCGGCCGCGACCATACGACGGTGATGCATGCCGACCGCAAGATCCGGGTCCTGATGGCGGAGCGTCGCAGCGTCTACAACCAGGTACGTGAGCTGACCAACCGGATCAAGCAGCAGGCTCGCCAGCAGTGACGGCGCGATGGACACCGCGAAACACCTCACAGCCTGGGGACAACACTGTGGATTTCTTGCCAGCTAACCTCGTGTGTGCTGTGGACAACCGGGGACCGCGGAAATGCCCCGCCTGTTTGTCCCCCTCCCGGCTCGGTCCTGCTGCCGCACTCAACACCGCGTGTGGACAGTGAAACGCGTTTGACCTGGTCTTTCGCCGGTTATGCACAGAACACACAGAACCGACGAAGACGACGAGAGAACACTTGATGGATGAGGCGACAAAAACGGACCGGGCGCTCGCCTGAGGATAACCGGCCTCGCGCCAGGGCCGACCCTCCCCAACGAGGCATGGGCATGGCAGGATTCCAGGACACCGACAGGGCAGGAGGCGCCACAGCGTGAAGTTCCGTGTCGACCGCGACGTGCTGGCAGATGCCGTTGCATGGACCGCCAGGAGCATCCCGACCCGCCCCGGTACGTTGCCGCAGCTGTCAGGGATCTTGGTATCCACCGGCACGGACGGACTTCAGCTCAGTGGCTTCGACTACGAGACGTCGGCGCAGGTGACGATCTCCGCCGATGTCGCCGACGAGGGTCAGGTGCTGGTCTCGGGTCGGCTGCTGGCCGACATCGCCCGTGCGCTTCCGCGCCGCCCCGTCGATGTCGTCTTGGACGGGGCGAAGCTCTCGTTGACCTGTGGGAGCTCTCGGTTCAGCCTGCAGACGATGCCGGTCGAGGACTACCCGGCACTTCCCGAGATGCCGGCGGTCATCGGCACCGTCGACACCGACGCCTTCGCGTCGGCGGTGGCGCAGGCCGTGACGGCTGCTGGTCGCGACGACATGCTGCCCGTGCTGACCGGCGTCAAGCTCGAGATCGACGGCACCACGTTGTCGCTGCTCGCGACTGACCGGTTCCGGCTGAGCCTGCGCGAGCTCGAATGGCATCCAGCCCAGCCCGACCTGTCAGTCAGTGCCCTGGTGCCTGCTCGGGTCTTGTCGGATACTGCCAAGTCGCTGTCGGCGGACTCGGAGCTCAGCATCGCTTTGGGGACTCCCGGTGCCGGTGAGGGGCTGATCGGCTTCGAGTCGGTCACCGCCGGCAGCCAGCGGCGTACGACCACGCGCCTCATCGAAGGCGCCTTCCCCAACGTTCGCCAACTCTTCCCCAACAGCTCCGAGATCAGCGCCCAGGTCGAGGCCGCGACGCTGGTGGACTCCGTCAAGCGGGTGTCGCTGGTCGCCGGGCGCAACACCCCGATCCGGCTCGGCTTCACCGACGGTGCGCTCACTCTGGAGGCCGGCAACGGTGAGGAGGCTCAGGCGTCGGAGTCGTTGGAGTCGACCCTCGTCGGCGACGACATCTCGATCGGGTTCAACCCGTCGTACCTGCTCGATGGCCTGGGAGCCATCGCCGGCACCCATGTGCACATCTCGATGACGCAGCCAGCCCGGCCCGCCGCGTTCGCCAGCCTCGACGGCCCCGACGGCGAACCGGATCTGAACTTTCGCTACCTGCTCATGCCGCTGCGAATGCAGGGGTGATCCGGGGGAACAGGCAGTTCACTCACAGACCCCTGACGAAGTACCCGAAAGGACGCGCGATGGAGATCGGACTCATTGGCCTGGGCAAGATGGGTGGCAACATGCGGGAGCGGTTGCGCAAGGACGGCCACAAAGTGGTCGGCTTCGACCACAACAAGGAGCTCAGCGACGTCGCGACGCTCGACGATCTCGTAGCCGCACTGCCCTCACCCAAGGTGGTCTGGGTGATGGTGCCCTCTGGCGACCCGACCCGGCAGACGATCAGCCAGCTCAACGAGCTGCTCGGCGAGGGCGACATCGTGGTCGACGGCGGCAACTCCCGCTGGACAGACGACACCGAGAACGGCGCTTTGTTGGCTGAGAAGGGAATCGGCTTCATCGACTGCGGCGTCTCCGGCGGCGTCTGGGGACTCGAGGTGGGCTACGCGCTGATGTGCGGAGGCAGCGACGACGACGTGGCGACGCTTCAGCCGATCTTCGACTCACTCAAGCCCGAGGGTGACTCCGGCTTCGTGCACGCCGGGAAGATCGGCGCCGGACACTTCGCCAAGATGGTCCACAACGGCATCGAGTACGCCATCATGCAGGCGTACGCCGAGGGCTGGGAGCTGCTCCAGAAGGTCGACGTCGTGGACAACGTCACCGAAGTGTTCGACTCGTGGCGTGCCGGCACCGTGATCCGGTCCTGGCTCCTCGACCTGCTCGTGCACGCCCTCCACGACGACGACAAGCTGGACCACATCGCCGGCTACGCGGAGGACTCCGGCGAAGGTCGCTGGACGGTCGAGGCGGCGATCGACAACGCCGTACCTCTGCCCGCGATCACCGCGGCCCTGTTCGCCCGGTTCGCGTCGCGCCAGGAGGAGTCGCCCGCGATGAAGGCGATCGCCGCCATGCGCAACCAGTTCGGTGGGCACGCGGTACGAGCCGTCCAGGAGACCACCCAGCCGCTGACGCCCTAACCGCCTCGTGCGCGTCTCGCACCTGTCCTTGGCAGACTTCCGTTCGTACGAGCAGGTCGAGGTCGACTTCCCAGCCAGGGGTGTCGGTCCTGGTCGGACCGAACGGGCAAGGCAAGACCAACCTGGTCGAGGCGATCGACTACGTGGCCACGCAGTCGTCTCATCGGGTGGCCGTCGACCAACCGCTGGTGCGGGCCGGTGCGAGCCAGGCCATCGTCCGCGTGACGGTCCAGCGCGACCAACGCGAGGCGCTGATCGAGCTCCAGATCAACCCAGGGCGGGCGAACCGGGCCCGGCTGAACCGAGGTGAGGTTCCGCGGCCCCGCGAGGTGCTGGGTATCTTGCGCACGGTGGTGTTCGCACCCGACGACCTCGACTTGGTCAAAGGGGACCCGTCGGGTCGCCGTCGCTTCCTCGACGACCTGCTCGTCGTGCGGCAGCCACGGTTCGCGGGCGTTCGCAGCGACTACGACAAGGTACTGAGGCAGCGCAGCACCTTGTTGAAGTCGGCCGGGGGCAGGGGATCTGCCCGCAGGACCGATGGGGCGCTTGCAACCCTCGAGGTTTGGGACGCCCACCTCGCCCGCACCGGTGCCGAGCTGCTGGCGGCCCGGCTCGAGCTCGTCGAGGCTTTGGCGCCACACCTGGACAGGCACTACGGCGACGTCGCAGGGTCGATTCCCAAGCCCGCAGGCGGCAACGACGCCACCATGCGGTATCGGCCGTCCCTCGACATCGGCAACGCCACCGACCGAGGGGAGCTGATCGAGCTGCTGCTCGCCGAGGTCGCCCGGCGGCGGCTCGAGGAGCTCGACAGGGGGCTGACCCTCGTCGGACCGCACCGCGACGACCTGTTGTTCAGCCTGGGTGACCTGCCGGCGAAGGGCTACGCAAGCCACGGCGAGTCATGGTCGCTCGCACTCGCGCTCAAGCTGGCCGCCTTCGAGCTGCTGCGGGCCGACGGGGACGACCCGGTGCTGATCCTCGACGATGTGTTCGCCGAGCTGGACGACCTGCGCAGTGACCGGCTGGCCGTGCTGGTCGGGCAGACTGAGCAGGTGCTGGTCACGGCGGCCGAACTCGCCGACGTGCCGGGCGACCTGGTCAACCAGCGGTTCGACGTACGCGAAGGGGCGGTGACCCGTGTCTGACGACATGCCGGGAACCGGTGCCGGCACCGACGCATCACCTGGCGGACACAACCGACGTGGGCTCGAGCTGGCCCGCTCGGTCGCGGCCGCCATCCGGGAGCTGTCCAGGACGAGACCTCGGCAGTCGTCGAGAGCCGTGCGTCGGTCGGCGTCGGCAGAGCTCTCGGGCGCCCACCCGGACGGTCGTGACCCGACGCCCCTGGGTTCTGCTGTGGACAAGCTGGTGACCGAGAGCGGATGGGGCACCGACGTCGCCGTCCACGGTGTCTTCGGGCGCTGGTCCACGATCGTCGGCTCCGAGGTGGCGTCGCACTGCACCCCCGAGAGCTTCCTCGACGGGTCGCTGCGTGTCAGGACCGACTCGACGGCATGGGCGACCCAGCTGAAGCTGCTCGCACCCACCGTTGTACGCCGGCTGAACGAGGAGCTCGGTCACGCGACGGTGCTGCATGTCGAGGTAGTCGGCCCTTCCGGACCGTCGTGGCGCAAAGGCCCCCGATCGGCACGCGACGGTCGCGGGCCGCGAGACACCTACGGCTGACGGCGGCTCCGCGGGCGGTCGCAGGTGCAGGTCATCCGGCCGGGATCTGACGCCCTGGGGAGCCGATGGGCGTATGGGGAGCTTGCGGAGACCCTGCTGATCGCTGCAAATGCCGTTACCGGGCCGCTGAGGGCCATGCTTACAGGATTAGTGCCCACAAGCAGGCGGCTATGTGCCGGCAACGGGCCCTGGGCGCCTATACTGGGAGGTGAACGACACGGCCGTCAAGTCGCCCAGCCTGGGACTTCCGAGGACAGTCGCCACGCGGCGACAGACATCTGGTGGACGGCCTTTTTTGCTGACAGGGTCAAGCCCAGACGAGCTGCGCTCCACTCGGGCTGAGCCCGAGGTGAGGTTGCCGCCCGCGGCCACCGACGAGATCTGGAGGTTCGCCGAGTGGCCCTCGACGAAGAAGACAGCGCTGAGACGTCCGACCCTGCTGGGCAGGCTCCCGATCCCGAGCCGACCGACGATGTCGAGGCGCCCCTTGTCGCGGTGCCTGGAGTGGACGACGCGACAGTACCGGTCTACGACGCCTCCGCGATCACTGTGCTCGAGGGCCTCGAGGCTGTGCGCAAGCGACCCGGTATGTACATCGGGTCCACCGGCGAGCGCGGCCTGCACCACCTCATCTGGGAAGTCGTCGACAACTCCGTCGACGAGGCTCTGGCCGGCTACTGCGACCGGATCGATGTCGCTCTTCTCGACGACGGCGGGGTGCGGGTGTCCGACAACGGCCGGGGTATCCCGGTCGACGAGCATCCGATCGAGAAGATTTCGGCCCTGACTGTCGTCTTGACGGTGCTCCATGCTGGCGGGAAGTTCGGCGGCGGTGGCTACAAGGTGTCCGGAGGCCTGCACGGCGTCGGCCTCAGCGTCGTCAACGCCCTGAGTGAACGGCTGACCGTCTCGGTGAAGCGCGACGGCTACCGCTGGGAGCAGTCGTTCGTCTACGGCGTGCCGACCGGGCCGCTGCTGCGCCACGAGCCGACGGACGAGACCGGGACGACGACGACGTACTGGGCGAGCACCACCATCTTCGAGACCACCGAGTACTCGTTCGAGACGATCGCGAGCCGATTCCGGGAGATGGCATTCCTCAACAAGGGGCTCGAGATCGTCGTACGCGACGAGCGTGTCGCCTACGCCGCCGGGGTCGCCGAGGCCGTCGCCGACGCGACGGTCCCGACCTCCGTCGACGGTGGTCCCGACGGCATCCGCGGCGACGCGAGCGTGGTCGAGCGCCGCTTCCGCTACGACGGCGGGTTGGTCGACTACGTCCAGCACCTCAACTCGACGAAGGACGCGGCGCATCGCAGCATCATCGCGTTCGAGGCCGTCAACGACGACGTCGGGATGAGTCTCGAGGTAGCCATGCAGTGGAATACCAGCTTCACCGAGTCGGTGCACACCTTCGCCAACACCATCAACACCCATGAGGGCGGCACCCACGAGGAAGGGTTTCCGCTCGGCCCTGACGTCGACGGTCAACGGCTGGTCCGAGGAGTGGGGGCTGATCAAGAAGCGCGAGGACCGGTTGTCGGGAGACGACGTGCGAGAGGGTCTGACCGCGATCATCTCGATCAAGATGCAGAACCCACAGTTCGAGGGGCAGACCAAGACCAAGCTGGGCAACACCGAGGCGAAGTCGTTCGTCCAGAGGGTCGTCAACGACCAGCTCGGCGAGTGGTTCGAGAAGAACCCGGGCGAAGGCAGAGACATCATCCGCAAGTCGATCGCAGCAGCGAGCGCACGGATGGCGGCGCGCAAGGCTCGCGACCTGGCCAGGAGCCGCAAGGGGCTGCTCGGAGGCGGCGGGCTTCCGGGCAAGCTGTCCGACTGCCAGTCGACCCATCCGGAGGAGTGCGAGGTCTTCATCGTCGAGGGCGACTCGGCCGGTGGGTCGGCGCGGCAGGGGCGTGACCCACGGATCCAGGCGGTTCTGCCGATCCGGGGCAAGATCCTCAATGTCGAGAAGGCCAGGATCGACCGGGTCCTCGCCAACACCGAGGTACAGGCCATCATCTCCGCGCTCGGTACCGGCATCCAGGACGACTTCGACACCGACAAGCTGCGCTACCACAAGATCGTGATGATGGCCGACGCCGACGTCGACGGTCACCACATCCAGACCCTGCTGCTGACCCTGCTGTTCCGGTTCATGCGTCCTCTGATCGAGGGCGGCTTCGTCTATCTGGCCCGGCCGCCTTTGTACAAGCTGAAGTGGAACAGCCCCGCCGCGCACGAGTATGTCTATTCCGACCGCGAGCGCGACGTGCTCATCGACGCCGGGCAGGCCGCAGGCAAGAAGCTGCCGAAGGACAGCCCGATCCAGCGCTACAAGGGGCTGGGCGAGATGAACGCCGAGGAGTTGTGGGACACGACGATGGATCCCGACAACAGGGTGTTGTCGCAGGTGACTCTCGACGACGCCGCGCAGGCCGACGAGATCTTCTCGATCCTGATGGGTGAAGACGTCGAACAGAGGCGGTCGTTCATCCAGCGCAACGCCAAGGACGTCCGATTCCTCGACATCTGACCTTCGTACCCCGCGCCGCTCCAGACGGCCCCTTGACGAGAGGAACCTCGGGTGACTGACGACACCACCATCGACCCCGACGGTCCGGGCGGCCGGATCGAGCCGGTCGAGCTTCAGGCCGAGATGCAACGGTCCTACATCGACTACGCCATGGCCGTCATCGTCGGCCGGGCGCTCCCCGACGTGCGTGACGGTCTGAAGCCGGTGCATCGCCGGGTGCTCTACGCCATGTACGACGGCGGCTACCGACCCGACCGGGGCTTCTCGAAGTGCTCGCGCGTCGTCGGCGACGTGATGGGCCAGTACCACCCGCACGGTGACACCGCGATCTACGACACCTTGGTACGACTGGCCCAGCCGTGGGTGATGCGGGCGCCGCTGGTGACCGGGCAGGGCAACTTCGGCTCGCCTGGCAACGACCGTGCGGCCGCGATGCGCTACACAGAGTGCAAGATGGCGCCGCTCGCCATGGAGATGGTCCGCGACATCGAGCAGGACACCGTCGACTTCCGGCCGAACTACGACGGTCGCGGCGAGGAGCCCGTGCTGCTGCCGGCGAGGTTCCCCAACCTGCTCGTCAACGGCTCTGCCGGGATCGCCGTCGGGATGGCGACGAACATCCCACCGCACAACCTCCGCGAGGTCGCCGACGGCGTGCAGTGGGCGCTGACGCACCCCCACGCGAGCCGTACTGAGCTGCTCGACGCGTTGCTCGAGCGGATCCAGGGTCCGGATTTCCCGATGGGAGCCCTGATCGTCGGTAGGGAGGGCATCGAGCAGGCGTACCGGACCGGTCGCGGCTCGGTCACCATGCGGGCGATCGTCGATGTGGAGGAGGACAACAGCGGGCGCACCGTCTTGGTCATCAATCAGCTGCCGTACCAGGTCAACCCGGACAACCTCGCGCTGAAGATTGCCGACCTCGCCGACACCGGGCGGGTGCAGGGGATCGCCGACGTCCGAGACGACTCGTCGTCGCGTACCGGCCAGCGGCTCGTGGTCGTGCTCAAGCGCGATGCCATCGCGCGGGTCGTCCTCAACAACTTGTACAAGCACACGCCGCTGCAGGAGAACTTCAGCTGCAACATGCTGGCGCTGGTCGACGACGTGCCGCGGACGCTGAGTCTCGACCAGTTCGTGACCAGCTGGGTCGATCACCAGATCGACGTGATCCAGCGAAGGACCCGCTATCGCCTCCGCGAGGCCGAGAAGCAGGCGCATGTTTACCGCGGGCTGGTCCGGGCGCTCGACGCCCTCGATGACGTGATCGCGCTGATCCGCCGCAGCCAGACGGCCGACGAGGCACGCGAGCAGCTGATGGCGTTCCTGGAGATCGACGAGGTCCAGGCGCGAGCCATCCTGGACATGCAGCTGCGCCGGCTTGCCGCGCTGGAGCGACAGCGGATCGTCGACGAGCTCGCCAAGCTCGAGCGCGACATCGCCGACCTGGAAGACATCCTCTCCAACGAGACCCGGCAGCGATCGATCGTGAGCGAGGAGCTCGCGGTGATCGTCGACAAGTACGGGGACGCGCGGCGCAGCAGGATCATTCCCGCCGACGGCGACTTGTCCATGGAGGACCTGATCCCCGACGAGGACGTCGTCATCACGATCACCCGGGGTGGCTACGCCAAGCGGACCAAGGCCGACCTGTACCGGGTGCAGAAGCGTGGCGGCAAGGGAGTCCGCGGCGCAGCCCTGCGCGGAGACGATCTGGTCGACCACTTCTTCGCCTCGACCAACCACCATTGGCTGCTCTTCTTCACCACGGCCGGGCGTGTGTACCGCACGAAGGCGTACCACCTGCCGGAGTCGGCCCGCGACGCGAAGGGCGGTCACGTCGCCGGACTGCTGTCGTTCCAGCCCGACGAGCAGATCGCCCAGGTACTCGCCATCCGCGACTACGAGCAGGCGCCGTACCTCGTGCTCGCCACCAGGCGCGGGTACGTGAAGAAGACGCGTCTGGTCGACTACAACTCACCACGCCAGGCGGGCGTGATCGCCGTCAACTTCCGCGAGGACGACGACGAGCTGATCGGCGCCGAGCTGGCAACGGCCGACGACGACCTGCTGCTGGTCTCGAGGAAGGGCCAGTCGATCCGCTTCCGCGCCGATGACGATCAGCTGCGACCGATGGGGCGCGCCACGTCCGGGGTGACCGGGATGAAGTTCCGCTCGGGCGACGAGCTGTTGTCGATGTCGGTGATCCAGGCCAGCGCTGAGCAGGATGCTCCGACCCGGTACGTGTTCACGGTCACCGACGGTGGCTGGGCCAAGCGCACCGATGTGGCCGAGTACCGGCTCCAGGGCAGAGGCGGCCTGGGCATCAAGGCGATGAAGCTCGCTGACGCCCGCGGCTCGCTGGTCGGGGCCATGGTGGTCACCGCAGGGGATGAGGTCATGGCGATCCGCGCCAGCGGTCAGGTCACCCGCTCCGTGGCGGGCGACGTACCAGCGAAGGGGCGTGACACCATGGGGGTGAAGTTCGTGACCGTCGGCTCCTCGGACAGTGTCGTGGCCATCGCCCGCAACACCGAACGCGAAGTGGACGAGCTCGTCGAGGAGCTGGTGGGGGCCTCAGGCGAGGCCGACCAGCCCGACGAGATAACCCAAGAGGCAGACTTGCCCGTTATCATGCAGGTCGACGAGGACAACCCGGCGACCGAGAGCCTGCCGGACCAGCAGGAGGACGACGCCGATGAGTGATCCGTCGGACGACCAGCCCATCGCACCACCGCGCTCGCTTGCCAAGCCGGTGGATGGGTCAGGTCCGTCCTCGTCTGCTCAGTACCCCTCGCGCCCCCAGCCGCAACCGGCGATGCGCGGGCAGCGCCCCGGCTCGGCGGGCTCGTACTCGGGCGCCGACTCGGCAACCGAGCGCAGTATGCCTGTGCCGCCGCTACCGAACACCTCGGAGGGGGCGGGTGGTACGACCGTCACGAGTGTCCGGCCGACAGGTTCGACGATCGACCGGAAGGCTGAGCGAGCCAACAAGCGAGCACAGGCGAACCGACCGCGCACGGTACGGCGGGCAAAGCTGCGGCTGGTCAGGATCGACCCGTGGTCGGTGACGAAGGCGTCGTTCCTCTTGTCGATCGCGTTCGGGATCATGTGTGTGGTTGCCGTCTTCCTGATCTTCTCGATCATGAGCGCATCGGGGTTGTGGGACCACGTCAACAGCACCATTCAGGGCGTCGTCAACCAGAAGCCGAAGGACGCGTTCGACATCAAGAAGTACGTCGCGATGAGCCGGGTGATGGGCATCACGATGTTGATCTCCGCGATCGACGTTGTCATCATCACCGCACTCGCGACACTCGGCGCCTTCATCTACAACATGTCGGCGTCGCTGCTCGGCGGCGTAGAGGTCACGCTCGCCGAAGACCTCCGGTGAGCTGAGCGGCGTACTCCGGGCGGCCACCATTTCGGTTTGGGTGGCCCGATCGCCATGGGGTAGCCTTCCCCGGCGACTCGTCGCAGGTTTTCGGGCCTATAGCTCAGACGGTTAGAGCGCTTCCCTGATAAGGAAGAGGTCAGAGGTTCAAGTCCTCTTAGGCCCACCCACATCACACGCACCTGACCAGCACAAACGCCGGGCAAGACCAGTTGGTCTCCTGCCCCGAGCACTCAATTCGACGGGGTGAGTAACGAACTGAGTGATCAAGGACTGGGCTAGGCAGCGAAGTGCACCGACCATACTTGGGGGTGGGTCTGTTGCGGTCCAGGCAACCCGGACTGCTGCGCGGCGCAACGTGTTGATCGACCTACTCGAGACTGTGCCCCGTCTACCAGCTCACCTTCCGTGCTGCAAGGAGCGCCGTTGAGGTAGCCGCACGCGTAGCACGGTTTCACCCGGTCGCGTATCGAAGGCGATCTCGCCGTCGTGTCGCTCGACGATGATCCTGCGCGAGATGTCGAGGCCCAGCCCGGTGCCTTTGCCGACTTCCTTGGTGGTGTAGAAGGGCTCGAACGCGTGGGCTTGGACGTCCGGCGGCATTCCGCCGCCGGTGTCAGCGATCTCAATCTCGACCCATCCGAGGTCGGTGAGCTTGGTCGAGATATTCAGCCTCCCACGCCCGCCCATTGCGTCGACGGCATTGTCGATGACATTTGTCCAGACTTGGTTGAGCTCCCCGGCGATGGCCTGGATGCGCGGGACGTTGTCGTCGTAGTCGCGGACGACAGTGACGCCGGTCCGCAACCGGTGGGCGAGCATGGTCAGGGTGCTGTCGATACCCTCGGCGATATCCGTCAGCTGCAGGGACGCGCGGTCGAGCTGTGAATAGGATCTGACCGCTGCGACCAGATCAGAGATGCGTTTAGTTGCTTCTTTCACCTCAGAGAGAAGCTCGGTCATCGACAGGGAGCTCGCCACCCATTCGAGGCCTGCGGAGAGTGGCCCGCCGTCTTTGAGCACTTCGGCGGCCCTCTCGCACCACGCGACGTCGACGCCTGCGGCAGCCAATGGCGGAGCGACGATCCAGTCGCGTTGAACGCCGTGGTCGGCCAGCCACTCCGACAGCCTCTCCTCCAGGTCGGCCACAGCAGCAGAGTCCAACTCCACGGCCGACGTGGCTATCTGACGACGCAAGCTGTCGAGGTCCACGAACTGTTCAGCTGTGATGGAACCGGCCGCGAGAGTGCCGAGCGAGGCCATCAACGTTTCGGAGACGGTGTGCAGCGAGTCCACTGCCCTGGTGGCTGCCGAGGCCGGGTTGTTGATCTCGTGAGCTAGGCCGGCGGCCAGAGTTCCCAGCGCAACCAGAGCCTCGCGTTGCCGTGCGGTGGACTCGATGCGTCGTACGGTGTTGACGAGTCCTTCGATGAAGTTGACACCGAAGGCGAACCACTGGTGGGACAGATCTCGCAGGCTGCTGGCGGTCAAAGTGAAGATCCGACCCCCGACAGCGCCACGACCGGTGGCGAAGTAGACCCCGTGCTCGTCCCATGCTTGGAAACCACCGGCCCATTGGCCGGGGGTGGACATCGCCCCGAGCACCGTCTCCTCGCTGCCAACGCGACGTACTAGGTCGATGCCTCCCTCGAGCAGGACCCACCAGACGTCAGCTGGCTCTCGTTCGCGGAAGAGCTCTTGACCCGAATGGAACCGACGTTCGTCGCCCACCCGCACCAGCTCGGTTAGCTGGGCGTCGTTGAGGCCGTCGAACAGCGAGAGACCTCGGAGCTCGTTGGTGTCCATTACACGGTCGCCAGGTAGCGATGCACCAGGTAGACCGACATCGCGCCTTCGCCAACGGCCGAGGCCACTCGTTTCATGGAGTCCAACCGGACGTCGCCGGCGGCGAACACCCCTGGTGCGCTGGTCTCCAGTGCGTAGGGAGATCGGGTGAGTGGCCAGTGGCCGGCGTAGGCGGGCAGCTGCAGATCGGGGCCGGTGACGACGAAGCCCTTGGCGTCGCGGGCGACCTCGTCCCCGAGCCATCCCGTCCGCGGGGACGCTCCGATGAAGACGAACAGCCAGCTCGTGGGCACCTCCTGCTCGGTTCCGGTGTCCCGGTCGGCCAGCGTGATCGACTCAAGGTGGCCGTCGCCAAGCGCCGCCACGACCTCGGTGTGCAGCCGGACCTCGACGTTGTCCGCCTCGAGGATGCGTCTGACGAGGTATTCCGACATGGTGTCCTCAAGCCGCGATGCCCTCACGACCATGACGACACGTTTCGCGTGCCGCGCGAAGTTGAGCACTGCTTGGCCAGCGGAGTTGGCAGCTCCCACGACATAGACGTCCTCACCCTCGCACTGAGCCGCCTCGCTCGCGGAGGCACCGTAGTAGACCCCGCGGGTACTTAGCGGCTCGATGCCGCGCGCCTCGAGCCGCCGGTAGGAGACACCGGTCGCGATCAGCACCGCGCGAGCCTCAATGTCCGTGGAGCCGTCGACGCGGATAGCCCGGACCGGTCCACGGGTCTCCAGGCCGACAACGTCACGCGCGAGCACCGTCTCAGCACCGAACCGAGCGGCTTGGGCGACGGCACGATGGGTGAGATCGGCGCCGGAGAGGCCCTTCGGGAAACCGAGATAGTTCTCGATCGAGGCGCTTTGTCCCGCCTGCCCTCCGGGTGCGTCCCGCTCCACTACCACTGTCCGCAGACCTTCGGACGCGGCGTACACCGCCGCCGCCAAGCCGGCGGGTCCGCTGCCGACGATGCAGAGGTCGTAGAGAGGCTGCTTCGCCTGGGTTCGCAGGCCCAGAGCATCGGCTAGCTCGACTGTCGTCGGGGACTGTAGCGCCTCACCCTCGGGCATCAGCACCAACGGGAGGTCCTCCGTGGTGGTGTGAGCCAGCTCAAGGAGTCGACGCGCCTCGTCCTCGCGCTCGACGTCCAGCCACTTGTAGGGCACGTGGTTACGGGTCAGGAACATCTTGACCTCGTAGCTGCGGTCGGACCACAGGTGCCCGACCACCCTCACCTGTGAGGTGTCGTCGGGATGGTGCTGGCTCCAGTCGTCCAGCAGGTCGTCGACAACGGGATACAGGCGATCCTCCGGTGGATCCCAGGGCTTGAACATGTAGTAGTCCAGTCCGATGTCGTTGATCGCCCGAACGGCGACATCGGTGTCGGCGTACGCCGTGAGAAGCAGCAACTTGGTATCAGGCGAAAGGTCGCGGACCTGGGCCAGCATGTCGATGCCGGTCATCTCAGGCATCCGCTGGTCGGAGACGACTAACGCCACAGAACGGTCACGCAACGTCAGCTCAGTCAACATAGTCAGCGCTTCGGCGCCGGACGCTGCCCGTACGACCCGGTAGTCGGCGCCGTAGCGGGAGCGGAGGTCGCGCACGATCGCCCGCGGACGCCCGGATCGTCATCCACCGCCATAATGGTGGGCTTCGTCATGAATGACTCCTCGCGACTGAACTATGTAAGCCGCGGTCGATTGACCGAGGTTCTGGTGTCGACCCGTTTTGCTTGCCGCTACACCTGTAGGGTGAGCGACCCACAGAACAGCATGCACCGCCACTGACGGTACTGGGTAGACACGCAGGACCGACCCGACAGAAGACTGACCTCGAGCGTTCACGCTGATGGCGCTGCGTGATCCGGTGGAGCGTTCACGAACTGCGCGGCTGCCGCGGGCAGCTCGTTCGGTTGCTCTGACGATGTTGGACGGGTGGCTGCTGGCTTAGGCTCGGGAGTCGAGGAGCGGCAGCCTGGGACAAGGGACACGGTCGCCGGAGTCCCGTGTTCCGACGACCGTGTCAACTTTGTACCGATGACTGTCAGTAGGTGACCTCCGTGCGCACCGTCCAGGCCAGTCCGGCGGCCAGTGGTATCGCCACCCAGAGGACCACCGAAACCAGGATCTGCGTGGTGTGACCGGACTACTGGCCGTTGAGCAGCCAGTTGAATGTTCCAATAGTCGAGCCATCGGGCCACGAACTGTGATGTCCGGCCGAGCAGGCCGAACCCGAACGGCAATATGAAGGACGCGACGATCGGGGCCGCAGAGTTGTGCACCAGTGCCCCGAGCGCTACCCCTGTCATGACGTTGAGGACCACGTACAGCAGGAACGCGGCAAGCAGGCCGCCGTTGAGGTTCGCGTCCAGCGGCCGGCCTGAGACGGCGGCCACTCCGAGAGCGCAGAGCCGTTGTGATGCCGAGTTCTTCTTCATGACCCCGCTTCGCGTCGCGTCGAGTCTTGTCCAGCACCCGGGCGGCCATCCCCGCATCCAGCCCACCCTCTCGGCGGTGGACTCGTCCAAGCGTTCGCGCCATCATGTGGAGAGGCATGAACGGAGGTGGCCTGTGGCGGCGGTGAGTATCCGGTACATCGTTGACGACGTGGATGCCGCCATTGCTTTCTACTGCTCGCACCTGGGGTTCAGTGAGCAGATGCATCCGGCGCCGTCTTTCGCGATGCTCACCCGGGGTGACCTCCGTCTCGTCCTGAGTTCGCCAGGAGGAGGCCCCGGCGGCGGCCAGTCGATGCCGGACGGGACGAGTCCGGAGCCGGGTGGCTGGAACCGCTTCTCCCTCGAGATCGAGGATCTGGAAAGTGCCGTAGCGAGGCTGCGTGCAGTCGGCACGCGACTTCGCAACGAGATCGTCAACGGCGTGGGTGGCAAGCAGATCCTCATCGAGGATCCGTCTGGAAACCCGGTCGAGCTGTTCGAACCCAGTCGCGCTGAGGCTCGCCTCGATGTCGGCACTCACGCCGACTCGCCCACGACGGACTACCTCATGCGACCCATCGGACGGGTCGAGTCCACCCTGGTCGACACCGCGGATGCCCCGAATCAAGGCCAGCAAGGTGCTCCCGACGCATGGCTTGTGATCAATCCAGAGGTGCGTGAGGGTATTCGAGATCTCCAGGTCGGCTCAGACATCTTGGTGCTGACCTGGCTGCATGAGGCAAGGCGTGACGAATTGGCCACCCGCCCCGGTGACGACCCGTCAGCCCCCGAGCTGGGTGTCTTCAGTACCCGATCGCCCGCACGGCCCAACCCGATCGGCCTGCACCGAGCCACCATCATCGCCCGCGAAGAAGGAAAACTGTGCGTCCGTCCGCTCGAAGCAATCAACGGGACCCCCGTGATCGACATCAAGCCGGTTCTGCGAGCCGACGGACCCTAGTGCGTTGATCCATGGGCCCGCCACCCTCGATGGGCGAGGCCACCTTGCAGGTCGACGGAGCGGCGGGCATTGAAGGGGTGGTTCCCACTCGTAATCTGCGACTCGATGAAGCTCACACTCTCCCAACTGATCGATGCTCGTCACGTGCGTCACGTCGACGGTTCCCGCGCGTTCTATGCGCACCGAGTGCCCGGGCGTGGTCCAGGCAGCTGGGAAGAGCTGCGTGAAGTCCGAGCCCGTCTTCCCGTTCCCGCGGCGTCGCAGCCGCCGGCTGTCGAGGAGGTCGTCAGTGCCGACGGACGTGGCGTTCCGCTGCGGATTCACACCCCTGTCGACCGGGCGGCGACCGGAGTCCTCCTGGAGATCCACGGCGGCGGCTTCTACATGGGGACGGCCGCCGACAGCGACATCCGCTGTCGCCAATTCGCGGACGAGCTCGGGATGGCCGTCGCCAGCGTGGATTACCGACTCGCCCCTGAACACCCGTGGCCGGCCGCACCCGACGACTGCGAGACCGCCGCGCTGTGGTTGGTCGAGCATGCAGCTGACCGCTTCGGTACGACCAGGCTCGCCCTTTGCGGCTTCTCGGCCGGCGCCACCTTGGCCGTCACCACCCTCGTGCGACTGCGTGATCGAGGGATCTCCGAGGTCGATACCGCTGTCCTGCAGTTCGGAGCCTATGACCTCAGTGCACAGACACCCGCGGGACGCCTGATCGCCGACGAGTACTTCCTCGAGGCCTATATCGGGGCCGCCTCCGACCGCACGCACCCCGACCTGTCCCCCATCTACGCCGACCTCGCTGACCTGCCTCCGATCCTGATGGTTGTCGGCGACGCAGACGTCCTGCTTCACGACAACCTGGCCATGGCCGCGCGGCTGTCGGCGGCTGGCGCCGACGTCGATCTGCGCCTCTACCCTGAATCGCCGCACGGATTCACGGCCCACCCAACCCCGATGGCGCGCGCCGCGCTCGACGACATCGAGACGTGGCTCCGCAGCTACCTACGCTGATACGCGCTGCCCGATGAGGGTGCGTCATCCCCCGCCCGCAGACCGCTCGATACACTGTCGATCCACTCATCGCAGCGAACCGAAAGCGTGCAGTACATGGACACTTACGCCCTGTCGGCTCACGCGGGCTCACGCCTGGCGGAGATCGGATTCCTGCTCATCTTGTTCGCCGGGATCTGGCTCGCAGCCGCACAAATCCCGAGATTCCGCATGGCGGCCGATCGACCGATCGTCGCCGGCCTGGCACTCGCGCTCGCGGGCGTCTTTCTCATCATCGCGACGCACTGGGGACGCTTCGGCTAGTCGGTCGGATCTCGTTACTGCCTGGATCGCGCACCGCGGCATCTGCTGGCCTGACGTCAGCGATCGATCATCTTCTGCATGGCTTCCGGGTAGCGCTCGCCCTGGACCTGCACGCTGGCTGATGCTCGGTCGAGCTCGGCGAGGTCCTCGGACGTGAGGTCGAGGTCCGCCGATCCCAGGTTCTCCTCGAGACGCTCGAGACGTCTGGTACCGGGGATCGGCACGACCCACGGCTTCTGGGCAAGCAGCCAAGCGAGTGCCACCTGGCCGACGGTGGCATCCTTTCGCTCGGCGACCTGCGTGACGAGGTCGACGAGGGCGAGATTGGCTTCGAGCGCGTCACGCTCGAAGCGCGGGAGAGAGGCGCGGATGTCGCCCTCGCCGAACGTGGTCTCGGCGGTGACCTGGCCGGTCAGGAAGCCGCGACCCAGCGGACTGAATGGCACGAAGCCGATGCCGAGCTCCTCGAGGGCGGGCAGTATCGCGTCCTCGGGCTCGCGCCAGAACAGGGAGTACTCGCTCTGCAGCGCGGTGACCGGCTGCACCGCGTGAGCGCGGCGGATCGTTGCGACGCCGGCCTCGGACATCCCGAAGTGGTGCACCTTGCCGGCCTCGATGAGCTGCTTGACCGTGCCCGCAACGTCCTCGATGGGAACGTCCGGATCGACGCGGTGCTGGTACAGCAGGTCGATGACGTCGGTCCGCAAGCGACGCAGAGAGCCGTCGACGGCGGCACGGATGTCGTCAGGTCTGCTGGTGACGCCGGTCTGCTTGCCCTTCTCGTCGAACGCGAACCCGAACTTGGTGGCAATGACGACACCCTCGCGAACCGGTTGCAGCGCCTCACCCACCAGTTCCTCGTTGTGGAACGGTCCGTAGACCTCAGCGGTGTCGAAAAAGGTGACGCCCCGGTCCACCGCGGCGCGGACGAACGTGATCATGTCGTCTCGTGGTGGTCGCGGACCGAACGACTGGCTCATGCCCATGCAGCCAAGCCCGAGGGCGGATACCTGAAGGCCTTGCTTGCCGAGTGTGCGTGTGTGCATGGCGGTTGTCCTTCGTCTGGGTTCCCTGTCAAGCGGCGATCGCCGCCTACGACTCCCGTTTTGCGCTCCCTAGGAGGGCGTTTCCTTACTCGTACGTTAGCGGGCTGTGGACAGCGTCAGCAGCATGGTTCGATCCGCTGATGGACGGGTGCGAGGGCCCACCAGATCCATCGCCCTGGGCGGCGCTCGTATTTGACGAGCGTCGTCAGAGTCAGCCTGTCCTGATCGTCCGTGAGCACCTTTCGGGCGGTAACCAGGCTCGAGTGCACCTCGATCGTGATTGCGTGTGGCGTTGTCGTGCGGATGGTCCATCCCATCAGGTTGCCGGCAGACCGCTGCGGCTCCCTCACGGGGACATCATGCAGCACGCAGGTCGGGAGGGGTGCCCTGCCGTGACCGCGAGGCGCATCATGGGGTCATGGCGAAGGGCGCCCTGGCGGCTGTGATGGTCTCGCTCCTTGCGTTGTCGTGCATATCGTGCGATGGGCACAGCCGCACGAGTGTCGGCCACCGCATTGCAGGCGGGGCCACGACCACGCCAGCACCCTCCCCTGCGCCTGGCGTGTTGAACAGCGCGGTCTTGGCCTGCAAGGACTACATCAACACCGCGGCCCCTCCGCCGGGTATGCGGATAGTCGGAGGTGTCGTCGCGTTGCCCGTGAGCCCGCAGATGGCCGCTTTGCAGACCGTCAGAACGGGCTCCACCCACCACGCGGTGCGCCTCTACGCGAAAGAGGGACTGTGGATCAAGACGGGGGAGCCATTCACTTTGTCTGTTCCTCGTCGTCTGGGCGGCGTGGCCTCGATCGGCTGGGGGCCGAGTGTCACACCTGCCGTGACGTTGAATGTTCCCTCGTGCCACACCGGACGTGCACAGTGGATGTCCTATCCCGGTGGGTACTTTGTTCGACATACCCTCTGTCTGCCGTTGGTCGTGCGGGCGCACGGGAAGCGTGAGTCGGTCCCCATCGGCGTCGGCGTAGGTTGCCCCGGCCAGAAGCCTCCACCTGCGCCTACCCAACGCTGAGCGGTGACCAAGATTCACATCACCCGCGGCCAAGGCCAGCGCCGCGCGCCCTCACGATGGCCTGGGAGCGGTCCGCGACCTGAAGCTTCCCGAAGTCGACGAGACGTTGTTGGCCACCGTCTTGTAGGCCACCCCGATCCGTTTGGCGATGACGGCGTTGCTCAAGCCGGCCGCCAACAGGTCGAGGATCTCGTGTTCGCGCGATGGTGAGCTCGGGAAAGACTGACGATCAGTGGAGTCCGGCCACCCTGAGGGAGTGACCCCTGGATCTCGATGACTGGCGCCGGCGCTCGACGACCGGGTCAGGTCGTCGACTCGGCGCCCGCTTCCTGGTTATATCCGCCGCACGCCGCAGCCGACCCGCGGCGCAGCCCCTCCGCCTCGAGTCGGGCCGCGGCAGCGATGCGCCGTTTCGCGGACGCTCGGCGTTCGGCGGCGCCCGGGGTGAAAAATGTAAGCTGGAAACGGTCCACCGATGAGGCGATGCGATTCGACTTGGCATAGCCCCGGTCCATGCGGGCCAGTGCCCGGGCCGCGGCCGCTTGGATGCCCTCGCTACCCACCAGGTACTCGTCACGATCCGCCTTCGCGTCTCGCCGGTCCGCGTCTGTGTCGCGCTTGTCGGCCCTCAGGTCCCGACGGTCTGCCGCACCAGTGAGATCGCGGCATTTCGCCTCCCACCGGATCCAGGCCAATTCGCGCTCATCGGCGATTTCGTCGCGCTTGTCGGCGATTTCGTCGCGCTCGTCGGCGATTCGAGCGCGCTCGGCCCCCTCATGTGTCATGTCTCCCCCCATTCGATAGCCAGACATCAGGGGACTGTTTGCTAGTACCAGTTCCCTAAAGAGGACTTCGGTGGACGATCATCGACAACTCAGCCCAGCCAGGTGCATGCGGCGGACAGCTTCGCGGCGAGGGTTTGTGGTCGAGTGTCGTCCCGGCTCGGCGTTACCGGCTCGCTCTCGGTGAGCGCTGGCGCCAGGACGGGCTTGCTATCGACCGGTTGGCCTTCGGGGAGTGCCGATGGCGCAAACTCCGGAAAATCGACGGCGCCGGGGCTTGGGTGGGGCTTCCCGAACACCACGTGAGGCAGCAGGGCCCGCTCCAACTGGCCCCAGGTCGACGTCCCCTCCAGGTCACTGTCCGCCACCCAGGGGCAGGTCTCGCACCGCAGTGAGAAGATGCTCGTGCCGTTGTTGAGTTCGATCGAGACCTGGTGTGTGCCGCTGCCGGCGGCTGTCTGCTTGATTGTCCGGGGAGCGACCTGTTTCGTCAGTGCGCTGTCCAGACGGCGTCTTTCCACGGCGTAGCGAATGGCGCGTTGCAGGGAGTCGCCGTCGACATAGTTCTTGACCAGGTAGTCCTCGGCCCCTTGTCCGATCGCCGAGAGCCCCACCTCGAGGTCGTCGAATCCGGTGAGCACGATGATCGGTAGCTCGGCGGACATCGCCCTCAGCGCGTGCAGCCCTGCGAGCCCTGACGCATCGGGGAGGGAGAGGTCCAGGAGCGCGCACGACGCGGCAGTCACGCTCTCGGGCGTGACATCGGACAGACGCGTCACAGCGTCGACCTCGACGTCGGGAATGGCGCCACGGAGGTACAACTCGGCCAAGAGGGCGTCCGAGGCGTTGTCCTCGATAAGGAGCACGCGGAGCAGACCAGGTGTTGGAGAAGCCTCGTGGGTCTCGGCCGAGTGCACCTGAATGTCAGGGATCTTCGTCTTGGTGTCCATGTCCGCCTTCCTGGTCATGACGGCCGGGCTTCCGCGACGTGCGTCGGTGGGGCTCGGTGGACAGGGCTGAGAAGGTTCTCGACAGTGGACCCCACGGTCGCCTGGGCTAGCCTCATGTCAGGCCCGCCTTTCGCCACGTGACCGAGACTGGATTCGGCGCCGTCGCCCAAGGCTGCGGTCGCGGGTTCAGTAGCACTACGTCAGTGGACTATTACGGTGAGTGTAGCCCGGTTTGTACGGTTCCGTCATTAAACCCGGCAGCCCTGAACGCGAGCGAGGCACACCGCGCTTGTGGCAATTCCCGGTACCACGGAGCGTCACGGTTGCGGCGGGCTCTCATAGGCGAGAACGTGACGGGATGAAAGTGAGCTTCCAAGGGGTCGCTGTGCACACTCGGATCTGTGTCTTCGTGGCCCTCTGGGTCACCTTCATCTCCGCTCTCGCGGGCGTGTCGGCTACCTTCGGGAGCGATGAGTCCGCCGCTTCGGCTCATTCGCGGTCTGCCACGTACCGAAACCCGGTCATCGACAGCTCCTTCCCGGATCCCGATGTGGTCAAGGGACCGCGCGGCTGGTACTACGCCTACGCCACCCAGGGCAAGAACCGCTCGCGGCACGTCAACATCCAGGTTGCGAGATCCCGGGACCTCGTGCACTGGTACCCCCGCGGCGACGCCCTCCCGCGGTTGCCCAGCTGGGGTGACAACGCCGGCCTCAGCTGGGGGCCACAGGTCGTCGGCCACGCGGGGCGGTACTACCTCTACTACTCGATCACCCCCAACCAAGGTTCGAGTCAGGACCAGCTCTGCCTGGCCGTGGCCACCTCTCAGGCTCCGGCCGGGCCGTTCGTCACCACCCCTAGGCCGCTCTACTGCGGAGCGGGAGACGCCCTTGGCCCGGACGTCTTCCACGACAAAGCCACCGGGCAGTGGCTGCTGTACTGGGGTTCTGGCGGCTCCCTCTTCACCGCTCCTCTTGCCTCGAGCCTGACCAACGTGGCGCCCGGTTCGCAGCCGACACGGCTCCTGCGCAAAGCGGTCCACCAGCCGTACGGAAGCAAGATCGAAAGTCCGTTCGTGATCGCCCGTAACGGCTGGTACTACCTCTTCTACTCCGGCGACAACTGCTGCACCAAGACACCGCATTACGCCACCATGGTCGCTCGATCCCGCAACGCCACCGGCCCGTACCAGCGGCTCTCCGCAGCCCGGCCCGGGACGAGCAGCGTCATCTTGCACTCCACTCGGCG
>CAWGOA010000006.1:0-399395 GCA_963824115.1 uncultured Actinomycetota bacterium
CCCATCAGACCCGCGATGAACGTACGGATGTCGAAAGCACCGGCGGTGTGGCGGGTATTGCCTTCTTCCTCTTTTGCCATGGCTAACTCCTCCTCACCAGAAGACGACGTTCAAGATGACGACGAGTACCAGGCCGACCGCCGCCAGCTTGGTGGGCTGCTGGTACCAAGAGAGCACACCTTCGTTCTCGTCGTGGAAGTCCTCCTTGGGTGTCAGGCTGTACACCAGACCTCGCAGCTCCGACTCCTCGCGTGGTTTCGTCATCAAGGTGACGGGGATGCTGACGAGGATGTCCACCACGAAGGCTGCCCCGGCGGCCGCGAAACTGGCACCCTGTCCTGACAGGACGGAGATCGTGCCCGTGGAGACGCTCCCCAACGCGTCCTTGCTCAAGACGGCGACAAGGACTGCGGCGAAGGTACCGGACACGAGCCCGATCCAGCCTGCCTTGATGCTCATCCGCTTCCAGAACATGCCCAGGATGAAGGTCGCGAAGACGGGCGCATTGAAGAACCCGAAGAGCGTCTGCAGGTAGTTCATGATGTTGCTGTACGACGCAGCAAAGGTGGCGGTACCGATGGCGATCACCGTGGCTGCGAGCGTCGCCACCCGGCCGACTGTCAGGTAGTAGTGGTCGGGCCTGTCCTTCTTGACGTAGGTCTGCCAGAGGTCGTAGGAGAAGACGGTGTTGAAGGCAGAGATGTTCGCCGCCATCCCGGCCATGAAGGAGGCGAGCAGACCAGCGATCGCGAGCCCCAGCATGCCGTTCGGCAACAGGTCTCGGATCAGGTACAGCAACGCATTGTTGTAGTCAGGAGTGCCGCCGCTGTTCTTGGGCTTTGAGATCTCGGTGACCAAGACACCCGCGATCATTCCGGGGAGGATGACGATGAACGGGACGAACATCTTGGGGAAGGCACCGATGATCGGGGCCCGCTGGGCGGCAGTGATCGACTTGGTGGCCATCACTCGCTGGACCTCGACGAAGTTCGTCGTCCAGTAGCCGAACGACTGGACGAAGCCGAGGCCCAAGACGAGACCGACCACCGACCAGAAGGGAGAGCTGAAGGCTGTGAGCGCGGTGCCCGGCCAGGAGTGGAGCTGCTGCGAGCCGGCAGTACTGGCCGAGATCTTGTCCTTCAGTCCGCCGTAGCCGCCGACCTTGTTCAAGGCGATGATCGTCAGCGGCAGCAGCGCCGCCACGATCACGAAGAACTGCAGGACCTCGTTGTAGATTGCCGCCGACAGTCCACCCATCGTCGTATAGGTCAACACGATGGCCGCGGCGACGATCAGCGACACCCAGAGCTTCCAGCCGAGGATGACCTCGACGATGCTGGCCAGCAGGTACAAGTTGATGCCGGCGATGAGCAGCTGCGCCACGGCGAAGCTCAGTGCGTTGAACAGATGGGCGCCTGTTCCGAACCGCATCCGCATGAACTCCGGTACCGAGCGCACCTTGGAGCCGTAGTAGAACGGCATCATCACGACGCCGAGGAACAGCATGGCCGGCACGGCGCCGATCCAGAAGTAGTGAACCGTGGGGATGCCGTAGTTGGCTCCGTTGGCCGACATGCCGATGATCTCGACAGCGCCCAGGTTGGCCGAGATGAACGCCAGCCCGGTGACCCACGCCGGCAGCGAACGGCCGGAGAGGAAGAAGTCCAAACTGCTCGACACTGCCCGGCGGGCCATGAGGCCGATGCCGAGTACGAAGACGAAGTACGTCGCGATCAGCAGGTAGTCGACCCAGTTGGTGCCGAGCCTTAGTGAGGTGTTCGTCGCCGCCAGAATCACGATCTCGCCTCCAGAATGGGACCGATGCCATGGTGAGCCGCAGGAAATCTATACCTTCTCGGCCACCGCCGCTCAGCGAGGCGCCGGTGGTGGCGGAAGGAATGCCGATCGGGCCGCAGAGCACAACGTACGATGAGAGTCGCTGACAAGACGCACGTCGATCGCAGGGGTCTGGTAGAGGTGACGAAGAAGCGCCGAGAGGCGGCTGAGCGCATCCGCGCCATGCAGGCAGAGCAGGCGAGGCGAGAGCGTCGACGCCGTTCCGTGATCGTGGCGAGTGTCGTCATCGTGTTGATCGCCGCGATCGTGGGCATCGGCATCGCCGTCCAGTCGAACCGCAACAGCGCCGTGACCGGAGGAACGGCGGTTGCCCCGAAAGGCGCCGACGCCAACTTCGGCATCTACAGAGGCCCCGCCTCCGCTCCTGTCACGGTCACGGTGTACGAGGACTTCCAGTGCCCGTACTGCAAGGCCTACGAGCAGCAGGTCGCGCCTACTCTGCTTCAGGACGTCAAGAAGGGCGAGATCCGCCTGGAGTACCGCATGATCGCGTTCCTCAACAGCGCCTCCACGACGGACTACTCGACGCGGTCGCTGGAGACGGCGGCGTGCGCTCTCAACAGTAGTGGGCCAGCCGTCTTCGCCAAGCTGCACGACTTGCTGTACCAGAACCAGCCTCAGGAAGGATCTGCCGGTCTCACCGACGCCCAGCTGGCCGACCTGGCGCAGCAGGCGGGCGCGAACAAGTCTGCGGTGAGCCAGTGCCAGGCGAAGGGTACCTACGCGAAGTGGGTCGCCCAGGCGACGGATCAATCGTCGAAGGACGGGGTCAACGGGACGCCGACCTACCTCGTGAACGGCAAAAAGGTCACCTTCACCCAGGCCGAGTCGCCGACGACGACCCTGACAGACCTCATCAACGCCGCACAGTAACCCCGATATCTCAGCAGCCCTCACCGCGCGGCCCACGAATGCTGTGCAGCGATTAGGGTTCCGATGCCCGGCGTGGGACAGTTGCGATACCTAGTCGGACGCGCAAATGTCGGCTTTCTCTGAGGGGCTTCACATGAGCGCGGAAGACATCCGGCTAGCGACAGTGATGGCCCAGGTGGCGCGGACGCTCGGCGGCTCCAGCGACGCCGATGAGACGCTCGCGAGCATCACCCGTTGTGCGTGCGACACGATCCCGGGCGTCGATTTCGCAAGCGTCAGCGTCCGCTACCCGGACGGCCATCTGGAGACCTTCGCCCCCACGGACGAGATCGTCACCCGGGCCGACGAGCTGCAGTACTCGTTCCGGGAAGGGCCGTGCTACGAGGCCGCCACGGACGACAGAACCGTCAGTACGGACGACCTTGAGGGGGATCCCCGCTGGCCGAATTACGGCCCCGCAGCAGTCGAGCTGGGGCTGCGGTCTCAGCTTGCCCTGGAGCTGTACGGGACCCCGCAGTCGAGCGGAGCCCTCAACTTGTACTCGGCGGCTCGCGGGCGCCTCGCCGGGCAGCGCGACATGGCAGAGCTGTTTGCCACGCACGCTGCGGTGGCCATGGGCCACGTACGAACCGTCACCGGGCTCCTCGCGGCCCTGGAGAGCAGAAAGGTCATCGGAGAGGCGATCGGGATCACGATGGAGCGGTACCAGATCGACGAGTCGCAGGCATTCAACTTCCTGATCCGCGTCTCCCAGACCAGCAACGTCAAGCTGCGCGAGATCGCCGAGCAGATTGTGACCCGCCGCGACGAAGGACCCGCGACCACCACCAAGCCGTGAGCGTCCGGGGCACAGCGACGCGTAAGGCGGTCCCGTGTGCCCCGAGGGGTTGACCGTCCTTCGGTCTGCCAGCTGCTCAGCGCGACCCCGTATCCTGTGTCCAGGACCAGGCAGCTGGAGCCCGCCGAGGAGGAGCGCACCACATGGAGAGCCGTAACCCGATCCTGAACAACAGCGAGACGTTCAACGGTCGCGCCGCCAGAAGCTATGGCCAGCCACGGCCTGCCCCCGCTCGGACGGACCCCTCGACCTGGAGCTACCCGGCCGGTCCAAGTCTCCAAAGGTCGATGACGATCGACTCGGTCATCTCGCACACGGCTCTGACTCTGCTCCTCGTCGTCGCCACCGCCGCAGCCACCTGGGTCTTCCTGCCCGACGGTTCCTCGCCCGGTCAGGCGAACTACGTCGGCGTCGCCTGGATCGGTGGCGCCCTCGTCGGAGCCGGGCTGGGTCTGGTCCTCAGCTTCAAGCGGGTCATCTCGCCGGCACTCGTCGTGCTGTACGCCCTCGCGCAGGGATTCTTCCTCGGAGCCGCGTCCGAGGCCTTCGAGCAGATGTTCTACAAGGGCATCGTGGCACAGGCGGTCATGGGTACGGTGGCGGCTTTCGTCGCCACCTTGGCGGCGTACAAGTTCTTCGACATCCAGGTGTCGAGCCGGTTCCGGCGGTTCGTCGTGATCGCGGGCATGGGCTTCTTCGTCGTCACGTTCCTGGACTTCATCTTGTACCAGTTCGGCGCCTCGATCGGCTTCAACGAGTTCGGCGGCCTCGGCCTGATCATGAGCTTCCTCGGGCTCGCCCTCGGCGTGTTCTACCTGATCCTCGACTTCGACATGGTCGAGCGGGGCATCGCGGCCGGCGCACCGGAGCGCGAGTCGTGGCGGGCGGCGTTCGCCTTGACCGCGTCGCTGATCTTGATCTACGTCGAGCTGCTGCGCATCCTCGCCATCATGCGCAACAACTAGCGCGGACCGCGCGGCTACTCGAAGGAGCGGTGGGCGCGCCGCAGGTCGTGCTCGTGCACGATGGCTGTCGCATGCCCGTGCGCGAGCTGGTACTCGTCGCGCAGCCACTGCACCCGCTCGTCGAAACGCAGTAGACCGGGTCCCTGCTCGAGGTGGCCCAACCACTCTTGCAGCGGACGTCCGGTCGCCTCGGAGAGTCGGGCGACCAGCATCTGATGCGTTTCCTCGGAGTGGTGCAGGCCCATGGTCCCTCCAGGCGTCGGGGAAGTTGCGCTGGTCCGAGCCTGCCTCATGCCCGGTGACGACACAAGACTTGGTGCCGGATCTGGTCCCTTTGGGTGCTCTGTGGCCGTCGCGGCCCTATCGGGACGGCACCTCGGGTAGGTCGTTGGTGTGTCCGGCCTCGGTCGGGCTCAGCGCTGTCTCGACTTCGCCGACTGTCGGTATCGCCTGCCGGCGCCGGTGTCGGAGCAGAGCCAGTCGTCCGCGGGGGCCGCGACTGCCGCTGGGACGGTCGGCGCGAGTCACCTCGGTTCCCGTGCTCTCGGCTGCGATGGCTGCCGCCCGCTCGAGCTTCAGCACACCCTCTCCGCGTTCCGGCTCGTACCGGTCGTCGGCGGGTACCACACCGACGGCTGCCGCGACCGTCGGCAGCATCGCACTTGCGCACGCCCGGTAGCCCGCGGGGGACGGGTGGAACTGGTCGGGTCCGAGCAGCTCGGACGCCTGCGACACGGACTCCGCACCCAATATGGTGGCGAGTGAGACCGCGCGCCCGCCCGACTCGATGACCGCTATCGCCTGGGCCGCGGCAAGCCGCCGACTCCAGCTCCTTGCCACCAACCGAAGGGGCGGAGGAATCGGTCGCACGGTCCCCAGGTCCGGGCAGGTGCCGACGATGACCTCGACGCGGGCCTCGCGCAACGTGCGGATCGACTGCTTGAGGTTGCGCAGCGAGTCCGAAGGCCGCACCCTGTGGGTCACATCGTTCGCGCCCACGATGATCGCGCAGACGTCAGGCTCGTGCGGGAGCGCGCGGACGATCTGCGCTGCCAGCGCCGACGTCTGGGCGCCAGTGGCGGCCACGCAGATCAGCCGGACCGGCCGCTGAGCCTGGTCCGCCAGACCCGTCGCCAGGTAGGCACCGAACGTCTCGTCCGGGGTACGCGCCCCGTAGCCAGCCGCGGCCGAGTCGCCGAGCACCACGAGAGTCAGCGGCAGCCCGGCCAGGTGCACTCCGTACACGCCATCGGGGTCGGGGGGCAGGTCCTTGACGTTGCCGATCTTGCGGCGGGCGAGCTTCGCCTGGACGTTCAGCAGGCCGTACAGTGAGCCTCCGACCAGTCCCAGCCCGCCGCCACCGACCGCGGCGGCCGTGGCCAACCTGCGCGCCGCACCGGCCTTGCTCACGTCGTCCACTTCCCGTCGTCCGTGTTTCCAGTCTAGGGAGGGCGGGTCACGCGCGTGACCGGTTCCCACGAGCGCACGGAGCCTTGGCACCTAGGGTGGAGCCGTGGACTATGTGGAATCGCTCATGGAGCTGGTCGGGAACACTCCTCTCCTGAAACTGGGCAGTACGGCCGGCGGTGCGCCAGGGGCCATCCTGGCCAAGATCGAGTACATGAACCCCGGCGGCTCCGTGAAGGACCGGATCGCGCTGCGGATGGTCGAGGCCGCCGAGAAGTCCGGCGACCTCCAGCCGGGAGGCACGATCGTCGAGCCCACGTCGGGCAACACGGGCGTGGGGCTCGCGATGGTGGCCCAGGCCCGGGGATACCGATGCGTGTTCGTCTGCCCGGACAAGGTCAGCGAGGACAAGCGCAACGTGCTCACGGCCTACGGTGCCAAGGTCGTCGTATGTCCCACCGCTGTCGCGCCTGAGCACCCCGACAGCTACTACAGCGTCTCCGACCGGCTGGTCGACGAGATCGAGGGTGCCTGGAAGCCGGACCAGTACTCCAACGTCAACAACCCACTGAGCCACTACGAGCAGACCGGCCCGGAGATCTGGCGCCAGACCGACGGCGAGATCACGCACTTCGTCGCGGGGGTCGGGACGGGCGGCACGATCAGCGGGGCGGGCCGCTACCTCAAAGAGGTGTCCGGCGGGCGGGTGCAGGTCGTGGGCGCCGACCCGGAAGGGTCGGTGTACTCCGGCGGCAGCGGCCGGCCGTACCTCGTCGAGGGGGTCGGTGAGGACTTCTGGCCGTCGACGTACGACCCGAGCGTCCCGGACCGCATCATCGCCGTGTCGGACAAGGACTCCTTCGTCACCACTCGCAGGTTGGCCCGGGAGGAGGCACTCCTGGTCGGTGGCTCGTCCGGCATGGCCGCGGCGGCAGCGATCCGCCTTGCCCACGAGCTCGACGACCCGGACGCGGTCATCGTCGTCTTGCTGCCCGACGGCGGCCGAGGCTACCTCACGAAGGTGTTCGACGACGCCTGGCTGGCACAGTACGGCTTCCTCGGCCAGCCCGCCGAGCTCACCGTCGGCGACGTGCTGCGGGGCAAGGACGGCCGGCTGCCCGACCTCGTGCACACCCACCCCAACGAGACGATCGCGCAGGCGGTCGCGATCCTTCGGGAGTACGCCGTATCGCAGATGCCTGTCGTCAGGGCCGAGCCACCGGTCATGGCGGCCGAGGTGGCGGGCGCCGTGAGCGAGCGTGACCTGCTGGACGCCCTGTACGCCGGACGCGCGCGGCTCACCGACCGGGTGGAGGACCACATGGGCGAGATGTTGCCCACAGTGGGCTCCGGAGAGCCCGTCTCCGAGGCCGTCGACCGGCTGCACGAGGCCGACGCAGTGCTTGTACAAGAAGAAGGGAAGCCGGTCGGTGTGCTGACGCGCCAGGACCTGCTCGGCTACATCGCCGCGGTCTGACGCGGGGCGCTGCGAGGAACATCGAGCACGAAGTCGCGTCGTCTGGGCTTGCGGGTCTCCAGCCAGTACCTCGCCGTGAAATGCGGCCAGATCTTGAAGTTCCGGCCGCTCTCGTCGAGGTACCAGCTCTTGCAGCCCGACTGCCAGACAGTTCCCGCCAGACTTGTCTGGATGCGGTCGACATAGCGGCGCTGGACCCCACTGCGGACCTCGATCGTGGAAGCGCCTCTCGAGTCGAGGAGATCGAGCGCCCGGACGACATAGCGTGCCTGCGCCTCGATCATGAACAGGACGGAGGTGTGGCCCAGTCCGGTGTTGGGGCCCAACATGAGGAACAGATTCGGGAAGCCGGCGACCGAGATACCGAGATGCGCACCGATCCCGTTCCGAGCCCAGACAGCGCCGAGCGACAGGCCGCCACGTCCGACCAGTCCGAGGCGGGTGAGGTTGGCGCCGACGTCGAAGCCGGTTCCGAAGATGATGGTGTCGGCCTCGCGCAACCTGCCGTCGGCAGCGCGGATGCCCGTCGGCGTCACCTCGACGATCGGGTCGGTGACGACATCGACATTGTCACGCACGAGTGCCGGGTAGAAGTCGTCGGAGAGCAAGATGCGCTTGCACCCGATCGTGTATGCGGGTGTGAGGCTGTCGCGCAGCAGGGGGTCGCTGATCTGGCGCTCGAGGTGCGTTCTGGCCTGACGTTCGAGCAGCCGCATCGCCTTCGGCGAGGTGGTGAACCCGAGGCCGCGCGCTTCGAGGGCCCAGTAGATCAGGTCTCGCGCTACTCGCTGGGTCGCCGGGCGTCGAGCGAAGGTTCGTTGACGCTTCTCCTCGATCTGCGCGTCGGGTCTTGGGGTTATCCAGGCGGGAGTGCGCTGGTAGAGGTCGAGTTGTGCGACGGCCGGCGCGATCTGGGGCACGAACTGGATGGCGCTCGCTCCAGTCCCGATCACGGCGACTCGGCGCCCTCCGACGTCGTGGTCGTGGCGCCACCGCGCCGAGTGGAAGGTCGTGCCCTCGAACGAGTCCAGGCCCGGAAGCTTCGGGAGGTTGGGGTGATGCAGAGCCCCGACGCCCGCCACGAGCGCGCGGCAGTCGATGACCTCAGACCCGTCGACCTCGACCTGCCAGCGCCCTTCGGCCTCGTCGAAACGGGCGCCGGTCACCTCGGTTCCGAGACGAAGGTGCGGCGCGAGGCCGTACGCCTCGACACAATGTTTCTGGTACGCCCAGATCTCATCCTGCGACGAGAACATCCGCGACCAACGGGGGTTGGGCTCGAACGAGAACGAGTACAGGTGTGAGGGCACGTCGCACGCGCAGCCGGGATACGTGTTGTCCCGCCAGGTCCCGCCGATGTCGGAGGCCTTCTCCAGGATGACGAAGTCGTGCCGCCCGGCCTGCTTGAGCTTGACTCCCATGCAGATACCGGAGAACCCACTGCCGATGACGACCACATCGAAGACCTCGGCCATGTTCCGACGATACTCAGGCGCCGTTGTCGGCAGCCGACCGTAGGGTCTGTCCATGCGCTATGGGTTTGTGGTTCCGTACGCCGACGCGCGGGAGTTCGCCGTCTTGGCAGCGCTCGGCGAGGAGTGCGGTTGGGACGGGGTGTTCACGTGGGAGGCGGTGTGGGGAGTCGACGCCTGGGTGTCGCTCGGCGCCGCCGCCATGGTGACCGAGCGGGTCAGGCTGGGCACGTTGCTCACCCCGGTTCCGCGGATCAAACCGTGGGACCTCGCCACCCGCGTCGGCACCGTGGACAGGCTGAGCTCCGGCCGGGCGATCCTCGGTGCCGGCCTCGGAGCCCTGCACGAGGGCTGGACGGCGTTCGAGGCCGACGAGGGACGTCGTGTCCGCGCGGAGCAGCTCGACGAGGGCCTCGCGGTGTACGCCGGGCTGATGCGGGGACAGCCTTTCGCGTTTTCCGGGCGGCACTACAGCGCCCGGCCCACCGACTTCATGCTGCCCGACCCTCCCGTCCAGAGGCCACACCCACCGGTGTGGGTCGTCGGCGCCCAGGTCGCCGGTCGTGACCGACAGGCCTCGCTCGAGCGGGCCGCGCGGTGGGACGGGCTGCTCCCGCAGTTCATCGACCCCGACCGAAGCGCCAAGGCGACGCAGCCCGAGGCTCTTGCCGCACTGGTCGGCAGGGTCCGCGCGATGCGGGAGGGGGCGGGCCTGCCATGGGAGGGCTACGACGTGGTCCTGGAGGCCGACAGCACGGGCGAGTGGACGACCATGGCGTCCTTGGACCCACAGGCCTGGGCAGAGGCCGGCGTGACGTGGTGGGTCGAGAGCTGGTGGAACCTGCCACGCGGACCGGACGGCCTGGCCCAGCTGCGGCGCCGGGTCCAGGCCGGACCCCTGGGGGTCAGGGCCCTCGGCTGAGAAACCAACTCAGGAGACATCTCAGGGAAAAACCGGTTCGGGCCGCGTACCATGCGAGATGGCGGTGACGTCGGCGGCAGGGCCGATGTCGCGCCGTCCTCGGTAAAGGTAGTGGCCCAGTTGGCGCGGACAGGAGACGTCCCGGCGCTCTCCGATGAAGGTCGCATGACCCTCATCGAGCACCTCAAGGAGCTGCGCAACCGGATGTTCATCGCGGTCATCGCGATCGTGGTGGCCTTCGCCGTTGCCTGGTTCTTCTACAACGACCTCTACCACCTGCTGACCCGCCCCGCGCGGATCGGCATCTCCCACCTCGACAAGTCCCAGCAAAAGCACGCGCAGATCTTCACGCAGGGGGTCACCGGCGCCTTCATCTTGCAGACCAAGGTGTCGCTCGTGGCCGGCATCATCGCCGCTTCCCCGGTGTGGCTCTACGAGCTGTGGGCGTTCATCATGCCGGGGCTGCACCGAAACGAACGTAAATGGACGGTGGTCTTCGTCGCCGTCGCTGGACCCTTGTTCATCGCAGGCGTTGCGCTCGGCTTCTGGGTCATGCCGAAGGGCCTGACGGTGATGTTGGGCTTCACCCCCGACGGGCTGTCGAACTTCATCGACGTCGGTACCTACCTCAACTTCGTCCTTCGGGTCCTGCTGGTCTTCGGCATCGCCTTCGAGATCCCGCTCTTCGTCGTACTGCTCAACCTCGCCGGGATCGTGTCCGGACGGCAGCTCGGCAAATGGCGCTCCTGGATCGTGATGGCGACGTTCATCTTCGCCGCCGTCGCCACCCCTTCGACGGATCCGATCACGATGCTGCTGCTGGCCATACCGATGACCCTGCTGTTCTTGCTGTCGGAGGTCATCGCGCGGACGATGGACCGCCGCAAGGGCCGCGGAGGCGGTGGTGAGCCGGACTACAGCGAGCTCGATGACGAGGAGATCTCGCCTCTCTGAGCCCGCTGCTCCTCGGTGAGCCACTCGCCGAAGGCGTAGGGCTCCCGAGTCACCAGATAGGTCGCCCAGTGCATCCTCGTGACGACACCGTCGACGTCTCGCGTGATCCTCAGCAGCTCGCCGGTCTCCCGTCCGGACTCGGTCCGGTAGACGTCGTGATCGATCCGCTCGAACACTGACGGGGGCTTGTCGGCTGGCGCGCCGTCGGCGCGGGCCTCGAGCCGGCCCTTCCGGACGCTGAACGTGAACGGCTGTCCCTCTGAGAACCAGCGACCGAGGACGCCGTGCTGCTCCTCCGGTACGTCGGAGCCCGGTGTCCACAAGGGCGGCTCGGCGGGTTCGTGGGAGATGACGTAGTCGGCAAGGTCGGTCGCGAGCGCGGCCGGATCGGCGGGGGATGAGGAGTTCATCAGCGCGATCCCTGACGTCGACGTCTGTCGCTGGACGAACAGGCCGGTGACGTGGCCGGGCATCCCGCCCGTGTGGCCGACGAAGACCCGTTCACCCATCCGCAGCAGCATCAGGCCGAGTCCCCACGCGAGCTGCCACGTGTCGAGGTCTGCCATGATCTGCGGTTGGCACATCTCCTCGACGGTGTCAGGCCGCAGCACCTCGTCGGTCGGGTTCGCCAGGAACGTCGCCCAGGTCGTGAGGTCTTGGGCCGTACTGGCGAGACCTCCCGCGCTGGCCATCGCGGCGATGTCGAGCACCGGCTCACGGACCGGTACGTCGCTGTAGGGAGGGACGTAGTAGCCGGTGACGGCGTTGCCGGAGAGCCCCAGCGTCGTCCGGCGCATCCCCAGCGGGTCGAGGATGCGGGCCCGCAGGCTTTCGGACCACTCGCGACCGTCGAGACGGGCGACGACCTCACCCAGCATCGAGTACGCCAGGTTGGAGTAGTGCCAGCGGTAGTGCGGCTTGAGGATCCGCTCCGCGTCGTTCCAGCCCTCCACGAGCTGGGTGCGGCCGGGATACCTCAGCGTGTCCCACACGTCGCCGACCGGCTCGCGCTGCATGCCGGTCACATGGCTCAGCATCTGCCGGATCGTGACGGCTCCGTGCTTGCTCTGCGGGATGTGCTGATCGACGGTGTCGTCGAGGCTGAGCTTGCCCTCGTCCCGCAGCGCCATGACGAGCACCGCCGTGAAGGTCTTGCTGATCGAGGCGATCAAGAACTGCGAGTCGGCTGTCGGCGCGACCCCGGGCGCGGCGAGGTCTGCGCTTCCGAGGCCGTCCTGCCACAGTGTCGTGCCGTCTCGGGCCACGGCGGCGAACATCCCGGGTACCCGATGCTCGCTCTGGCGCTCGGCGAGGATCCGGTGCAGGGCTCGGGCTGACTGCTCGGTGATCGTGTCGGCCATCGGCCGACCATACCCGGGTTTGCGCCGCCAAGAGGTGCCGGTGCTTCGGGCACCTGAGCTCCGCTCGGCAGCGGCAGGAGTATCGTCTCGGACCGCACCCTGCCCGGCGTGGCCGGACGCTCGACCAGCGGAGAGAAGGCCATGACGAGCTCGCCGTCCGATGGCTCACAGACCGCTACGAACCCGACTTCGGTGGGCGGCCAGATCGTCGTGGTCAACGCCGGCAGCTCGTCGGTGAAGTTCGCCGTGCTCGACCCCACGTCCGGTACCCGATGCCTGTCCGGGATCGCCGAGCGGCTCGGCGAATCGGGAGCCACGCTGACGGTGAGTCGTGAAGGAGCGCCCGAGAGGACCTCCGAGCTCAGCGAGGCGACGCACGCGCACGCGGTGTCCGAGGTGCTCGACGCGGTCCGAGGGCTTCCGCGGCAGCTCCAGCCGTCCGGCGTCGGGCATCGCGTCGTGCACGGTGGTGACCTCTTCGCCGACTCGGTCCTGGTGTCCGACGAGGTCACCGCGGGCATCAGACGTTTCAGCTCGCTGGCGCCACTGCACAACCCCGCAGCGCTGGAGGGCATCCACGCGGTGACGAAGCTGTGGCCGGAGCTTCCTCAGGTCGCTGTGTTCGACACGGCGTTCCACCAGACCATGCCGGCGCATGCGTACCGGTATGCCGTGCCGGAGGAGTGGTATCGCGACCTGGACGTCCGCAGGTACGGCTTCCACGGGACGAGCCACCGCTACGTGAGCGGACGCGCCGCGGAGCTCCTCGGGCGGTCGCCGGCCCGCGTCGCCCTTGTCGTCGCCCACCTCGGTAACGGATGCAGTGCTGCTGCCGTGCTCGACGGGCGGTCGGTCGACACCACCATGGGGCTCACGCCGCTGGAGGGGCTGGTGATGGGCACCAGGTCCGGCGACGTGGACCCCGGCCTGTTCGGCTACCTCGCGCAGACGACCTCGAGGACGAGTGAGCAGGTCGTGGAGGCGCTCAACACGCGAAGCGGGCTGCTCGCACTGTCGGGGCTGAGCAACGACATGCGGGAGGTACAGGCGAGAGCCGACGAGGGCGACGACCGGGCTGCTCTCGCACTCGAGGTGTTCGTGTACCGGTTGAGCAAGGCCGTCGCGGGCCTCGTCGTGGGCCTCGGATCGCTGGACGCGCTCGTCTTCACCGGCGGGATCGGCGAGAACGATGCGCGGATCCGGGCGCGGGTCGTCGGCGCGCTCGGCTTTCTCGGCCTGGAGCTCGACCCTGATGCGAACGACGCACACGGGCGGACCACTCATGGGCGGATCGGACGTGACGGCACTCCTACCGCGATGGTCGTGCCGACCGACGAGGAGCTGATGATCGCCCGGGACACCCTCCGCCTCATTCGCGACTCACAACCTGCGGACGACCGAGAAGGTGAGGCGTGACCCGTACGCTGTTGCTCGTTCCGACCGGGCCGCACGTCGGCCTCACCAGCGCCTGTCTCGGTCTGCTGCGGGCGCTGGACGAACGAGGCGTGCGCGTCTCCTTCCTGAAGCCTCTGGCCCAACCGCGCGCTGACGGGCGGCCCGAGGCCTCCGCGGAGCTGGTCGGTGAACTGACCTCCATCCGGCCACCCGAAGCACTGCCGGCGGCGGTTGTCGAGGAGCGCCTCGGCGAAGGCGGCGTCGACGCGGTGCTCGAAGAGGTGGTCTCGAGATGGCAGCCGCTGCGGGCCGACCACGATGTCATCGTGGTCGAGGGTCTCAACCCCGGGCCGACGCAGATCTACTCGAGCCGGCTCAACCAGGCCATGGCCAAGGCGCTCGACGCCGATGTGATCCTGGTCGGCACCTGCTCCGGCACGGATGCGGACCGATCCGGCGACAGCGCTGCCGGCGGTACCGACTTCGCCACGGAGCTCGAGCACCTGTGTGAGGCGCTCTCCATCACCGCTGCCACGTACGCCAGCGGCGAGCAGACCAGGGTGGTCGCCTGCGTGGTGACGCGCGTGCCTGCCGCACCCGACGCCGCCGACCTGGTCGCGGCGGGACTCCAGCGCCGTGGGCTCAGACTGCTCGCGGCCGTGCCGTTCAGCATCGAGCTGACCCAGCCGCGGGTACGAGACCTTGTTCGCGCCATGCGGCCGAGAGTGCTGTCAGAGGGCGACCAGTCGAGGCGGATCAAGGCCGTGTCCGTCCTCGCCCAGAACATCCCCGGTGGGCTCAGGGTCATGACGGACGGTCGACTCATCGTGGTACCGGGGGACCGGCACGACGTGATCATGGCCTCCTGTCTGGCCGCTCTCAACGGGGTCAGGCTGGCGGCCCTGCTCTTGACCGTCGGCATCGAGCCGGATCCGGCGGTATGGAAGCTCACCAGTGCGGCGACACGGACCGGTCTTCCCATCCTGGTGACGGACCAGGCGACCTACCCGACGGTGATGGCCGTCGAGAGGATCGACGTCGACTTGTCGCCGGACGACCTCGAACGGGCCGAAGCGGTGATGACGCACGGAGCGGCCGCGATCCACGACTCGGCGATCGCCGGGGTGCTGGCGGCGCCCGAGGCCCGCCGGTTGAGCCCGGCCGCCTTCCGGTTTCGCCTCACCGAGCTGGCAAGGGCCGCCGGCAAGCGCATCGTCTTGCCCGAGGGTACCGAGCCGAGGACGGTACGGGCCGCCGTCACGGTCGCGGAGCGCCGGATCGCCCGGCCGGTCCTGCTCGGTGATCTCGCCGCGGTGCGGCAGGTCGCGACGAGCCTCGGCCTGGTCCTGCCGCCGGGTCTGGAGGTCGTGGACCCGGTCGCGGTGGCCGAGAGCTACGTCGGCCCGCTTGCCGCGCTGCGAGCACACAAGGGCTGGACAGAGGAGATGGCGCGCGAGCGCCTGACCGACGCGATAACTGTCGGCACCATGATGCTGAAGCAAGGAGATGTCGACGGCCTGGTGGCGGGCGCGGAGCACACCACTGCCGACACAGTCCGGCCCGCCCTGCAGATCGTCGGCACCCGAGTGGGGTCGGCGCTCGTCTCGTCGGTGTTCTTCATGTGCCTGCCCGACGAGGTGCTGGTCTACGGCGACTGTGCCATCAACCCCCAGCCCACCGCGAGCCAACTCGCCGACATCGCTGTCCAGAGCGCAGAATCGGCGCAGGCCTTCGGTATCGAGCCGAGGGTGGCGATGATCAGCTTCAGCACCGGGGAGTCGGGCAGCGGGAGCGATGTCGCCAAGGTCGTGGAGGCGACCCGGCTGGTTCGTGAGCTCCGGCCCGGACTCGCCGTCGACGGGCCCCTTCAGTACGACACCGCCACCAGCAGATCTGTCGGCGCCAGCAAGCGTCCGGGAAGTACGGTGGCGGGGCGCGCGACCGTCTTCATCTTCCCGGACCTCGACAGCGGCAACACGACCTACAAGGCCGTCCAGCGCAGTGCCGACGTGGTCAGTATCGGACCGATGCTGCAGGGCCTCGCCAAGCCCGTCAACGACCTCAGTCGCGGCGCACTCGTCGACGACATCGTGTACACGATCGCCCTTACAGCCGTACAGGCCGCCGGCGTCACCTCCTAGTACCTCAAAGGGTCCGAGTGTGAAGTGGTACAGGGCCACGTGGGAGTCGGTCCGTTGGGTGGGGGGTGAGGGTCAGCCGGGGTGGGTGTCCGGATCGATCCGGTCGGCCTCGTGCAGCTTGGCCTCGAGATCTGCACGCGCCCGCTCGCTGCGTTCCTGCTCTTGCTGTGCGACGCTGCGCAGGCGCTCCGCCTCCTCCGCCTTCTTGTCCGCCTCTGCCCGTGCGATCCGGGCCTGCTCGCTCACCTGCTGGGCGCTGGCCTCCTGCTCGGCTACCTGGGGAGCGCGGTATGCCGCGTCGTCTCGCAAAGTCTGGGCCCGCTTGCGCTTCGCGTTCTGTGTGTTGCGGCTCACGAGCACGGCGACCGCCACCACGAGGGCGACGATCGCGATGACCACAATGACCCAGGTGAACGTGTTCACGTCGACTCCTCCATGGCAACCCGGCGAAACGTATCCGCTGCTGTTCGTACCCTATGCGTCGTACGACACACCGGTCGCGTGGATCGGGCAATATCCGAAGGGGTTCTTGGCGAGGTACTGCTGGTGGTAGTCCTCGGCGAAGAAGTAGTCGCCCAGCGGGACGACCGAGGTGGTGATCTCGCCGAACCCACGTGCTGACATCGCCTTCTGGTACGCGACCCGCGAGGCCTCGGCCTGCACCTGCTGCTCGGGGGTCGTCGTCAAGACAAGGGACCGGTACTGGGTGCCGATGTCGTTGCCCTGCCGCATCCCCTGCGTCGGGTTGTGGGCCTCCCAGAACACCTTGAGGAGGTCCTCGTAGCTCACCGTGCGCGGGTCGTAGACGACTCGGACGACCTCCGCGTGTCCGGTACGTCCGGTGCAGACCTCCTCATAGGTCGGGTTGGGTGTGACACCCGCGGCGTACCCCACCGAGGTGGACCAGACTCCCGGAAGCTCCCAGAACATCTTCTCGTCGCCCCAGAAGCAGCCGCAGACCGAAGACAGCGACCTCGTACCCGTCGGGCGTCGGTCCCTCGAGAGGCGTGCCGAGAACGAGATGGGTCGCCGGCAGCGTGAACGGGCGGGTGTCGCGACCCGGGAGGGCCTTGTCGGATGTCGGCAGCTCGGTTTTGGTCCGGCCGAAGATCATGACTGTCTCGCTCTCGCTATACGGTGGAGCATGAATGTGGTGAGCCGATTGGGCCCCGTGCACGTCGACTCGCTGGCGCGGCTCTGGCAGGACGGCAACGACCGCAGGCGGACACAGTTGGGGCTCGATGTCATTTCGGAGTCGGCTCCCGTCCTCGACCGTTCCGGGTCGTTCGGTGTCGGTGTGTTCGATGGTGAGGTGCTCGTCTCGGCTGCCGTCGCGATGCCGGCCCGCGGTGACGACGGACGTAGTTCACGCAACGTCGCAGGACTTGCCCATATTTCCTCGGTCGTCACCGACCCCGCACGATGGGGTGAAGGACTGGCTGGATCGAGCCTGACCGGGGTGATGTCGCAGGCGCGACGGCGAGGGTTTGCGCGCTGCCAGCTCTGGGTGATGGAGCAGAACCCCCGAGCCCGTCGACTGTACGAGCGGGCCGGGTTCGAGCTCTCCGGGCGCACGCCTCGCATCCACGATCACGGTGAGACGATGGTGCACTACGTCCGCGAGCTGTCGGCATCGCCCGTCTCGCGCCCGGCGGCCAGAGTGCTCTGCCTCGACGACGACGGTCGGCTGCTGCTCATGCACTGGAAGGACCCGGTCGACGGACACCAGCTGTGGGAGCCGCCCGGAGGAGGAGTCGAACCGGGCGAGGAGCCGCTTGACACCGTGCGCCGCGAGTGGGCGGAGGAGACGGGACTTCCGCTGCCCGAGCTCGTCGGCGAACCGACGACGGTGGCCCGGGACGTCTTCTGGGCGGGTGGCCGACTGGTCGCTGACGAGGAGTTCTTCCTCGCCCGGGTCCCGGCAGCGGTGCCTCCTGCACCGGCCGCCTTCACGCCGTCCGAGATCGCGTCGTTCCTGGGGTACGCCTGGGTGCCACCTGCTGACGTGAGCGCCCTGGAGCTCGACGGTGACCCGGTCGAGCCGGACCTGGTACCGGTCCTCGAGCGACTCCATGCTTGAGCACCGCTCCGCCTGTGACGTTGTGCCATCGATGACCCTGTGCCGTTTAGGCTTCACCACATGACGGAGCCGTACGAGTTCGAGACGTTGGCGATCCATGCCGGCCAGCCGGCCGACCCGGCGACCGGGGCGGTGATGACCCCCATCTTCGCGACGAGCACGTACAAGCAAGACGGCGTAGGTGGCCTGCGGGGAGGCTACGAGTACTCGCGGACCGGCAACCCGACGAGGCGCGCCCTGGAGGAATGTCTGGCTGCACTGGAGGGGGGCGGTCGCGCGGTCGCCTTCTCCTCTGGCATGGCAGCCGAGGATGCGCTCATCAGGGTCGTCTGTATGCCGGGCGACCACGTGGTGATGCCGATGGACGCCTACGGCGGTACGTACCGGCTCTTCGGCAAGATCTTCGGGCCCTGGGGGCTCGACCACACACCGGCTCACATTCACGACGCCGCCGCGATCGCTGCGGCAATACAGCGCGGGCGGACCAAGATGGTCTGGATCGAGACGCCGAGCAACCCGTTGCTCGGGATCGCAGACATCGCGGCGATCGCCCAGATCGCGCACGACGCGGGCGCGATCTTGGTGGTCGACAACACGTTCGCGACCCCGTACCTCCAGCAACCCATCTGGCTAGGTGCCGATGTCGTCGTGCACTCGACCACGAAGTACGCGGGCGGGCACAGCGATGTCGTCGGCGGAGCGGTGATCACGGCTGACGCGGCCCTGGGCGACGAGATAGCCACGTTCCAGAACTCGACCGGCGCGACGACCGGACCGTTCGACGCCTACCTCGTGCTGCGCGGCCTCAAGACTCTGGCGGTGCGGATGGACCGGCACTGCGACAACGCCGAGCGCCTGGTCGACTTCCTCGAAGCGCACGAGGCCGTGCGGACGGTGTTCTACCCCGGCCGGCCCGAGCATCCCGGCCATCACCTCGCCGCGAAGCAGATGAAGCGTTTCGGCGGCATGGTCTCGTTCCAGCTGAACCGCGGGCACGCTGCCGCGATGGACGTGTGCCGCCGCACCACGCTCTTCACTTTGGCAGAGTCACTCGGTGGTGTGGAGTCGTTGATCGAGCTGCCTGCCGTGATGACCCACGCCTCGGTGGCCGAGTCGCCACTGGCCGTGCCCGACGACCTGGTCCGGCTGTCGGTGGGGTTGGAGGCGGTCGGCGACCTCATCGCCGACCTCCAGCAGGCTCTCACCTGAGGCCGAGAGGGTAGTAGGACCTGCCGACAGGCCAACCGAGCCTGGTCGCCGGCTGGTCAGGACGTCTCGCGGGCTGCGACGCCTGATCGGTGGGCAGGACACGTCACGGCCGGGCTGCCCGCAAGCGAGCGCCCGATCGCCGCCGGTTAGTGGGTCAGGGTGATCTCTTCCTCGGCGGCGGCGTTCGGCCCCGGCTCGGCGCGTGCCTTGAGCGGCACCTCGGGGATGAAGAACGACACCACAAGTGCCACCAGGAGGACGGGTACGGCCCACAGGAAGACGTCGTGCAGCGACTCGGCGAAGCCGTTGAGCACGAGACCATGGATCGGCTCCGGCAGTCTCTGGATCCGCTGGACGTTGTTGGCGAGGTTGCCGGTGGGAACCGCCCCGGCGCCGGCTCCTCCGGGCAGCGTGGCGAGCTGCGCGGCCAGGTGAACGACGAGTCTGCTGGACAGGATCGCCCCGAAGACGGCCGCCCCGAACGTCCCGCCCATGAAGCGGAAGAACGTCACCGAGCTGGTTGCGGTGCCCATATGCTGCCGGTCGACCGAGTTCTGGACGATGGTCACGATGATCTGCATGCTGAACCCGAGACCCGCACCGAAGAGGTAGAAGTACAGACCCGCCTGCCAGTACGGCGTGCTGACGGTGAGCGTGGACAGCAGCAGCAGTGCCACGGAGACGCCGAGCGCGCCCAGGATCGGGAACAGCTTGTACCGGCCCGTGCGGCTCATCACGATGCCTGACGAGATCGACGTGGAGAAGATGCCCACAACCATCGGCAACAGGGCAAGGCCCGACTTGGTCGGGCTGAACCCCTGCACGACCTGCAGGTACACCGGCAAGAAGATGATCCCGCCGAACATGGCGAACCCGACGATGAAGCTGTACAGGTTGGCCATGGTGAACACCTTGAGCTTGAACAACCCCAAGGGGATGATCGGCTCCGCCGCCCGCGACTCCACCAGCACGAAGAAGGCGGTGAGCAGGACGCCGGCAGCCACGAGCCCGAGGCCGATCGATGAGCCCCAGCCGTGGTCAGGACCGGCCCACGTCGTGTACAGGAGGAACGAGCTCACCGCCGCGACGATGGTGGCTGCTCCGACGTAGTCGATGGTGTGCTCACGCCGCACGAGGGGGATCTTGAGTGCGCTCGAGGTGACTATCAGCGCGACGATCCCGATGGGGATGTTGACGTAGAAGATCCAGCGCCAACCTGGGCCGTCGGTGAAGAAGCCACCCAGTACCGGCCCGAGCACGCTCGAGGTGCCGAACACCGCTCCGAAGTAGCCGCCGTAGCGGCCACGCTCGCGAGGCGGCACGACGTCGCCCATGGTGGCCAGGGCCAAGGCGAACAGCCCACCACCGCCAAGTCCCTGGACGGCGCGAAACACGATCAGCTCACCGATGCTCTGCGCCGCACCGGACATGAGCGAGCCCACCAAGAAGGTGACGATCGCCGCCTGGAAGATCACTTTGCGCCCGTACAGGTCGGAGATCTTCCCCCAGAGCGGTGTCGACGAGGTCTGCGTGAGCAGGTAGGCCGTCACGACCCACGACAGCTTGCTGAGGCCGCCGAGGTCGCTGGTGATGCGGGGAAGTGCAGTACCGACGATGGACTGGTCGAGCGCGGCGAGGAACATACCCGCCATCAACCCGCTCATCACGATCAGGATCTGGCGGTGTGACAGATACCCCTGCGCGTCGGGGGTATGGGTTTCGGTCATCAGAGGGCCTTCGTTCGGAGGTCGCTGGGGGAGTTGGGGTAGCCCCCGGTTCGGGTTCGGGTGTCGTCGAGCTCGGCCGCGTCGCGGTCGGAGGCGGCGGCTAGGTCTTGAGCGAGACGGGTCAGCAGCACCTGGAGCTTGTGCCGGTCGGACTCGGTCCAGGGCGCAAGGGCCGCCCTGATGCGCTCGTAGCGCCGTCGGAAGGCAGACAGCATGATCTCCTCACCGGAGGCGCTGATCTGCACGAGGCTGGCCCGTCCATCCGCCGGATCGGTGGTGCGCTCGACCATGCCCTTGTCCTCGAGCTGTTTGATCTGGCGGCTGACCGTGGACGCGTCGAGTCCGAGCCGGGTAGCGAGGTCCGACACCCTCATCGCGTCGTGGCACATGAGCTGCTTCGCCAGGGGGAAGCTCGAGGGGTCGACCTCGTCCTCGGGATGGCGGCTGCGGAAGCGACGACCCGCCTGCATGACGAGCATGATGACGGCCTCCTCGGGCGACTGCGGGTCCGGCGGGAGTGGCGAGTGCGGGGTGGGACCCGGTGCGGAAGAGGACGCGGCGGTCCCACTGCTGGGAGATCGACGACCAGGTAGTTGCATGTCCCAAGCATATATCTGAATGCGTGCGTCATGCAAGTTTATGCGAACGCCCGGTCCTGAGAGCGGGTATAGCCGGCCTCGCGGCCCTGTCCACCCTCTGAGAGTGACATTCTCGACCTCTCGGCAGGAGCGGGGCCGGAGGCGGACAATGCTGGCTCTAGGGTGGTCGGCATGGACACCAATGACGTTGTCCCGACGGTCACGCTTGCCGACATCGAGGCGGCGCGAGAGGTGTTGGTCGGCACCGCTCTGGTCACCCCGATGCAGTCGTCACGCTGGCTCAACGCGGTCACCGGTGAGCAGGTCTACATCAAGTGCGAGAACCTGCAACGCACCGGTTCGTTCAAGATCCGCGGCGCGTACCTGCGCATCTCCAAGCTCACAGAGCAAGAACGGGCCCACGGCGTCGTGGCCGCAAGCGCCGGCAACCACGCGCAGGGGGTCGCCCTCGCGGCCCAGCTGCTGGGCATCAAGGCGACCGTCTTCATGCCCAATGGTGCGCCGATCCCGAAGGAGAAGGCGACCCGCGCCTACGGCGCTGTCGTGGAGTTCGTCGGTACGACGATCGACGACTGCCTGGTCGGTGCCCGTGCTTTCGAGAAGGAGACCGGCGCGGTCTTGATCCATCCGTTCGACCACGTCGACATCGTGGCGGGCCAGGGTACCTGCGGACTGGAGATCCTCGAGCAGGCGCCCGACGCCAAGACAGTCATCGTCCCGATGGGAGGCGGTGGGTTCATCGCCGGTATCGCCACGGCCATCAAGGCGCTCCGGCCGGACATCCGCGTCGTTGGCGTCCAGGCCGAGGCGGCAGCTGCGTACCCGCCCTCGCTCGCGGCGGGCCGGCCACTGCCCTTGGGCCGGATGGCCACCATGGCCGACGGGATCGCCGTCGGTTGCCCGGGCATCGTCCCGTTCGCCGCCGTCCAGGCCAACGTCGACGAGATTCGCACCGTCTCGGAGGAGTCACTCTCGAAGGCGCTGCTGGCTCTCATCGAACGGGCGAAGGTCATCGTCGAGCCGGCCGGAGCCGCCGCCGTGGCAGCGCTCATGGATGCCCCCCACGACTTCGAAGGTCCCGTCGTCGTGGTGCTCTCCGGCGGCAACATCGACCCGGTGTTGCTCATGCGGGTGATCCGGCACGGGATGGCGGCTCAGGGCCGGTACCTGTCGATCCGCTGCCGGATCTCCGACAAACCGGGCGGGCTGGCGCGACTTCTCACGGACCTGAGCGAGGCGGACGCGAACGTGCTCGACGTCGTCCATGAGCGAACCGCCGAGTCGCTGCCCCTCGACCAGGTCGAGGTCGTCCTCCAGATGGAGATGCGTGGGGAGGTGCACAGCGACGCGGTACTCGCGAAGCTGCGCGACCACGGATACGACGTCACAGTCTTCTGAGCAGGCGGACTCTTGGCCTCTGAACCGGACTTTCTGGCCTCTCGGTGGAGGCTACCGGCGGTCAGCGGCTCCCGGTGAAGGGCTTGGCGGCGACGATCTCGACGGACATCTGCCGGCCGTTCGGCGCCGTGAACGTCGCGGACTCGCCGGGTGTCTTGCCCAGAATGGCCGAGCCGAGCGGCGACTGCGGCGAGTACACGCTGAGCTCGACGTTGGCATCGAGCGCAAGCACCTCTCGGGCGCCGAGCAGGAAGGTCTCGGTCTCGTCGTCACCGCTGAACCTGACGGTGACCTCCATGCCCGCGTCGACGATCCCCTCGTCCTTCGGGGTCTGGCCGACCCTGGCGCTCGCCAGCATGGCTTCCAGCTGGACGATTCGGGACTCCGACTTGCTCTGCTCCTCGCGGGCCGCGTGATAGCCGCCGTTCTCGCGAAGGTCACCCTCCTCGCGCGCATCCGCGATGCGGCGAGATATCTCCGCGCGAGCCGGCCCCTTGAGATGCGCGAGCTCCGCCACGAGCCGGTCGTACGCCTCCTGGGTCAGCCAGATGGCCTTCTCAGCGCTGGTGTCTGTCACGGGAACTGCTCCTTGCCGGAGGGCGCGCCAAACGAGGCCACCCACGTGTGGGGAAACAATGAGGCTACCAAGCACAGCCGCAGAGGCCGAAATACCGTCTCGGCGCGAGCACCGACCGGCATGGTGGCGTGACCCGTCTGGAGCGGCACCGTGTCAGTGGCACTGCGAGACGATAGCCGTCGTGGCCTCCCGGTCGGTCTTGATCGTTCGCTTCACCTGGACGTCGGTGCTGCCCGCAGCCGCAAGCGACACGACCGTCTGGCCCACGACCGAATGGTCGCTCGCCTGCGCCTGCACCGTGCACTGGACGGCATGGTGCGCCGGCCGGTGGATCTGGACGGTCACGTCGACGTGGTGGGCCGCGACGACGTCGTACGCCGAGACGGACCCGCTGACGGTGCCGGTGGCCTGGTGCCAGGCAGCCCACAGCACCCAGCACAGGGCGACCACGGCAATGACGGCGATGGCGACGATGGCCAGACCACGTCTGCTCCTCGACGCCACGCCGTAGCGTTCGGCCATCAGCTTCGCGGTGTCGGCGTCGCGGGTCGGCTGCGTCACTGGGCGAACCTCCGGCCTGACGGGTCTCATGTCCCTGAATTTGCGTGCTCCTGACACCATTGTCCCCGACGAGACAATCCGACGAGCGAAGGTGATCAGTGACAGAGGGTCTGCGGACACCGGGTCTGCGGCTGATGAATGTGCACGCCCACCCCGACGACGAGTCGAGCAAGGGCGCTGCGAGTACGGCCAAGTACGTCGCCGAGGGCGTCGACGTCCATGTTGTCACCTGCACGGGCGGGGAGCGCGGGTCGATTCTCAACCCCAGCATGAACCGCCCGGACGTGCTGGCCAACATGGCCGAGATCCGGCGCCAGGAGATGGAGCGCGCCCGCGAGATCTTGGGCGTTCGCCAGGACTGGCTCGGATTCGTCGACTCGGGGTGGCCCGAGGGCGACCCCAAACCACCCCTGCCCCCTGGCTGCTTCGGGCTGGTGCCACCCGAGGAGGGAGCGGCCCGCCTCGTACGCCTGATCCGCGACTTCAAGCCGCACGTGATCACGACCTATGACGAGAACGGCGGCTACCCCCATCCCGATCACATCATGTGCCATCGGATCACCATGAAGGCGTGGGAGACCGCCGGCGCCTCCGGCGCCTATCCCTCGGCTGGCGAGCCCTGGCAGCCGCTCAAGCTCTACTACCAGCACACGTTCCACCGCGACCGGATACTGGCGATCCACAACGAGATGCTCGCGCGTGGCCTGGAGTCGCCGTACGCCGAGCGGCTCGAGGACTGGAAGCCCGATCCCGAGCACGAGCGGCGGGTCACCACGCGGGTGCCGTGCGCTGAGTACTTCCCCGTTCGCGACCGCGCGCTCATCGCGCACGCGACCCAGATCGACCCCGAGGGCTCCTGGTTCGCCGTCCCGCTCGAGGTCCATCAGGCGGCCTGGCCCACGGAGGACTACGAACTGGTCGAGTCGCTTGTGCCCACCGAGATACCCGAGGACGACCTTTTCGCCGGTGTACGCGACCTGGCCGCGACCTACGACGGGCGTCGCGAGACGATACAGGCATGACCGCAGCCGTGTTCCTCGCCTACGACCCCAACCAGGTCAAACCCGGCTGGATCGCGTTCTTCCTGGTCGTCGGGCTCTGTGTCGCGACCTTTCTGCTCTGGCGCAGCATGAACACCCAGCTGCGGAAGATCCGGATGCCTCCTCGGCAGAGTCCCCCGCCCGGGTCCGCCGGTAGCCGGGTCATTCCGCCGGCACACGACCCACTCGACCCTCCGAAGGGCGATGACGGCCACGCCGATTGATCCCACGGTCCGCCCCCGGCGCGCTGGTGGAGATGCCGACCGCGTCCACACGCCACAGGATGAATCGGTGACCAACCGACTCGCGAGTGCCACCAGCCCCTACCTCCTCCAGCACAAGGACAACCCCGTCGACTGGTTCGAATGGGGCGAGGAGGCGTTCGCCGAGGCACGCCAGCGAGACGTACCGGTGCTGCTGTCGGTCGGGTACTCCGCCTGCCACTGGTGCCACGTGATGGCACACGAGTCGTTCGAGGACGTACCGACCGCCGAGTACCTCAACCGGCACTTCGTCAGCGTGAAGGTCGACCGCGAGGAGCGACCGGATATCGACGCGGTCTACATGGAGGCGACCCAGGCAATGACGGGCCAAGGTGGCTGGCCGATGACGTGCGTGCTCACACCCGAGGGCGCGCCGTTCTTCGCGGGTACCTACTTCCCCCTGGAGCCGGTGCACGGTGTGCCCGCGTTCGGCCAGGTGCTCAGCGCGGTCGTGGACGCGTGGAACGGGCGGCGTGCCGAGATCACCAGCGTGAGCGCCGACATCGCGCGGCACCTCCAACAGGTGTCACGGCTGCCGGTGGCCACCTCTACCGACGTCGGGGCCGAGGCCGTCGCGCAGCTCGCAGCCTCCTTCGACGAGGAGCGCGGCGGGTTCGGCGGCGCACCCAAGTTTCCGCCGTCGATGGTGTGTGAGTTCCTCCTGCGGCGAGCTGCCAGGGTCGGCGACCAGCAGGCGTTGCGGATGGCCGAGCGCACGCTCGAGGCGATGGCCCGCGGCGGCATCTACGACCAGATCGCGGGCGGCTTCGCCCGCTACAGCGTCGATGACCGCTGGGACGTGCCGCATTTCGAGAAGATGCTGTACGACAACGCACTGCTGCTGCGTGTGTACGTGCACTGGGCGCGCCAGACGGGATCCACCCTGGCGCGTCGTGTCGCTCGGGAGACCGCCGAGTTCATGCTCACCGAGCTGCGAACCGCCGAAGGCGGGTTCGCCTCCGCGCTGGATGCCGACTCCGACGGGCACGAGGGGGTCTTCTACGTCTGGACCCCTGACCAGCTACAGGACGCGCTCGGCCCGACAGGGGACCGAGGCGGCGCGGGTGTTCGGCGTCGAGTCACCCCGGCAACTTCGAGGGCGGCGCGTCGACGCTTCGGCTGGACCGCGACCCCGATGACCTCGACCGCCATCGGGACATGGTGCGCCGGCTGTTCGCCGCCAGGGCGAAGCGGACGCGGCCGGGCCGCGACGACAAGGTGGTGACCGCGTGGAACGGCCTCGCGATCGCCGCCTTGGCGGAGGCAGCGATGGTACTGGGCGAGCCGCACCTCCTGGTTGCGGCCGAGGAGGCCGCGAGGCTCGTGGTCGGTGTCCATCTGACCGAGTCGGGCCAGCTCAGAAGGGCGTCGCGGGACGGCGTCGTCGGTGGGCCGGTGGGCGTGCTCGAGGACTACGCCAGCCTGGCCGACGGGCTGCTCACCCTCTTCGCGGCGACGGGCGAGCGGGACTGGTACGAGCACGCGGGCCGGCTCGTGCATCAGATCCGGACGCGTTTCAGCGACGGCGCCGGCGGCTTCTTCGACACGGCCGACGACGCCGAGGTGCTGTTGAAGCGGCCCCGCGATCCCAGCGACAACGTCACGCCCTCGGGTGAGTCGATGACCGCCGGCGTCCTGCTCACCCTGTCCGCCCTCACCGGTGACCTCGACGACCGGCGGTCGGCCGAGGCGCTGCTCTCGGCCCTCGCGGGACTGGCCCAGCAGGCGGCCCGCTTCGCGGGTCACGTCCTCGCCGTCAGTGAGGCGTGGCATGACGGGCCGAGGCAGGTCGCGGTCGTCGGGTCGCCTGACGACCCCGCCCGCCAGGGCCTGGTCAGGGCGGCTTTCGGTCTCTCGCATCCCGGGGTCGTGGTGGCGCAGGGCGCACCGGGCTCGGACGTCCCGGGCACTGCTCGAAGGGCGCACCCTCGTAGCCGGTCAGGCAGCCGCCTACGTGTGCCACGACTTCGTGTGCGACCTGCCGGTCACCTCCCCGACGCCATCGTCTGATGAAGGACATCAGATACAACCGCCCGCAGACCCGCAACGGGATCGCCAGTGCCCTCCTCGTGGTCCTCGTGGCCGCGATCGTCGTCGTCGGACCGCACTTCCTCGAGACCAGCCCGACCACCAACACGTCGACCGACCTGGCCAACGGCGTCACGGACGACGGCCCCCAGCGCTGCTGCGAGCCCCCCACGCTGCGACGTCCTCCGGCGCCCGACAGTGATGAACCTGCAGGGCTACCTCGACCTGGCCGCCGCGAACGTCTGTGTCATCTCGACCTCTGGCGAAGCCACGGAGCACGTACGCTCGTTCGGCCTCACAGCCGCCCAACTCCACCGGCTCGAGGCCGATTTCAACGCCCATTCGACCAGCCAGCCGACCGTCGAGCGCGCCTGTCCGGGCAGCAGGGTGTCGACAGTGGTGGCGGGCGTCACGGTCGACGGTCGGCCGGTGATGCTCTACGGCAGCTGTACGGGAGAGTTCGCCGGCATCGGCCGCTACTGGGTGCCCAACCCAGCCACACTCGCAGCGATCGGGGTGCTGACGGGTCGTCCTCGTCAGCGGTGACCATAGATGACGATGGACACACCGACGTAGTGGACGGTGAAGGCAGCGATCGTGAGGCTGTGGAAGACCTCGTGGAAGCCGAACCAGCGCGGGATCGGGTTCGGCCACCTCAGCCCGTACACGAGCCCACCGATCGAGTACAGCGCACCGCCGGCGATGATGAGCGTCAACACGAGCGGGCCGGCCGTCGCGAAGTCGTTCAGCCAGAAGATCGCCGCCCAGCCGAGCGCGACGTAGACCGGGAGGTACAGCCACCGGGGTGCCCCGATCCACAGCACCCGGAAGGCGATGCCGAGCAGGGCCCCGCCCCAGACCAGACACAGCAAGATCCGCGCGCTGGCGCCGTGGAGCAGCGTCAAGGCGAACGGCGTGTAGGTGCCGGCGATCAGCAAGAAGATCGTCGAGTGGTCGAGCCTTCGCATCACGCCGTGCCATCGGGGACTCCAATGACCACGGTGGAACAGCGCGGAGCTGCCGAAGAGCAAGGAGGAGGACGTCGCGAACACGGCCGTCGCGACCTTGTTGCGGTCGCCGTGGGAGAGCACCACGAGCAAGGTGCCCGCCACCAGGCTCAAGGGGAAGGCCAGCAGATGCAACCAGCCGCGGAGCCTCGGCTTGATCTCCCGGGCCGCATCCCGCAGCCGCTCGGTTGGAACTGTCGACATATTGTCAACGGTAGAGCCGAAAATCCTCAGCCGGCACCGGTAGCCTTCGATTGTTATCTTCATCGTCACTTTGCCGGCACCACCGCCAAGTGGGAGGGGTGAGCGTGCGGTCGATCGGGTCTCTCGCGTACGACCTCTACGAGCGACGGCTCCTGCGCCGACTGTCACCGGACCAGATTCCCGGTCACATCGGCGTCATGTGCGACGGGAACCGCCGCTGGGCCAAGGAGTTCGGCGAGGGCGTCGAGGGCGGCTACATCGCAGGCGCGGACAAGATCGAGGAGTTCCTCAGCTGGTGTGACCAACTCCAGGTGAAGCTCGTGACCTTGTGGCTGCTGTCGACCGACAACCTCAACCGGCCCGCTCGCGAGGTCGTGCCATTGATGCGGGTGATCGAGGGTCTCGTCGACGAGCTCGCCTCCACCGGCCGGTGGCGGATCAACCCGGTCGGTGCCCTGGACATGCTCCCGTCGGCGACAGCGGAGCGGCTCAAGGCCGCCGCCGAGGCGACGTCCGACGTCAACGGCATGGCGGTCAACATCGCCATCGCGTACGGCGGCCGCCGCGAGCTGGCCGACGCCGTCCGCTCGCTTCTCCACGAGCACGCCGCTCAGGGGACCACCATCGAGGAGCTCGCGGAGTTCATCGATGTCGACCACATCGCCGAGCACCTGTACACGGCCGGACAGCCGGACCCCGACCTGGTGATCCGTACGTCCGGCGAGCAGCGGATGTCCGGATTCTTGCTCTGGCAGAGCGCCCACAGCGAGTTCTACTTCTGCGAGGCGATGTGGCCGGACTTCCGACGAACTGACTTCCTGCGAGCGATCCGTGACTATGCGGCACGGCATCGCAGGTTCGGTACCTAACCGCCTCCTACCGTTAGGCGTGTCGGCACCTGCCGGACAGTTGCGAGCCGTAGCGTCGGCGGTGACGCCGGGCGGGGAAGCCCGGCGTTGCGGGAGGCCAAGCTTGTACCACCATCAGGGGCAGCCTGCCTGCCCCGAGGCGAGCCGCTCCCGGCCCGACTGACAGTCAGGGCCTGGGGCTGCCGAGGTTGTCCCTGCCCTGCGAGGGGAACCACCGTGGCAAAGGCCGACGGCAGCGCCCGTACCTCCTCCGCCGCGGCTGCGGGGGCCGCCACAGGGAGGCCGGCCAAGAAGTCCCAGAAGCCGCCTCGGACGTACGTCCTCGACACCAGCGTGCTGCTGGCCGACCCCAGTGCGCTCAGACGGTTCGGGGACCGCGAGGTGGTGCTGCCGATCGTCGTGGTCACCGAGCTCGAGGGCAAGCGCGCGCACCCGGAGCTCGGGTACTTCGCCCGGTCGGCCCTGAGGGCGCTTGACGAGCTGCGGATCCGGTACGGCCGGCTCGACTCCCCGGTCCCGATCACAGACGACGGTGGCACGCTGCGCGTGGAGCTCAACCACAGCGACGACTCGGTGCTGCCGGCCGGGTTCCGGCTGGGCGACAACGACACCCGCATCCTGTCCGTCGCGCTCAACCTCAAGGCCGAGGGCGCGGAGGTCACGTTGGTCTCCAAGGACCTCCCGATGCGGGTCAAGGCGTCGTCCGTCGGACTGGCCGCCGAGGAGTACCGCGCCGAGCTTGCTCCGGAGAGCGGCTTCACCGGCATGAGCGAGGTCGACGTGACGGCCGACGAGATCGACGCCCTGTACGCGGGCGGCCTGGTCGACCTACCGGTGGCCGCCGACCTGCCCTGCCACAACGGCCTCGTCCTGCTCTCCGAACGGGGCAGCGCGCTCGGCCGGGTGACGCCCGACAAGCAGGTGAAGCTGGTCCGGGGCGACCGGGAGGCTTTCGGTCTTCGGGGGCGGTCGGCGGAGCAACGAGTGGCCCTCGAGCTTCTTCTCGACCCGGAGATCGGGATCGTCTCGCTCGGCGGCCGGGCCGGTACCGGGAAGTCCGCCCTTGCGCTGTGCGCGGGACTCGAAGCGGTGCTTGAGCGCCGCCAGCACAAGAAGGTCGTGGTGTTCCGGCCCCTGTTCGCGGTAGGGGGTCAGGAGCTGGGATACCTGCCTGGCAGCGAGTCCGAGAAGATGCAGCCCTGGGCCCAGGCGGTATTCGACACCCTCGGTGCGGTGACCAGTACAGATGTCATCGACGAAGTACTCGCTCGCGGCATGCTTGAGGTCTTGCCGCTCACCCACATCCGCGGGCGTTCCCTCCACGACGCCTACGTTGTCGTCGACGAAGCGCAGTCGCTCGAACGCAACGTCTTGCTCACCGTGCTCTCCCGGGTAGGTGCCAACTCGCGGGTGGTGCTCACGCATGACGTTGCCCAGCGAGACAACCTGCGGGTTGGCCGCCACGACGGGGTGGTGGCTGTGGTCGAGAAGCTCAAGGGGCACCCGCTCTTCGCCCACGTGACCTTGACCCGGTCGGAGCGCTCGCCGATCGCGGCGTTGGTTACCGAGATGCTGGAGGACCTCTCCGTGTAGATTTGGCTGTCGGACATGCACCGCTGTGAGGGGGTGTCTCGGATGGCCGCCATCGAGCTCAAGAACGTCGTCAAGACGTATCCGGACGGCACGGCGGCTCTGGACGGAGTCAGCCTTCACATTGCGGATGGCGAGTTCATGATCTTGGTCGGGCCGTCGGGCTGCGGCAAGTCCACCTTGCTGCGCGTCGTCGCCGGTCTCGAGGAGATCACGTCCGGTGACCTGCTGATCGGCGGTGAGGTCGCCAACGATCTTTCGCCCAATGAACGCAACTTCTCGATGGTGTTCCAGAAGTACTCGCTGTACCCGCACCTGACGGTGTACGAGAACATCGCGTTTCCGCTTCGGCTCACCCGAACGTTCGGCAAGCGGGAGATCGACCGGTTGGTGCGGGAGGCCGGCCACACGCTCGGGCTCGACGACGTGCTCCAGCGCAAGCCCGCGGCGCTGTCGGGTGGGCAGCGGCAGCGGGTCGCCATGGGGCGGGCGCTGGTCCGCGACGCCCAAGCACTGTTGCTCGACGAGCCGCTGTCGAACCTCGACGCACAGCTACGCGCACAGATGCGGGCCGAGATCTCCTGGCTGCAGAAGCGCCTCGGTGTCACGACCTTGTACGTCACCCACGACCAGGCCGAGGCGCTGTCGCTCGGCGACCGGGTCGCCGTCCTCGAGCAAGGCGTGATCCGGCAGGTCGACACGCCGCGCGTTCTCCTGCGCCACCCGGCGAACCTGTTCGTGGCGGGCTTCATCGGAACCCCGCCGATGAGCTTCCTGCCCGCCAGTGTGCGAAGCGGTGTCGTCGAGCTCTCGTTCGGATGGGTCCGGATCTCCCCCGACAAGGCGTCGCGGGTCTACGGCCGCGGAGCAGCTGATCGTTGGACTGAGACCCGAACGGGTCGAACTCGAGGACCTGGTCGGGACAGACCACCAGTACGCCCGGATACCTGTCGATGTGCCGCCAGACGTGCCGGAGTACTTGGTCGAGTACGAGCGCGAGCTCGCGGGGGGAGGACTGCACTCACCGTTCGACCGACGCGACGAGTACGCCGCCAGGTTCCAGGACCGGGGCCGCAACGACGTCTATCTCAACGCCCGGTCCCTGCACCTTTTCGACCCCACAACCGGTGAGAATCTCACGCGGGGTGTTGACTAAGTCACAGAAACCATCTCAATTTGCGTTGTTGCGACGAGTCCCCCAGGCTGGACCGGATTCCCTAGCCTCAGGAGTGGTTTTTCTGTCCGGCCAGCGCAGCGCCCCGCGTCATCGAGCCCCCCGCCGTGCGATCCTTCCAGCGAAGAAGGCCGTCGCAGCCTCAGTCACCGGGTTCCGCGTGGCGGCGACCGTCGCGGTCGTGGGTGCGACGGGCGGAGCGGCGATGTTAGCCACCAGTGGTGGTGCTGCGCCCGGGGCCGACGTTCATCTGGCGGCGGCGACGGGCGACAAGACGGCCGTTGCCCATGGCGGGGTACCAGGGACCACGGCGCCTGACCGAACTCTCATCGCCGAGCGCGGGACAGCGAGCCAGGCCAGCCGTGGCGGCAGCCGTCCACCACTGGCAGCGGCGCAGCGTGCGACGAAGACCAATGCGCTGCCGGTTGCCCAGCAAAGCGTCTCGGGAACGCTCACCCGCACCGTGAGTCCCACCGACCCCCAAGACATCGCGAAGAACATGCTGTCGACGTACGGGTGGAGTGCCGACCAGTTCTCCTGCCTCAATGAGATCTACATGCGCGAAAGCGGCTGGAACCCGTCGGCGTCCAACCCGTACTCGGGCGCCTACGGCATCCCGCAGGCGCTGCCTGGAGACAAGATGGCCGCCTTCGGAGCGGACTGGCAGACCAACCCCGCCACCCAGCTGGCGTGGGGTTTGTCGTACATCCGCGACCGGTACGGCTCGCCGTGCGGTGCCTGGGCATTCTGGGAATCGCACGACTGGTACTGACCGCCCCGGTCGGCCAGCCCGGCGCCGGCGTCAGGACCGGGTCATCGACAACACGTCCAGGGCGTCGTCGAGTTGCTGCTCGGTGAGCTCGCCGCGCTCGACGTAGCCTTCGTCGATCACGACCTCGCGGATCGTGCGGCGCTCCTTCACCGCCCGCTTCGCGACCGCTGCGGCGTTCTCGTAGCCGATCACGCGGTTGAGCGGGGTCGCGATCGACGGTGACGACTCCGCCAGCACGCGGCAGTGCTCCACGTCGGCCTCGATCCCGGCGACGCAGCGGTCCGCGAGCAGCCGGGAGCAGGTGCTGAGCAGCCGAATCGACTCCAGCAGGTTCGCCGCCATCACGGGCATCATCACGTTGAGCTCGAAGTTGCCGGCGGCACCCGCGAACGCGATGGTGGCATCGTTGCCGACGACCTGGGCGCACACCATGGACATCGCCTCGGGCAGCACGGGGTTCACCTTCCCGGGCATGATGCTGGAGCCGGGCTGGAGGTCCGGCAGCCGGATCTCGCCGAGCCCGGCACGTGGGCCGGAGCCCATCCAGCGCAGGTCGGTGCAGATCTTGTACAGGCCCACCGCGATCACGCGAAGCTGTCCGCTCGCCTCGACCAGGCTGTCGCGGCTGCCTTGGGCCTCGAAGTGGTTGCGGGCTTCGGTCAGCTCGAGCCCGGTTTCGTGGGCGAGGATCTCGATGACGCGGGCGGCGAAGCCCGGCGGCGCGTTGATTCCTGTGCCGACCGCAGTGCCGCCCAACGGCAGCTCGGCCAGCCGCGGAAGCGTGGTCTGCAGCCGCTCCATCCCGATCCGCACCTGTGCCGCGTAACCGCCGAACTCCTGCCCCACGGTGACCGGAGTGGCGTCCATCAGATGGGTTCGTCCGGCCTTCACCACGGAGTCGAGCTCGGCGGACTTCGCCTCGAGTGCAGAGGCGAGATGGCCCAGGGCCGGCAGCAGGTCTCGCGTGATCGCGGCCGTCGCCGCGACATGGATCGAGGTCGGGAAGTCGTCGTTGCTGGACTGGCTCGCGTTGACCTGGTCGTTGGGGTGAACCGGCCGGCCGAGTGCCTTAGCGGCGAGCGACGCGATGACCTCGTTGGCGTTCATGTTGCTCGACGTGCCGGACCCGGTCTGGAAGACATCGATCGGGAACTCGGCGTCGTGGCGGCCGTCGGCCACCTGTCGGGCGGCTTCGTACACGGCCTCCGCGACGTCGGGCTCGAGGACGCCGAGCTCGCCGTTGACCTGGGCGGCAGCGGCCTTGACCAGGCCCAGGGCGCGGATGTGCTCGGGCTCGAGCGGGCGTCCCGAGATCGGGAAGTTCTCGACAGCCCGCTGCGTCTGGGCCCGCCACAGGGCCGCCTTCGGCACCTTGACGTCGCCCATCGTGTCGTGCTCGACCCGGTACTCGTCCTCGTCGTTGGCCATGCAGCCACTGTATGGCCCGAGCCGGCTCAGTCCCGGGGTGCCTGTCGCTGCCGTTTCAGGTCGCTTCGCTTGCGCTTGGTCTCCAGGCGGCGTCGGATCGAGCCGCGGGTCGGCCGGGTGGCCCGCCGGGGAGGCGGCGGTGGGGCGATCGCGTCGCCGATGAGCCGCACCAGGCGTCGCTCGGCCGCCTCCCGGTTGCGGAGCTGAGAGCGATGTTCCGAGCCGGTCACTGTGATCACCCCGTCGACCAGCCGGCTCGCGAGCCGTGCTGCCGCACGCAGCTTGAGCGACTCGTCGAGCGCCTGCGTGGACGAAAGGTCGAAGCTCAGCTCGACTCTGGAGTCGCTGGTGTTGACCGACTGCCCGCCGGGCCCGCTTGCCCGTGAGAATCGCCAGTGGAGCTCGGACTCGGGCAGCACGATCCCGGCTCTGACGCTGAGCGGTCCGGGCACGAACCGAGCCTACGGGAGGCTGAGCCCACGAGAGCCGGGGACGACGGGACCGACGCTAGGGCAGCCGCTGGCCGAGGAAGATGTGGTACGCCGTCTCCCGGCGTCCGAGCCTGACCGGCACTGCCACCTCGTCCACCGTCTCGAGGGCTCGCCCCATCGCAGCGAGCAGGTCCGGCGACGCCTCGGCGGACCAGACTGCGAGAACGCCGCCCGGTCGCAAGGTGCTGGCGCATCGGCGGAGGAATCGTTCCTCGTACACGCCGGCATTGGCGTCGTACACCAAGAAACCCGGGCCGTTGTCGACGTCCAGTACGATCGCATCGACCGACTCCGCAGGCAGCCGAGACACCACGGCGCGGACGTCGTCGACCTCGACCGTCACGCGAGGATCTGACAACACGGCTGCGCTGCGGTCGCCGTCGGGCGAGGGCACGACGCCGTCGCGGTGCCAGGCCACGAGCTCGGGCTCGATCTCCGCGAGCAGGACCCGGCCGACAGCTGCTGAAGTCAGCAGCCGCGCCACGGTGACGCCGAGACCCAGCCCGCCGACGACGATGCTCAGTCGTGCTCGTTCCGTACCGTCTTCGCGCGCCGCCAGCGACTCCAGGACGCGTCGGGCCAGCAGATCCTCCGTCGACGTCTCGGCGCTGCTCATGACCAGCACGCCGTTGACGCGAAGCTCGAGCGCGCCGTCGTCAGAGCGAGACAGCACCAGGTCACCGCCGGAGGATCGGCCGCGCGCGATCTCGCTCATGCACACAGCATGGCGAGCGCTTGCGGCCCGCGCTCAGCGACCACCTCCTCGGGTGACCCGAGCCGGTGCCCGCGCTGCCCGACTGACTCGCTGCCGACGCCTGCCCGACCGTGCGCAAGACTGGGGTGATGCACCAGCTCTCCTCGCTCGACGCGCAGTTTCTCTACGTCGAGAACTCCACGACCGTCGGCCACGTCGGGATCCTCCTGCTGCTCGACCCGGTGACCGCCCCGGACGGCGAGCTGACGCTGGAGCGCCTCCGCGAGGTTCTGGAGCCGAGACTGCACCTGGTTCCGCCGCTGCGGCAGCGGCTGCTGTCGGTGCCGCTCGGCCTGGGCCTGCCGTACTGGGTCGACGACCCGGAGTTCGACATCGAGTTCCACCTCCGGGAGGTCGGCCTGCCCGGGCCGGGCAGCGACGACCAGCTGGCGGAGCAGTTGGCGCGTATCCACGCGCGGCCACTGGACCGGACCCGTCCGCTGTGGGAGATGTACCTCATCCACAACGTCGGGGGCGGTCGTCAGGCGCTCTACAGCAAGGTGCACCACGCCGCGATCGACGGCGTCTCGGGCGCCGAGATCCTCGCCACGATCCTGGATAGCACCGTGGAGCCGCGCATCGAGGAGCCACCCGCCGAGTACTGGACGCCCGAGCCGCTCCCCGGCCCGTTGGCAATGCTGCAGCACGGGCTGGCGGCGGCCGCCGCGCAGCCCGCCGAGGTGCTCAGGACTCTGCCGAGGGCGTTGCCGCACCTCGCCGACCTTCCCGGCGCCGCCCTCGTTCCCGGTGTCCAGGCAGTCAGCGACCTCGCGGACTCGCTTGTCAAGCTGGCGACCGCTGGCGAGCAGGGCCGCAGCGACACCCCTCGACGGACGATCGTCACGCCCGCGACACCTCTCAACGCGGCCATTACCGCCCACCGACGGTTCGCGTTCGGCTCGCTTCCCCTCGACGAGGTGAAGACCGTCAAGAACGCCTTCGCGATGACCGTCAATGACGTCGTGATGGCCCTGTGCACGACGGCTCTGCGCCGTTGGCTGCTCGACCACGACGGGTTGCCTGACACGCCGCTCGTCGTTGCCGTGCCGGTGTCCGTGCGCTCGGACGAGCTCCACCCGGCCAACGGCAACCAAGTCTCGGTCATGCTCGCCGAGATGCCCACCCACCTCGCCGACCCGATGGAGCGGCTGCTCGGCGTCCAGCGCGGGATGCTCGAGGCGAAGGAGCACTTCGACGCCGTACCGGCGACCATCCTCCAAGACATCTCTTCGGTGATCCCGACAGCCCTCGCGGGTCTGGCCACCCGGGCCATCTTCCGGATGGTGACCGTCGGCGCCTTCCCGTTCAACCTGTTCGTCTCCAACATCCCTGGGCCCCAGGTGCCGCTGTACGTCGGCGGAGCGCGCGTGCAGGGCATCTACCCCGCCTCAGCCATCACCGACATGACGGGAGCCCTCAACATCACCCTTTTCTCCTACGACGGCGCGCTTGACTTCGGCCTCATTGCCTGCAGGGAGCTGGTACCTGACGTCTGGAACCTGATCGGCTACCTGCGCGATGCCCTCGACGAGCTGCTCGTGCTCGCCAACGCCGAGCACTAGGCCGAGTCGGGCATCGCCTTCGGTGCAGGGGCGGTGCAGGCCCGGCGAGCCGTCCGCTCGATGGCGTCTGCGAACGTCGGCCACAGGGGACGAGGCAGGTCGTGGCCCATTCCCGGTACCAGCAACAGCTCAGCACCGGGTATCGCCCTTGCTGTGGCGCGACCACCGGAAACGTGTACCAACCGGTCGCTGAGACCGTGGATCACGGTTGCCGGCAGGCGCAGCGTACGCAGCAGCGCAGTCCGGTCCGGCTGGGCGATCACCGCCTGCATCTGACGTACGACACCGGCGGCGTTAACCCCGCGGTCGAACGTCTCCCCGGCGCGCTCGTGGATCTCGGCCGCGGGCGTCGGATAGCCGGGTGACCCGATCGTCGCCCAGGTGCGCGCGGACTGGGCAATGACCTGTTCGCGGCTGCGGGCGCCTCGGCCGAGCAGCATGCGAAACAGCCGAGGATCCGACCAGCCGACGGTTCGGCGTCCCGTGGTCGACATGATCGAGACGAGCGACAGCACGCGTTCGGGGTGCTCGATGGCCAGTGTCTGCGCGATCATGCCGCCCATCGACACGCCGGTCACGTGGGTGCGTTCGATACCGAGGTGGTCGAGCAGGCCTACGGCGTCGTCGGCCATGTCGCTCATCGTGTACGGCGTCGACGCCTTGATCCTGATGAACCCTTGCAGAACGTCCCTTCGGGTCCCGCCGAGGTTGTGCAGCTTCGTCGACTTCCCGACATCGCGGTTGTCGTAGCGGATCACGAAGAACCCGCGACCTGCCAGCAACCGGCACAGGTCAGGGCTCCACCAGTTCAGTGGACCGGCCAGGCCCATGATGAGCAACAGCGCTGGCTGGTCCGGCGACCCGAACGTGTCGTAGCACAGCTCGATCCCGTTGGGGCAGCGAGGCGGTGTTCTCGATGCTCTGCATGATCGGCTGGCTCTGCATGATCGGCTGCCGGCTCCTGGTCCCTACGGCGCGGTGGTCTCGCCAGCCAGGTTAGTCCCCGCCGGGCGCGCCCTTGATGCTCTCGAGCTCGGCCGCGAAGTCGATCGAGGAATAGCGGCTGATCTTGGAGAACTGGTGCTCACTCGTGATGGTCCGTACCGTGCCACTCCGCGAGCGCATCACCAGCGAGTGGGTGGTCGCGCCGAAATGGGCGTAGCGGACACCGCGCAGCAGTTCGCCGTCGGTGATCCCCGTGGCGACGAAGAAGCAGTCGTCACCGGTCACGAGGTCATCGGTCGAGAGCACGCGGCCGATCTCGTGGCCGGCGTCAATCGCCTTCTGCAACTCGTCGTCGTCCCTCGGGCGAAGGCGTGCCTGGATGACGCCACCGATGGCCTTCATCGCGCAGGCGGTGATGATGCCCTCGGGTGTCCCGCCGACCCCTATCAGCAGGTCGACGCCGGTGTCGGGGCGGGCGGCCATGATCGCGCCGGCCACATCCCCGTCGAGGATGAACTTGATCCGGGCCCCGGTCGCCCTGATCTGCTCCACCAGCTCCTGATGTCGGGGCCGGTCGAGGACGCAGACGGTGATGTCCTCCTTGCTGCTGCCCTTCGCTTTGGCAGTCCGGCGAATGTTCTCGGCCACCGATACGTCGATGTCGACCACATCGGCTGCGTCCGGTCCCGCGACGAGCTTGTCCATGTAGAAGACGGCCGACGGGTCGTACATCGACCCGCGCGGCGCAACCGCCATGATGGAAACGGCGTTCGGCATCCCTTTGGCCGTCAGCGTCGTACCGTCGACCGGGTCCACCGCGACGTCGCACTTCGGCCCGGTTCCGTCGCCGACGCGCTCCCCGTTGTACAGCATGGGGGCGTTGTCCTTCTCCCCTTCGCCGATCACCACGATCCCGTCCATCTGGACGGTCCCGATCAGGGCACGCATGGCGTCGACGGCGACGCCGTCAGCGCCTTCCTTGTCGCCGCGCCCGACCCAGCGGCCTGCGGCGATCGCACCCGCTTCAGTGACCCGCACCAGCTCCAGCGCGAGGTCACGTCCGGGGGCGTCGGCGGGAACCTCGGACTCGATGTCGAACGGTGACTCGAACTGGTCGTTGGCCACGGTTGCGGCTCCCTCCTGTCGGCGTGTGCTGATCGTAACCAGGTCCCTGGGCGGGCAACAGACGGCGGCCGACGCCGGGGCAGCAGGTGCCGGTCCTGGCACCGGCGCGACAATGGTGCGGTGAGCGAGACCAGGAGCGGCTACCGGCAAAGCGCCAGTGGCCTCGTTGGGGCGGTGCTGGTGTCGCTGCTCCTGATCGGCGCCATCTGGTTGCTGAGCCGGTTCCAACACCACGACCCTGCCAATCCCGCGCCGACCGTCGACTACTCCGCGTCCCTGGCTCAGGCCCGCGCGGAGGCTCCCTTCGGGGTGCTCGCTCCCCATCCGGTACCTGCGGGCTGGCGCGCCGACGAGCGCAAGCTGGGACGGGACCGGGCCGGTCGTCACCTGGCACCTGGGCTTTCTGACGGCGCGAGGAGCCGACGCCGAGTATGTCGGGCTGGACCAGAGCAACGACGTGCCGCGACAGTTCGTCGCCGCGACGACGACAGCCGATCAGCCGGCGCCTGCCGTCACGATCGACGGAAGCGCCTGGAAGGTGCTCACCTCGTCGGATGGTGGTGAGACTGCACTGGTCATGCAGGGGCACGGCGTCACCACGATCGTCAGCGGCACCGCCGGCAAGTCGGTGCTCGAGGGCTACGCCGCGTCCCTGTCGACTCGCTGACTGCCGGGAGGGTAGTTGGGTCCGGTTGAGAGGCACAAGAGTCCGACCAACGCTGACGTCTGCCCCGCAAGCGAACATCATCTCTCGCTTCAGGGAACATTCCGGACCCTCTCGGCCGACGTTCTTGGCCGCTCGGAGGGTCATCCGTTCTCGTCGAGCGACGGGGGCTGTACGGCTGGGCCGGAGCCGCTGTCCTGAATCACCGCGTCGAGGCGGGCCCGAGCACCGTCGAGCCAGCGCTGACAGATCGTGGCCAGCTCCTCTCCGCGCTCCCACAGCGCTATCGACTCCTGGAGCGAGGTGCCGCCGGTCTCGAGTTTCTGCACCACCGCGACGAGCTCGTCGCGGGCCTCTTCGTACGACGGCGACTCGGGCATCATGTCCCCCCAGGCTCGGCGGCGCTCGACGCGTCGACGGTGGCGCTCAACGTACCCGTGGCCAGCCGGGCTCGGACGACGTCCCCAGCCGCGACGCGACCGGCGTCGGTAAGCACGTCGCCCGCGTCGTTCGAGACCACGGCATAGCCACGCTCGAGCGTTGCCATCGGCGAGAGTGCCCTGACCCTGGCGAGCCGGTGCTCGAGGTCGTCACCTGCCCGGACCAGCCGGTGATGCAGGCTTCGCCGGCAGCGACCCGTCAGATCTTCGACGACCGCGCTGTGCTGGTCGAACAACCGGTGGGGGTCGATGAGGACCGGGCGGGCCCGTACCCCCATCAGCCCCGCCTGCTCGCGCTGGAGGAGCTGGCGAAGCACCGCTCGGGACCGGTCACGCATGTCGACCACCTTGGTCGTCTCCTCGACAACGTCGGGGACCACCCACTTGGCGGCATCTGTCGGCGTGGACGCTCGCAGATCGGCGACGAGGTCGAGCAGCGGCTGGTCCTCCTCATGACCGACGGCGCTGACCACCGGAGTCTTGCTGGCGGCCACGGCGCGGATGAGCCCTTCGTCGGAGAACGGGAGCAGGTCCTCGAGGGCGCCGCCACCGCGGGCGATGATGACGACATCCACCTCCGGGTCGCGGTCGAGCACGTGGAGCGCCTCGATCACCTGCCGCGCCGACTCGTGACCTTGGACGAGCGCATGCTCGACCCGGAACCGCACACCGGGCCATCGGCGCCGGGCGTTGTCCACGACGTCGCGCTCGGCCGCGGAGTCGCGGCCGACGATGAGCCCGATCAGCTGGGGGAGAAAGGGCAGGCGGCGCTTCTTGGCAGCCTCGAAAAGGCCCTCCGCCGCAAGCAGCCGGCGACGCTGCTCGAGGCGGGCGAGCAGCTCACCCACGCCGACCGGGCGGATCTCCCTCGCCACGAGCGACAACGACCCACGCGGCACGTAGTACTGGAACTTTGCGAAGACGACGACGCGGGCGCCCTCGGTGACCGGCGCCGCCAGCGAGTCGAAGGCCGAGCGTGGACACGTCACCTGCAGCGAAACCTCGGCCAGCGGGTCGCGGAGAGTCAAGAACACCGTGGAGGTGTGCGGTCGCCTCGTCAGCTGGGCGATCTGTCCCTCGACCCAGATCGGACCGAGCCGGTTGACGTATCCGGTCATGGCGTTGGCGATCACGCGGACCGGCGCCGGGTGTTCGAAGCTGGTGTCGAGTGCCACGGACTCGAGGCTAGTGCCTTCGTCCGACACCTACGATGGATCCATGTCCGCAACCGAACCGACCCGTCGCGTGGTCACCGAGCTGGGCATGCCGTCAGTTGCCGACGGGTCCGTGCTGCTTGCGGCTCCGCGGGGGTACTGCGCGGGTGTCGACCGCGCGGTCATCACGGTCGAGAAGGCTCTCGACCTGTACGGGGCTCCGGTCTACGTCCGCAAGCAGATCGTTCACAACAAGCACGTCGTCCACGGGCTCGAGGGCCGGGGCGCGATCTTCGTCGACGAGCTCGACGAGGTACCCGAGGGTTCGACGGTCGTCTTCTCCGCGCACGGGGTCTCCCCCGAAGTCCACCGGCACGCCGAGGAACGAGCGGCTGAAGACCATCGACGCGACCTGCCCACTCGTGACGAAGGTCCACCACGAGGCACGCCGCTTCGCCGCCGATGACTACGACATCTTGCTGATCGGCCACGCGGGCCACGAAGAGGTGGAGGGCACTTCTGGCGAGGCGCCTCGAACGTCACCCTCGTGCAGAGCCCGGACGACGTCGCCGGCGTAACGGTCCGCGACCCTCGCAAGGTCGCCTGGCTGTCTCAGACCACGCTGTCGGTCGACGAGACGATGCAGACGGTGGACCGACTCCGCGAGCAGTTTCCGCACCTGGTCGACCCGCCGTCCGACGACATCTGTTATGCCACGCAGAACCGGCAGCAGGCGGTCAAGAAGATCGCGGAGGGTGCCGATCTGGTTCTCGTGGTGGGCTCGGCGAACTCCAGTAACTCGGTCAGGCTGGTCGAGGTCGCCCTCGAGGGCGGGGCGACCGCGGCCTACCGGATCGACGATGCCAGCGAGATCTCGGAGTCGTGGTTCGACGACGTTCGCACCGTCGGGGTGACCTCGGGTGCGTCGGTGCCGGAGTCGCTCGTCGACGAGGTTCTCGACCTGCTCAGCGCCCGGGGCTTTCCCACCGCCACCGCCGTGCCGACTGCGGAGGAGTCGCTGATCTTCGCCCTGCCCCCAGAGCTACGACGCGACCTGCGGGCTGCGGAGGCGCCGGCCGTCACAGGTGGTACGTCACCGGGTTCGTGAGGCACTGACCCGACTGCCGACGGTCAGCAGCGCGACGGCGTAACCCGGCGACGAGTGCCGGTGCATGCTCGGCAAGCCCGGTCATGAACGCCTTCGACGCGCCCGCGAACTGGACGAACGTGCCAGGGCTTGCGACAGCGACGACTCCCAGCACGGCCGCGTAGAGCAACGGCGGGAGGACCCCGGTGGTGAAGAGGTCTCGCCGCCGCACGGCCATCGAGGCGACCAGGCACACGGTCACGAAGCACAGGTCGAAGAACATGGTGATCCCTCGGGCGACAACCAGGTCGAGAGCCGCACACACCCCGACCCCGAGGAGCGACAGCAGGCAGACACCCCGCCCCGGTATGCCCGGCATCGCGATGTACTCGCTGACCCGGCCGGGAGAGACCTCGGCGTCGTCGACGTAAGACTCGTCTTCGACCTCCGTAGGTGGTGGGTCGACGTCACGGTAGGGCTCTTCGTCGGACTCGGCGTCGACCTCTTGGGCCGCGTCAGTCGTCTCGGCGGGGACCGAGACGTGGGTCCAGACCGTCGAGTAGGCCGACTCAGCAGTCTCAGGCAGCGGGTCGCGATCCTCGTCGGCCACACTGCTCGGGATGTACTCGGCCCAGTGCGGTGAGATCGACATCAGCCCTCCGTGATGGTTGTCGATCCACGCTAGGCGGTCTCGGCTGGCTCAACCACGTGCCACGCCGTAGCCGGCCTCTTGGGGCGCCACGAGTCTCAGGCGCTGTCAGCCCGGCGAACCCACTGCTCCCGTCCCGGCCTGCCCTCGATGAGCACCGGGTCGTCGTCGGCGACAAGCTCAGGAGCAGTGAGCGGCAGCACGGCCTCGAAGACACTCTGCGGTGTTGCCAGCTCGCCGTCGCTCACCTTGAGGTCTCGCATCCGACGTGCACTCACCAGGACCCGCTTCTCCAGGGAGCCGACTGCCTTGTTGTAGCTGGCTACCGCGGTGTTGATGGAACGGCCGAGGGCGTCGAGATGACCGCCGACGGTGCCGAGCCGGTCGTACAGCTCGCGACCGAGCTGGTGGACCTCTCGGGCGTTCTCGGCGAGAGCGTCCTGCGTCCATGCATACGCCACCGTCTTGAGCATGGCTATCAGGGTCGTGGGCGTGGCAAGCAGCACGCCCTTGCCGGCGGCATAGTCGAGCAGTCCAGGGTCGGTCTGCAGCGCCTGGGAGAACAGAGCCTCAGCGGGCAGGAACATCACCACGAACTCGGGCGTCGGCTCGAACTGTTGCCAGTATGCCTTCGCCGCCAGCTGATCGACGTGCTGACGTACCTGTCTCGCGTGACCGATGAACGACTCCGCACGCAGAGCCGACTCGTCGTCTCCGGCATGGGTCGCTGACAGGAATGCGTCGAGGGACACCTTGGCGTCGATGACGATCTGCTTGCCGCCTGCCATCGTTACCACGACGTCGGGTCGCTGGAGCCCGTCCACAGTGCGGCGTGAGACCTGTTCCTCGAACGTGCAGTGCGTAGTCAGGCCGGCCAGCTCCAGGCTGCGTCTCAGCTGCATCTCGCCCCACTGACCACGTACCTGTGGACGGCGCAGCGCGTCGGCAAGCGCGCGGGTCTCCCGCTGGAGCTCCGTACCGCTGAGATGGACGGACTCGACCTGCTGCTTGAGCTGTGCCTGCCAGGACGCGCCTTGGGTCTCGAGGCTGGCCAGCCGGTCGTTGAGCCGCTGCAGACTGTCACGTACGGGGGCGACGACCTGCTCGGTGGCGTGCAGACGAGAGTCCGTGAGCGCGATGATCTGCCGACTGGACTCGTTGACCGCCTGCGCCGACAAGGCGCCGAGGTCTGAGCGCAGGTCGGCGCGCGAGCGCTCGGACAGGTACTGCCCGATGAGCACCCCGAGCGCAAGCCCGGCGGTCAGTGCGAGCACCGCGATGAGAAAGGTCGCTATGTCCATGTCGCCGACCATCTCATCGAGCACCGACAGAAGTCGTCTGGCGCGGCGTACCCACACTGGCAGCAATTCACGACGTTTCGGCAGGCCAACCTGTGGTGTGGCCCTGACCCGACCGACAGGCTGAGGCCATGAGTTCGAACCCCACGTCATCGCAGGTATCCACCGGGCATGCGGCCAGCCGGGACACATCGCGCCACGGCATCCGACTGGTCGAGCTCAGCCACGTGATCGAGGCGGGGATGGTGACGCTGCCCAGCCTCCCCGGCCCGGAGATCACGACGCACCTGACCCGAGAAGCGTCGAAGGACACCTACGCGGCAGGGACGACCTTCGAGATTGCCCGGATCTCGATGGTCGCCAACACCGGGACCTATCTCGACTCGCCCTACCACCGGTTCGAGTCGGGTCCCGACCTCGCCGGCATGGGTTTGCACAAACTGGCAGGACTTCCTGCCGTCGTGGTGCGTCTGGAGGACTCACCTGGTCGGGCAGCGACGGCTGAGGCCCTGGCGGGGTATGAGGTTGCCGGTTGCGCGGTACTCCTGCACACCGGCGACGACGCCCGGTTCGGCACCCCGGAGTACCTGACCGGCGCCGCTTTCCTGAGTCGCGAAGGCGCAGAGTGGCTGGTCGAGCACGGCGCGGCGCTGGTGGGGATCGACGCAGCGAACATCGACGACATGTCTGATGCGGAAAGGCCAGCCCACTCGGTCTTGCTGGCCGCCGAGATCGCGATCGTCGAGCATCTGACCGGTCTCGAAGACGTGCCGACCACGGGGGCGACATTCACCGCCGTACCCCCGCGGGTCGTCGGGCTCGGCAGCTTCCCGGTCCGCGCGTTCGCGACCGCCCCGGCCTGACGCTCAGGGGACGGCGACGAACAGCTCCAGCTCGGCCGCGTAGTACTTCGAGGTCGTGCCGAGAGGTCGCATACCCAGGCGGCGGCAGACCGCGAGGGACCGCGCGTTGGCGGGCTTCACGACGGCGAAGACCTCGCAGAGGCCATGGCCGAACCCCCATCGCAGCGCGGCTCCGGCGGACTCGGTCGCGAGACCCTGCCCCCAGGAGTCGGGGTGGAAGTGCCAGCCGACCTCGAACTCGCCTTCCCCGTCGGGAAGCGGTACCAGGAGCACGGTGCCGGCCACCACGCCGTCGCTCTTGCGCTCCACGGCCCAGCAGCCGCCGATCGGCCGCTCGTCGTTGAGCTCAGCCCAGCGCTCGATCAGTGACGTGGCCTGATCCAGCGAGTTCATCGCCTTGGGATCGCTGCCCAGCCATCGGGAGACCTCCCACTGCCGGTAGATGTCGAATGCCCTTTCCGCCTCCGCGGTACGCCAGTTGCGGATGAGGCAGCGCTCGGACTCGAAGGCGACGTCTCGCATACGCAAACCGTAGAAGGTCTCGGCGCCCCCGTCCCACCGTCTTGGGCAACTCGTCGGACGTCTTCAGCAGAAACAACCGCATCCCGTCGTCCACGACGGCCGGCTGACGTCGTCGTGGGTCAGAGGCTGGGGGAGGACTCGACTGGGGGCGAGGAGGGTCTCGTGCTCGCCGAGCCGGATGGGGAGCGCTGAGCGGTGGGTCTGCGTAGGCGCACGGATTCGGCAGGCCCGCCCTCACGCCGTACTGTTGTAGCCCGTGGCACTCACCATTGGAATCGTCGGGCTCCCCAATGCCGGCAAGTCGACCCTGTTCAACGCGCTGACGAAGAACGACGTCTTGGCGGCCAACTACCCCTTCGCGACGATCGAGCCCAACGTGGGAGTCGTCGGCGTACCGGATCCCCGGCTCGGTGTCCTCGCTGAGCTCTTCCACTCCGCCAAGGTGCTGCCGGCGAGCGTTCAGTTCGTCGACATCGCGGGCATCGTGCGCGGGGCGTCTGAGGGTGAGGGCCTCGGAAACAAGTTCCTGTCGCATATCCGCGAGGCCGCAGCCATCTGCCAGGTGACGCGAGTCTTCGAAGACGACGACGTAACCCATGTCGAGGGAAGGGTGTCGCCCGCGGACGACATCTCCACGATCCAGACGGAGCTCATCCTCGCCGACCTCCAGACCGTCGAGAAGGCAGTGCCACGCTTGGAGAAGGAAGCCCGGCTCAAGAAGGAGAACGCGCCAGTGCTCGCGGCCGTACGCGAAGCGCAGGCTGCCCTCGAGGCCGGCACGCCGATACTCGCCACCGACATCGACAAGTCCTTGTTGCGTGAGCTCATGCTGATGACCGCGAAGCCGTTCATCTACGTCTTCAACTGTGATGCCGACGAGCTCGCCGACGACGAGCTCAAGAAGCGGATGCGCGATCTGGTCGCCCCGTCCGAGGCGATCTTCCTCGACGCCAAGTTCGAGGCGGAGCTGGTTGAGCTCGACGACGACGACGAGGCTCGAGCGATGCTGGCGGAGATGGGCATCGACGAGCCCGGACTGGACGTCTTGGCCAGGGTCGGGTTCGACACGCTCGGCCTTCAGACCTACCTGACCGCCGGCCCGAAGGAGTCGCGGGCGTGGACGGTCAGGCGCGGGGCAACCGCGCCCGAGGCCGCGGGAGTCATCCATACCGACTTCCAACGCGGCTTCATCAAGGCCGAGATCGTGTCGTACGACGACCTGGTGGCCGCCGGCTCCATGGCGGCCGCCAAGGCCGCGGGCAAGGTCCGCATCGAGGGCAAGGAGTACGTGATGCAGGACGGCGACGTCGTCGAGTTCCGCTTCAACGTGTAAACGTGCAGGTCAGAGGCTGAATCGACATCTCTTGCCCCCATGGTTCCCCAGGGCCTAGGACTTCAGCTGTGAGCGTCGCTGCTGCCTGCATGGCTTGCTCCTCACCGGCTCAGACGGGTGGCTGTTCGTCTCGAGGGGACGCGGCCAGGGTGCAGCCGGCGTGATCGACGGCTCTAGGTCCGGCCTCACTCAGGTGCGTTTCGCGAGGCGGTAGACCCCGTAGATGACGGCCATGAGGAAGTCGACAACCACCCAGAAGACGACGATAAGGGCCACCCCAAGGCCTGTTCCGGCGTTCGCGGCGTCCCTGCATGTCTTAGCGCTGAGGCTGCCGCAGTCCGATGGCTGGCCACTGCCGGACGCGATACCGGCGATGATCCACACGACAAACAGAACCTGGACCGCGAGGAAGACCCACAAGAACACGCGCTTCTTCTTGCGTGGGGGAGGATCTGGTTGCGTTGCGACACGTTGAGGCACAGTGCTTCGTTGGGTATCAAGCCCGCCTGCCGCAGCGTCGACTGGTGGCTGGGGAGCAGCTGCCGGAGCCGTGTGCTCGGTCCATCGCTCACCATCCCAGTACCGCAACTGACCCGGGGCGGACGTATCCGGGTACCAGCCCGGCGGGACCTTCGGAGTGTCCATTGCCGAACGGTAACGGCTGTGCGGGTCGACGACGGGCTTTCACTCTTCACTGCGGGAGCGCGCAGCTGTGATCGCGAAGCGACTTGTCCCTGGCAGATACAGCCGGTGTCGATCGCACCATCGACGCCGGGCCACCTTATGCTTCTGCGGATTGAACGAGACAGCCGCGCAGAAGTTACGGGCGACCCCCGGCGCCGACGTATCCAGGGGGGTGTTACGCCGGCGCCAGGGTCTGACGCCTCGGGGCCGAGCCCCCGCGACGCGTGCGGAGAATATTTCACCCGTAGCCTCGACCAATCATGCCAATATGGCGTAAATCGTACCTTGTCGTTGCTCTGTGCGATCCTCGGGTTGCCACCGTGGGCAAGGCGCCTAGAGGGATCGCTGATAGCTGTCGAAGGCGCGGGTGGCGAGCCAGGCCATCGTGCCGGCCAAGGCGGTGAGTAGCGCGAGGCGCGGCCAGACCGCTGCCCAGTCGGTGCCGGCGGAAAGCGACTGCCGGGACGCGGCGACTGCCCAGTCGACTGGGTTGTAGCGGGCAATCTGGGCGACCAGTTCGGAGAGAGTCGGGTGTCCATGAGCGCCGAAGAGAGGAACTGCAGCGGCAAGACGATGAACTGGCTGATGCCGATGAGCGCCTCCTGTTGGCGCAGGAGCAGGGCGAGCGCATTGGACAGCGAAGCGATGATCACCGAGATCAACACGGCAGCAACCACAGTGACGAGGACGCCGACGACACCGCCGGCGAAGCGGGCCCCGCTGACGTAGGCGATCACGAACACGACGAGGGTCTGGACCACTGTCGTGATGCCCTGATAAGCCAAGGTGCCGATCATCATCGCGCCACGGCGGACGGGGAGGCCAACAGTCGGTCCATCACGCCGCGGGTCATGTCCTCGATGTACACGGTCCCGGCCCAGCCGCTGGAGAAGAATGCCGGTCATCACGATGATGCCTGGGGTGATGAACTCCAGGCAGGACCCGGACGCCGTCCTGAACCCCGGAACCTGCACGACTGACCTGAACAGCTGCCCGAAGAGCAGCAGCCAGATGACGGGTTGGATCAAGGTGGCCGCGGCGAACGCCGGTTGGCGCCACAAGGTCCGCAGCGAACGGACCGTCAGATAGGCCTGAGTGCCGCAGAAGTCGACCACGCCTACGACTGTTCGTCCGGACAGCGGACTCAGAGCCTGCGGTGGCTGCGCTCGTCATGCTGCGACCTCGAATCGGCGGCCGGCGTAGCGGAGGTAGACATCGTCCAACGAGGGCCTCGCGACGGTCACGGAGGCGACCTGGACGCCAACGTCCTCCAACACCGACAGGAGCGCAGGTACTGCTCGCGCACCGCTGTCGGCGCGGGCCCCCAGGTCGGCGCCGTCGGCACTCACCCCCGTCAGTACCGACAGTGACGACAGCGCCTCGAGAAGGCTGCAGGAGCCGCATCCGGGGTTGTCAGCTCTGACCTGGACCGGTGTCACCGTCGCAGCTCGTTCTTCAGCTGCTCCGGGGTGCCTTCGACGACAACGCGGCCGCGGTCGACGATCGCGAGCCGGTCGGCGAGCCGGTCCGCCTCCTCCAGGTAGTGCGTGGTGAGCAGGACGCTGACTGCCATCGGCTCGAAGCGCCGGCGATCTCGGCTCCACATCTCGCCCGGGCCTCAGGATCCAGGCCGGTCGTCGGCTCGTCGAGGAACAGCACGGTGGGCCGATGCACGAGTCCGATAGCCACGTCCAGCTTGCGGGCCATCCCACCGGAGTACGTCTTGGCCAGGCGGTCGGCTGCCGATCGAGGCCGAAGCGGTCCAGCAGCTGCGCGGCTCGCGACGGCCTGCGGTCCCGCCATGCCCTGGATCCGACCGGCCAGGACGAGGTTCTCCCGCCGGTGGCCATCGGGTCGCTGGAAGCTTCTGCGACACCAGGCCGATCTGCGGCGCACGGCATCGGGGTCGCGGAGCACGTCGATGCCGGCGACGGTGGCGCGCCCGGAGTCCGGGCGGGACAGGCTGCCGAAGATCTTGACGGTGGTGGACTTACCGGCGCCGTTCGGGCCGAGCAGCGCGAAGACCGTGCCGGCCCCGACGGCAGGACAGCCCGTCCAACGCACGGATCGGGGCTCCGCGTCCGTTCGGTAGGTCTTGACGAGATCGTCGGCCGCAGGGCCGGCTCAGGGTACTCGGACATGAACTCCCTCGGTGTGGGAGCCGAGGCCGCAGCGCCTATCGTTGAGTGCGCCTCGTGACAGACCGCTTGCGGCTCGGCTCGGGTGTAGGGCCCCTGGCCGGTGTGAGCACCCGGCCGGGGTTTCAATTCTTGGTGGGTATCAGTTCGGGTGCGGACAACCGCAGGGCCACCCCTCCTCCCCCAGGTAGCGACCGGGTCGGCGGCGACCTCGTTCGAAGACTGACGCCGTCGGCGGCCAGTGCATGAATCCGTCGCCAGGCCGTGGCGCCGGTGAACATCCGCTGACCGGATGCCCTCGGCCAGCAGGTCCGACGAAGTCCAGCTCGGCACGCAGCAGCACCCGCCGGTAGAGCCCCTCGACGGGAACAGATCGGGACAGGCTCCTCGCGGCCGCCTCGGCGTGCCCGCGTCAAGTGCCCGCAGCTCCATCCGCAGCCGCTCCCCCCGTTCACCAGCAGACGCGCGACCTCGTCGGGCGCCAACCGCGGCATCATCGACAGTCCGGCCTCGAGCGAGGTGAACTCGCGGACAGGGGTCGACAACAGCTCGGCCAGCCAGTCCTCGCGCTCGAACGAGCCCGGCGTCGGTGATCTCGTACACCGTCCGCTCGGGACGGCGACCTTCCCGCGTCGTCTCCAACGGCTGATCAGGCCGTGCTTCTGCATCGACTCGACGACCGAGTACAGCGAGCCGTAGTTCAGCTTGATGCTGAGCTCCTTGCCGCGGCTGCGCAGCGCCGACGAGATCTCGTACGGGTGCATCGGCCGCTCGGTCAAGCAGCAGAAAACGGCCAGCGCCAGGGGATTCTCAACCCGACGCCGTGCCATGATGACCTCCTCGAGGGCTATTACTTGAGATCGAGTATCCGGTTCGGGGTATCCAATGTCAAGCATTCGCTCTGGTGTGCCGGCCGCCGAGGTCTAACCCGCTTGTCCGTTACCTCAAACCGTGTACCCGGACCCCATCACGGGCGGGTCGACAGCTGTCGTTGCTCCCGATGGATGGTGGGACTCACGTTGGCGTCGCCGGACGATCGACTGGGCTCGCAGCGGTCGGCGCCCCCTACCGAGGACATACCGATCGCAGGTCAGCGCCGAGAGGGCAATCGGCGGCCGACACGCCGACAAAACCGGGCCGCCGGTGACGTCTCGGCGAAGGGCGAGCTCGCTCCGGCGTCATGTGCGCGAGGAGACGCGCACCCCAACCGCGGTCGGCCGAGGCGATGACCTCAGGGCTGGTCCGCCTTGACGGTGAGCACCGGGCACCTGGCGTCGAGAAGGACCTGTTGCGCGGTGCTGCCCGCGATGAGCTTGCCCACCGGGCTGCGCCGTCGCAGGCCGATGACGATCAGGTCTGCCGAGTGCGTGATCGCCGCGGCCAGGATCGTCTCTGCGGCGGGCTTGCCGTCGGTCGGCTGGAGCACCTCGTGCGCGATGCCGGCCTCACCGAGCTCGGCCGCGATGGCGTCCAGGTCCTCGGGGCTCGCGAAGTTGGGATGGGCGTAGTCACCGTTGCGACCAGTGTTGACCACCACGAGCCGGCGTCGGCCGAAACAGGGCCCACCGCTTCGCGTACTCGAAGGCGGATCCACCCTCGGCCGTCGGCAGATAGCCGACGACGATCGTATCGAGCGCGAGAGTCAGCGCACCGTCTGCTCGTCGTCGGGGACGGTCATCGCACCGGTCATGATCGCGACCGCATCCTGCATCGAGTGGGACTCGGGAGTGATCACGGCTGCCCTGCCGCCCAGCCGCTGGATGTGGATCCGGTCAGCGGTCTCGAAGACGTTCGGCATGTTGTGGCTGATCAAGATCACGCCGAGCCCTTGGTCGCGCAGGTCGCGAACGAGGCGAAGTACCTGCGCGGTCTCGCGTACGCCCAACGCCGCCGTCGGCTCGTCGAGGATGGCGATCTTGCTTCCGAAGGCGCCGGTGCGGGCCACGGCGACGATCTGGCGCTGGCCACCGGACAGCGTCTCGACTGCCTGGTTGATGTTCTGCAGGGTCGAGATACCCAGGCTCTTGATGTGCTCGGACGCGTGCTCGCGCATCGCCTTCTTGTCCAGCATCCGGAGCACCGAGCCCGCGAAACCGGGCCTGCGGATCTCTCGGGCGAGGTACAGGTTGCTGGCGATGTCCAACGCCGGTGCGACGGCGAGGGTCTGATAGACCGTCTCGATGCCCGCCGCCCTGGCTTCTTGGGTCGACTTGAAGCTGACCTGCTTGCCCTCGACCTTCAGCGTGCCGCGGTCGGGAATCATGGCGCCTGAGAGGCACTTGATCAGGGTCGACTTGCCGGCGCCGTTGTCACCGATCACGGCAAGGACTTCGCCGGGATACAGCCTCAGGTCGACGCCGCGGAGGCCGACCACCCGGCCGAAGAGCTTGACCATCCCTTCGGCTTCCAGGATCGGCTTCTCATCGCCGGATGGGGCCGACTTGGGTTTGGCAGCCGTCTCGGTCATGCCTTCACGCTCCTGATCCACTGGTCGACGGAGACGGCGAGGATCACCAAGATCCCGGTTGCCAGCACCTGGTAGTTGGGGTCGACGCCTGCGAGGGCGAGCCCGCTGTTGAAGACCTGCACGATCAAGGCCCCGATCAGGCTGCCGATCACGAGCCCGCGGCCACCGAAGAGGCTGGTGCCACCGATGACGACTGCGGTGATGCTCTGGAGGTTGTAGTTGAGCCCGGCATTCGGATCGGCGCCGCCCACGCGGCCGCACACGATCCAGGCGGCGATGCCGACCGTGAATCCGGCCACAACGTAGGCGCTGAGCAGGACCCGGTTGGTGGAGATACCGGCCAGTGACGAGGCCTCACGGTCGTCACCCGTGGCGTACAGATGCTGCCCCCATGCAGTGCTGCGCAGCGCGAAACCGACCACCACGTAGAGCAACAGCATCAAGAGCACACCCCAGGTGATGCTGACGCTGCCGATGCTGATCGTCTTGCCTGTCCACACCAGGAACGCGTTCGGGTCGAGCGCGATCGTCTGCCCGGCGGCGTACAGCAGCGAGATGGCCGTGAAGATGGAGAACGTACCGAGCGTCACGATGAACGGCGGAAGGTTGAGCCGGGTCACCAAGACGCCGTTCAGGACCCCGGTGAGGATGCCCACGAAGATGCCGATCAGCAGTGCGATCGGACCGGGTACCCCGTGCTCGAAGTTCAGCTTCACCATCACGAGGGAGGCCAGCACCATCGCCATGCCGATGGAGAGGTCGATCCCCGCGGTCAGGATGATCACGGTCTGACCCACCGCAAGCGCGCCGACCACTGCGACTTGCTGCAACAGCAGTGACAGGGACTGGGGACGCAGGAAGTTGTCGGCTACCAGGCCGAAGACGATCACGCCGATGATCAGCACGATGAGCGGGCTGAGCGCGGGGTTGCCGTGCAGGATGTGCTGGATCCGTTGAGCCGGCGTGTGCCGCGTGGGCACGAGATCGTCCGCTGATGCGGGCGACGCGTCAGTCTCTAACGCTTCGTCGTTCACGGTGTCATACCTCTCGTTTGCGCCCGATTGTCAGTTGGATGCCGTGCCCCAACAGGCCTTCTGGCCGTCGGCGACCGTTTGGCTCTTGATACCTGCCAGCGGCTTTGCGGTGACGAGCTTGGTGCCGGTGTCGAGGAAGTCCTTGCCGGGGGGCAGTGACGGCGCCTTGCGACCGGCGGCGATCTCTTTGATCGCCTGGACTCCGAGATCCGCCATCTTTCCGGGGTACTGGGTTGCGTCCGCGGCGAAGATCCCGTTCTTGAGGTCGCTCATCCCTTGGCAGCTGCCGTCGATGGAGACGATGAACGCCTTGTTCTGGCTCTTGGCGGCCGTGAGCGCGGCGTAGGCACCCTCGCCGGCGGGTTCGTTGATCGTGTAGACGACGTTGATGTCGGGATTGCGGGAGAGGCACTGCTCCATCGCGGTGCGACCGCCGTCTACTGCGCCTTGCGTGGCCTGGTGGCAGACGATCTCGTAGCTGCCACCCTTACCGCCGGTGTAGTTCCCTGATTTCTTCTCCTTGGCATTCAGGGTCTTGCTGCCGGGGTCGATGCCCATCCCGGTGAGGAAGCCGTGGTCGCGGCCGATGTCGACCGAGACCACCTGGTCGTTATACAGGTCCAGCATCGCGATGACGGCTTTCTTCCCGTCGAGCCGCGCCGCCGCGTACTGACCGATCAGCTTGCCTGCCTGGAAGTTGTCGGTGGCGTAGGTGACGTTTGCGGTGTCCACCGGGTCCAAAGGGGTGTCGAGGGCGATGACGAACAGGCCGTAGCCCTTCGCGAGGCGCAGAGCGGCGTTCACGGCCGGGCCGTTCGACGTGATCAGAATGCCCTTGTCACCCCGCGCAATGGCCGTATCGATGGCGTTGATCTGGGTCTGGGTGTCGCCGTCGGCGTTGCCCGTCGCCACTGACAGATGTACCCCCGACTTGCCGGCCTGGATCTCTGCTGCCTTCTTCATGGAGACGAAGTAGGGATTGGACTGGGTTTTCAGGATCAGTGAGACGCCGACCTTGCCGCCGTTTCCGCCACAACTCGCCAGCAGGGCTAGCAGCGTCACCGCCAAAGCCGTGGCCGCCACCGCTCGTGACGCGCGGCGAGTCGTCCTGGCCTGGCTCGACCCCATCGTGCGACCTCCTCGATTACGTGGGGACAGGTCTAGTCCTCCAAGTCACGGTGCGCAACCCCTCAATCGCTGCACCCTCACCGGGAAGGCGGGCGCGGTGGCTGTTCGGCTGGTCGGCTGGCCGCGCCGACCACCGACGGGTCGTCGTCGGCCAGGCAGACGCGGCGAGGCTATGAGCAGGTCAGCAGCCCGAGTCGGTGCTTCGTCTTGAGTACCAGCAGGGCGTCGGCTTGGACGCGGGCCTTGAATGTCGGGCTCGCTGTTGCCTTGTCCAAGACGGCCTGGGTCATCTGGTCGACGGTCGACGTCGCGACCGTGAGGACGACAGTCCCTCCGGAGCGGATGAACCGCACAGCCCGGGCGCCGACGGGCACGTCCTGCACGACGGCGGCGTTGCCGAGGTCGTCGGAGACGATCATGCCGGTGAAGCCCAGGTCGCCGCGCAACACGTCGCGCATGATGACGGCTGAGAACGCACCCAGGTGGTGCCGGTCGATCTGCGTGTACCGCGCCGAGGACACCATCACGGCTGCGACTTTGTCGTCGATCGCCGCCTTGAACGGCGCGAGGTAGGGATCGTGTCGCGTCGTGACCTTGTCCACGACCACCGGGCTGGTGTCCGGGTTATGACGCACCCGGCCGAGTCCCGGGAAGTGCTTCGCGGTGGCGTCCACATGACCGCGCTGCATGCCCTCCAAGACCGCGGTGCCGTGCCGGGCGACCCGTTGGGGCGTGTGACCGTACTCGCGGTCGTAGTGCCCGATCGGCGCGTTGTCGGTACCGAGGTCAGCAGGAACCGTGTCCATCACCGGAGCCAGGTCGAGGTTGACCCCAGCCGCCTTAGCTGCCCGGCCCACCGCTGGGCGCGCACCGCCAGGGTTGCGGGACTGACCTCCCCCTGAGCCAGCGCAGTCGGAATGGCAGAGAATCCGGGGCCGTTCAGCACCTGCACGAACCCCCCCTCCTGATCCACCGCGACCCACAGCTTGACGCCCTGGGTTGCGTGCGTCGACGCCTGGGCCTGCAAGCTGTGACTCACGTGCGCCGTCGCGGCGACACCGGCGTCGGTATGTCCCATCAAGATGGCACCCCCGAGGTGCCGCGTTCGGATCAAGCTGACCTGCTCGGCAGTCGGTGCGGAGCTGGAGACCCCGGCGATGAACAGCTGGCCCACCTGTTGAGCCAGGCTCATCTTCGCGAGGATGGTGTCGGCGCAACCCCTCGTCGACGTCTTGGCCGCCTTCGATTCGCCCCTGAAGTGTCCCGCGGGCGCGGTGCTCGAAGTGTGCGGGGCGTCCGCGTGATCGGCAGTCCCGCCACACGAGGCGACCGCAATCGCCACCGTCATCACTTCGACGAGGCGGCTCAGCACTCTTGACGTCCCCACACGATCACCCGAGCCCGACAATACGCCGACCCCGGCGGACGGGGGGCCAACTGCTGCTTCTCACGGGGGTGAGGGTGAAGCTGCCGCTCAGGTGATTTTGGCCAGTTCCCGAATCCCGTCACGATCCAGAGACACGTACTGGAAGCGATAGCCTGTCTGCTCCACCGTCATGAACCCTCCTGGGTCATCCCGCAGCGGAGGTAGAACCCCAGTGCGGATGAACGCGCCGTCGCGAACATGAGCTCGGCATTGCGTGCAGCCAGCTCAGCAGCGACATGTTCAAGCATCTGTCGCCCGATGCCCATGCCTTGCCACTCGACCTGGACGGCCATGGAGTGCAAACGGTAGGAGGTGGTCGGGTCGCTGCCGTCCATGGACCCCGGACAGATGCTCACGCAGCCGACCAGTTCACGCGTCGCGGAGCCGAAAGCCCCGTAGTGGACCGCAGCGTCATCGTCGTAGGGCCAGACCACCGGCCTGCCGGGATGTCCGGGGCTGAGCAGGGCGTCTCGCAGGTCGAGGGTCTGCGCCAACGAGATTGCCCGTATCTCGATCATGCTGCCAGTCTGCGCGATGGTGGCGGGGAGCCGGCTGGTGCCCGCCGAAAGCAACTGGTGCCTTGCCCCTCGTGTCGTGCTGCGGTTGGGTGTGGGGTGTGAGCGAAAGATGGATGGCCTTCGAGGACGACCCAAGAACGTACGGGAACCCCATCGGTGAGAAGGCGACCTATCGGGAGTACCTCACCAACTACCGGCTGACCCTGGAGTTGAAGTGCGAGGGGCTGGACGCCGAGCAGCTTGCCCGGCGCTCGGTACCTCCGAGCACCCTGAGCCTGCTCGGACTGGTTCGGCATCTGGCGCAGGTGGAGAACCACTGGTTCCAGCGGGTGCTCCAGGGCCGGACCGACGCCCCGCGCCTGTACAAGCGTGAAGAAGACCCGGACTGGGACTTTCACGGCGCGGGACCGGAGCCTGCCCAGGTCGAGGAAGCGTTTGCGACCTGGAAGGGCGAGATCGCCAAGGCCGACGAATGGCTGGACGCCCTTGCGGAGGCCGATCTCGGCCTCGACGTCTCCCTTGACGATGAGACCGTCTCCGTGCGGGACGTGATCGTTCACGTGATCGAGGAGTACTCGCGTCATGCCGGTCATGCCGACCTGCTGCGCGAGTGCATCGACGGGCGAACCGGGCAGTGACCGGCGGGCGGTGACGGGCAGCGTGCCGTCTATCGCAGGGCGTCGATGGATGCGATCGTCACGACCCGCGCGGCCACTCGGGCAAGGCCTTCGTCCAGGGTGACGAACGCATCCGCCTGCAGCCGGGTGAGCGCGAGGTACTCCGTGTCGTACGTCGATGCCCAACCCAGCTCGTCAGCCAGTGCCCAGGCAAGGCGCCGAAGAACGCCGTCGCCGAGAAGTCGGATCCGCATCTGTCCGATGCGGGCAAGGCGTTCGCGCGCGACGTCCGCCGAGAGCTCGCCGTGATGAGCCGCTTCGTGCAGGGCTGAGAGGGTCTGCGAACGCAGCAGTGTCGGAGCCAGGAGCTGGTGTTCGGCCGCGACCTCGATGCCTTCGCCTACGAGGTGGAGGACGGCCGTTGAGTGGACGACGAACTTGGTCATCGCGCCACCGTAGACCTCGTTGCGGTCATTGCGCGTCCGCAACTACCGAGGCTGGGTGCCTACCTGGACGACGAAGAGACGCACACGGGGAGCGCTCTTCGGCCGATCCGATCCGATCCGAGTTGAGCTGGAGGATGGAGAACGCGTTGCTGGCAAGGTCTACGGAGATCTTGCCGTCCTCGGCGGCATACCGGCGCTCGTGCCACAGGTCGAGTGCACCTGTCGTGCCCGTGCCGACATCCACGCTGACCCGGGTGGCCGGACCGAGGTTGAACAGACTCACGACGGGGAGCTCCGAGTGACCTGGCTGGCTGTAGCTGAGGCAGTCGTCCGGTCGGTCGTTGTCCACGAGGACGAGGGATCCGTGGCCAAGCTGATGCTGCTTGCGCAAGGCGATCAGACGTCGGTGGAACTGCAGCAGGTCCCTGTTGACGGGCCACGTGACCGGGCCTGGTTGTCGATAGGGCGTGAACTCGAGCCCCACCTCGTCGCCCATGAACAGGCATGGGGTCCCGGGAAGTGTCAGCAGAACGGCCGTTGCCAGCTTGTTGACAGCTGGTCCATGGCTGGTGACGAAGCGCGGGCCTGTGTCGTTGTTGTTGAGGAACCGGAAGACGTCGCCTCGGCCCGCGGACTTCTCCACGTGATAGCGCAGGTCCGTCGCCCGGTTGGTGCTGCGCGAAAAAGCGTGGCCCCACGCCCAGGTACCAAGATGGTGAGTCCAGTCGTAAGCGGAGTCGAAACCGGCTCGACCGTAGAAAGGATCGAGCGCACTGGCCTCCGCGAGCAGAAAGAGGTCGGGCTTGACCCCCCTGAGTGCATGCAGGCACTCAGCCCAAAAGGCTGGGCTCCGCTGGCGAATGCCCCAGGCAGCATCCATCCGGTAACCGTCAATATCGCATTCGGTGACCCAGTACGTCATCGCATCCGTCACCATGCGCTGGACCGCGGGGTTGTCATAGTTGAGGTTGATCAGATTCGCCCAATGAAAATAGTGGGTGTAAGCGCCGCCAGCATCTCGGTCGTAGTAGTCGGCGTAGCCAGAGTCGGCGCCGTTCGTCGTCACGTCGCGGTAGAACCGGTGCTGGTCCGAGGTGTGATTCGGCGCGAGGTCGAGCAGGATGCGCAGCCCATCTCGGTGGGCGGTTTCCACCAGGTGCAACAGGTCGGCCTTCGAGCCGTGCTCCGGGTCGATTCTTCGGTAGTCGGTCATCGCGTACCCGAAGTCGCCTCTCGGGTGTTCAAAGATCGGGGAGAGCCATATCGTCGTGATGCCGAGTGACGTCAGATACGGAATCCTTTTCTCCACACCGAGCAATCCGTCGGCGGAGAAGCTTTTCACTATCACGCCATAGACAATGTGGCCGAGGCCCATGGCAATGAAGGTACCGCCGGAAAAGGGCCACTGGTCGGTTCCCGGCATTCTGGGGCCCCACCGCCGGTGTCTCGGGACCGGTTCGCGGGATGCCCCCCGAGGCCCGCGTCCGAGGCCCCGAACTGGTCCGACGGGAGTTGGCCGACGAGGAGCAGCTCGCGGCCGGCCATGTGATCAGGGGGACGCGGTAAGGCGGACGATCTTCTCCGATCGGAAATTTCGGGATTGCTAAGGCTCCGCTCAGCACGATCGCTTAGGTTGGCCGCACAGCGCCCTGCCTGACTCAAGGGGCCAGCAACCGATCGGAAGAGCGTGTGAAGACTCGTCAACTCACGGTCGGGGCGAGCACGGCGTTGCTGGCGTTGTCGCTCGTTGCCCTGGTGTCGAGCTGTAGTGCGCAGACAGCCAGCTCGCAGGTCAACCCTCATACGTCTGCTGTGCAGCCGTCTCCGGCACCGCCTCTCTCCACCGCGCACACACGCGAGCACGAAGCCGACAACGGGTCCGACCAAAGTGATCACGTTCATCGAGGAGAACCACTCGCTCCCGCAGATGCAGGCGAGCATGCCGTATCTCAACGGTCTCGCCCGCCAGTATGCGTACGCGACCGGCTACACGGCCATCACCCATCCCTCACTCCCGAACTACCTGGCCATCGCTGGCGGCTCGACCTTCGGCGTCACCGACGACGGGGGCCCGTCGGTGAACTCAGCAAAGGTAGGCAGCGCGTCATCGGTGTTCGACCAGGCGCTCGCCGCTGGCGAGACCGCCAAGACGTACGCCGAGGACATGCCGGGGAACTGTGACGCCAGCTCGTCAGGGCTGTACGCCGTCAAGCACAACCCCTGGGTCTACTTCAGCGCTGGGCAGGCCAACTGCAGCCGCTTCGACGTGCCTAGCGGAGACCCGTCCTCTGGCGCTCTTGCCACCGACATCGCCCAGGGAACCTTGCCGAATGTCGCCATGGTGATCCCGAACCTGTGCAATGACGCTCACAATGACGGCTGTTCGCTGACGACGGCTGACTCGTGGCTTCAGAGCTGGTTGCCACAGATCCTCCAGAGCCCGGACTTCACCTCTGGCCGATTGGTGGTCGTCGTCACTGCGGATGAGGATGACCGCCACAGCAACAACAACGTGCTCACGGTCGTGTTCAGCGCCAACGGAGCTCACGGACGGGTGGTGGCCACTCCGCTGACGCACTACTCACTGTCCGCGTTGTACTCGGACATCATCGGAGCGGCCCCCTCGGGCAGGCGGCCACCGCACCATCGATGCGGCCACGCATTCGGGCTCTGAGGATCCCCGCGAGCAGAAGGCCCGCGCGGCTCAGCGGAGCCAGGGAGCAGTCTCGTCCATCTTGGCGTAGTACTTGGCCAGGTGGCTCTTCACCCTGTCGATGTCGACCGATGGCAGGTCGACACCGCCTCTCGAGCCCTGCATGACCGCCCCGGCCGCCATGACACCCCTGGGGACCACCTCGAGGCGGCCGTCGACGACGTCGCAGATCAGCAGCTTGTACGCCGTGAAGTTCTGCTTGTTGTCCTTGTCGTACCAGACGTGGGCGTTGCGGTAGTTCTCGTTGGGCTCTTCTTCTGCGTCCGCCCAACGGCGTACCCGCTTCTCGGCGGCGGTGCCGTCCCACTCCCGGTCACGCTCAGCGAGCGGTAGGTCTTGAAACGGGGTCACAGACACGGTGTCTCCTTGGGTGTGAGTCGGGCGTCCTCGTACTCCGGTATACCCGCGCGCGTCGAAGGGACACGCCCAGATGGCGGTGGGCTGCCGTCGGCCAAGGACCGGATTGGCTGTGTGACTGGTCAGGACTGCTGCGGCGTCGCCGGACGATCCACGTGGCGGAAGCTGCTGCAGCGTCCAGGTGTTGCCATCGGGGTCTTGGAACGACGTGAACGACCCCCATGGGAGTGTCTGCACCTCGGGTGCGTCGACACCACGGGCGAGAAGCTCCTGCCGGGCCGCCTCTGCGTCCGGCACGACGACCTGGATGCTGTTCTGGGTCCCCGGGGTCATCTCGGTGATCCCCTCGCCGAATGCGATCGAGCATGCCGACGTGGGCGGGGTGACCTGGACGAATCTCAGGTTCTCGTCTACCCGAGCCTGCATGTCCAGGTTGAACCCCACCTTCTCGACGTAGAACTCGATCGCCCGGTCGACGTCCGTCACGGGTACGAAGATGAGCTCGATTCTGCACTCCATAGCTGCCTCCATCGTGGTCGCCTCGGCCATGCTGCCGGCGACCTAGGCGAATATCATCGCGCTCGGCGCCGACAGTTCGGCGTCGCGCCGGCGGGCCACGGCCACTGTCGTCTCGACGGCCACCGCGCCTAATCCGTCTGGCCGCTGATCTCGCGCAGAAACCACTCGCGCCACGGCCGGGGCCGCGAACGATACGGTGCGGTGATGAGGCGCATCGCTTTCCCCTGGGCTCGCATCGCGGCGATACGGTGAAGGTTGTCTACCAGAGCTTCGAGGGCCGTTACTCCGACAGCCCTCGGGCCCTGTACGAGGCATGGGTTGCCCAGCGTCCTGGCGACACCCACACATGGCTGGCCGACCCGGCCCACGCCCACGGTTTCCCGAACGCCCTGGAGACGGTTCCGCCGTCCGGGCCGCTGTGCGTCGAGGCGCTCGAGTCGGCCGACCTGGTCATCGCCAACACCCACACCGACGTCGAATGGAACAAGCGCCCAGAAGCCGTCTACCTTCAGACGTGGCATGGAACGGCACTCAAGCGCATCCACTTCGACATCGTCTGGAGCCCACCCGGCCACATCGCAAGGCTGACCCGTGACATCGACAGGTGGGACATCCTCGTCTCACCGAATGCGGTCAGCACGAAGACTCAGCGCCGAGCTTCGGCTTCAACGGAGAGGTCATCGAGACCGGATATCCGCGCAACGACATCTTGCGATCGCCCGGCCGTGACTCCGTCCGGGAGCGGGTGCGCCGCCGGCTGGACCTTCCGGACGACATCACTGTCGTGCTGTACACGCCGACGTTCCGCGACGACGCGGTGTTCGCGCCCGGCCGTCCGGACATCGAGCTCGGGTTGAGCGTCGAGAAGTTGGCCGAGCAGCTCGGACCAGGTCACTGTCTTCTGCTCAGGCTGCACTACCTGACGACCGATCGACGGCCGACAGTCCGGAGGGGTCGGCCTTCGTGACGTCTCGTACTATCCCGACGTCGCCGAGCTGTACCTCGCCGCCGACGCGATGGTCACCGACTACTCGTCGACGATGTTCGACTTCGCCGTCACGGGAAAGCCATTGCTCTTCTTCAGCTACGATCTCGAGCGATATCGCGACGAGTTGCGGGGGTTCTACTTCGACTTCGAGAGATACGCCCCGGGACCGGTACTGCGTACCTCTGACGACCTCGCCGACGCGGTACTGCATCTCGACGAGGTACGCCATCGCTACGAAGACCGATACGCGCGCTTCCAGGAGCGGTACTGCCCGCTCGACGACGGACACGCCACCGCCCGGGTGCTCGATCGGCTCTGGCGCAAGCCGCTGCCGGATGAGCAGGCTGAGGCTCGGCAGCCGAGCGTCGAGTAGGGGTGCTGAAGGAAACGTAAGAGCCACCGCGAATCCGCGGGTGACCAGGGTTCTGCGGGTTATCGTGACGACGTGCTGACGGTCTTGTGGCTTGCCTCCCCTTTGGGGGTGGCGATGGTCGTGAGCGGTTGGCGCGCCTGGGTGGGCGACCGGTGGGCCACGGTCGTGCTCCTCTTGGTTGCGGTGTCCTGGCTCCGGATCGACAAGCACTTCGAGGGGCCGGTTCTCGTGCACCTGACCGAACAGCACGGCATCGTGCTCTCGGACCTCGCGGCGGCCGCGGCCGTCCTCGTCGCAGCGCTGGCCGGTGTGCGGCACCGAGAAAGCTGGCTGCCGATGAAAGCCCACGCCGGCAGCCGCTCACCCGACTGACGGTTGCCTCGTCAGGTGTGCGTGTCCCGCCGCGCCGAATGTTCTGCGAGCCGGCGGCCGAACTCCTCGTCGCTCCACTCGCCCGCTACCGCGTTCCAGGCCAGTTCGGCTTGTGTCGGGGGCGCGAGCCCGTCGACTGGCTGGTCCCGGTCCAGGTTCGTCGGAAACGCATAGCCCTCGGCAGTGGCAGCAATGACGTTGCGCAGCAAGTCCTCGCCGACGCCGTCGCGGCGCATGGCACGCAGGCAGGGGTACACCGCCCGTGCCATCGCGGTGCGGTCCACTGCTCTCCATCGCGCGGCCGAACGCCGACGACACCTGCAGAAGGTTGGCCATCCGCCGCACGTCCGCCGATCTGTTGTGACCCGCGCCGTGGAAGAGCGCGGGGTTGAAGAAGGCCGCGTCACCGGTCTCCAACGGCAGCTGGACGTGGTGTGCCTCGAAGTAGTCGATGAACTCCGACAGGTGGAACGCGAGGTAGCCGGGCTCGTACTTCTGCGAGTGCGGGAGGTACAGCGTGGGACCGGTCTCGACCGGCATGTCCGAGTGCGCGACGGCTCCCTGCAGCGTCAGTGCCGGGGTGAGGCGGTGGACCTGGGCCGGGTACCTCGCCGCCTGACGCTCGGACATGAAGCCGAGGTGGTAGTCACGGTGGGCCGTCTGAGCAGCTCCCCCGGGGTTTACCACGTTGATCTGCGAGGTGACCTGGTAGCCGGGACCGAGCCAGGCGACCGAGACCAGGTTCAGGATGTCGTTGGAGTAGTACTCGACGAACGTCTGGGCGTCACGCAGCGCCAGCTTCTCCAGCGCGTTCCACACCCTGTCGTTGGCGCCGGGCTTGGCGAAGTGGTCGCCCGCGCCCGTGCCTTGAGCCTTTTGCTGCGCGATCAGGTCGTGGAAGACCGCGGTAGCGCGGTCCACGGCGCCCACGTCGTAAGCTCCCTTGAACACCACCAGACCGGGGCCATCCATGAGCCCTCGCGCGAGCTCGGCCTGGACCCGCCGCCGGCCGTCGGGTGAGCCGATGACGGCGCGGAGCGTTGCCGCACGATAGACGAGTACGCCTTGGACCACCTCGTCCGCGAAGGGGTAGTCGGCGGCATCCGTCGACTCCGAGACGATCCGGACGAAATCCTCGAGGCGGCACTGTTCTGCGGACAGCCAGCCGGAGCCGGTCCTGCCCGTGTCCACGGCGGACGAGGTCATCGCGTTGCCTTTCACGTGGTGGTGCGGCGAGCTGGGCCCGACAACGTCTGCAAGCCTAGGGACTACTCGCCGGACGTCAACGTTGGCGCGACGCGAGGATGGTTCGTCGGCGACACGAAGGAGTGGCTTGATGCGCATCGGACTGATCGGCCTGGGGCGCATCGGCGCGCTGCACGCAGAGACACTGAGCGAGCTGGACGAGGTCACGTCGCTGGCGGTCACCGATGTGAGTCCGGACGCCGTTGCCGCCGTGTCACGGCGGCATCCGGTGGAGGCGATGCCGGACGTCGCCTCCTTGTTGTTGTCGGCGGGCGTCGACGGAGTCGTCATCGCGGCCGCGACGCCGTCGCATCCGGACCTCGTCCTCGCCGCCGCCGGCGCGGGCCTCCCGGTCTTCTGCGAGAAACCTCTGGCATCGACGGCGGCCGAGGCGGTAGCGCTTCGTGCTCGGCTCGCCGACGTCGACGTACCCATCCAGATCGGCTTCCCCCGGAGGTTCGACGCCGGGTTCAGCGCTGCGCGTCACGCAGTGGCGAGCGGGCAGCTGGGCTGGGTCCACACGGTGAGGTCGACGACGCTCGACCCGGCGCCGCCGCCTGCGTCGTACATCGCCGGGTCGGGAGGGATCTTCCGCGACTGCAGCGTCCACGACTTCGACGCGATCAGATGGGTTACGGGCCGCGAGGTCGTGGAGGTGTACGCAGTCGGAAGCAACCGCGGCGACCCGTTCTTCGCGGAGGTCGGCGACGTCGACACCGCCAGTGCACTTTTGACTCTGGACGACCAGACTCTCGCCGTCGTGTCGAACACCCGGTACAACGCGCGCGGGTACGACGTGCGCATGGAGATCCACGGCTGTGACGACAGCGCTGCGGTCGGGCTCGACGAGCGCCTCCCGTTGAGGTCGCTCGAGCCGGGTGTGACGTTCCCGGCGGGCGATCCCCACGTCTTCTTCATCGACCGCTTCCGCGACGCCTTCCGAGCCGAGTTGGCGGCATTCATCGACGTGGTCGCCGGTCGTCGCGACTCGCCGTGCTCCGTCGACGACGCGCTGGAGGCCGGCTGGATCGCGGAGGCCTGCACGCTCTCGCAGCGCGAGCATCGACCGGTCGCCGTCGCGGAGGTGCGTTGAGCCGTACCTTTGCGCGGGACGTGGCGCCACAGCGAGCCGAGAGGTGCCAGCCGTCCTTTCTGGGGCGTTTGGCGTCGTCGCTCGCGAGAGCCTCGTCGTCATCACCGTGCCCGTCGCCTTGGCGCAGATCCTGCGCGGCAGGGGCCGTCCCTCGTCCACGTGTACCACTGAATTGCAGGCTCGACGAATGCCTCAGCTCTCCAGGCCGCACGCGCCGGCGTTGCTGACCGCGTCCGTCCTCCTCCTCGTGGCCGGCTGCGGCGGCTCCGGGACGTCCGCCAGTTCGTCGTCTGCCACACATACGGGAAGCTCACACGCGTTCTCGACCGGACCCCCGCAGCAGGAGGCATCGTCTGGCAGGTCGGGCACTCCGTCGATGCCGCACAACCGGGCGGACGTGGCCTTCGCTGGAGCGATGGTCACCCTGGAGGCTCGCACAGGGCAGATCGCCGGCCTCGCGCGGGCTCGTTCACACAGCGCTCCGGTCCGCGCACTCGGACAAGCGATCGGGCATTCACACAGCAGCGAGGCGAAGGTGCTGGATACCTTGCTCACCGCGTGGGATGAGCCGGCACAGAAGGCTCGGATCCCTGGCTTGCCGAGCGAGAGCGACCTGGCGCAGCTTCTCCACGCGAGAGGTATCGGATTCGACCGACTGTGGCTGCGCCTGATGACCAACGCGGAGCGAGGCGAGCTCACCTTGGCGGAGACGGAGCGGACGCAGGGGGCCGACGCCGATGTGCTGGCCCTGGCTCGCGACGTCATACCGGATCGCCGGGTCACCATTGCGAGGATGCACGGATTGCTCGCCGACCGAGGCGACTAGCCGTACCGAGACGTCAATCGCGGTCCCTCCACCGGCGTGTCGCGGGCCGTGGGTGACGTCTCGCGGGGAGCTCAGAGGTCTTTCAGGCCGGAGGTCGCCGGCCCTTCCAGGAGGTCACCACCGGGGGAGAAGCGCGAGCCGTGCAGGGGGCAGTCCCATGAGGTCTCCGCGTCGTTCCACGTGAGGATCCCGCCCAGGTGCGGGCAGACCGCCGAGTGGCGCTGGGTGGTGCCGCCGACGGTGCACACGGCAACAGGGTGCACGCCCTCGCGCTCGACGTGGCCCTGGCCCTCGGCCGGGATGCCTGCCTCGCCCGAGCTCATCGCCGTACGCAGCCATCCCTCCGCGAGGTGGAAGGCCACTCGACCGTTGAGGCTGGCCGCCGATGGCAGGCCCCCGAGCTCGCGAAGCCGCCAGCTGTCGAGGGCCTCGGCCCATTCGGTACTGCCGCCGAGGATCCTGCTGGACAGTGCGAGGCTGGCGGCGACGGCGTTCGTCATCCCCCACTTGTCGTACGCCGGTGGCGACGAAGCACCTGTCGCCACCCGGCGTCAGCGATCCGACGTACGGCAGCGCGTCGATCGACTCGTAGTCCTGGGCACTCCACGAATGGGTCAGCCGGGCCTCCGGGGAAGTGGCTCCTGAGTCCACGAGGTGAGGTCGTCGACGAGCGCTTGGGTGTTGGGCCGACGGCCCACCGTATGGCCGTTGCCGCCGACCAGCAGGAGCTCGCTCTCGCCGCGGGGCACCGACCGCAGCGAGCGGGTCGGCGAGTCGGCCGAGAGGTACATCCCGGCCGGACAGCCGGGTACCTCGAATGCCAATGCGTACGACCGCAGTGGCTCCAGGCGAGCGAAGAACGCACCCCGGTCGAGTACTGGGATTCCCGTCGCCAAGACCAGCTGAGGTGCGCTCACGACGCCCCTGTCGGTGGTGATGGTCGACTCGTCGCCGACCTGCACCGACTGCACGCGGGTCCCATCGAAGATCACGCCACCGTGGGTCTGGAGGTCGCCGGCCAGGGCGATGAGAAGGTCCATCGGGTCGAGCTGGGCCTGGTCGTCCATCCGCACCGCCCCGCGGGTCGGGTAGGGCAGCTCGGGGGTGTCGGTCCACACGGCTTCCAGCCCAGCGGTGCGGCAGGCCTCCAGCTCCGCCCTGGCCGACGTCTCGCCGGTCTCGGTCGTGGCGTAGGTGTACGCCGGTCGTCTTTGCACGGCGACGTGATGGTCGTGGCAGTAGCGCAGCAGCCACTGCTGGCCTTCGGCGTTGGCGTCGGCATACGCCTGCACGATGTCATCGGGCTGCTTCGCGGCTATCTGGGACAGCCGGGTGCCCTGGAGCAGGCTGACCTTCGCCGTGGTGTTGCCGGTGGTACCGGCGCCGAGATAGCGGGCCTCGAGCACGGCCACCCGACAGCCTGACCGGGCCAGCAGCAGCGCCGTGACCATCCCCGTGAGCCCCGCCCCGGCCACCACCACGTCGTAGCTCTGGTCAGCCGGCAGCGGTCCGAAGACCGGCAGGTCCTGCCGGTCCATCCAGACAGACGTCATGTCGGGCTCCTCGTTCTCAGCCTCGTCGCTCCGCGTGCAGGCCGGTCAAAGCAGAGTACGTCAGCGTCCGAGCGGCAGGGTTTCAGACCCTGCGGGAACCGCGACCGGCCGGCCACCACCGCCGCCCCGAAATAGATGCTCAGGCACCACGGGCAGGTGAGCAGGTAGCTGATCTTGTGGCAGTCCTCATCGCTGGGCTGTCCGTACCGCCGCCAGACGATGTTGCGCAGGTCCTCGGTGATCTTGTCGTCCTTCACAAGCGTCGTCAGCCGGTAGGTCGCGAAGATGTCGAAGACGATGTCGATGAGCGTGTCGTCGTCCGAGGTGAGCTTCATGTTGCCTCCTGGTCGTGAGCCCGCCTAGTACCCACGGTCGGCTGTGGCTCACCTGCAGTCCCACCGTCACCGGCACAACCCGCCTCTCAGGTAGCTCCTGGCTACGTCTGGGTTCGACCTCTTGGCGCCTGGTGGGGAGCCACATACGCACCTACCCGGCCTAGGCGGCGGCAGCCCGAGCCGCGATGATCGAGGCCATGGATGCGGACGCCATCGTGGTGGGGGCCGGGCTTGCCGGGCTCGTCGCCACCGCTGAGCTCGCCGACGCGGGCCGCACGGTGCTGCTGCTGGACCAGGAGCCCGAGACCGGCCTCGGCGGCCAGGCCCATTGGTCCTTCGGCGGCTTGTTCCTGGTGAAGTCGCCGGAGCAGGCGCGGATGGGCATCCGCGACTCCCACGCGCTCGCCCTGCAGGACTGGATGGGCACTGCCGGTTTCGACCGCGCGGAGGACACCTGGCCACGACGGTGGGCTGAGGCGTATGTCGACTTCGCGGCCGGGGAGAAGCGGGCCTGGTTGCACGCCATGGGCTTACGGTTCTTCCCCGTCGTGGGGTGGGCCGAGCGTGGCGGCGGGCTGGCGACCGGGCACGGAAACTCGGTGCCCCGGTTCCACGTCACCTGGGGTACCGGCCCTGGCGTCGTGGCGCCGTTCCTGCGGCGCGTCCGGGCGGGCGTCGACCAGGGGCTGGTGACGTACAGGTTCCGGCACCGGGTCGACGAGCTGGTCATCGTCGACGGGGCTGTCGCCGGCGTACGGGGCGACCTGCTGGCGCCCAGTCCAGCCATCCGCGGCGCCGCCAGCTCGCCCGACCCGGTCGGGAGGTTCGAGCTGACGGCACAGGCCGTACTGGTGACGTCCGGCGGTATCGGAGGCAACCACGACCTCGTTCGTCGGTACTGGCCCGAGCGGCTGGGCACACCGCCGCGGCACATGCTCAGCGGGGTCCCGGCCCATGTCGACGGGAGGATGCAACAGGTCGCGACGGCCGCGGGTGCGAGCTTCATCAACGCCGACCGGATGTGGCACTACACCGAGGGCGTGGAGAACTTCGCGCCGGTCTGGGCTGGGCACGGGATCCGGATCCTTCCGGGTCCCTCGTCTGTGTGGCTGGACGCAACAGGCAACCGGCTCCCGCCGCCCCTCTTCCCGGGCTTCGACACGTTGAGCACCCTGGCCCATCTGCGCAGGACGGGCCACGACCACAGCTGGTTCGTGTTGAACCAGAAGATCATCGAGAAGGAGTTCGCGTTGTCAGGGTCGGAGCAAAATCCCGACCTGACGGAGAAGAGCATCCGGCAGGTGCTTGCCAGGGCTCGCTCAGGGGCTCCCGCGCCGGTCGAGGCTTTCAAGCGCCGCGGCAGGGACTTCGTCGTCGCCGACAGCCTCGACCGCCTTGTCGCCGGCATGAACGCCATGACACCTACTCCACTCATCGACCTCGAGCTGGTGCGACAACAGGTCGAGGCCCGCGACCGTGAGGTGGACAACAGCTTCAGCAAGGACGCCCAGGTCACGGCGATCCGTGGGGCGCGCCGCTACCGGGGGGATCGCCTGATCAGGGTGGCCGCGCCGCACCGGCTGCTCGACCCCGCGGCCGGGCCGCTCATCGCGGTGAGGCTGCACATCATCACCCGCAAGACCCTGGGGGGGCTCGAGACGGACCTCGCAGGCCGCGTGCTTCGCCCGGGTGGTGCCGTCATGCCGGGGCTGTACGCCGCGGGTGAGGTCAGCGGGTTCGGCGGCGGTGGGATGCACGGCTACCGGTCGTTGGAGGGGACCTTTCTCGGCGGTTGCCTGTTCTCCGGTCGCGAGGCGGGACGTGCTGCTGCGACGGCGACCGCCTGATCGGCGACCAGCCAAGGTTGTATGCGGGTGGCACGCATTCTGGCCACGACGGAGGTCACGAGGCGACCAATGACGAGCCAGCCGACGGCGATCACGGCGGCTCCCAGGACCAGCCCGGCAACGACGTCCCAGGGATAGTGCGCGCCGACGTAAACCCGCGTCGCAGCCATCACGCAGGCCGCCAGCGCCGCGACCAGGCCAAGCCTGCGGGAGACCAGGAACAGCCCTGCCGCGACCGCTCCGGCCATCACCGCGTGGTCGGAGGGGAACGAGAAGTCGGTCGTCTTGGCGACGAGCAGCAGCGCATGCGGGTACGCCTGGTAGGGGCGGTGCTCGGCGACCGCGTTGCCGATGGGTTGGTTGACTGCGACCGCCAGCAGGGTGCCTGCGCCTGCCCACAACGCCGCCGCCATGGTGCGCGCGTCGTGCCATCTGGAGTACAGCACGCCCGCGACCAGACCCAGCGCGAACACGACGACGCCGTACTTGGCGAAGTCGACCGCGGCGGGATGGAGCCAGGGCGTGTCTCGCGCGAAGTCGTTGACCGACAAGAAGATCCGGTCGTCGATATTGCTCAGGCTTGCCATGCGGTCGCTTCGTCAGGTCGTGGCTGACGGCCGTCTCAATGCGAGCCGGCCGGATGGATCGCACGGTGCGATCGTGGAAACGCTAGTTTTCGAACCTGAAGCAACCGTGAAGGCGGGTACTGCACCGATTAGATCCGGGTGTGAAGTGGTCAGGGCAACGTGAGACCCGGATTCTCGAGGTACTACGGGGTGGTGACGCCGACCGTCGACCAGGCAGTGGCGACAGCCTGGCGTTCGGCGTCGCCGAACAGCGTCGCGGCGGTGGATGCGGTCAAGGTCGCGAAGGTCGCGAAGTCGCTGTCCGCCGGCAGCGACGCGTCGGTCATCGCGCCGTACCAGATCTTCCCGGCCTTGTCCCAGGAGTACCCGCCGAGGGCGGTAGCGGCCAGGTAGAACGCTCGGTTGGGGATGCCCGAGTTGATGTGGACGCCACCGTTGTCACTCGTGGTGTCGTCGTAGTGGGCCATGTCGGCAGGCTGAGGGTCCTTGCCGAGCACCGGGTCGTCGTACGCCGTGCCGGGTGCCTTCATCGACCGCAGCGCAACACCGGACACCTTGGCGGTGAAGAGCCCTGCCCCGATGAGCCAGTCCGCATCGGCGGCGGTCTGCTTCGGGTCCTGGGCGTACTGCTTGACCATCGAGCCGAAGACGTCCGAGATGGACTCGTTGAGCGCCCCCGACTGACCTTCGTACGTGAGGTTGGACTCCGTCGACGTGACGCCGTGGGTGAGCTCGTGGCCCATCACGTCGACGGCGAGCGTGAAGCGGTTGAAGTACTCACCGTCGCCGTCGCCGAAGTACATCTCCGTACCGTCCCACGCCGCGTTGTCCAGCTTCTTCTGGTAGTGGACGCTTCCGATCAGCGCCGAGCCACCGTTGTCGAAGGAGTTGCGTCCGAAGATTTCCCAGTACAGCAACCACGTCGACCCGAAGCCGTCGTACACCTCGTCGACGGCTGGGTCCGCCACCGCCGCAGCGCCCTCCGCGCGCACAAGGGTGCCGGGCAGGGTCGCACCGTTGTGGGCGTCGTAGATCTCGCGGTCCTTTGGCGGCGTGGTCGTCGTGGCCGGCGTCGCCATCGTGTACGCCCGGGGTGGCCGACCCTGGTGGGCCCGCCGGCTCGCCGCCAGCGCCCTGGAGTGTGCCAGGGCGAGGGTGGCCGCCTCGCGGATCTCCGGTGCCCCGTTGCGGGCCAGCGCCTCGAGCATGTGCGGCGGGACGATGCATGTGCAGTAGCCCTGCACCGTTGATCGGTTCGTCATGTCTCTCCTTGGCTTCAGCGCCGGTAGCTGCGCAGGTGGTCGATCAGCGCTGCCACCGCCGGATCCTCGATCGGGTCCTGCAGATGTACTGTGCGCTCGGTGTGAGCGTCGGTGTCGGTGAACGTCAGCGTGTACTGCCTCTGGTCGGCCCCAGTCGGACGCTCGCCGCCTGGGCGGAGCGACCCTCGAACGAGACCGGTCCTGTCCACGAGCTCCTCCAGGGCGATGGTCTCCGCCGGGGGCAGGCTGGCGCTGTCGACCTCGACCGGTCGCTGCAAACCGGGGATGGCCGCGAAACCACCCGACTGCTCGAGTCGTATGCGCACAGCCACCTCCTCGGGTGGGCTCGGTCAGCGCGCCGCCAGTCGGTCGATCTCAGCGGCGAGGTCGACGTCCTTGTGCGTGAGGCCACCGTCGGAGTGGGTCGAGAGGCGGAACGTCACGGTCGTCCAACGGATGTCGATGTCGGGGTGGTGGTCTTGTCTGTCCGCCGCTTCAGCGACGGCGTCGACGAGCCGGATTCCTGCTGCGAAGCTGTCGGCCTCGACCGCGCGCACCAAGGTGTCGACCTCGACGTGCCAGTCCGCCAGCCGATCGCGCAGCGCCGCGTTGATCTGGTCGTCGCTCAGTAGCTCAGCCACCGGTCAGACCTCCTCCCGGCTGGCGCGATCTCCGCGTTTGAAGATCTTCGAGCCAAGCCAGACGACAGGGTCGTACTTGCGATCGGCAACGCGCTCCTTCATCGGGATGATGGCGTTGTCGGTGATCTTGATGCCCTCCGGGCACACCTCCGAGCAGCACTTCGTGATGTTGCACATGCCGAGCCCGGCCGCGTCCTGGGCCAGCTTGCGGCGGTCGTTGGTGTCGAGCGGGTGCATGTCCAGCTCGGCGTAGCGGAGGAAGAAGCGAGGCCCGGCGAACGCGGGTTTGTTCTCCTCGTGGTCGCGGACGACGTGGCAGGTGTCTTGGCACAAGAAGCACTCGATGCATTTGCGGAATTCCTGCCCGCGCTCGACGTCGACCTGCATCATCCGGCGCTTCCCGTCGGCGTCGCGCGGCGTCGGTGCGAAGGCGGGGAGCTCCTTGGCCTTCTCGTAGTTGAACGACACGTCGGTGACCAGGTCGCGGATGACCGGGAAGGCCCGCAGCGGTGTGACCGTGATGGTCTCGGTCGGCTCGAAGTCGGACAGCCGGGTCATGCACATCAACCGAGGCCGGCCGTTGATCTCGGCACTGCAGGAGCCGCACTTGCCCGCCTTGCAGTTCCACCGCACCGCTAGGTCGCCGGCCTGGGTGGATTGGACGCGATGGATCGCGTCGAGAACGACCTCGCCCTCCTCGACGGCTACGGCGAAGTCGCCCAGCTCTCCGCCGTTCTTGTCGCCGCGCCAGATGCGCATCGCCAGGTCGTAGCCCATCAGAGCACCGCTACTTTCGTCGGTCGAGCCAACTGGTCGTCTCGCCGACCGTCGCGGGTGCTCACGATGCCTCCAGCAGGGCCGCGAGCTCGGCGGGCATCATCGGGAGTGGCTGGTGCTTGAGCTGGACAGCACCGCCGGCGTCGACTGTGAGCGCCAGGTTGATCTTCCCCCAGTGGTCGTCAGGGCCGGGGTAGTCGTCGCGGGTATGGCCGCCGCGCGACTCCTGACGCTCGAGGGCGGCCTTCGCGATGCACTCCGACACGGTCAGCATGTTGGTGAGGTCGAGGGCCAGGTGCCAACCGGGGTTGTACTGCCGGTGCCCCTCGACCGCGAGGTCTTCCGCCCGGCGTTTGAGAGCCTCGATCTCGGCCATCGACTCGGTGAGCTCCTCGGCGGTGCGGATGATGCCGACGAGGCGCTGCATCGTGTCCTGAAGGTCGTGCTGGATCGTGTAGGCGTTCTCGCCGCCCTCCACGGCGAAGGCGCGAGCGCGTGCTCGGCTGCCGCCTTGACCTGCGGCGTCGCTCACGCTGGGGCAGCGCGCGCGCCGATCGCTTCGCGGTGTACGCGGCGTTGAGCCCGGCCCGCCGGCCGAACACGAGCAGGTCGGACAGGGAGTTGCCACCCAGCCGGTTGGACCCGTGCATGCCGCCGGCGACCTCTCCCGCGGCGTAGAGGCCCTCGACGATGCTGACACCGGTGTCGGGGTCGACCTCGACACCGCCCATCACGTAGTGGCAGGTCGGCCCGATCTCCATCGGCTCGGCCGTGATGTCGACGTCGGCCAGCTCCTTGAACTGGTGGTACATGGACGGCAGCCGCCGGCGGATGAACTCCGCGTGAGCGCCGAGACGCGATGTCGAGGAAGACCCCGCCGTGCGGCGATGCCCGGTCCGCCTTGATCTCGGAGTTGATGGCACGCGCCACCTCGTCTCGGGGCAGCAGCTCGGGCGGGCGCCGGTTGTTCTTCTTGTCGTCGTACCAACGGTCGGCTTCGTCCTCGTTGTCGGCCGTCTCGCCCTTGAAGTACTCCGGAATGTAGTCGAACATGAAGCGGTTGCCCTCGGAGTTGCGGAGCACACCGCCGTCGCCGCGGACCGACTCGGTCACAAGGAGCCCGCGGACCGACGGCGGCCACACCATCCCCGTCGGGTGGAACTGGACGAACTCCATGTTGATCAGCGAGGCTCCGGCGCGCAGGGCGAGGGCATGGCCGTCGCCGGTGTACTCCCACGAGTTGCTCGTGACCTGGTACGACTTCCCGATTCCCCCGGTCGCGAGGACGACGCTCGGGGTCTTGAACACGATGAACCGGCCGGACTCGCGCCAGTACGCGAACGCACCCGAGATGCGGCCGCCGTCCTTGAAGAGCTGGGTGACGGTGCACTCCATGAACACGTCGATGCCGAGCGCGACAGCACGCTGCTGGAGCGTCCGGATCATCTCCAGACCGGTACGGTCGCCGACGTGCGCGAGCCGGGCGTACCGGTGGCCGCCGAAGTCCCGCTGCGAGATCAGCCCGTCGCCGGTGCGGTCGAAGAGCGCGCCCCACTCCTCGAGCTCGAGCACCCGCTCCGGTGCCTCCTTCGCATGCAGCTCGGCCATCCGCCAGTTGTTGAGCATCTTGCCGCCGCGCATGGTGTCGCGGAAGTGCACCTGCCAGTTGTCGTCGGGGTAGGCGTTGCCCATCGCCGCGGCGATCCCGCCCTCGGCCATCACCGTGTGCGCCTTGCCCAGCAAGGACTTGCACACGATCGCGACGCGCGCGCCGGCGTCGTGCGCGGCGATCGCGGCCCGCAGGCCTGCCCCTCCGGCGCCGATCACCACGACGTCGTACGCATGCTCCTCGAAGCCGTGACCGTCGGGTGCCGGCTCGTCGGTCATCTTGTTGCCGGTCATCGGATGCCGGTCCATGGTCTCGTCAGAGCTGGCCATGTCAGAACAACCTCAGGTCGGTGATCGTGCCGTTGGCGAGGAGGTAGATGTAAAGGTCGGTGAGGGCCACCGAGAAAAGCGACAGCCAAGCGAACTGGGCGTGCCTGACGTTGAGCTTGGAGACGGCGGTCCACATCTGGTAGCGCAGCGGATGCTTGGAGAAGTGCCGGAGCCGCCCGCCGACGGCGTGGCGACACGAGTGGCACGACAGCGTGTACAGCCAGATAAGCACGATGTTGACCACCATGATGATCGTGCCCAGGCCGACATGCCCCCAGTCGCCGTGCTTGTCGCGGAACGCCAGCACGACGTCGTAGGTCAGCACCAGCGAGACGAGGATCGCGGCGTACCAGAAGTAGCGGTGGATGTTCTGCAGGATCAGCGGGAACCGCGTCTCTCCCGAGTACCCGCCGTGCGGCTCGGCGACGGCGCAGGCGGGAGGCGACAGCCAGAACGCCCGGTAGTAGGCCTTGCGGTAGTAGTAGCAGGTCGCCCGGAAGCCGAGCGGGAAAATCAAGATGATCAGGGCCGGAGAGAGCTGCCACCACGAGAACGGCTGGCCGAAGTCCGACGAACCCGAGACGCAGTCATGCGTGAGGCAGGGCGAGTAGAACGGCGAGATGTACGGGGCGGAGTAGTAGTTGGATCCGGCGAAGGCCCGCCAGCTCGCATAGATCACGAACGCCGTGAAAACGATGAAGGTGGTGAGGGGCGGCAGCCACCAGCGGTCCTGCCTGAGCGTCTTGAGCTGTACTCGGGCCCGACCCGGCCCGAGCACCCCCGTCGGCGTCACCTGAGCCCCTTACCGTGCGAGCCGACCGAGTGCTCCGATGCCCCCGCCGGTCGCCACCAGCGCGTCCTCAACAGCCATCTTCCCTTCGTGGACACGACACTTCGCGGGTCGTGCAAGTCACCGACACGATATCCGGTGGCTCAAGGTCGGCGTTCGGGGGCCTGGGAGTGTACTTCCAGCACCTATCGGTGTGTCAGTAGTCTGCGGCTGATGACCGTCAAGGTGGTGGCCGCGGCGATCGTGCGAGAAGGCCGGGTGCTCGCGGCCCGCCGGACCACTCCGGAAGACCTCGCCGGTGGCTGGGAGCTGCCCGGCGGCAAGGCTGTCGCCGGTGAGACAGCCGAGCAGACGGTGTCCCGTGAGGTGCTCGAGGAGCTCGGTTGCGTGGTCGGCGTGGGCCGCGGGCTCTCGGGCCGGGTCCGGATCACGTCGGGCTATGAGCTGACCGCCCATCTCGCCACTCTTGTCGACGGGGAGCCGGTGCCGTCCGAGCACGACGCGGTCCGCTGGCTCGGACCGGAGGACCTTGGGGACGTCGACTGGCTGCCGGCCGACCGCCCGTTCCTTGCGGAGCTGCGCGCGGTGCTCCTCGACGGTGACCCGCTGCACGGCGGCAACGTCGGTGGGGCGGTACGCGTCGGGGCAACGGTTCGCCGTGCCACCGGACCGTGGACGCCGTCCGTGCACGCCCTTCTGGAGCGGCTCCGGGTATCGGGCTTGGCCGAGGTGCCGCGCGTGTACGGGTTCGACGAGCGCGGCCGGGAGGTGCTGGAGTACCTGCCCGGCCGCGTCGTCGAGCCCGACGTCGAGATGCCGTCAGAGGAGCTGCTCGCCGATGCGATGAGGTGGCTGAGGCGTTACCACGACTCGGTGGCGGCCCTGTCGGTCGCCGGGCCGTGGCGGGCAACGACGGCCTCGCCCGCCGCTGGCGAGCTGTTGTGCCACAACGACTTCGCGCCGTACAACGTGGCGGTGACGACGTCCGCTGGCGGTGAGCGGCTTGTAGGAGTATTCGACTGGGATCTGGCCGGTCCGGCGACCCGGGTGGAGGAGCTCGCGTTCGCGGCCTGGAACTGGGTCCCGATGTGGCGGCCGCTGTCGGCCGCAGAAGCGGCGTCGAGGCTCGAGGTGATGGCAGCAGCGTACGGGGAGGTCACCGCCTTCGAGATCGCGCAAAGCGTGGTCCCGAGGGTCCAGAAGATGGTGGACCTCATCGCTGCCGGGCAGGCATGGGGTGACGAGAGCCTGGCGAACCTCGCGCTGATCGGTGAGCCTCAGCGGACCGAGGCGGCGCTCGACGAGCTGCGCAGGCGCTTACCCGAGGTCCTCGCTGCCCTCACCACCTAGCCGCCGAGACGTCACCGGCGGCCCGGATTTGTCGGCGTGTCGGCCGCCGATCGACGTCTCGGCAGCGCCGGGTTGACTCGGCGGAGCGACCCTTCCGACCATTCCGCGAGAAGTCAGATGCGGGAGAGGAAGTAGGCGCGCTCGGCGTCGTTGCGGGCGTACTCCGCGGCCCGCCCGTAGGCCGCGCTCGCGTCGGCGTCTCGACCGAGCCGGGTAAGGCAGTCGGCTCTGGCCGCATGGAGGTACGGGTACCTGTCGAGAGCCGACAGCGCGGTGAGCTCGTCGAGGTCGGCGAGACCGGCGGCAGCAGACACAGCGTGGCCGATGGCCACGGCCCGACCGACGGCGAACGTCGGGTTCGGCTCGAGTGTGAGCAGCACGGCGTACAGGTCGATGATGCGCGACCAGTCGGTGTCCGCGAAGCTGGAGGCTACGGAGTGCTCGGCGGCGATGGCCGCCTGCACGGCGTACGGACCGGGCGCCTCGGCTCGCATGGCGTGGTCGAGGAGCGAGAGGCCGGTGGCGATCTGCGTCCCATCCCACCGAGTGCGGTCGGCGTCCTCGAGGAGTACCTGGACGCCCTCAACCAGGCGACCAGGGGAACGGGCTTCGGTCAACAAGATGAGAGCCAGCAGCCCGGCGTTCTCGCCGGCGGGATGATGCGACACCAGGGTGGTCGCCAGGTGGCGCGCGTGCTCGACGAGCTCGCGGCTGCGGAGCTCGGGTCCGTCGCCGGCAGTGTGGCCGAGCGTGTAGGTCACGTAGGTCGCGGTCCGGACCGCACCGAGGCGCGCCTCGACCTCGTCGTCGTCGGGCAGCGCGAAGGCGCCCGTCGCCGAGGCGATGGTCTTCTTGGCCCGGGTCAGCCGGGCCGCTGCAGTCGCTGGTTTGGTCAGGAAGGCCGCGGCGATCGCCTCGGTCGAGACGCCGCAGGCCAGGCGCAGCATGAGCATCACCTGGGACTGCTCCGACAGTGCTGGATGTGCACACAGGACGGCAAGTCTGAGCTCGTCGTCGGGTTCGGGGACCGCGGCGGGGTCGGGGACGCTGGTGTTCTGGAGTGTTGCAGCACCTCCCGGCGTCTGTACCAGCAGCTCCGACTCGAGCTCGTTCAGCGTCCGCCGAAGACGCGACTCTCGCCGGAGGCGGTCGATCGCCCGCCGTCGGGCTGCCGTGATCAGCCAGGCCTCGACCGATCGCGGCACTCCCGACGTGGCCCAAGCGCGGAGGGCGAGCTCGAAGGCGTCCGCCGTCGACTCCTCGGCGATGTCGAGGTCGCGCGCGAATCGCATCGTGCAGGCGAGGACCCGGCCCCAGAGCTGGCGGTGGGCAACCTCCACCGCCTCCGCCTCAGGGGCCGGGACCGGGGTTCCGGTCAGCTGAACTCCCACACGGGACGAACCTCGACGAACCCGTGCGTCGCCGGGACGCTCCTGGCCAGCTCCATCGCCTGGGCCTCGTCGGCGACGTCCACGACGTAGAAGCCGCCGAGTGTCTCCTTGAGCTCAGGTAGTGGGTTGTCGATCGTCTGTACGTTGTCGGTGCAGGTCCCGCGCAGGAACGTCGCAGTGCTCGACGGCTGGAGGGCTTCGCCGGCGACGACCTTCGCGCCGGAGTCCGAGACCACCTTCGCGAAGTTCTGGTGCAGCTGCATCACGGCATCGAAGTTGGCGGCGCCGCCCTCGGCGTACGCCTGCTCGTCCTCGTGGATGTTGTAGACGTAGAGGGGCATCGGTGTCTCCTTCATGTCTGTGGGCGCTCCTCGTCGGCTCGCCCGGTACCTAGAAGACGAACGTACAAGTCGCAGATCGACATCGGCGCCGAAGTCTTTGATCGGTCGGCGCACGGAGCCCGCGCTCAGTCGGCGACGGCTACCCGGTAGCTGCGTCGTAGGCTGCTCGCATGAGCCAGGATCGCCTGCCTGACCGCAGGCTGTTGCTTGTCCACGCACACCCCGACGACGAGACGATCGGCAACGGGGTCACGATGGCCAAGTACGCCGCGGAGGGCGCGCACGTCACGTTGGTGACCTGCACCCTGGGCGAGGAGGGGGAGGTGCTGGTCGAGGGCCTGGAGCATCTGGCGGCCCAGCGCGAGGACGCCCTCGGCGCCCACCGGATCGGTGAGCTCGAGGATGCGATGAAGGTTCTCGGGGTGACGGACCACCGCTTCCTCGGCGGCCCTGGACGCTTCCGCGACACAGGGATGGCCACCGACGACTCCGGCAGGGCCATTGCACCCTCGACGGTGCGACCCGACGCCTTCTGGGTCGCCGACCTGACTGTGGCGGCCGACCTGCTGGTCGAGATCATCCGTGAGACGAAGCCGCAGGTACTCCTGACGTACGACCATCTCGGCGGCTACGGCCATCCGGATCACATCCAGGCCCATCGAGTAGCGATGTACGCCAGCCTGCTGGCTGCCGTTCCGTCCTACCGTCAGGACCTCGGCCCCGCCTGGGACATCCCCAAGGTCTACTGGAACGCCATAGCCGAGGAGCGCATGCGCGCGTCCCTTCGCCACCTGCGGGACTCAGGCGACACGACGACATTCGAGGGTATGGACCCTGAGGGGCCGCTGCCGTCCTTCGTGGTGCCGGGCGAGCTGATCACGACCGACATCGACGGGCGGGACCATGTCGACGCCAAGATGGCGGCGATGGCCGCCCACGCCACCCAGATCACCTTGGACGGCCCGTTCTTCGCCCTCTCGAACAACTTCGGCAACGAGGTCTGGGCGACCGAGAGCTACCGGCTCGTCAAGGGTCACTCCGGGCGGGTCGTCGGTGAGAGCGGTCGCGAGACAGATCTCTTCGCCGGCGTGGCCTGACCCCGTGCCGGCCTCGGAGGCGCCCGCTGCAGCCAGAGGCGCCTCGGCGGTGACGGTTGTCGCCGGCGTCGCCTTGGTCGTCGGCTCCTCCGTCGTAGCGATCTGCGCCGGACTCGTCTCCAGGAGCGCCTGGCGCCCGAGTCACGTCACCGTGCCCTGGGGACTGGTCCTCAGCGTGGCCGGCTCCGTGTCCCTGATCGTGGTGACGCGCATAGCCGCGGGTCGCCGGCCCGGCTATCTCGCCGCCGGGGGATGGCTGCTGGGAGTAGGTGCCGTCTTGTTCTGGCACCCGGGCGGTGACTACCTGTTCGCCGATGACGGCCTGGGATACGGCTTTCTGCTGGGCGCCACGATCGCGGTACTCGTCGCGGCGGGGTGGGGTGGTCCGCCCCCTCGCGCCAACCAGCAAGACCCGAGGCTGAGGCGGTCCTAGCTGCCTGTCATGACTGCCTGTGCTCGGATGTACCGGGTTGAGGATCCGGCTCCGCTTGGGTTGGGGGTGAGGGTGGGCCGAGGTAGCGGTAGCTGTGGTGCGTCCGGAAACCGAACGGTGCGTACAGGGAGAGGCCGGTGCTGTTGTCTGCAAGCGCCTGCAGGTACGCCGAGCGCGCGCCGTTCGCTGCCCCCCAGCCCAGGAGCGCGGTGACGACCGCCGAGCCGAGCCCCTGTCCGCGAGAGTCCGGCGCGACCTCGACCGCGTACAGGCCCACCCAGTCCCCGGTCACCACGGCACGTCCGATCGCCAGGGCGGGATCGCCGATCCGGGCGAACGTCACCCGCTCACCGCCCACGAGTACCGACCTGACCACGGCGGCGTCAGCGCCGCTTGACCGTCCGTAGCGTCGCAACCAGTGGTCGTCGGGGGCCTCACCAAGTCTCACCTGCGCCGAGGCCTCATCTGCGCGGCGGACCCGGCGGGCGGCCTCCAGGGGTACGACCTGTACGAGGACATCCGCCTCGTCGGGTCGAGAGCGCGTCCAGTGCCGCGACAGCAGCGCATCCATCACCTCCGACCCCACGACCACCTGGGCCTGGGTCGGGAGGCCGGACCGCGAGTAGAAGGCGTGGACGCGCTGAAGGGCGCTGTCGAGGGGCATACCCGGGTCGCCGACCGGCAGGGCGGAGTTGGCGCGGCCGGTGAAACCGCCGGCGGCGCGCAGGATCCAGTCCCCGAGCCGCTCCTGGACCGACGCCGGCCAGCCGGCGGCGCAGACCAGCTCGAGATCGTCCGGAGAGATGCGGTGGCGCATGAACGCTCGCGGTGGTACGGGCTTGGCGGCCACGACGTCGACGCGGTCGACGGTCACCACCTCACCGTCGTCACGCCTGACGACCAGCGTGTCCTCGCTGAGTACGTCCAGGATTCCGAGCACGTCGGTCAGTGCTGGGCCGCCCGTGGGCCCATGCTCGCCCGCGAGCACTCGGCGCACGACGACGCGGCGCCCGACATCCTCCGCACGCAGCGCCATGTCTCTCCCAGCAGGTGGACCCTGGATTCCGCAGATCGCGACGGAGCGTGAATACTAGTCTCTTCGGCAGTCCAGCGACGCACGTCCCGCGTCAACCGGTAGCCTGATCGAGGAGGATGAAGGTGACCTACGTCATCGCACAGCCGTGCGTGGACCTCAAGGACCGTGCGTGCGTCGACGAGTGTCCGGTCGACTGCATCTACGAGGGCCAGCGCATGCTGTACATCCATCCCGACGAGTGCGTCGACTGCGGTGCGTGCGAGCCCGTCTGCCCGGTGGAGGCGATCTTCTACGAGGACGACACTCCCGAGCAGTGGAAGAGCTACTACGCGGCCAACGTCGAATTCTTCGACGACCTGGGCTCTCCGGGCGGCGCGGCGAAACTCGGCCTGATCGACAAGGACCACCCGATGATCGCGGCCCTGCCGCCGCAGGCCCAAGACGAGTAGCCCTCCCGGCTTCGGCTCGGGGCCCGACCCGGCCGTCACGGTGCGACCGCGCGTATCGCTGCCCGATTTCCCCTGGGACCGGCTGATCCCGTACAAGGCGCGCGCGGCAAAGCATCCCGACGGCCTGGTAGACCTGTCGGTCGGCACGCCGGTCGACCCGACGCCGCGCCGGGTGCGGGCGGCGCTCGAGCGCGCTTCCGATGCACCCGGTTACCCCACGGTCTGGGGTACGCCGGAGCTTCGCCAGTCGATCATTGCGTACCTGCGTCGGCGCTGCGGCGCCATCGCGCTCACCGAGGAGTGCGTGCTGCCGACCATGGGCTCCAAGGAGCTCGTTGCCGCACTTCCGTCACAGCTCGGAGTAGGACCCGGCCAGACGGTCCTGGTGCCGGAGATCGCGTACCCGACGTACTCCGTCGGTGCGCTGCTCGCCGGGGCGGACTACCTCGCCAGCGACGCGACGCTGTCAGCCGGCCCGCTGGACGTGCCGCTGGTCTGGCTCAACTCCCCGGCCAACCCCACCGGGCGTGTGCTGCCGGTGGACCACCTGCGCAAGGTCGTGACCTGGGCCCGCGAGCGAGGCGCCGTCGTCGCCGTCGACGAGTGCTACCTGGAGTGCGCCTGGGAGCGAGAGCCGGTGTCGGTGCTGGACCAGGCCGTGAACGGTGGCACGCTCGACTCGATCCTTGCGGTTCACTCGCTGTCCAAGCGCTCCAACATGGCGGGGTACCGCGCCGCCTTCGTCGCAGGCGACCCTCGGCTCGTGTCCTGTCTGCTCGAGCTCCGCCGACACGCAGGAGCGATGGTGGCCACGCCGGTACAGGAGGCAATGCGCGCTGCGCTCGACGACGACGGGCACATCGAGGAACAACGAGGCCTCTACTTCGAGCGGCGCGGCCTCCTGAGGCGGGCCCTCGAAGGGGCAGGGTTCGTCATCGACCACTCGGAGGGTTCGCTGTACCTGTGGGCCACGAGGGGCGAGCCGTGCATGGATACGGTTGCGTGGCTGTGCGACCGCGGGATCTTGGTCGCGCCCGGAGACTTCTACGGCCCCGCAGGGGCCCGCCACGTGCGCGTCGCGCTGACCGCCACCGACGAGCGGGTGGACTCCGCGGCGTTGCGGCTGCGCTGAGCCGGCGCTCGCTCGGGCATCCGCCGGCGCCGCTAGTCGTTGCTGTGGAGGGCGGCGTTGAGAGCGAAGTCGGCACCGGTACGGCGCACCGCCTCGACCGCGCCGCTGACGCTGTTGTGCCAGTACAGCCACCCGGACTGACCGGACAGCTGTCGGGCCTTGACGACCGATCCGTCCCGCAGCGACACCTTGGTACCCGCGGTGATGTAGCACCCGGCTGCGACGACACAGTCGTCGCCGAGTGAGATGCCCACTCCTGCGTTCGCGCCGAGCAGGCAGCGCTCTCCGATGGAGATCACCTCCTCTCCACCTCCGGACAGGGTGCCCATCACCGAGGCGCCGCCGCCGATGTCCGAGCCGTCGCCGACGACCACGCCGGAAGATATCCGCCCCTCCACCATCGACGCGCCGAGCGTGCCGGCGTTGAAGTTCACGAACCCCTCATGCATGACTGTCGTCCCCGGAGCGAGGTACGCGCCGAGGCGGACCCGGTCACCGTCCGCGATCCGCACGCCGGTCGGGACGACGTAGTCCACCATCCTGGGGAACTTGTCCACCCCGTACACCTGTAGCGGCCGGCCCGTCTCCAGGGCGCGCATCCGAACCTGCTCGAAGCCCTCGACCGAGCACGGTCCGAGCGTGGTCCAGACGACGTTGGTCAGCAGCCCGAAGATCCCGTCCAGGTTCTGGCTGTGCGGGACGGCCAACCGGTGGCTCAAGAGGTGCAGGCGCAGCCAGACGTCGGACGTGTCCTGCGGCGGTGCCGAGAGGTCGGGCAGGACGACGTGCAGCAGCCGCCTGGTGACCTCGCGAATGTCGTCCGCGCCCTCGAACGAGCTGAGTGACGACGGTGCGTGGTAGTCGTCCGGCGCCGGGCCGAGCGACGGCGTCGGGAACCACACGTCGAGGACGGCGCCGCGGCGGTCGACCGTGGCCAGGCCGAACCCCCACGCGGAAGCGGCTGACGTACCTGCCCGCTGGCATTGGACATCGTCGGCGGCGGGTCCGGATGTGTTCAGGCTGGCGCTCGGGCTTTCGGTCACCGTCCAACGCTAGCGAGGACTGCTACCCGTTGCACCAGGCCTTGAAGCGGTTCGGGCTATTCATGATCAGCGCCTGGGCGCCCGCGTCGACGTTATGCTTCCACGCCTGGGCGTGGAGGGCGCCCCAGGTGATCAAGGGCAGGTCGATCTTCTTGGCCCGCCGCAGAAGTGACGTGGAGAGGTCCTTGTTCTTGAGAGTCACACCGCCGTACGGCACGAACTTGTCAGCGGACCATTTCAGCTCGTCCTTGTTGGGAATCAGCGACGTGGCGACTCCCTTGGCGAGGTCCTTGAAGCTCGACAGCTCGTTGCGGTCGTAGGAGTAGACGATCACGTTGTGGGTGAGCTTGCGGCTCTTGAGCTCGGAGGCCAGGTACTTCAGGGACGCGGTGGGCATCGCAGCAGGCTTGAGCTCGATCATCCCGACACTGCCCGGGTGGTAATTCAAGATCGCCAGCACCGCGTCGAGGAAGGGCACCTTGGAGCCGTCGTTGAGCCGGTGCGAGCGGATCTCATGAGCGGTCAGCTTGCTGACGTACCCCGTGCCAGACGTGGTCCGGTCGACGGTGGGGTCGTGCATCAGGATGATCTTGCCGTCCTCGGTGGTGCGCAGGTCGGTCTCCAGCCCGAAGCCCTTGTCAACCGCGATCCGCAGCGCGCTCCTGGAGTTCTCCGTATGCCCAGTCTTACGGTCCCCGCGGTGCCAGTAGAGCTGCACGTCGGAGCAGGCCTTGGGCGGTGCCGGCCGCGTGGCCTGGCTCAGAGGGGCGAATGCGAGGGAGGTGATCAGGCAGGCCCCAACGACTGCGGCAACGGTCAGACGTCTCACGGCACTCCTAGCGGGAAAAGACGACAAACCCCGAGCGGCACCAGCAGCATAGAGGTGTCGGGTTCACCTATGGAGAAAAGCCGCTGGCCCACGGAGCCCCGGATGCGTGAAAGGTCGGCGTGCCTTCCGCGGTCGGGTTGCCGCTGGCACAGCCGCGGGGCGCCTACTAGGGTCGGGCGATGGCTGTCGCAAGGTACAAGGACCTGTGCATCGACTCGTCGACGGGCGAGACTCTCGGCCGGTTCTGGGCAGCGGCGCTGGGTCTTCGGTTCAGGGCGGACGGGCACGCCGGCACCCTTGTCGGCGACGTCTCGGAGCAGCGGATATGGATGAACGAGGTGCCCGAGGCGAGAACCGTCAAGCAGCGCGTGCACATCGACGTCAACACGACGTCGATCGACGACCTGGTCGCGCTGGGCGCGACAGTCCTCGAGCCTGCGGCCGAGTTCGACCGCGCCTGGACAGTGCTCGCCGACCCCGAGGGTGGGGAGTTCTGTGCGTTCGTGCGCGATCCCGGCACGCTCTCGACCTACCGCCTGTACGAGCTCGTGATCGACTCGGTCGACCCACGACCGATCGCCGCGGTGGTGGGCGGACATCTTCGGAGCCACTCTCGACGGTCGCGAGGACCGCGACTTCTGGTGGGTCACCGACATCTCGGGGTTGCCGTTCATCAGCTGGGACTTCGTACCGGTGCCTGAACCGAAGACCGCCAAGAACCGCATCCACTGGGACGTCACCGTCGAGTCCGTCGACGATCTCGTCGGGGCGGGTGCGACAGTGCTGCGCGAACGCGACGACGAGATCAGCTGGACCGTGTGCGCGGACCCCGAGGGCAACGAGTTCTGTGCCTTCACCCAGCACGCCCCGGGTGACGCGACACCATGACCCCCACGAGCTCACCCGACCCCAACCCGAGCTCGAGCCCGGCCGCGCGCTCGAGCGGCCCTGCCGCTATCGACGCGACCGTCGGCATTGTCGAGCTGACCGCCGCCTTGGTGGACATCGAGTCGGTCAGCGGCAACGAGCAGACGATCACCGACGCCGATCGAGGCGGCGCTCGCGGAGGTCGAGTGGCTCGAGGTGTGGCGGCACCGGCACTCACTGGTGGCGCGTACCGACCTCGGGCGCGGCCGAGCGCGTGGCGATCGCGGGCCACGTCGACACCGTGCCGGTCAACGCCAACCTGCCGTCGCGAAACGACGGTGACCGCCTCTACGGGCTCGGCTCGTGTGACATGAAGGGCGGCGTCGCCGTCGCGTTGACGCTGGCGACGCAGCTTTCGGAGCCCAGCCGCGACGTGACCTACGTGTTCTACGAGGCCGAGGAGGTCGAGGCAGAGCTCAACGGGCTGACCCTGATCGCTGCTGTGCGCCCGGAGATCCTGGCCGCCGACTTCGCCGTCTTGATGGAGCCGTCCAACGGCGTGGTCGAGGCGGGGTGCCAGGGCAGCATCCACGTCGACGTGTCAGCGTCCGGGCGTACGAGCCCACAGCGCCAGGTCGTGGAACGGTGTCAACGCCATCCACGCCGCGTCCGGCATCTTGTCCCGGCTGACCTCCTACGAGCCCCGGCGGCCGGTCATCGACGGCCTCCGGTACCACGAGGGCCTCAACGCCGTCGGGATACGAGGGGGAGTTGCAGGCAATGTCCTCCCTGACGCCTGCACGGTCAGCGTCAACTACCGTTTCGCGCCCGACCGGAGCCCCGACGAGGCGCTCGCCTACCTCACGGAGGTCTTCGACTCCTACGAGATCGAGGTCCGCGACGCAGCACCGGGCGCGATGCCCGGGCTCGACCGTCCCGCTGCGGCCGCCTTCGTCGAAGCGGTCGGCGGTACGCCGAACCCCAAGTTCGGCTGGACCGACGTGTCGCGCTTCAGCTCCCTCGGAGTCCCGGCGGTGAACTTCGGGCCTGGTGACCCGGAGATGGCCCACACGCAGGGCGAGTACGTCCCGCATGCGCATCTGCACTCGTGTCTGGAGAAGATGCGCGACTGGCTGTCGTGACAGCGAATGCCGACCCTCCGCGAGGGCGTCCCGCTAGGTTGTCACCATGAGCGACGAACAGCCGGAAAGGCCGAAGGAGCGCCGTCGCGGTCCGGTGATCATGCGCCGGTCACAGGTGCCCGTCTCGACGACCGACCAGCGGTTGCTCGACTCTCACGGGTCGACGGAGTGGGTCCACACCGACCCGTGGCGGGTGATGCGCATCCAGGCGGAGTTCGTCGAGGGATTCGGCGCGATGGCCGAGCTGGGTGCGGCGATATCGGTGTTCGGCTCCGCTCGGAGCAAGCCCGGCGACGCCGACTACGAGCAGGGGGTGCGGCTCGGGGGAGCGCTGGCGAGGGCGGGGTTCGCCGTCATCACCGGCGGCGGTCCGGGCGCGATGGAGTCCGCCAACAAGGGCGCCTCCGAGGCGGGTGGCGTGTCGGTTGGGCTCGGTATCGAGCTGCCGTTCGAGTCCGGCCTCAACGAGTGGGTCGACATCGGGATCAACTTCCGGTACTTCTTCGCCCGGAAGACGATGTTCGTGAAGTACGCGCAAGGCTTCATCGCCTTGCCCGGCGGCTTCGGGACGTTCGACGAGATCTTCGAAGCGGTGACGCTCGTCCAGACCCAGAAGGTCACGTCCTTCCCGATCGTGCTGCTCGGGACGAGGTACTGGGGCGGGCTTGGTCGGCTGGATCCGCGACGTCGTCTTGGCGGGCGGCAAGGTCAGCGACAAGGATGTCTGCCTGCTCCGCCTCACCGACGACGTCGACGAGGCGGTGGCGATCATGGTGCAGGCCAGCCGGTCGAGCGAGGGAGAGCAGCCGGAGACGGCCGAGCCGGACATCCCGCCTCACCACAGCGAGTGAACCGCCGCGACAGCGGAGGTCAGGCCAGCCCTCTCAGGGCCACCGCAGGCGGCCTGCTGCCCTTGATCGAGGCGACCATGTCGAGCACCTGACGGGTCTGTCTCGACCTGGTGGGCACGGAACACGCGGGCGCCAAGCCACGCCGAGATCGCGGTCGCCGCCAATGTCCCCGCCAACCGATCACCGACGGGCAGGTCGAGGGTCTCGCCGATGAAGTCCTTGTGGGAGACCGCTACCATGACCGGCCATCCCGTGGCGACCAGCTCGCCGAGCCGACGCGTCACCTCCAGGGAGTGGTAGGTGTTCTTGCCGAAGTCGTGCGTCGGGTCGACGAGGAACCGCCTCGCGCCGCACTCCCAGCTCGACCGCCCGCTCGGCGAGGGCGGTCACCGTACGCGTCACGTCGGCCATCACGTCGTCGTACGCCACCCGGTGCGGGTCGGTACGTGGGGCGAGCCCACCGGTGTGGCTGCAGACCAGGCCGACGCCGAACTCGGCCGCAACCTCGGCGACCTGCGGATCGGCTCCCGACCAGGTGTCGTTGAGCAGGTCGGCACCGCGGTGGCACAGCTCCCGGGCCACCTCCGAGCGCCACGTGTCGACGCTGATGACGAGGTCCGGGTACGTCCCTCTCACCGCCTCCACGAACGATGCCGTGCGTCGCAGCTCCTCCGCGGCCTCGACCGGCCGCCCGGAGCCCGCCTTCACGCCGCCGACGTCGACGACCCGAGCCCCCTCGGACACCGCCTGGGCGACCCGGTCCAGCGCGGCTGCGTCGGAGAAGGCGGCGCCGGCGTCGTAGAAGGAGTCGGGGGTCCGGTTCACGATCGCCATCACGACCAGCTCAGTGTCCGAGAACACGGTTCTGCCCAGTCTGATGGACACGTCGTATCCTCCCGTGGCCTCCGTCGAGTCCTCAGCGTGGCACGATCGTCTCCGTGATGTGGCTCTGGGTCCTCGGCATCGTCGTTGTCGTCGGCGCCGTGACAGTCGTCGGCGTAGGAGCCGGCGGGTCGCTCGGCGAGGTGTACGAGGACAGGCCCGACCGGACAGTGCCGGTTGGCCGTCCGCTCGCCGCTGACGACCTCCGCGACGTCACGTTCTCCACGGCGGTCCGCGGCTACCGCATGGACGAGGTGGACGCCCTCCTCGAGCGGATCCGAGCCGACCTGCTTGCCCGGGAGGCCCGTGCGCAGCCCGCAGGTAGTACCACCGCCGCCGACAGCCGAGCCGGCCGAGGAGGCCGATGCGCAGCCCGCTGCGCGGCGCCACGGCCGCCGACGCCGCAGCACAGTCGGCGACCGCGGAGCCGGAGACCGCGACCTCGCCCTCGCAGGACGGGTGATGACGGGGCAAGCGACACCGGGGCCGGACGGTGCGTTGCGGTGCCCGTGGGCCACGTCGGCCGTCGACTACCTGGACTACCACGACCGCGAGTGGGGCCGGCCGATCCGCACCGACAACGGACTGTTCGAGCGACTCACGCTCGAGGCATTCCAGTCGGGCCTGTCGTGGTTGACGATCCTGCGCAAGCGCGAGGCCTTCCGGCTCGCCTTCGCGGACTTCGACATCGCGGCTGTCGCCGCGTTCACCGACCGGGATCGAGCCCGGCTGCTCGACGACGCCGGCATCGTCAGGAACCGCGCCAAGATCGACGCGGCGATGACCAATGCCCGGGCCGCTCTCGGCCTCGAGAAGGGACTGGCGGAGTTCGTCTGGAGCTTTGCGCCGGAACAGGTCGCCGCGCCCGCCACCTTGGCCGACGTACCCGCTCAGACGCCGCAGTCCAAGGCCCTGGCCGCCGCGCTCAAGCGCAGCGGCTTCGTCTTCGTGGGCCCGACCACGATGTACGCGACGATGCAGGCAGCCGGCCTGGTCAACGACCATCTCGCCGACTGCTGGGTGAGGCATGACGCCGGAGCAGCCTGACGGCGGCAAGGCGGGGCCGCCGGAAGGTACGCCGGCCGATGGCGATGCCGATGCCGAGTGACGGCGGCCGGCGCGGGCGCTCGCCGATGCGCTCGATGGTGTACGACGTTGTACCGTCCGTCGCCACGTACTACGGGCTCCGCCTCCTGGGAGCCGACCCGTACGTCGCTCTGCTCGGCGCGACGGCCGTGGCGGCCCTGCGCCTGCTGTATGTGCTCTGGACCGACCATTCGTTCGACAGGTTCGCCGCCTTCATGGTCGTCATCTTCGCGATTGGCCTCGCACTGTCGTTCGTCACCGGCGACGCTCGCTTCCTGCTGCTCAAGGACTCGGTGACGACCTCCATATCGGGTCTGATCTTCGGCGTCAGCTGGCTTCTCGGCCGGCCACTGATGCTGACGGCTGTGCAGCGGTTCGGAGCGAGGTCGGACGCCGAGGCACGCGAGATGGAGGAATGGTGGAGGACCGACGCGGTCTTCCGCCACATGATCGGTGTGATGTCGGCGGCGTGGTGCCTGGGTCTCGTCGGCGAGGCGGCCATCCGCATCCCCTTGATCTACCTGCTTCCGATCGACGTCATGGCGGGGTTGTCGACCGTGTTGTCGGTCGCGGTGTTCGCCGGCCTGTTCGTGTGGACACAGTGGTACGGGAACGCGAAGCGCGCCGAAGAGGAAATCGACTGACGGAGCTCAGAGGCCGACGATGTAGCTGTGCGGACCCATGACGAGTCGCGGGTGGGCAGTCGGCCGCAACCAGGTGAGGAGCCAGCGGAGGTCGACGCGGTCCATGGCCACGCAGCCCGCCGTCAGACCGGCGCCACGGACGTGCAGGAAGATGCCACCTCCTCGCCGGGTGTCTGCCTGACGGGTGGCCACCAGCTGCCGGCGGGCGGGGGAGTAGTGCACACCGCCCGGCAGGTTGAAGCCGACCTCGATCGCGTACTGGTACTGCGTAGTGAACGAGTCGAGATGTTCGGCGAACGTCGGCCGCCAGTCGGTCCGGGCCGCCCGGTGGGTCTGGTAGACGTTGTAAGTAGCGGGGTCTCGCGGCTCGTACGGCCACCAGTCGTTGCCGTCGACACGCCGGTAGGGGATGCCGCGCGCCGGGGTCGGCCAGCCGTCCGAAGGCGGCGGGCATCCTGAAGCGGCCGGCTGGCGTCGTCCCGGTGGACTGTCTCCGATCGGCCGCGACGACCCACCCGCCGTACCCGATGACGACAGGTACCGGCCGGTGCGCCAAGCACCCACGGGCCGCCGGCTGCGCGTGTCCAGGCTCTGAGCGTCCCCGTGGTGGAGGTGAAGTGTCTCGAGCTGACGGTGACCAGCTGGGTCACCGAGGCCGGTACGTCGATCGCCGCTGCCAGCGGCTGGCGCGGCTTCGCGGGGCGGCAGCACCGGGCGCCCCGGAGGCCGCCGCGAGCGTCGTCAGGAGGGCCAGCGTTGCAAGGAATGCCGTCGCACCCGAGCGGAGTCTTCGCATCATCGGCCCCCGAACATGGGCGCCTGCTTGGCGAGGAAGGCCTGCACGGCCTGTCGATGGTCGCTGGTGACGCCCGTTCGAGCCATCATCGTGGCCTCGAACTCAAGCGCCTCGTCGAGCGAATGCGTGGCGGCGTAGGCAACTGACTGCTTGACCGCCGCGTACGCGAGCGTCGGTCCGGCCGCCAGCGTGCGAGCGAGCGACGCCACCTCCTGAGCCAGTGCCGCGGCAGGGACGACCTGCGAGACCAGCCCGAGATCGAGGGCCTCCGAGCGCCTTCACCGTGCGTGGTCTGAGCAGCAGGTCGAGCGCCCGTCCGGAGCCGACCACGCGCGGTAGCGTCCAGGAGATACCCGTGTCGCACGAGAGCCCGATCCCCGTGAAGGCGGTGTTGAAGCCCGCGGTGTCGGCCGCGAGCCGGATGTCGCAGGCCAAGGCGATGGAAAAACCGGCTCCCGCGGCCACTCCGTTGACGGCCGCCACGACGGGCTTGTCCATCGTGGCCAGAGTCAGCGCGATCGGCGCGAAGTGCCGGCCCACTGTCGACCACACGGCGTCTGGTGACTTCGTCGACAGGCTGTCGGCGTGTTCGCGAAGGTCCTGCCCCACGCAGAAGGCACGCCCGCTGCCGGTGACCACGACACAGCGGACCTCCTGGTCGGCTGCAGCTGCCCGCAGCGCCGCGTGCAGTGCTTGCTTGGTGGCGTCGTCGAGACTGTTCATCGACTCGGGCCGGTTGAAGGTGATCGTCGCGACCGCGGCGTCGACGCTGTACTCCACTGGCTGCGTCATGTCGGCTCCCCGTTCGCTCGCAGACAGCCATCAACGTACCGGCCGGCCGCCGGAAGCAGCCGGGTCGCCTGCTCGTCGAAGAACTCGGCCGCTGCTTCGCCCGTCCAGTCGGGCGGCAGCAGCCGGCGCGGAAGGCCGGGGTCCCGGAACAAGAACTTGCGCCATTCGTGCACGAGTTGGCTGCGGGCCACGAAGGCGTCGCGATCGGCCGGCTCGTCCCCGACGGCGCCCACCAGCGTCGTCGCCTCCTGCAACCAGCGCGCGTAGGAGCGGTGCAGACCTTCCACGTCCCAGGCGGTGGCCGTCAGCTCGGAGTCGGCCCCGTCGTGGACGGCGAAGAACCGGCGGCCGCGGACGCCCTCTGCGTCGAGCAGTGCGTCGAGCTCACTCGATGCCCGAGGACTGATCCAGGTGTCGTCGCGCAGCAACGCGTACCCCAGAAACGACAGGCCCGACCGGAGCCGCTGACGGGCTGTGCGCTCCGCGATCTTGTCGACGACGACGAGGTGCCATCGCCCGTCCCAGTCGGGCGGCCGCGTGCGGTAGATCCTGCTGGCAGCCTCCGTGAGGCGGCGCTGCGCCTTGGCCGAGAGGCAGTACCCGGCGCCTTCGTCGAGCCGCACCGGCTGCAGCCACCCCTGCTTGACCATCCGCGAGATAGCTGTTCTCACCGCCGGAGCCGAGATTCCCAGCGGCGCCATCATCGACACGAGGGAGGCGACCGGGGCCACGCCGCCGCGGGACCTGAGATGGTCGCCGTACACGTCGAACAGCGCGGACCGTGCATTCACAATGCAGCAGTCTGCACCACTCATATCGAGGCGGTGCGATAATGGACACACAGGCAAACTGGTGCGCCACCGACGTCTCGGCCCGTGAAGGGGTGGGGTCTCGGCGCTCACGACGAAGGGTAGGTGCGCAGATGGCGGCGATGAAGCCGCGGACGGGCGACGGTCCGCTGGAAGTCACGAAGGAAGGACGCGGTCTCGTGATGCGCGTTCCTCTCGAGGGTGGTGGACGGCTCGTGGTCGAGCTCAACGCAGATGAGGCGAAGGCGCTGGAAGAGGCGCTGAGCGGAGTGACCAGCTGACCTCGACTCGGCTACGGGGGACCCCGGACGGTGCAGCGGCACCGCCGGGGTCCTACTGTTTCTGAGGTGTCGCGCGCCGTGCAGCTGCAGCCCGTACCTCCCCTGCTGGAAGCTTCCCCGAAAGCTCTGTCAGACAGCGATGCAGCCGTCCTGGCCGTCGGCTTCAGCCGGGACAGCGGCGACGATGGCGACTACAGCGTCGACCGAGACGGCGAGTCGGCGCTCACCGGCCTGGGTATCGACGTGTTCGAGCTGCTTGAGCGCATGCAGGCGAAGGGCACGGCTGGGGAGGTCGTCTGCCACGCAGTCCTCACCAGTGACCCCGCCAAATCGGTTCTGCTCGTCGGTCTGGGCGAAGGCACCCTTCGCGACTACAGGCGTGCCGGGGCAGCCGTCTCGCGGGCCGTTCGTGGCCACGATGTGGCAGCCACGTCGATCGGCTCGCTGGCCGACGACGACCAGCTTGCGGCGTTCGTCGAGGGCCTCGTCCTCGGCGCGTTCGGTTTCGTCCGGAGGTCCGCAACCGAGAGCGGGTCCGCGCCGGCCGACGAAGGCAAGGATTCCGCGGGCCGCATCGTGCTCACCGACCTTGCCGGAAGTACGCGTGGGCGGGTCGTCGAGGCCGCCGAGGCCAGGGCGGCGGCCTCGTGGCGGTCCCGCGCGTTCGCTCTTACGCCGTCGAACGAGAAGGGCCCCGAGCAACTCCAGCGCTGGGCCGAGGAAGCCGCGCAGCGGGCGGGGCTCGACCTCGAGGTCTGGGACGACGACCGGCTGCAGCGCGGAGGGGTTCGGGGGCATCGTGGCCGTCGGGTCCGGCTCGGCGTACGCGTCGAGGTTCCTGCGACTCGACTACTCGCCGAGACGCGCGAACCGCCGCACTCCCCACGTGGTCCTCATCGGCAAGGGGATCACCTTCGACTCCGGCGGCATCTCGATCAAGCCACGCGACGCCATGATGACGATGAAGCGCGACATGACCGGCGCGGGCGTCGTGATCGCAGTCATGGGCGCACTGCGCGAGCTGGCGGTCGACGTCAAGGTGACGGGTCTGGTCGCCTCCGCCGAGAACGCCTTCGGAGCGGCGTCCATGCGCCCGGGTGACATCGTCACCCACTACGGCGGACGGACGACAGAGGTCGGCAACACCGATGCCGAGGGCCGGCTGGTGCTCGCCGATGCACTGGCCTACGCGGACCGGCACGTCGACGCCACGGCTGTCGTCGACATCGCGACCCTCACGGGCGCGGGGAAGGTGGCGCTGGGTACCACTCTCGGGGCTCTGTTCGCCAACGACGACGCGCTCGCCGACGCCCTGACCTGGGCCGGGACACGCGCCGGAGAGCCGGTCTGGCGGCTGCCGCTGAGCGACGAGTACGAACCGATGCTCGAGAACACCTTCGCGGACGCCACCAACGCGGCAGGTGGACCAGGCGCGATCACCGCGGCTCTGTTCCTGAAGCACTTCGCGGGCAAGGCTCCCTGGGCGCACCTCGACATCGCCAGCGTCGGGGACTCCACGAAGGACGCGTTCGAGTACACCGCTGGCGCGACCGGGTTCGGTGCCAGGCTGCTGCTGCGCTGGCTCGAGTACGTCGGCGGCTAGACCTCACTCACACCCGAAGGGTCCGAGTGCGGAGTGGCCATAGCCACGTGAGGGTCGGACCGTCGGGCTGGTGGGTAGGTGGAGTCAGGTACCGGAGTGCCGTCTGCGGGCTTCCCCGAACAAGAACCCGCCGAGCCCCAAGATCAGCAGGCCGTCGAGAGCGTGCAACCCGCCGAAGAACGCGGTGTTCTGCCCGGCGCTCGCCAGGACCGACTGCATGACGGTCGCGAGGACGACCACCACGAACGTGACGCCCACCGTCTTGGCGTCGACTCGGGCGACGAGCGCCACGATGAGCAGGACGAGGCTCAGCCCGCCCAGTGCGAAGCCGAGCGCGCGGTGCGGGTCGAGGCTGCTGGCATCTGATAGCTTCTGCCCCTTCAGGTTGAACACCCCCATGCCGGCGAGAAAGATCTGAACCAGGCCGGCGACCAGGAACAACAACCAGCCCCACATGAACACCTGATCGGCCGCGGCCCGTGCGCCGCTCAGGTACGACTCATGCGGAAAACACTAGCGTCGGCAGGTCGCCCCCGGCCGGGACGCGCTCAGAGCTTCTGGGCCAGCAGCAGGCCGTCGCCCACGGGCAGCAGCACCGGTAACAGGTTGTCGTCGTCTGCGACTCGCTGCAGGGTCTCGCGTACCGCGACCGTCTCCGGGTCGCGCACGGAGGAGTCAGCCACCCGGTCGTGCCACAGGCTGTTGTCGAACGCGACCACACCGCCGACCCGAAGCAGCCTGAGGGCTTCCTGGAGGTACTGCGGGTACTCCAGCTTGTCGCCGTCGCAGAAGACCATGTCGTAGTGCCCGTCGGTCAGCCGGGGAAGGACGTCGAGAGCGGCGCCGGGGATGAGCCTGATCCGCTGGGACGGCACACCTGCCTCGTCGAACGCCCGTTTGGCGAGCCTCTGGTGCTCGGCTTCGAGGTCGACCGACGTGAGCACGCCGTCGGGCCGCATCCCGCGGATCGTCCAGACACCGGAGATGCCGCAGCCCGTGCCGATCTCGACGACGTTCCTCGCCCGGAGCAAGGAGGCCACGAAGCGCAGCGTCGCTCCACCACCCGGCCCGATCGGGGCAGCGGGAACCTCCGTGGCCCTTTTCCTCGCATTGGTGAGAACCTCGTCTTCGGCGACGAACTCTTCTGCGTACGTCCACGACGCGGGCTTCAGTCCGGTGGCGATAGCGGTCTCCTAGGTCTGGCCTGCGGGGCAGGCCCGTGTGCACCGATCGCAGTCGAGCCTATCCGCTCGGCGACCGGTTTCGACACCTCACACGGCTTGGCATGTCACGTACGCTGTGAGGCATGGAGGCGGTCGTCGAAGGCGGCGAGTGGAGCGCGCCGAGCTGGGACGAGATCGTCCGGCAGCACTCGGCGCGGGTCTACCGTCTCGCATACCGCCTCACCGGCAACCGCCACGACGCCGAAGACCTCACCCAGGAGGTCTTCATCAGGGTTTTCCGGTCGCTGTCGACCTACCGGCCCGGCACGTTCGAGGGCTGGCTGCACCGCATCACCACCAACCTCTTCCTCGACCAGGCCCGGCGTCGGCAGCGGATCCGGTTCGACGCGCTTCCCGACGACGTTGGCGACAAGCTGCCCGGCCTGCTGCCCGCCCCTGACAGTGGCCTCTCCGACGACATGTTCGACCCCGACATCGAGACGGCCCTCGCCTCGCTGTCGCCGGAGTTCCGTGCTGCCGTCGTGCTGTGTGACGTCGAGGGGCTGTCGTACGAGGAGATCGCGGCGGTCCTGGACGTGAAGATCGGAACCGTTCGCTCACGCATCCATCGAGGGCGCTCGATGCTGCGCAAGGCTCTCACGCATCGCGCACCGACACAGACGCGCAGCCGAGTCGGTGGAGCAGTGGACGGTGCCCCCAGCCGGGGGGCGAGATGAGCCATCTGCATCACAAGATCTCCGCGCTCGTCGACGGCGAGCTGCACGGCTCGGCGAGGCAGCGCGCACTGAGCCATGTCGGTCGATGCGCCGACTGTCGCCACGAGCTCGAGGCCACGATGGCGCTCAAGCGACGGATGGCCGGACTGTCGTACGTCGAACCGTCCCCTGACCTGTTCGCATCGCTCGACGAGGCGACAGTGGGAGGCAGACGACGGGTCTGCGGAACCTTGCCGCAGCGCACCGCCGTACGGGCGCGGCTGGCCCCGGTCTTGCGCAGGATCCTGGCCGGAGCCGGCTCCGTCTCTGTCGCCGTCTTGTCACTCGCCTACGTCGTCGGGGCCCCGCCGGAGATCAGCGCCGAGCAGGTGACGCCACCGGTTGACGAGTACACGGCCGATTTCGCGAGCGACACCGGGTTGTCGCCGCTGTCCGACCCCGCCGCCGCGGTGCTCTCCGCCGACCCTCAACCGATCGCGTCGGTGGTGCCCGGTGCGACGCGCGCGAAGGCGCTCACCGGTCACGCCCACTCGGCCGCCACCGCCGCAGACGCGGTGGCCGTCCTCAAGCGCGCGATGTCCGCGCCAAACCGGTTCGCGTACGCCGGTGTCCGGGAGATCGACTCGTTCGACTCCGGCTCCGCGACGACCGTCAGGCTCGACGTCGAGCACTACCCCGGACAGGGCACCAGCTTCGAGGTCGACAACGCCTCAGCCGACACGACTCCGACATTCATCACTCAGAGGGAGGCCGGCGCCTCGGGCGGACTCCGCAACGAGCCGCTACGGCTGCTGATCAACACGTACGACCTGTCTGTGGTCTCGGCGGGGTCCGTGCTCGGCCGGCCGGCGACGGTGATCGAGGCCAGACGGGGCGGTGTCCTCGAGGCCCGCTTCTGGGTGGACGACGCGACGGGTCTGCTCCTGCGCCGCGAGATGTACGACGGGGGGCGGATGGTACGGGCCACCGGTTTCACGACCCTCCAGGTGTCTCGGCGGGGATTCCTGCCCCATCTGCCGCCCGAGCTGGAGGCGCCGTCGACAACCCAGCTGGCGATGACATCGGCGCCGCTGCTCAGTGACGACGGATGGACCTGTCCACCTCGGTTGCCGGACGGGTTCACACTGACCAGGCTCGACCGGCTCCAGACCGCCGCCGACGTGATGGGCGCGTCGTACACCGACGGGTCTGTCGACGATCTCCTTGTTCGAGCAGCGAGGAACGCTCAGCCCCGGCGGGCTACCCGGCTTCACCCGGCGCACCGTGGACGGCAGCGAGGTGCTCACCAGCTTCGGTCTGCCGAGCGTTGCGGTGTGGGAGTCCGGAGGGACGGTGTACACGATGGTGACCGACGCGCCGCGCGACACCGCGAGCGAGCTGATCAGCTCGCTCCCCCATGCGCAGCAACCGTCGCCCGGCCCCGGTGAGCGCCTGGAGACAGGTCTCGAGCGGCTGACCTCGTCTCTGCGCCCCGCCGGCTGAGCACTTCAAACCTATCGGTGCCGCCGCGGCGCCTTGTGGGGCATGCTTCAGGTACATGACCGAGGAGCCACAGTGGTAGACACCCCACCTGGGCAAAGCCCGCCGCAGGGCGAGCCTTCCGGTCACGAGCGCGCCCGCGGGGGCCTCCTTCGGGTACCCGCCTGCTGGATCGGGCAACGGCTCCGACCCGCGTCAACAGCCGTTCTGGAACCCCTCACCCCGCAGGGACGACCCGACGGTCCAGCAGCCGACTGCGCCGCCGACCTCGGCCGGCCGGCCACCCTACCCACTCCGAGGCGCCTACCCGCCGGCTCAGGGGCCAGGCGGCGGCCCCTACGCCTACGGCTCGGGGCCGGGCCTGCCGGGACCCGGTGGACCTTCGCAGCCTGGGCGGTTCAACGGACCTTCCGGACCGCCACCTGGCGGCCCTCGGCCCCCTTACGGCCCCTCCTGGCCGCGCCCGGTCTGGGTGGGCCGCCTCCGCCACCTCGCCCGAGGGGACGGTCCGTCTTGTTGCCTGTCGCCGTGGTCTCGCTTCTGCTGGGTCTCGGCGGCGGAGCGATCAGGGGGTCCTTGGTCGGGGCGACGGGTCTGGGCAGTCGGCCGGACCGGTGCATGCGGTGACCACGTCCGGTGCCCCCGTCGCCGGCGGCGCCGGTGCCAACCCGGTCGTCGGTGTGGCCGCCAAGGTGCTCCCGAGTGTGGTGTCGATCGACGTACGGGGTACGTCGAGCGAGGTCACGGGGTCGGGCTTCGTGTACGACAACAACGGCCACATCGTCACGAACAACCACGTTGTCGAGGGCGCGGGTCCGGGCGGCGAGATCCGGGTGTTGCTGCCAGACGGCAGCAAGCAGTCGGCGAAGATCGTCGGCCGGAGCCCGTCGTACGACATCGCCGTCATCAAGGTGGAGAAGCTTCTCGCACTGGTACCCGTGACGCTTGGATCGTCGGCACACGTGCAGGTAGGCGAGTCCGTCGTGGCCATCGGGTCGCCGCTCGGCCTGACCTCCACAGTGACGTCGGGCATCATCAGCGCCACCCACCGTCCGGTGACCGCAGGGGGTGAGGGCGAGACGTCCTTCCTCAACGCTCTGCAGACCGACGCCGCCATCAACCCCGGCAACTCCGGTGGAGCCCTCGTAGACCTCAACGGGTTCGTCATCGGCGTCAACTCCGCCATCGCCACGCTGGGCGGAACGGCGACCCAGCAGTCCGGAAGCATCGGGGTCGGATTCTCGATTCCCATCGACCAGGTGTCGAGGACGGTCGACCAGATCATCGCAAGCGGTCACGCCGAGTATCCGGTGATCGGTGCGAAGGTCAGCCTGGCGACGGGCTTCGGTGGTGCAAAGGTCACGGAGGTCGACCCGAGGAGCCCGGCCGAGGAAGCAGGAATCCAGGCTGGAGACCTGGTCAAGAAGATCGACGAAACCGACGTGCAGGACGGCGTCGAGCTGATCGTGGGGATCAGGACCTACGAGCCCGGTGACAAGGTCACGCTCACGGTGCTGCACAACGGGCGGCTCCGACGCGTCGAGGTCGTGCTCGGCCACAAGGTCGGTTGACCGCAGCGGCCGTGGTGTCGCAGACCCGACAGGCCTGGGAGAGCTGCCGAGGCTCAGGTCGCCTCGAGGTCGTACGGCGGAGACTCGCCCCTCTCGAGTGGGCGGTGGCCGTCTCGTTGGGGGGTGTCGTCCTGGAGGTCGTCGAGAATGTGCTTTTGGACAAGCGCGCGCGGGCTCAGGTCGCGCAGGTTGATGTCGTTGAACTCAGGGCCGAGCTCGTCTGCGAGGTGCGACTTCGCCTGCGTCACCGTCTCGCGGAGCTGCCTCACCAGCCGCCCGGCCTGCCGGGCGACGTCGGGCAGCCGGTCGGGGCCGAAGACGAACAGCGCCACCAGCGCCAGCACCATGAGCTCGGGGATTCCTACGTCGAACATCTGGATACCGCCATCGTGGTCATCGCCCCGCCGGGGAGAGGCCGAGCTGGAGGCCGGCGAGCCCGCGACCCTTGGCGAGCAGGCGGTCGGCCACCTCGACGAGCGCCTGGGCGGCTACGGACTCAGGTGCCTGGGCGACGATCGGGCGACCGAGGTCGCCGCCCTGCCTGAGCTGAAGGTCGAGGGGGATGCGACCGAGCACCGGCACGTCGTAGCCGAACCGCGCGGACAGGGTGGCTGCGACGGCGTCTCCTCCTCCACTTCCGAACACCTCGATCGTGTGGTCAGGGCCGCAGTGCGGGCAGACGAGATAGCTCATGTTCTCGATGACGCCGGACACGTGCTGGTTCATCATCGACGCCATCGTCCCGGCCCGCTCCGCCACTTCGGAAGCGGCCGACTGGGGCGTGGTCACGACGACGACCTCCGAGTTGGGCAGGTGCTGCCCGACGGAGATGGCCACGTCGCCGGTACCGGGCGGGAGGTCCAGGAGCAGCACGTCGAGGTCGCTCCAGTACACATCGCTGAGCATCTGGACGAGCGCCCGGTCGAGCATCGGTCCCCGCCAGGCCACGACCTGGTCCCGGCGCGGTTTGAGCATGCCGATGCTGATCACGCTGAGGCCCTGCACCGGCACGGGCATGATCATGTCCTCGACCTGCGTCGGGCGCTCGTCAGCGACCCCGAGCATGGCCGGGATGGAGTGACCGTAGACGTCGGCGTCGAGGATGCCGACCTTGCGGCCGCTGCGGGCCATCGCCATCGCAAGGTTGACGGTGACCGACGACTTGCCGACACCGCCCTTGCCTGAGGCGATCGCGAGCACCTTCGTGAGCGAGTCGGGCCTGGCGAACGGGATCTCCTTGGCCGGCTGGCCGCCCCGCAGGGTCGTCTGCAGCTGTGAGCGCTGCTCGGCGGACATCACGTCCAGGGTGACGCGGACGGCAGCTACGCCGGCGACTCGGCTGACGGCTTTCGTCACGTCGCGGGTCAGGGTTTCCTTCATCGGACAGCCGGACACGGTGAGCAAGACGGTCACGGCGACGACGCCGGCCTCGCCGATCTCGACGTCGCGGACCATTCCGAGCTCCGTGATCGGCCGCCGGATCTCCGGATCGTCGACGGTGGCGAGGGCGGCCTTCACGTCATCGAGGAGCGGAGCGGTCATGACCCCAGGTTACGTCGTGGCGTCATCGTCGCGTTCGAAGTCCGGGGAAACCTCTCGCTCCTCGAGCTCGGCGAGCAGCGAACGTATCTCCGATCGGACGTAGTCACGTGTCGCCACCTCTCCGACAGCCATTCGCAGTGAGGCGACCTCGCGGGCCAGGTACTCCATGTCGGCGTGGGCACGCGTGGTGGCCTCGCGATCCTGCTCGAGGTTGACCCGGTCGCGTGCCTCCTGCCGGTTGGCCGCGAGCAGGATGAGTGGAGCGGAGTAGGACGCCTGCAGGCTCAGTACGAGGGTCAAGAAGATGAAGGGATAGTCGTCCCACCTGGCGCTGGTGGGCCCCCAGACGTTCCAGGTGATCCAGAACACGACGACGACGGTCATCCAGACCAGGAAGGTCCCCGTCCCGAAGAAGCGCGCGACCCGCTCGGACAGCCGGCCCAGCCGCTCGGGGTCGTAGGCCGGGCGCGGCACGAGGGAGCGCCGGGTTTCGCGTGGGACGTCCAGCCTTACCGTCCGAGAGGAGAACCTCCGCGCCTCCCGTCTCTCCTCCCGCACCTCCTCACGCGCCATCGTCGGCCCCTGTCGGCGCATCGGCGTTGCGGTCACGCCAGTTCTCCGGCAGCAGGTGGTCGAGAACGTCGTCGACGGTCACGACACCCAGCAGGTGGCCGCCGTCGTCGGTGACGGGGCTGGCCACAAGGTTGTACGCGGCGAGCAGCCGGGCTACCTCCTCGAGGGGCGCGTCGACGCGCAGCGGCTCGATGTCGTTGTCGATGACTCCGGAGACCAGACTGGAGGGCGGCTCGCGGAGGAGCCGCTGGAAATGGCCGATCCCCAAGAACCGGCCCGTCGGTGTCTCGAGCGGGGGCCGGCACACGTAGACCGTTGAGGCGAGCGAAGGGCTGAGCTCTGCCGTCCTGATGCGTGCCAGCGCCTCCGCGACGGTGGCATCGGGCGGCAAGATGACAGGGTCGGTCGTCATCAGACCGCCGGCGGTGTGCTCCTCGTAGCTGAGCAGCCGGCGTACGTCGTCGGCCTCGTCGGGCTCCATCAGCAAGAGCAGCTGTTCGGCGGTTTCTTCTGGGAGCTCGGCGATCAGGTCGGCGGCGTCGTCGGGCGACATCTCCTCGAGGATGTCGGCCGCTCGTTCGGACGCGAGCTGGCCGAGGATCTCGACCTGGTCGTCTTCGGGCAGCTCCTCCAAGACGTCGGCCAACCGCTCGTCGTCGAGGGCTGCTGCGACCTCCGCACGGCGTTTGGGCGACAGTTCGTGCATCACGTTCGCCAGGTCCGCCGGACGCATCGAGTCGAGGGCGGCGAGTAGGTGGGCCGCCCCCTGGCCGACCTCGCTCTCGATCAGTCCGGTCACCTCGAACCACTCGAACACCTGGGTCTGGCCGCGGCGGCCGAAGCGCTTGGCGCCGTGCTGAACGGCAACCCGGGTCAAGGTCCAGTCCCGGGTACGCGACTGCTCCATGGCGATGTCGAAGACGATGCCTTTCTGGCCGGTCTCGTTGATGGTGACCGTACGGTCGAACAACTCGGCGATCACGAGGGTCTCCGTGCTGCGCTGCTGGAACCGCCGCATGTTGACCAGGCCGGTGGTGATGACCTGGCCGGAGTCGACGCTCGTGACCCTGGTCATCGGCAAGAAGATGCGGCGTCGGCCGAGTACCTCGACAACCAGTCCGAGCACCCTCGGCGGACGGCTCTCGCCACGCAGCGCAACGACGACATCGCGCACCTTGCCGACCTGGTCGCCGTTCGGGTCGAAGACGAGCAGGCCTGCAAGCCGTGCGATGAAGACACGGGAGGCAGCGATACTCACGCCCCTGAGGGTACCGTCGCGGCACCCCGTCTACGCTGCACACCATGCCTGCCGAGGACCTGCAAACTGTGCGCTCGGATACCGCGTTCGCACGACCTGCACACCGTGACGAGAGGCGACTCAGCTACGACGTGGTCGACGTTTTCACCGATCGGGCCTTCGCCGGGAACCCGCTGGCTGTGGTGTACGGCGCCGAGGATCTCACCGGGGGGCAGATGCTCGCCCTCGCCACCGAGTTCAACTTGTCGGAGACGACGTTCCCGGTGCCGCTGACCGACGCGGACCGGGCCTCCGGCGCCGACTACCGGCTGCGCATCTTCACGCCGGGCGGCGAGATCCCCTTCGCCGGTCATCCCACCATCGGCTCGGCCTGGGCGCTCCAAGCCCGAGGCGACCTCACCGGCGCGAGTGTGACGCAGGCGTGCGGCGCCGGGCTGATCGAGGTGCGGCTCGGCTCCGCGCCCACCGACGTCATCGGGCTCGTCGCCTCGGCGAGAGATCCTGCTCGGACGCTCAGCCCCGCGGAGGTGGAGGCCGTGACCCCCCTTGTTGGGCTGAGCGTCGACGACGTGGCCGGGCCGGCGTACGTGGCCGGTTGCGGGCTCACCTGGCTCTTTCTCCGGGTTGGCACCTCGGCGTTGCCACGGGCCGTGCCGAGCAGCACCCGGCTGGCGGACGTCGCGCTCGACCAGAGCGGGCTCAGGGACCCTATCGACGGCATCGACGTGTACGCGCTGGCACCGGCTGGCCCTGGGGACAGCGGCGGTCTGCACATCTTCTCGCGGGTCTTCGTCCCCGGTTTCGGCATTGCGGAGGATCCCGCCACCGGTTCGGCGGCGGTCGGACTCGGCCTCGCGCTCGTAGCCGCCGGCCTTGCCGCAGCCGAAGGCGAGACGTCCTACCGGATCGAGCAGGGGATCGAGATGGGCCGCCCCTCGCTGCTCGAGGCCAGGGTCGAGGCGTCTCACGGGATTGCGACCCGGGCACACGTGGCCGGACACGTGGTACCGATCGCATCAGGCACGATCGCGGTCCCGCCACCTGAATCGTGAACCCGAGAGCCCCGCACCACCACAACCCGGCAGATCCGGCTTTCATGCTGCTATGACCACCTCAGACTCGGATCTTCGGGTTGGGGAGGATGACGGCGTGCCCAGACGGCAGCAGGTCCCGCTCACCAGCGTGCTGCTGGTCGTCATCGCGATCGCGGGGGTGTCGTCGTCGGGTCCGCTCATGGCGGCCGCCACCGCGGTCCCGGCCCTGGCCATGTCCTTCTGGCGTACCGGCCTGGGTGCACTGGCCGTGGGCGGTGTGGCCGCCGGCCGCCACCGCGGCGAGCTGAGGCGGCTGGGAAGGAGGGAGTGGGTACGCTGCGGCTTCGCCGGCGTGATGCTCGCCGGGCATTTCGCGACGTGGACGTCGTCGCTCAAGATGACGTCGGTGGCGTCGGCTACGGCTCTGGTCAGCCTGCAGGTGGCGTGGGTGGTGGTGCTCGCGAGAGCCTCCGGGCGCACGATCGCCAGAGGCGTCTGGGTCGGGCTGGTGCTTGCGCTGGGCGGGGTACTCGTCGTGTCGGGGGTGGACGGGACAGTGTCCGCCGAGGCCGTCGTCGGAGACCTGCTGGCGGTTACCGGGGGGATGTTCGGAGCCGTCTACATCACCGTCGGGAGCTCGGTACGTGAGCACACCACGACCACGGCTTACACGTTCGTCTGCTATACCGCGTGCGCGCTTTCACTCGCCGTCGCCTGTGCTGTCGCCGGAGTGCAGCTGACCGGCTTCGACGCCCGCAACTGGGCACTCGTCGTCTCTGTCACCTTGTCGGCCCAGCTGCTCGGCCACTCGGTGTTCAACCATCTGTTGGCGGTGATGAGTCCGACGCTGGTGTCGATGCTGCTGCTGCTCGAAGTGCCCGGGGCGGCGCTGCTGGCAGCCGTGTTCCTCGGCCAGGCGCCGCCGGTCGCCGTGTACGCCGGTATCGCCTTCATCTGTGCCGGCCTGGCACTGGTGGTACGCGCCCGAGCCGCGACGAGCGCCCGTCAGTTCGTCGAGCCCGCCTTGGACTAGGGGTGGCTCGTGGCGTTGTGGCGGAACCCCTTGACCCGCGTGACAGCATGGGTGTATGACCACACCGCTGCCGTTGCCGGCGCTCCCCGATGGGATGCCTGTCGGCACATTTCCGACGTACGCGAGGGCACAGGAGGCTGTCGACTACCTGTCCGACAACGAGTTCCCGGTCGAGAACGTGACCATCGTGGGCAGCGACCTCCGGTTGGTGGAGCAGGTGACCGGCCGCCTCACGAGAGGCAAGGTCATCCAGGCGGCCGCACTCACGTTCGGGCTGTGGGGCCTGTTCATGGGCGGCATCGTGCTGCTGTTCGGCGGCAACAACGTCTCGATCATCGTGCCTGTCATCACCGCACTGATCGGAGCAGCCTTCGGCGCGTTCTCGGGGTCGATGGCGTACGCCGCCACCGGCGGGAAGCGCGACTTCACCTCGAGATCCGGTGTCGTCGCGACGTCGTACGAGGTCGTCTGCCAGGCCCGGGTCGCCGAGGAGGCACGAAACCTCCTCGGTCGGCTGGCGCTGCGCAACGGCTGACGTCGCTGCGCCGCTGACAGTGCCCGACGCGCCGAGGTGCCGCCGGCGAGCCTCGCCGTTACCGTGGCAGCGTGACCGATGGAGCCGACAGCCCGACCGCTGACCCCGAGGTGTGGCTCATCCGGCACGGGGAGACAGAGTGGAGCCGTTCCGGGCAGCACACGGGGGTCACCGACATCCCGCTAACGGCCGCCGGGGAGGCCGCTGCGAGGGCGCTCAGGGGCCTGCTGGCGGGTACGCGTTTCGACCTGGTGCTCAGCAGCCCCCGCCAGCGTGCCCTCCGGACGGCTGAGCTGGCGGGTTTCGAGGACGTCCAGATCGAGCCGGACCTGGTGGAGTGGAACTACGGCGACTACGAAGGCCGCACCCGGGCCGACATCCACGAGGAACGGCCGGGCTGGGACATCTGGACCGACGGCGCCCCTAACGGCGAGACTCCGGCGCAGATCCAAGCCCGGGTGGATGCCGTGATCCGCAGGTGCCGGGCCGCCGGTGGCCGGGTGCTGCTGTTCGCGCACGGCCACGTCCTGCGCACGCTGGCCGCGCGGTGGATCGCGCAGCCGGTGACGGTGGGAGCCCACCTTCCTCTCGACACGGCGAAGGTATGCGTGCTCGCGTACGACCGGGGCCTTCCGACCCTCGATCGGTGGAACGCCATCTCTTAGACCGTGCGCGAGAGTGATCCTGGCCCTCGCGACCGGACTTTCCTGACCTCTCGACCGCACAGAGTGGCTCTCGCGGTCGGGCTACCAGACGCGCCACTGCTCGAGCGTGTCGAGCAGGCCGGGCGAGGTGTGGAGCTGGGCGAGCTCATGGCGGGTGACCCACCTCGCGTCGACGGCATCGTCTCCGCACACCAGGGGTGACGGGGTGCCTCTCACCGTGGCGGCGAAGTCGCTGACGTCGTACACGACGGCGTCATGCGCAATGTCGACGCGGCCGACCACCTGGTGCACGTCCACCTCGAGACCGGTTTCCTCGCGGACCTCGCGTCTGACCGCCTCGACCAGCGTCTCGCCCGGCTCGACCCTGCCGCCCGGGAGTGACCACAGCCCCTCGGACGGCGCCTGCCCGCGTCGTACCACCACGATGCGTCCAGCGTCGTCGGTCACCACCGCGCCGACGCATGGAACCCGCACGAGCCGATTCTGCTCGAGAGGTCAAGAGGGTCCGGTGAGAGGTCATGAAAGTCCGCCCAGAGGTCGACAAGGGCCGAGCAGAGGGAGGCTCTCCCCGCCTGCCGAGCGAAACCGGGCTAGACAGCAGGCCTTGATAGCTGCATACTACCTAATTATGTTAGATATGCCTAAGAAAGATAGGCAAGCCGAACGTCGTGAGGCCACTCGGCAGGAGATCCTCACCGCGGCCTGGGCCGTCGCACGCGAGCAAGGCCTCGCCCAGGTCACACTGCGGGAGGTCGCAGACCGGGTCGGCATGCGGGCGCCGTCGCTGTACTCCCATTTCGAGTCCAAGAACGCGATCTACGACGCTATGTTCGGCCAGGCGTGGGCGGAGTTCCTCGAGTCGTCACTCGCCGCGGACAGCCCGCGCCCGCGGACAGCCCGCACGGCCCTGCGGCGATACGCCCGGCTGTTCTTCGACTTCGCCGTAGCCGACCTCGCCCGGCACCAGCTGATGAACCAGCGCACCATCCCTGGGTTCATCCCGTCCGAAGGGTCTTACGCCCCGGCCGTCGAGGTGATGCGGCTGCTTCGCGTGCGGGTCGCGGCGTACGGCATCAACCGGGACCAAGACATCGACCTCTTCACCGCGATCGTGGGCGGCCTCGTCGACCAACAGCTGGCCAACGACCCCGGCGGCGACCGGTACGCACGCCTGCTCGACCGGGCCATCGACATGTACGCCGACAACCTCGGCCTCTAGGCACCGAAAGGAACCACCATGGAGACACAACAGATGAGACAGAAGAGACAGGCCTCGCCACGCGTCAGCTCCCTTGACCACAGCATGGCCATGCGGCTGGCTGCGACGGAGTACGACCGGGTCGTCTCACTCCTCGAGACCCTCACACCCGAGATGTGGTCCGTAGCGACCGACTGCCCCGGGTGGAGCGTGCGCGACATGGCCGGCCACATGCTCGGCATGGCGCAGATGGTCGCCACGATGCCCGAGCTGATCCGCCAGCAGTTTGCGTCTCAGCGAAGGGCCAAACGCGGCGGCGGTACGCCGCTTGACGCGCTCACCGCTCACCAGGTCGACAAGCTGGCCCGCCTGACCAGTGCCGAGGTCGTGCTCGCGATGCGCCAGGTCGGCCCGAGGGCCGCCAAGGCGCGTCGGCGAGACCCCCGCGCTTCGTCCGCGCCCTGACCATGCCCGGTCAACAGGACGTGGGCGACCACCAGGAGGCGTGGACGCTCGGCTACCTCCTCGACGTGATCCTCACCCGCGACCCGTTCATGCATCGCGTCGACATCACCCGTGCCGTCGGCGCACCGATGCCGGCCGAGCCTGCCCACGAGGGCGTCATCGTGAACGACATCGTCACGGAGTGGGCCGATCGACACGGCGCGCCGTACGAGCTGGTACTCACCGGCTCAGCGGGCGGTCGCTGGAGCCGCGGCCGCGGGGAACGTGTGGAGCTCGACGCATTCGAGTTCTGCCGGGTGGTGTCCGGTCGGTCCCCGGCGACTGGCCTGCTGGCCCAACAGGTCCCGTTCTGACACCAGCGCGCGACGCGCAACCCTCATCCGGCGTGCACCATCCTGGTCGTGAGTGTGTGATCGGAAGTGCGGGGTGAGGAGGTACGCCTGGGATGAGGTGACGTCCACCCGACGAGACAGCCGACGCGAGCGTTGACGCGCGAGGCCGCTGCCGTCACGGTTGAGGCATGATCGAGGGGCTTGTGGTCGTCGATCCCTTTGCGGCGATGATCAACGCGGTGATCGCCTCGCTGAGGGTGCCGCTGTGGGTACCGTGGCCGCCTCCTGATGGCTGGAGCTTCCTGGGTCTCGCCCACGGCGTGGTGCCTGCGGGCAGCGGACTGGGGACGGTTGCGTGCTGGGGCGGCACCGACCCGTTCGGAGATCCGGTCGAGGCGCTCTTCATCTGTGAGGAGGCCGGGGCCGGGCTGGGTGGACTGTTCGGTGGCCTGGCCACCCACTACCCGACGCCGGACGTGGGCGTGGGGGCGCCTCACGCCAGGTTCACGGTGGATGGACGGTCGGTGCCGATGTGGAAGGTCGACGCCGTGAGCGACCGGGCGGTGTACGTCGGTGAGGCGGCCGGGCGCTGGCTGTGGGCCGTGTTCTATCCGGCCGAGGCAAGCGCCGTCGTGGTGGCACCGGTGACGCTCGTCGACGCGCGCGGCCTGGGTGCCGAGCTTGCGATGCTGCCGCTCGGCGAGCTGTCTCCGCGTTTGCTCGTGGAGGCACCCCCGAGTCCTTAGGCTGAGCGGCGTGCGTATCGACCTGCACACTCACTCGACGGCGTCAGACGGCACCTACAGTCCCAGCGACGTCGTGCGGCTCGCCGCCGACGGTGGCTTGGACGTGCTGGCCCTGACGGACCACGACTCCATGGCGGGGTGGGCCGAGGCCGCTAGCGCCGCCGCCCGCTATGAGATCACCGTGGTGCCCGGGATGGAGATCTCGACCAATCACGGCGGTGCCGGCGTGCACCTGCTCGGGTACCTGCTCGACCCCGCGTCCCCAGGTCTCGCGGACGAGCTCGCGCGGATCCTGGCCGGTCGCGATGGGCGGCTCACGGCGATGCTGGAGCAGCTCGAGCGCGCAGGGGTCACCATCACCGAGCAGGATGTACGTACCCGCGTGGGCGCCTCGCCTGCGGTCGGACGGCCGCACATCGCTGACGTCATGGTCGCCAAGGGCTTCGTCAGTGATCGTGGGGAAGCATTCTCGACGTGGCTCAATGCCGGCCGGCCGGGACACGTCGCCCGGTACGCGACACCGACGGCGGCCATGATCGAGCTGGTGACCGCAGCCGGCGGAGCCGCCGTGATAGCACATCCGTGGGGGCGGGGGAGCCGTCGAGCGATCGACGTGGAGTCGTTGGCCCAGTTCAAAGAGGCCGGTCTCGTGGGGCTGGAAGTCGACCATCAAGATCACACGGAGTCCGATCGGCGAAGTCTTCGCGCGATGGCAGCCGAACTCGACCTCGTGGTCACCGGATCAAGTGACTTCCACGGTCTCGGCAAGGTCGACCATGACCTCGGCTGCAATCTCACGTCACCGGCCGAGTACGAGCGCCTGCTTGCTGCGGCATCGTCGAACGCCGCCCGGTCCGGCCTGGACGTCCTCCAGGCAGCCGGGCCCTGACGCCGGACGCGGTCGCCGGTCAGCCGAGCCAGATCCGGGCGAGCGCGTCGCGGGTCGGCTCGGGTTGCTCGACCGCCGGCGAGTGCGCGGCGTCGGCGATGACCACGACACTGGTACCGACCGCCTGCGCGAGCGCGTCTTGGATGTCGTGAGCCCAGGCGTCGTCGTGTTCTCCCCGCAGGACCGAGACACTGAGCTCGAGACCGGCGAGTGAGCCGGTGAGGTCCGGGGTTTCGACGAGCAGCCGCGCGATCGCGGCGAGCCCGACCGCGGAGTTGCCCAGGAACCGTCGGTGCAGGAACTCCTCGATCGCGGCCGGTGGCGGCTCCAGGCCGAGCTTGCGGTCCCGCTCGACACTTGCCTGGTACAGCGCCTCGAGACCGTCGCGGAGGGCGATGTCGGCGGCCTCGAGCAGGTCTCGGCCCTGGTCGCCGTCGAAGCCGCCGGGGCCGGAGCACATCAACGTCAGGCTGGCCCAGGCGGACTCGTGCTCGACCGCGGCGGTTGCGGCGACCAGGCCGCCGAAGGAGTGGCCGACGAGGTGGATGCGTTCGTCCTGGCCGTAGATCGCCGCGGCGACCTCGACCGCGTCGGCTGCCAGCCCGCTGAGCGAGAAGTCGTCATCGTCGGCCGCTGTCGTCTCGTACTGCCCGCGCTGGTCGTACGACGCGGCCGCCCAGCCGGCACCGGCCAGCAGGGGAAGCAGCGCAGCGAAGTCTTCCTTGGAGCCGGTGAACCCAGGGATCAGCAAGACGTTGCCTCGGGGCAACGACGTGGTGTGGGGCCGGCAGGTGAGGACGGCGAAGCTTCCCCGGTCGGTCGTCACGTCGTCTCGCCGTACGTCGTTGCCCAGGTCGAGTGTCATCGGTCTGCTCACCGGCCCCTCCTCGCGATCTTCTCCATGGCCTTGCGGGGCATTGCACGAGCCATTGTCGTCAGTACCTTGTACCGCGCCGTCGGGATCGACACGGACCGGCCCCGGCGCAGATCGTGCAGACCGGTTCGTACGACGGTGTCCGCGTCGAGCCACATCCAGCCCGGGATGCCGCGCAGGTCGGCGTTGATCCGCTGGTGGAACTCGGTTCGCACGAATCCCGGGCACAGTGCCATCACACGCACCCCGCTTGCCTGATAGTGGACGTTCGCCCAGCCGCTGAAGCTGGTGACCCAGGCCTTGTGGGCGCCGTACGTGCCCTGTGGCAGGTACCCGGCGACGCTCGACACGTTGACGATGTCTCCGCTCCCGGCCGCGAGCATGGGCCCTAGGGCCGCGTGCGTGAGCCGCATGACTGCCCGCACGAGGACGTCGAGCGACGCCTCCTCGGCCTCGACGTCGCTGGCGTCGAAAGGCCGGGTCATCCCGAAGCCCGCGTTGTTGACGAGCATCGCGAACGGCTCGGCGCGTAGCCGGCTCTCCACGCTTCTCGTCTGCTCGAGGTCGCCCAGGTCGGCCGCGAGTACCTCGCAGTCGACGCCGTGCTCCCGCTGGAGGTCTTCGGCGACCCGACGCAGCCTGGTCTCGTCGCGGGCGACCAGCAGGAGGTCGCTTCCTTCGGCCGCGAGCGCCTTCGCGAACGCCTGACCGATGCCGGAGGTGGGTCCGGTGACCAGGCAGCGAGGCACCCCGCCACTATGGTCAGCGGCGGAGTCGATCACAAGCCGACGACACGCTGTTCACCGGGTTGCCAGGTGCCCGGAGGAGCCGTAGGCCGCACCTAGGATGAGCAAGGTGTTCCCGTCCGAGCCCCCGCGCCCCAGCTCCGGGAACTCACCGCAGCGGGTGCTGGCCGCCGGCGGGGCAGCTGCCATCACGGTGCTCGCCCTGGCCGGTTCCCTCGGCTTCGGGCCCGGTGCGACCTCGGCCCGGGCGCCGTCGCCCTCGCCCAGCGCGTACTCGGTGGCTTCCGCGTCGACCACGCCCTCGAACACGACTCCCACCACGCTGACGGCGCCGCCGAACACGGCTCCCACCACGTCGCAGGCACCCTCGAACACGAACCCCACCACGTCGCCGACACCGCCCGCCGCTGCTCCCACGACGTCGTGGGCACCCCATTCGCGGGGCTGGATCGTCTACAAGTCCGCGCCGTCCGCTGGGACCACCCGCGGGGCACATCAGGCCGGCACGGCGGCGGCCCCGCTACCAGCTGACTCGGGAGCCGGCAGACGGGTGGTCTACGACATCAGTGAGCAGCGGGTCTGGCTCGTCGACCGCCACGACGCGGTGACCCGGACCTACCTCGTCTCCGGCAGCAGAAATCCGCACCTGCTCGCCCCGGGCTCCTACTCGGTCTTCTCCAGGTCACTGCACGCCATCGGGTTCAACCACAAGGAGACCATGCGGTACATGGTGCGGTTCGCGCAGGGCAAGCATTCGGCGATCGGGTTCCACGACATCCCTGTGTCGGATGCCAGTGGATCGCTCGTACAGTCGCGGAGCCAGCTCGGGACGCCGCTGTCCGCGGGCTGTATCCGTCAGTGGGAACCTGACGCCAAGGCACTCTGGCGGTTCGCGGTCAAGGGCACGACGGTCGTCGTCACCGCCTGAGCCTCGCCTCTTCAACCCAGAAGATCCGACTCGCACGTCGTGATAGCAACGTGAAACTCGGATCGGTCGGGTGGTGGTGGTACGGGTAGCGGGCTAGTTCTCGGCGTTCTCGGTAACCGGGGCACCCTTACGAGTCCGGGTCCGATTCCGGTTGCGTCGTCGCCGCGCAGGCTCGGACGCCGCCGAGGTCGTGGCAACGGCCGCTTCGTCGTCCGACGACGGTGCGGGTCCCTCGTCACGGCTCTTGCCGCCGCGCCCGGAGCCCGAGTCACCTGCCTGTCCGCCTCGGGTCCGGTTGCGCCGGCGAGACGGGTCGCCGCCACCGCTGCCTCGACCGCCGCCGGACCGTCCGGAGTCGCCGCGATCGGCTCGCGCGTACGAGCGGGGTCTTCGGCGCTGGAGGCTTCTCCGGCGTGAGCCGGCCGCGTGCTCCGGTCGGGATGCCCTGCTCGTGGAACAGGTGCTCGCTGGTCGAGTATGTCTCGAGTGGCTCGTCGTACGGGAGGTCGAGCGCCTTGTTGATGACCTTCCAGCGGGTCAGGTCGGGCCAGTCGACGAACGTGATGGCGACCCCCGAGGCGCCGGCCCGGCCGGTTCGGCCGATCCGGTGCACGTAGTTCTTCTCGTCCTCCGGGCACGTGTAGTTGATGACGTGCGTGACGCCCTCGACATCGATGCCCCGCGCGGCGACGTCGGTCGCGACCAGGATCTCGATCGTTCCGTCGCGGAAGCGGCTCATGGCCCGCTCGCGGGCGACCTGCACCATGTCTCCGTGCAGTGGGGACGCCGGGAAGCCCCGGTCGATCAGGTCCTCGGCGAGGCGCTGCGCCTGCCGTTTGGTGCGCGTGAAGATGATCGACAGGCCCCGGTTGTCGGCCTGCAGGATGCGGGCGATGATCTCGGGCTTGTCGAGGTCGTGCGCCAGGTACACGAACTGAGCGGTCGCGGGGACCATCTCGGTGTCGGTACTGGACTCCGCCCGGATGTTGACCGGGTGCCGCATGTGCGTCCGGGCGAGGGTGACGACCTCGCCTCGCATGGTCGCCGAGAACAACATGGTCTGGCGCAGCTCCGGCGTCTTGGCGATGAGCCGCTCGACATCCGGCAGGAAGCCCAGGTCGAGCATCTCGTCGGCCTCGTCGAGGACGAGGACCTTGACATGCCCCAGATCGAGGGAGCGACGGTTGGCGAGGTCGAGCAGGCGACCCGGTGTCCCGACGACGATGTCGACGCCCGATGCGAGGCCGTCGAGCTGCGGCTCGTACGGGACTCCGCCGTACACGGTCAGCGTGCGGGTACCGCGGCGCGCACCGGCGACCGAGATGTCGCCGGAGACCTGCAGGGCCAGCTCCCGGGTCGGCGCGATCACCAGGGCCTGCGGTTTGCCGGGTGCCACCAGCTCCTCGAAGTCGGGGTCGCCGGGGGCGATGATGCGCTGCAGCACCGGGATCGCGAAGGCGAGGGTCTTGCCGGTCCCGGTACGTGCCTGACCGATCAGGTCGGTGCCCAGCAGGGCGATAGGGAGCGCCATCTCCTGGATCGGGAAGGCCTCTTTGATACCGACGTCGCTGAGCGCCTGGACAATCTCGGGGAGTACCCCGAGGTCTTCGAACGTGGACAGAACGAGTCTCGATTCTTAAGGACAGGACGCCTCGGCGGGTTGTCGCAGCGCCGGCGTCGGTCTCGAGTCTATCCGGCCACGCTCACAGGAGTCGCTAATCTTCACCGCATGAGTGATTGTCCTGCCGGGCGACGAAGGGCTGCCACGTCCTGCAGAGGGGCTCGCGGACGCAGCGTTCGCCGACCCCGAGTACCGCGTCGCCGTCGTCGACCTGCTCGGCGGGCTGGCGTACTCGGAGCTCACGGCGTTCGAGCGGCTCACCGAGGATGCGACGACGGCACCCACGCTCGAGGACAAGGTCGCCCTGGCCGCGATGGCCGTCACGGAGTTCGGGCACTTCGAAAGGCTGCGTGACCGGCTGAACGACCTCGGCGCCGACCCGTTCGCGTCGATGGAGCCTTTCCATGCGCCGGTCGACGCCTTCCACGCGCATACGGCCCCCTCGGACTGGTTCGAGAGCCTGATCAAGGCCTACGTCGGCGACGGCCTTGCGGCCGACTTCTACCGCGAGATCGCCGCCCACCTCGATGCCGGCACCCGGGACCTGATCCTGGCGACCCTCGACGACACCGGGCAGTCCGAGTTCGCCGTCGACCGCGTCCGGAGGGCGATCGAGGCCAACCCCAAGATCGCCGGCCGGCTTGCGCTGTGGGCGCGCAGGCTCATGGGCGAGGCGTTGAGTCAGGCGCAGCGGGTGGCCGCCGAACGCGATGCCTTGTCGACGCTTCTCGTCGGCGGCGTCGACCGGCCGGGCATGGACCTGGCCGAGATCGCTCGCATGTTCGCACGTCTCACGGAGACGCATACGGCGCGCATGGCGACGCTCGGGCTGCAGGCCTGACGCCGCGGCGGGCGCGCGGCCTGTGGGTCGTGATCGAGGCTCAGCCGGGGCGAAAGCCCATCCGGCGACCGGAGACATCGACGACCTCGACGTAAGCGAGCTTCTCGGCCGGCACGTAGACCGTGCGGCCCTTGTCGTCGGACAGCACCAGCAGTCCGTCGTTGTCGGTGAGAGCAGCGTTCACTGCCTTGAGCACGTCGTCAGCGCTCTGGCTGGATTCGAGCGTGAGCTCGCGGTTGGCGTGGGTCACGCCGATCTTGACCTCCACGTGGAGTCCTTCCAGGTCTGTCGTCTCGGGCACTGTCAGCCTAGCCAGGCGGTGGTAGCCGCCGGTCGGCCTTGCCGGGGAAGCCGCGGATCCCCCGCCAGGCGAGCGTCGAGATGAGGTCGACAGCCCGTTCACGCGGCAGGTCGCCCTCCGCGCCAAGCCAGAACCGGGCGCTCACCTGGCTCATGCCCACCAAGGCGACGGCCAGCAGCCGGGAGGTCTCGGCGCCGAGCCCCGTGTCGTCCGAGATGACCTCCGCGATCGCGTCGGCGCAGGCGGCCGTGACCTTGTCGACGCGCTCACGTACCGCAGGCTCGCTTCTCAGGTCGGACTCGAAGACGAGTCGGAATGCACCGCCCGCGTCGGCCACATAGGCATAGAACGCCTCGGTCGTACCGGTGACCCGTTCCTTGTTGACATCGGTGGCGGCCAGCGCCCGGCGCACCCCCTCGATCACCTGGTCGCACGCCTGGTCGAGCAGGGCCAGGTACAGGTCGAGCTTGCTAGGGAAGTGCTGGTACAGGACCGGCTTGGAGATGCCTGCGCGCTCGGCGATGTCGTCCATCGCCGCGGCGTGGTACCCGTTCGCGACGAAGACGTCGAGGGCGGACTCGAGCAGCTGGGCCCGCCGGGCGCTTCGCGGCAGCCGGCCGCTGCGGGGGCGTTCAGCGGCGCCGGTCGTCACGAGCGCATCCTATCCGGGCCAGATCCCCAAGGCCTTCGACGCACGCTCAGGGCAGCGGCGCCGCGCAGGCGGTCAGGTCGGCGAACAGGTCCCCGAGCGTCTCCACCCGCTCGACCACCTCGGGCGCCGTGAAGGTCAGGTCGGGCGCCTCCGACGCGTCGGCGACCTCGTCCCATGTCAGCGGCGTCGACGCGGTCGGCCGGGCCACTCCCCGCAACGAGTAGGGCGCGACAGTTGTCTTCGCGGCGTTGTTCTGGCTCCAGTCGATGAAGACCTTGTTCTTGCGGGCTCGCTTGTCCATCGAGGACAAGACCAGGTCGGGCAGCGCCTTCTCGAGCTGCTCGGCAAGCGCCTTCGCATAGGACGAGGTTCGCGTGGACGGCGCCGGCTCGATCGGGACATAGAGCTGGGCGCCCTTGTTGCCGGACGTCTTGGGGAAAGCTGTCAGCCCGTCGGCCTGCAGCAGCTCGCGGAGCGCGAGCGCGACGTTGGAGCAGTCGATGATGTCGGCGGGCGGGCCGGGGTCGAGGTCGAACACGATCAGGTCGGGGTTCCTCGGCTCGTCGTCGCGGACCGACCTTCCACTGCGGCACGTGCAGCTCGAGCGCCGCGAGGTTCGCCAGCCAGACGAGCGTGGCAAGGGAGTCGGCGACGACGTACTCGACCCCGTCGTCCCCGTGCTCGGGCAGGAAGGCGGTGCGGACGAAGTCAGGGGTACCGCGAGGGGTGTTCTTCTCGAAGAAGGAGGGTGCCGAGGTGCCGTTCGGCCAGCGTTTGCGGGTGAGCGGGCGGTCGGCCAGGTGCGGCAGGAGCGCGTCGGCGACGGCGACGTAGTAGTCGATGACCTCGCCCTTGGTGAAGCCCGCCTCCGGGTACAGCACCTTGTCGAGGTTGCTCAGGGACAGGGTCTGCCCGCCCACGTCGACCGTCACCTTGGTGCCGCCGCTCGCCATGGGAGCAGCCTGACATACTGCCTCGACCAGCACCGGGCGGATCAGCCCGGCACGCGGCAGCGAGAGACCCTGTCGTCGGGCGGACGACGGACAGTCGTAGCGGTGACGCCGGCTCGTGTTGGTCAGGGACTGTTCGTCCGGGAACTCGTTGTTCGGGAACATGGAGGCGGTGTCGATGGTTGTACCCAACGGCTGCGTCCCCAGCAGCCGCATGCCGAAGTCGAGGAGTGCTCCGTGTCTTTGCCGCCGTTGGTCGAGCCCGCCGATGAGCTCACACTGGAGGAGGTACGCCGCTACAGCCGCCACCTGATCATCCCCGACGTAGGGATGACCGGGCAGAAGAGGCTCAAGAATGCCAAGGTCCTCGTCATCGGCGCCGGAGGTCTCGGCAGTCCGGCGCTGTTGTACCTCGCCGCGGCCGGTGTCGGAACGCTGGGGATCGTCGAGTTCGACGAGGTGGACGAGTCCAACCTGCAACGCCAGATCATCCACGGCCAAAGCGACATCGGGAAACCCAAGGCGATATCCGCCAAGGAGTCCCTGGCCGAGACCAACCCGCTCGTCAACGTCGTCGTCCACAACGAGCGGCTCGACAACGACAACGTGATGGAGATCTTCGCCGGCTACGACCTGATCGTCGACGGTACCGACAACTTCGCGACCCGGTACCTCGTGAACGATGCGGCGGTGCTGCTCGGCAAGCCGTACGTGTGGGGCTCGATCTACCGCTTCGACGGCCAGGCGTCGGTCTTCTGGGCCGAGCACGGGCCCTGCTACCGCTGCCTGTACCCCGAGCCGCCGCCGCCGGGCATGGTTCCCAGCTGCGCCGAGGGTGGCGTGCTCGGCGTCCTGTGCGCTTCGATCGGCTCGATCCAGGTCAACGAGGCGATCAAGCTGCTGACCGGCATCGGCGAACCGCTGCTCGGCAAGCTGATGATCTACGACGCGCTCGAGATGGAGTACCGCAAGCTGTCGGTGCGCAAGGACCCCAACTGCGCGATCTGTGGGGAGAACCCGACGGTCACCGAGCTGATCGACTACGAGACCTTCTGCGGAGCGATCAGCGACGAGGCGGCCGAGGCCGCCGCCGGCTCGACGATCAGCGTCTCTGTGCTCGAGCACTGGCTCAAGGAGCGCGACAACGCCGAGCGGGACTTCCTGCTGGTCGACGTGCGTGAGCCCAACGAGTACGAGATCAACCAGATCCCGGGCTCGGTGCTGATCCCGAAGGGCGAGTTCCTCACCGGAGCAGCGCTGGAGCAGCTGCCCCAGGACAAGCCTGTGGTCCTGTACTGCAAGACCGGTGTGCGCTCGGCCGAGTCGCTGGCCGTCCTCAAGGGCGCAGGCTTCGCGGACTCGGTCCACGTCGGCGGCGGGGTATCGGCATGGGTCAGCCAGATCGACCCGTCCCAGCCCGCGTACTGAGGTCCGGCTCCCGGTCGACGGAGGGTCGCCGAGCGTTGGCTGCTGCGACACACTTGGCAAGATGACCAACGCAGCCGACGAGCGAGAGCAGTACGTCGAAGCCGTGCTCTCCCTTGTCGAGCAGATCCCCGCAGGGCGGGTCATGACGTACGGGCTGATCGCCGAGATCATCGATCGGGGCGGACCGCGACAGGTCGGACGGGTGCTGGCTCTCGACGGGGGTGGGGTGCCCTGGTGGCGGGTCGTCCGCGCGGATGGCAGTCTGCCGGACTCTCACCACCGCGAGGCGGTGTCGCGGTACCGCGCCGAGTCGACACCGCTACGGGGGTCGGTGACGGACGCGGCGACGCTGAGAGTCGACCTGACGAGGGCACTCTGGGTCCCCTGACATCGGAGGTAGCAGCCTCGGCCGGCTGAGTCCGTTCGGGACCGTCCACAGGTTTCCTCGCCCCCCTCGTGTCGCGCCGTCAGTGTCGGCACGCTCTGGTGGGATAGCCGGTATGTCGCCGATCTACCGCCTCGACCGCACGCCGCGCCCGCCGGCCGTGGGGCCGGAGCTCGACGACGCGCAGCGGGTCGCGGCGCAGCACGCGGTCCGGTCCGCTGCTCGTGCTGGCCGGCCCCGGCACCGGCAAGACCACGACGCTGGTCGAGGCCGTCGTCGACAGGGTGGAGCGGCGGGGCATCGACCCCGACCAGGTCCTCGTTCTCACCTTCAGCCGCAAGGCCGCCGAGGAGCTGCGCAACCGGATCACTGCCAGGCTCGGGCGGACGAGCTCGACGCCGATGAGCTCGACCTTCCACTCGTTCTGCTACGCACTGCTGCGCCGCTGGCAGCCCGCTGATCTCTACTCGGCTCCGTTGCGACTGCTCAGCGCTCCCGAGCAGGACGTCAGGCTCCGGGACCTGCTGACCCACTCCCGTCGCAGCGGACGGGCCTGCTGGCCCGAGGCGCTCGACGCTGCACTGTCGACAAGAGGCTTCGCACGCGAGGTGCATGGCGTGCTGTCGAGAGCACGCGAGCTCGGTCTCGAGCCGGCTGACCTGGGTCGGGTCGGGCAGGAGGCCGATCGCGAGGAGTGGGTCGCAGCAGGCGCCTTCATGGACGAGTACCTCACGGTGCTCGACTTCGAGGGCGCGATCGACTACGCCGAGCTGGTCCACCGCGCGGTGCTGCTGGCGGAGACGCCGGAGGTGAGGTCCTCGCTCAGGGAGCGGTTCAAGGCGATCCTCGTCGACGAGTACCAAGACACCGACCCCAGCCAGGTGCGTCTGCTCAAGGCCATCGCCGGCGGCGGGCGCGACCTGACGGTGGTGGGGGATCCCGACCAGAGCATCTACGCCTTCCGCGGAGCGGCCGTGCGCGGCATCCTCGACTTCCCGGCAGAGTTCCCCAAGGCCGACGGCACCCCCGCCGACGTGGTCGCGCTCAACACCACACGCCGCTTCGGCGCGCGCCTGCTCACGGCGTCGCGGCGAGTCGCCGCAGGCATCGGCATCAAAGGATCCATCGACCGCGAGACCTTCGAGGCCTTCCGGCAACTCCGTGCAGCTCCAGGCCCCTACGGCCATGGCAGCGTCGACGTCCTCACGTTCACCTCGAGCGGCGCCGAGACCGACCACATCGCCGACCTGCTACGCCGAGCCCACCTCGAGGACGAGGTGCCCTGGTCACAGATGGCCGTCCTCGTCCGCTCCGGGGTCAGCTCCATCCCGGGGCTCCGGCGCGCCCTGGTCAGCGGCGGGGTGCCCGTCGAGGTGGCCGGCGACGAGGTTCCGCTGCAGGCCGAGCCCGCCGTGCAGCCCCTGCTCTGGGCGCTGCGAGCTGCCCTCGACCCTCGCGAGCATGTCAGCCGAGACCGCCCTTCGGCTGCTCGCTGTCCCCCCTTGTCGACCTCGATGCGGCTCAGCTTCGCAGACTCGGTCGGCTGCTCCGGTCGCGGGACCGCGACGACGGCCGGTCGCCGCGCTCATCGGGTGAGCTGCTGCGACTGAGCCTGGCCGAGCCGGGCTTCCTGGCCGGTGTCGACGACGCGCTCGCCCGCGGGCCGCGGCGATTCTCGCGTCTGCTCGCGCGCACTCACGAGGAGCTGGCGGAAGGGACCCCGGCTGAGCAGGTTCTGTGGTCGTTGTGGTCCGGGACACCTGTGGCTGCGGCGGCTACGGCGCAAGGTCGACAGCGGGGGTGCCGCTGCCCGAGCGTCACACCGCGATCTGGATGCCGTCTGCGCGCTCTTCGAGCTAGCGGCGCGGGCCGAGGAGCATCTGGACCATACCGGCGTGCTGGTGTTCCTCGAGGAGGTCGAGGCCCAGCAGATACCCGCCGATACCCTCGCCGAACGCGGCGTGCGCGGCGACTCCGTACGCCTGCTGACCGCGCACCGCTCCAAGGGACTCGAGTGGCGTCTCGTCGTCGTCGCCGGCGTTCAGGAGGGCAGCTGGCCGGACGTCCGCCGACGAGGCTCGCTGTTGCAGGCCGACCGGCTGGGTCGATACGGGCTCGCGGAGCCGTTGAGTCCTACGGCCATGCTGGCCGAGGAGCGTCGGCTCTTCTACGTCGCCGTGACCCGAGCCCGAGAGCGTCTCGTCGTCACGGCCGTCGCCTCCCCGGAGGCTGACGGTGACCAGCCCTCCCGCCTCCTTGACGACCTGGGACTTCCGGTGGTTCGACGGCCCGGCCGACCGCCCCGGATGCTGTCGCTCGCCGGCGTCGTGGCGGAGCTTCGCCGGGTTGCAGCCGACAGTGCGGCGTCGCCAGCACTGCGGCGCGCGGCAGCCGCACGGCTGGCGTGGCTCGCCGACGAGACGCTCGCGGGGCAGCCGATCGCTGCGAGCGCCGATCCCGTCACCTGGTGGGGGCTCCGCCCCCGGACGACGAGCGCGACGCCGGTACGCGCCCCGGATGAGCCGGTCCAGATCTCGGCGAGCGCGCTCGGAGCGATCCTCGACTGTCCGATGAGGTGGTTCCTGTCTCGCGAGGCGGCGGGGGAGTCGACTCGTTCCAGCTCCCTCGGCTTCGGCAGCGTGATCCACGCCCTCGCCGAGCACATGAGTACCCACGACACGGTGCAGGCGAGCGACCTCCACGCCCTCCTCGACTCGGTCTGGGACCGCCTCGCCTTCGAGAGCCCATGGATCGCCGACCGCGAGCGCGCCGAGGCGGAGAGGGTGATCGACCGCTTCGTGAGCTGGCACGACGGCAGGCCGGAGCGCACGTTCGTCGGGTCCGAGGTGCCGTTCTCGGTGCAGGTCGACCTCGGATCGGGCGAGCGGGCGCACCTCACCGGACAGCTCGACAGGGTGGAGCGGGCGGCTGACGGCCATGTCAGGGTGGTCGACTTCAAGACGAGCAAGAACGCTCCGACCGACTCCTCCATCGCCGCCAACCCACAGCTCGCCCTCTACCAGCTCGCTGTCGACTCCGGCGGCCTCGACGAGGTCTGTGGCGAGGGCGCGCGCTCCGGCGGTGCAGAGCTCGTCCAGCTGCGCCTCGACGTCTCCGGCCACCCCAAGGTGCAGGTCCAACCTCCCCAGCCGCTCGATGCCGACGGGCGCAAGCCGGTAGAGGTCCAGCTAGCCCACGCTGCGCAGGTGCTCCGGTCGGAGCGCTTCGACGCCACCTCCAACCCGCACTGCCGGATGTGCGACTTCGCGGCACTGTGTCCCACGCGGCGGCGCTCGGGAACGGTGCTGTGATGCCGCCTCCGGACATGGCCGTGATCGAGGCAGGCGACCTGCGGCGTCTGATGGGCGTGGACTTCAGTCAGCAGCAGCTGGAGGCCATCACCGCGCCGCTGCGGCCTGGTGTCATCGTTGCGGGAGCCGGGACCGGAAAGACAACGGTGATGGCAGCACGCGTCGTCTGGCTGGTCGCCACCGGACGGGTCCGCGCTGACCAGGTGCTGGGGCTGACGTTCACCAACAAGGCTGCTGCAGAGCTGTCCAGGCGGGTGCGCGAGTATCTCGCACTCGCCGGCTTCGCCCGCCGCCCACTCGATGCGGCGGACGACAATCGCGACGAGCTGGCCGAGCCGACCGTGCTCACCTACCATGCCTACGCCGCCCGGCTGCTGACCGAGCACGGCCTTCGCATCGGCCACGAGCCCGATACCAGGCTGATCGCGGACGCCTCCAGGTTCCAGCTTGCCGCCCTCGCCATTCGCCGTCACCGCGAGCCGGTTCACCATCTGAGTACCTGGGTGGCGACCAGCGTCTCCGGGCTGCTCGGCCTCGACGCGCAGCTCTGTGAACATCTGGTCAGCCCGGACGAACTTCGCCGTTTCCAGGCGGCCGAGGAGCCGTTGTGGCTCGGGGCGCGGCAGACCAGCGACGTGGCCAAGACGGTCGCCACCTTCGCCAAACGTCGCGAGCTCCTCGCCTTCGTCGAGAGCTACCGCAAGCTCAAGTCCGACCTCGGCGTCATGGACTTCTCCGACCAGATGTCGCGCGCGGCCGTGCTGGCGTCCTCGTGTGCGGAGGTGGGCGGCTGCGAGCGGGACCGATTCCGCGTAGTCCTGCTCGACGAGTACCAGGACACCTCGGTCGCGCAGGCCCACCTGCTCCGGGCCCTCTTCTCCGATGGGTGCGACGCCGATGGCCAGGGTCACCCGGTGACCGCTGTCGGCGACCCCTGCCAGGCGATCTACGGATGGCGCGGTGCCTCGGTGCGCAACATCGACCAGTTCCCCGGCGACTTCCCCCGAGCGCGGGCCAAACAGCGCACGGTGCGCCACCCGCTCAGCATCAACCGGCGGTCGCGGTCCCGGATCCTCGACGTAGCCAACCACCTCGCCGAGCCGCTGTACGCCGCGCACCTGGGCTCCAGGCCGCTGCAGCCGCGGGCCGACGCCGGCAACGGGGTCGTGCGCGCGGCGGTTCTCGAGACGTTCGCCGACGAACTCGAGTTCCTCGCCCGCGAGGTGCCCCGGGTGCACCGGGCCATGGGCAGGCCCACGTGGAGCGCGATCGGAGTCTTGGTGCGCGACAACACCATGGCCGGAGCCGTCCACGAACGGTTGACAGCTGCCGGCGTGCCGGTCGAGGTGATCGGGCTCAGCGGCCTGCTGGCGACACCGGAGGTCTCGGAGGTGGTGGCCACCCTTGACGTCCTCCACGACGTCACCGCCAACGCGTCCCTGCTCTCCCTCCTGACCGGACCGCGGTGGGCGATCGGCGTTCGGGATCTGGCACTCCTCGGGAGACGGGCCCGACGACTCGCCGGTGTGGACGACAGGTCCGAAACCGACGTCACCGGCGAGCTCGAGCGGGCCGTCGCCGGAGTCGATCCGGCCGATGTCGTCTCCTTGCTCGAGGCCCTGGAGAACCCGGGCGGCGCCCCGTACTCGGCTGAGGCCCGTGCCCGCTTCGCGGTCATCGCTGCCGAGCTCAAGGCCCTGCGACGCCACGTCGGCGAACCACTGCTCGACCTCGTCCGGCGGGTGATCGACGTGACAGCGATCGACGTGGAGCTGGCATCGTCCGGGTCGGCGATCTCGGTGGCCAGACGAGACAATCTGTCGTCGTTCGTCGACGCCGTCGCGGCCTTCGCGGGCATCGACAACGACGCGTCGCTGCCGGGGCTGCTGGCGTACTTCGAGGCGGAGGAGGAGTACGCCCAGGGGCTCTCACTGGCTCTGCCCACCGCTGCCGACTCGGTCAAGCTGCTCACGGTCCACCGGGCCAAGGGTCTCGAGTGGGATGTGGTGTTCCTTCCCGGCGTCTGCAGCAAGGTGTTCCCGCCCGCCAGGGGGCAGGCGCGATGGCCGACGGCGATGGAGGCACTGCCGTCACCGTTGCGAGGAGACCATGCCGACCTGCCGACGGTTCGAGAGCGCAGCACCGCGGGCCTCAAGTCCTACGTCGAGGACTGCCGCGACCGTGACCTGCTCGAGGAGCGTCGGCTTGCCTATGTCGGCGTCACCAGGCCCCGTGAGCAGCTGATCGTGTCGTGCCACTGGTGGGGCCCGGAGCAAAAGCAGCCGCGCGGTCCGTCGGTGTTCATGAGATCCGTCATCGAAACCATGGCCACCTGGGGAGATTCCCCGGAGATCGAGGTGGGCGAGCCTCCAGCGGGCGCCGTCAACCCGGCAAACCGGGCTCTCGACTCCTACCCGTGGCCCGTCGAGGCCGACGAGGGCGAGGTTCGACGCAGAGGTGAGGCTGCCGCGCTCGTGACAGAGGCGAGGGAGCTGGGGTGGCGGGCGGCCGCTGACAGTGCCGACGCCGATCTGCTGCTCGACGAGAGAGCGCTTGTCGACCAGTGGGACCGCGAGCTGGCCAGGCTGCTCGACGAAGCGCGCACCGGCCGGGCGGACGAGATCGTCGTAGCGCTGCCGGCAGCCTTGTCAGCGACCTCGTTGCTCCGCCTCCACGAGGACCCCGATCGGCTCGCCGAGGAGATTGCGCGGCCGATGCCGCGCAAGCCCTCACCGTCTGCTCGGTTCGGCACCCGGTTCCATGCCTGGGTCGAGAGCCATGTCGGGCAACAGCAGATGCTCGACGTCGACGACCTTCCCGGAAGAGCCGACACCGACATCTTCGGCGACGACGAGCTCGAGGAGCTCACGGCGGCCTTCGCGGCGGGACCGTTCGGCAGCCGAACGCCACACCGGGTGGAGGCTCCTTTCGCCCTCGTTCTCGCTGGGCAGGTCGTCCGCGGTCGCATAGACGCCGTCTACGAGACCGGTGACGGGTTCCAGGTGGTGGACTGGAAGACCAGTCGTACCGATACCGCCGACCCCCTGCAGTTGGCCGTCTACCGACTTGCATGGGCGGAGCTGATGGGCGTCGAGCTCGAGCGCGTGCGGGCTGCTTTCTACTATGTCCGATCGGGCCAGGTGCAGGATCTCGACAACCTGCCGGGCCGTCCGGAGCTCGAACGGCTCGTCACCGGAGCAGCGGTCCGGCGTCCAGCCGCTGTCATCGGAAGCTGACGAGGAGCACCTCGAGCCGACCGACGCGTCCCCATCCGGGTGGGGTCGCCTAAGGTTGCAGCCGTGACCAGCACAGCGGACAGGTCGGCCGTTGCCGCCCTGCGCGGGCATCTGGTCGCCTCCCGCATAGCCGGCGATGTCGCCACGGCTCGTGAGAACAACCTCGAGAACTTCGCGCGTTTCAGCAGGGGCGAGCCGCTGTACCTTCTCGGTCTGAAACCTCAAGGTGACTGGACGCCGGAGAGCGTGCTTGCCCTGATGGCGAAACGATGCGGCGTCTCACCCGACCCTGGACTCACCCACGGACAAGACACCATCGACCCCGACCGGACGATCGAGCGGCTCGATGCGATGGCATCCCGGCTCGCTCAGGCGGCCCAGCGACGCGAACGCGTCCTGGTCGCCACCGGCCACCCCATCGGGCTGAGGCCGACGCACACGGCGGTTGCGGCAGCTCTGGGCCGGGTGGGCTGTGTCATCCTCACGCCGGCCGCCGGTTGGCGGCACCCCGACGGCACCCCCTACGGCTCTACTGGTGCGCTCGGCTACCTCGACAACATGGCGGCGATGTTCCGGGACGACGGCCGGCCGCGCCACACCCACTCGCCCCTGCCGATGCTGGCCGTACTCGACGAGCTCGCGAACACGGGGGAGGACCCGCCGGATCTTGTCGTCGCCGACCACGGCTGGGCCGGTGCCGCCGGACAGGCTGGCATCGACTCGATGGGTTTCGCGGACTGCAACGACCCGGCCCTGTTCGTCGGCGAGGCCGAAGGGAGAGTTCTCGTATCGGTTCCGCTCGACGACAACGTCGAACCCCAGCTGTACGCACCGCTTACCCGCTATCTGCTCGAACGCGCGGGACTGACGACCTGACCGGTTCGGTGCCCGTAGCGATCGGTGCCTCACGGTGGGCGCGTTCAGCGGAGCGGGCTTGCGGCCATCGCGTCGAGCGCAATCCGCACCATCGACTCGAAGGTGCGCTCTCGCTCGTCGGACGTGGTCGCCTCGCCGGTCACGACGTGGTCGGACACCGTGCAAATGGCCAGCGCCTGCCGTCCGTGGCCGGCTGCCAGCGTGTACAGAGCGTTGGCCTCCATCTCGACCGCCACCACGCCGTACCCGGCCATCCGGGTGAGCAGCTCCGGGCGGTCGGAGTAGAACGAGTCGGCCGAGAAGACGCCCGCGACCGTCGCGCGAACCTCCCGGTTGGTCGCCGAGTCGAACGCGGCGCGCAGCAGCTGGAAGTCGGCGGTAGCGGCGTAGTCGAGACCCTCGAAGCGGATCTTGTTCATCGACGAGTCGGTCGAGGCGCTGATGGCCAGCACCACATCGCGCAGGGCCAGATCCTCCGTCAGCGCCCCGCACGAGCCGACCCTGACCAGCTGCTGAACGTCGTAGTCCCGGATGAGCTCCGAGGCGTAGATCGAGAACGACGGCATGCCCATCCCGGTCCCTTGTACTGACACCGCCATTCCGGCGAACGTGCCGGTGTACCCGAACATGCCTCGCACCTTCGAGTAGCAGCGTGCGTCGTCGAGGAATGTCTCAGCGATCCAGGCCGCACGCAGCGGATCACCGGGAAGGAGGACACGGGGGGCTATCTCGCCCGGCGCAGCGCCGATATGGGTGCTCATGACCGGCGATCCTGCCAGACCCACGCGCCAGTAGGGTCGAGGCCATGCTCGCCGGACCCCTCCCCGACTATCCGTTCGCGGGCGGAGGGTACGACAGGCTGTCCGAGCACCGGCGCGACCAGGACTTCCTCGACGCGGCATGGGGCGACCCGAGCTCGCGGGTCGTGGTCATGCGGGGACAGGAGCTCGCGGCCGGACCGGACGGTTCAGGGCTTCGTCTGTCGTCGCCGCAAGACGCTCCGCCAGGGCAGCGGATGCTGCTGGGATCGCTCAGCGGAGTCGTCCACTTCCTGGTGCTGGTCGACGAGTGCAGGGAGCGGTGGCGAGTTCGCGGGTCTGCGCAGCCTGGCGTCGTCGTGCGGCCACGACCTCGCGGCGCTGGCTGCCCATGCGGTCGCCCTGGGCGGTTGGCACCAACGGCACCCACGGTGCTCCGTCTGCGGTACCCCCACGGACGTGGCGGACGCCGGTGCATCCCGCCGCTGTCCGGCCTGCTCGACCCAGCACTTCCCGAGAACCGATCCCGCCGTGATCATGCTGGTGGTCGACGATGACGGACCGGTGCCTCCTCGGACACAACGCCGCGCGAGCCCAGGCCTGGTACTCGACGCTCGCCGGCTTCGTCGAACCCGGGGAGACACCCGAGCAGGCGGTTCGACGCGAGGTGATGGAGGAGACGGGCGTCGGGATCGGTGAGGTCAGGTATGCCGGCAGTCAGCCGTGGCCGTTCCCTTCGAGCCTGATGCTCGGCTACTTCGCGCAGGCCACGTCCACGGACATCCACGTCGACGGCGACGAGATCACGCATGCCCGCTGGTTCACGCGGTCGGAGCTGGCCCGGGAGGTTGAGGCGGGAAGCGTCATCGTGCCGACGAGAGTCTCCATCGCCGGCGCGCTGCTCACCCGCTGGTACGGCGCGGAGCTTCCCCAGTCCCGAGCCGGTTGATCCCAGCCACTCAGCCGGCGAGCTTCGCCTTCACCTGGGCCACGCTCGGGTTCGTGAGGGCGCTGCCGTCGGCGAAGACGAGCGTGGGAACCGTCTGGTTGCCCAGGTTGGCCCGCTCCACGATGACGGCCGCCTCCGGGTGCTGGTCGATGTCGACCTCCGCGAACTCGATCCCCTCGCGCTGCAGCTGGCCCTTCAACCGGTGGCAGTAGCCACACCACGGTGTCGAGTAGAGCGTGAACTGGTCTGACATCGAGTTCTGTCCCTTCGGGCGTCTAGTGTTTGTCACGGGTGTAACACCGACTGCATGCAGTTCCTTCCCGCGCCAACCCCTCCGCCTTCCCGCCATCCCCGAGGAGACTCACCGTGGCCGAGGCCGATCGACTGCTCGAGGATCTCGATCCCGAGCAGCGCGAAGTGGCGACTGACGCTCGAGGGCCCGGTGCGGGTGCTCGCAGGTGCCGGGACGGGCAAGACCCGTGCGATCACCCACCGCATCGCCTACGGCGTGGCGAGTCGTGCGGTCGTGCCGGGCGAGGTTCTCGCGGTGACGTTCACCACCCGGGCCGCGGGTGAGCTGCGGCAGCGGCTCGCGGCGCTGGGGGCGGTAGGTGTCCAGGCGCGGACATTCCACTCGGCAGCGCTGCGCCAGGCTCGGTACTTCTGGCCGCAGGTCTTCGGTGGTGAGCTGCCGGGGATCGCGGCCTCCAAGCTGCCCCTCGTAGGGGAGGCGGTGGGACGCAGCCGGCTCAAGGCAGGTCCCGCCGACCTGCGAGACCTCGCGAGCGAGATCGAGTGGGCCAAGGTATGCAACGTACGGCCGGACGACTATCCCGCCCTGGCGCCACCCGCCGGCCGCGCTGTCGAGGGCTACGACCCGGCGACAGTCTCCCGGGTCTACTCGGCGTACGAGGAGGTCAAGCGGTCCCGCAACCGGATCGACATGGAGGACGTGCTGCTGTGCGCTGCCGCGGTGCTCGCCGAGGATGAGCGGGTCGGGTCCGCCGTCCGCCGACAGTACAGATGGTTCGTCGTCGACGAGTTCCAAGACGTCAACCCGATCCAGTCGACGCTCCTGGATCTCTGGCTCGGCGGCCGAGACGAGCTCTGCGTCGTCGGCGACCCCGCCCAGACGATCTACTCGTTCGCGGGCGCGACGGCCGACCACCTGCTCGACTTCCCCCGCCGGTTCCCGGGTACGACCACCGTGACGCTCTCCCGCAACTACCGGTCGACCCCGCAGGTGGTGTCGGCAGCCAACGCGGTCATGTCGAGACAGCAGGGCACCGCTGCCGTGGCACTGCGGGCAGTGCGCGGAGCCGGCCGGGCCGTGCGATGCACCGGCTACAGCGACGAGGTGGCCGAGGCCGCCGCAGTTGCCGGGGCCATCGAGGCCGCTGTCGCCGCTGGCACCACAGCGGCCGATATCGCCGTGCTCTTTCGGATCAACGCTCAGTCCGAGGCGTACGAGGAGGCGCTCGCCGAACTCGGCATCCCGTTCGTCGTCCGCGGAGCCGACCGGTTCTTCGAAAGACCGGAGGTCAAGCAGGCCATCGCCTTGCTGCGAGGCGCGGTGCGTGCCCGCGAGGCGACCACGTCGGAGGATGCGCCGTCCGCCGACCTGGTCGCCGAGGTCACCGACGTGCTGAGCACGATGGGGTGGACGCTGGCCCCGCCGGTCGGCCGGGGCGCCGTGCGCGACCGCTGGGAGTCGCTCAAGGCGCTGGTCTCGATGGCGTCCGACCTGTCGTCCGCCCTCGAGGGCGTCGACCTCACGGCATTCGTCGACGAGCTGCGCCGGCGCGTGGAGGCTCAGCACGCTCCGGTCGCCGATGGAGTCACTCTGGCCACCCTGCATGCCGCCAAGGGCCTGGAGTGGCCGGTGGTGTTCCTCGTGGGTATGCACGAGGGCACGATGCCTATCGTTCACGCCGACACCCCGGCGGCGGTCGACGAGGAGCGTCGGCTGATGTACGTCGGCGTCACGCGCGCCATGGAACGGCTGCGAGATCTCCTGGTCGTCGGCCCGAACTCCCGGCGGTCGTGGGTCGCGTAGTCCCAGCCGGTTCCTGGACGGGCTCCTCGACGGTGAGCAACGCCGGTTCGGGAGCCGCACGGCGAACGGCTGTCGACGCGGGCTCGCACGTCGGCGGCAGTGGCACACTGCCGGGTCTGTGCTCGACCTCTTACCGACGTTCGCGAGCGCAAGCTCGGGCGTTGCGGCGACTGCCCCAGCAGCTACGACGAGGACGTGTTCGACGCCCTGCGGCAATGGCGGCGCGAGCAGGCGTCGATCGACAAGGTTCCGGCGTACTGCATCTTCACCGACGCGACCATGACCGCCCTGGCAGAAGTGCGGCCGGTCGACGTTGCGGCGCTGGCGCACATACCAGGTATCGGGCCGGGCAAGGTCAGCAAGTTCGGCGACGACATCTTGGCCCTGTGCGCTCCAGACCGGCCCGCGGTGGGCCGCACCGCGGTCCGCGGCGACCCTCCCAGAAAGGTTTCCCTATAATTCGTTTGCGCGTCTGACCGGCGGCCGCGTATTCTGCTGAGACCGCCAGAAGCAAGCATTCATCAACGACTCCCCAACCGCGCGCCAGAAAGGAGAAGCCAGTGTTGAACCTCGCGATCACGACGAACAGTGCCGTGACGTCTTTCTGCATGCCTGCCTCTCCTGTCGGGGCGTCTGTCGAGGGCCGTCAGATGGCGATTGGCACCGCTGTGTCCGCACACGGTTTCTACGCGCCGGCATTTCTCAAGGACGTCATCCCGGGCGTCCGTGCTTGGAGCCCACCGGTCTAGATGTACATCCTGGCCGGCACCTCCAAGCCGCGGACTCCCGTACAGGGATCCGCGGCTTTTTCTTTTCCCCGTCAGACCGACGAAGGCATAAAGGAGGTGACACACCATGACACTCAGCGTCCTCGACACACTCTGCGTGAGTGAGGAGATGAACGCCCAGGAGCTGCCATGCCGGTCCAACGATCCGGAGCTCTTCTTCGCGGAGTCCCCAGCCGATGTCGAGCTAGCCAAGGCGCTGTGCCGTACATGCCCCCTCAGGTCCGAATGCCTCGCAGGAGCTTTGGACCGCCAGGAACCCTGGGGCGTGTGGGGAGGCGAACTACTCGTAGCCGGAGCAGTCGTCGCCCGCAAGCGTCCGCGAGGTAGGCCTCGCAAATGCGAGGTGGCCGCCTGATGCCGGTGCTCGCCCAGCCGAAGATGACCCAAACACGGTCATCCCAACCCGAGAGAAAACCACATGTCGATCAGCCAGACTGATGAGCCGAACAGGAGCAACACGATGAATCTCATGTATGAAGAACTGGCTCGCGCCCATATGGTCGCGCGCCTCTCGCGGGCGCGCGAACGTAGCCAGAGCGCGCAGCTGCGCCGCTCGCGGCGGCTCGCCCGCCGCGGCGAGCACGTGACCGAGTAACGCCGGTCGCCAGCGCGTCGCCACGAGTGATCAGATAGTGCCCGGAGTCCCCCACGGGGCTCCGGGCACTATCGTGTCCGGATGGTCGACATCGACCGCCGCGAGGGCGACAAGCACCTGTCGAGAGGGCGGCAATCGCCTGTCGAGAGGCGGCGGGAACCGCCCGCGCGGTCACCTGCGACTTCTGTGGCGCGCTGACACCCGGTGACTGCGACGATGTCCCGCTCACCTGGGTCGTGTCATCCGACGCTGGGGTGGCACGCGTGTACTGCGATGCGTGTGCGCGTGGGCATCTGCGGAGCATCGAGGCGAAGCTCGACCCCCAATGGTGGTAGCAGGCGGACGCAGAACCCCTCGTCGAGACGTCATTCGGTGCGCGACACGCCGACAAATCGCGGGCCGCTGGTGACGTCTCGCGGTTGAGGGAGGCGAGGTCAGGTCTTCGCGAAGCCCGGCAGGGAGTCCGCGAGGATCTCCGGGAAGGGCGCCTCTGCCCCGAGCTGCGACAGCACCCCGATCGCCCCGAGCCAGACCCGGTGGATGAGCAGGAACTCCGGGGGCAGGTTGATCTTCAGCATCGTCGTGTACCCGGGCAGGCGCGGGTCGTTGATCCGCGCGAACTGTCCGCGCATCCAGCTTCTGGAGAACTGGAACATCTCCTCGGTCGGCCGGCTCGACGAACGGCGCCAAATAGTCGCGCAACGCCTCGGCGTCGACGGAGATGTTCGGCTTGACGAAGCCAGCCTGGCGCAGGCCGTCGAGCACCGCGTCGTAGTCGTCGTCGACGGCGGCCCTCAGCAGGTTCCCGATGACTCTCGGAAGGCCGCCCGGGAGTCTCGCGACCGCGCCATAGTCAACGACGCCGACCCTCCCATCCGGCAGCAGCCGAAAGTTGCCCGGGTGGGGATCGGCGTGCAGCAGCCCTGCCCGGGCCGGACCGGAGAACAAGAACCGCACGTACACCTGGCCGTAGTGGTCGCGGTCGGCCTGCGTGCCCTCGGCGATGAGCCGGGCGAGGGACCTGTCGGACTCCAGCCACTCGGTCACCAGCACCTTGCCGGTATGGGTGACCACGTCGGGCACGACGATCTCCAGGTCGTCGGTGAATGCGGCAGCGAAGCGGCGCTGGGCGTCGGCCTCGAGCGTGTAGTCGAGCTCTTCCTCGACGCGTGCCTGCAGCTCCTCCACGAGCGGCTTGACGTCGATCCCAGGGATCCAGCCGGCGAAGAGCTTGGCCGCGCGGCCGATCTGCTTGAGGTCGCTTCGGAGCGCGTCTCCTGCTCCGGGGTACTGGATCTTCACCGCGACCGTGCGACCATCTCGCCACACTGCCTTGTGCACCTGCCCGATCGATGCCGCTGCCGCAGGGTTGTCGTCGAAGCTCACGAGGTCGCGGCGCCAGGCGCCTCCGAGCTCGCGGGCCAGGACCTGGTGCACGAGCGACGACTGCATGGGAGGGGCCGAGTCCTGGAACCTGGTCAGGGTCGCCCGGTACGGGGCGACCATCGACTCGGGGAGCGCGCTCTCGAAGATCGACATCGCCTGGCCGAACTTCATGGCGCCGCCCTTGAGCTCGCCGAGTACCGTGAAGAGCTGCTCGGCTGTGCCGCTGCTGGAGCTGGGTCGCCACGACTTCGGCGTCTGCGCCGCCGAGCCGTCTGCCGAGACCGACTGTCGCCCTTCCGGCGAAGCCCAGCGGCAGCGCCGCCAATCGCGCCGTGCGCGCGACGGTCTTACGGGGAAGGTCGCTCATGCTCCCATTGTGTCGTGCCGCACAGGCCAACCACAGCCACAGGCCGGGTGTGGCTCGTAATGCACTGCCTCGGCCGGCCCCCACCCCTGCGGCACCTCGATCACCCGGCCGTACGTCTGTGGGTCGGATCTCGCTCGCCCACAGGGCTACCTCCTGGGCCGCCCAGGCGGCGACGAGGTTAGCCAGCACCGCGTCACAGGGCGGTACGGGCTGAGGCGAGGCCTCAGCGGACTGGAGCAGTGTCGGCCACGCGGGGTCGGTCGATGCGCGCGCCGCGTCGACACAGCGCAGACATGCAGTCGCGCCAGGGACCACGAACGGACCGATGACGCCGACGAGGTCCCGTACATACGCCCACAGGTGAGGCACCCCGACGTGCATGAGCGCGTCAGCGATCTCGCGAGTGGGCTCGCGGTCGCTCGCCACCACGACGACGGTCGCCGCGGCGGCGTCACGACACAGCCGCAGCCCCGCTGACCCGCTCAGCCGGGCCACCCCGTCGGCGACGCTACCGGTACCGCGGACCCACAGCCTCGAGCGCTCCCGGGCGCCTACCACGTCGGCGACGGCTCGTCCCGGTCCTGCAAGCAGCCACAGCGCTGCCTCGGTCGACTCACCGAGCTCCGGTGCCAGCCGCGGCGTGTAGTCCACGACCGCCCCGCAGTCGATCAAGATGCCGAGGACAGCCGTGCACTCCTCCGGAGACGGGCCTGTGTCGCTCGCCGCCAAGACGACCCCGGCAACATCGCGGAACGCATCGATCGCGCCGAGTACCGCTCGAAGCGCCGCGGTGTCAGGGAGGGCGGTGACCCCCGGCCAGTCCATCCCGAGCTGGAGCGTCCGGTGGTCGCGCCTCAAGACCTTGAGCCCTGGCCGCAGCATGGGTCGCATGCACACTCCTGACGTGATGACGAAAGTGTCAGGGTGCCAAAGTGGTGGCTCGGATGTCGCCGGCAGTCCACAGGCGTCGCCGGGCCGGAGTGGTCGCCACGTCAACGACCGGCGTCAGAACGCGTTGACGAATTCCGCGCTCGGGCCAGCAGATAGACAGCGGCAGGGCACAGGCGTGCCCTGCCGCTGCTGTGAAGCGGTCCCTGGATCAGGCCTTGCCGAGGATGCGGTTGAGGTTGGTGCTGCAGACGGGGCACACGGCCTTGGCCATGCGGGTGCCCTTGTCGTTCACGCGCACTTCGCCGCTCGCCTCACGCTTGGCCTTGCACTTGACGCAGTAGAACTCGCCGCTCCAGGTCTCTGCCATGACGGCCTCCTTCTCGAGATACGGACGGTGGGGTGCCCGGGGGCACCACACTCACTGGTGTCGGGTCGTCGCGACGGGAGATCAGCTTGTATTCCCGCCCGAGTCGGGTGAGGGGGCACCTGTGACCTCGCGTCACCCTACGGCAGACCGGTCCGAGACCGGTATGACGCGGGCGCGTCACGGCGAGTCGCGAGGGCCCCAGATCATCCAAGTCACCCCATAACCCATGAAATCGATCCGGTCCTCGGCACACGATGGGCGGCCGGCTCTCCACGCCGGTGGCGGGACTTGTCAGGTACTGACCGCTCGGGCGGTGGCAGCGGAGAAGCCCTCCAGGAAACCCCTGGCGCGCTCGGTGAGATCGAATCGGTTGACCCACGCCCAGAAGTCATCGCCGTGGCCGGCCACGATCAGGTGGGTGAACTCGTGCAGCAAGACGTAGTCGACGACGTACGGGGGCAGTCCGCGCAGCCGTGCCGACAGCCGGATCGTGCGGTCGAGCGGGGTACACGAGCCCCATCGGGTCTGCTGGTTGGTGACCCAACGAACCGACGCGGCACGAGCCATCCCGTCGAGGTACCGAGTGGACAGCACCTGTGCCCGGGCAGCCAGCGCCTCGTCGTCGGGCCGGCGGCGACGTTCGGCACGCCCGACCTTGGCGATCATGGTGGCGACCCACTCCCGTTCCTCGGTGGAGCTGAGCCGGGCCGGAATGAGGACGACGACGGTGTCTCCGCTGCGGTAGGCGGAGACGGTGCGAGTACGACGACGCGATCGGCGGACCTCGACTGCCAGCGGGGAGTCGCCGATTTCCGTCGTGTCCGGCTCAGGGAGTTCCACGCCGCCCACGCTATCCGGCCGCCGCCCAGGGGGCCGGTCGGCCATTGCACGGTGAAGAAGTTTTTCTCGTACACAGGCCGTGCACGATGAAATGCCTGGTGCCTCGGCCTATGTGACCCAAAGTAGTCGCTCTTTCCACAAGCCGCGGCACAGTTATCCACCGACACTCCACAGCTTGCGCATCCGCCCCACATGATGTCCACAGGGTTTTCCACAGCCGTGGATGACGCGGCATTGACGGTTGCCCGGGCGGCCGCCTAGCGTCGTTGCATCGATGAGGTCCCCAGGGTCAGAGCGGCGTCAGCAAGGGGAAGGCGAGCGCCGCACGAAGCCCTGGGGGCCTTGTTGCCTGCCGAGTAGGCTCAGGCGCGCAGTCGGTCGGGACCGGTCGAGGCGCGGGCCGGCCTAGAGCCAGCGCGACCATTCGATGAGCTCCCGCAACGGTGCGTCCACATCGGGGAGCGCTCGCCGCTTGAACCAACGCAGCTGCGAAGACTCGTCGCTAGCGACGGGCACCGCGTTGTCCGGGGCGACAGCCACGAACCGAACATCCAGGTGATGCGCCGGACGTACCGGACCGCAGTCCACCTCGTGGATGCTGAGCTGGACGGGGTCCGAGCCCAGCAGCCGCAGACCATCGATGCCGGACTCCTCGGTCGCCTCACGCAGTGCGGCGCCGGAAAGCGTCGCATCGACGGGCTCGCAGTGACCACCGAACTGGACCCAGATCTGGTAGCGGCGATGCAGGTTGAGCAGGACCCTGGCTCGATCGATGCTGACCACGAGCGTGCTCGCGGTGACATGGTCGGGATGGCACGCACGCTCGAGGCCGTCGGGGCGCTCGGTGAGATGTCGGACATACGTCGCCTGGAGCTGGCGCTGCTGGTCGTTGCGCGGGTGCCACCTGGTCAAGACGGTGAGCGCGTCGGCGTACAGAGTCACCGAGGTGGATCGCCGCGTCCGTCGTCCTCGCTGGAGTCGGCCCCACCCGGATCGGCTGCACCGGGCGCGGCGTCGCCGAGCAGCGCCTCGAGCTGGGCGGCGAACTCCGGTGAGTCGACGTCGATGTCGTCGGCCTCCTTGGTGCGCTCCGCGTACGCGAGCGGGTCGTCGAGGTCACTGGCCTTCGGTAGCAGATCGGGATGCGCCCAGACGGCGTCACGCGCGGCTGGACCCTCGCCCGCCCGCAGCGCACCCCAAAGGGCGGTGGCGTCACGCAGCCTCCTCGGTCGGAGCTCCAGGCCGACCAGTGCCGCAAAGGTTGCCTCGGCCGGGTCCGCCCGTGGCACGACGCCGGCGTACTGCCTCGCGCAGCGCCTGGGCGTGCGGCATCGCCTTCTCCGTCGCTTGGCCGACCACCTCGTCGACCCAGCCTTCGATGAGGGCCAAGGTCGTCTCCAGCCGGCTGAGCGCGACCTGCTGGGCAGGGGAGTGCTCCAGGTCGAACAGGCCGCCCGACAAGGCCTCCTGCATGGAGTCCATGTTCGTAGGGTCGATGCTGCGGATGTTCTGCTCGATCGCGGCCGTGTCGATCGAGATGCCGCGGCCGTACTCCTCGATGGCGGAGAACAGATAGTCACGAAGCCAGGTCGCCTGCATGTACAGCCGCTGGTGGGCACACTCCCGCAGCACCAGGTAGAGCAAGATGTCGGACTCGTCGAGCCCGAGACCGGCACCGAACTCGCGGGCGTTGCTCACCACGATCGCGGGCGTTGGGATCGGTCCCGACGGGGAACCCGATGTCGGTCGACGACACGACCTCATCGGACAGCCCGCCGATGGCCTGGCCGATCTGCTGGCTGAACATGGCGCTGCCGATCTGGTTCAACATGCCGAGCATCGGTCCGGCCATGGCTCGCGCCTCGGCCGGTATCGCCTCACCCATGGCCGCTACCACGCTCTCGGCGACCGGCTCGACGAGCTGGCGCCACGCGGGCATCCCCGCTTCGACCCACTCGGCGCGGCTCCAGGCCGCCACCGTGCTCGATGCAGCTGGGAACTCCGTCACCCCGTCGAGCCAGTGCTCCGCAAGCCTTCCCGCGTCCTGCACCTTCGCCAGATCACCGGCGTCGGGGGAGCGGTCGGTCTTCTGGGCGACGATCTGGCGAGCCAGATCACGGGCGAGATCCCAGTTCACGGCCCCGTCGTGAGGAGCGAACATCTTCTGCAGATGCCCGAACATCGCCTGCAGGCCCGCGACGTCGCCCCCGGCCATGCTGCCGAAGACCTGCTCGAAGGGCGTGCCCGCGAACGGGTTCTGCGGTGCGGGATCCTGATCGTCGTCGCCGGCGCCTTTGCTGGGGAGATCTGCCATACACCAAACGTACTTGGCGCTGGCGAGGCGCGTTAGGGTCGTCGGGTGCTCGATGCCGTCCGTCTGCTGACCGTACAGGACGATCCGCTGGACGTGGCCCGGCTGCACACCGCGGTCCAGGACCGGACCGCCGGTGGCGTCGCCCTGTTCGTCGGGGCGGTGCGCGACCACGACGGTGACCGGGCGGTGAGCTTTCTCGAGTACACGGCCCATCCGAGCGTCCATGCCGTCATGGCGTCGGTGGCGGACGACATCGCGGTCCGCTATGACGTCACGGCGCTGGCGGCAGCGCACCGAACCGGACGGCTCGAGATCGGCGACATCGCCATCGTCACGGCGGTGGCCTGTGCTCACCGTGCCGAGGCGTTCGACGCGTGCCGAGCCCTCGTCGACGAGCTGAAGTCCCGGCTGCCGATCTGGAAGCACCAGCTCTTCTGCGACGGCGACGAGGAATGGGTTGGCACGCCGTAGAGGCGCGCCGGTGCGGTCCGGACGGCGACGTACGCTGTTGGGAGCCGAGTCTCGGAGGTAGTCATGCAGGTGCTGTGGTGGCTCGCGCCTCCATTTGTCGCGACAGTGGTCGCGATGCTGTGGGCGGGGTGGTCCGGTCGCGACCGCGATGACGTGCACCGCGACGACTCCGACGAGGCGCTGGAACGGATGCGAAAGGCCCTGGCTCGACCCACACCTGCGAAGGCGGTCCGGGTCTCACCGGCCCCGACGGAGCTGAGCCATGGCGTCGCGGTCCGAGGTTCGTCTCGCCGTACGAGGCCGCTCGCCGACAGGCCCCGATGAGGGCCGTGTCGCATGACGCGTAGAACAGCTGCGCTCACCTTCGGCACGCTGGTCCTCATGGTGCTGGTGGCGGTCGCGGTGTTCGTTCCGATGCCGTACGTGGTCATGTCGCCCGGAGTCACCGAGAACACTCTCGGGAGCTTCAACGGCCAGCCGGTGATCACCGTCTCGGGCCACAAGACGTACCCCACATCTGGACACCTCGACCTCACCACTGTCTCGATCACGTCGCCGGACAGTCACCCTCGACTGCCCGACATCCTCCGGGCTTGGTGGTCCAGCAACGAGATCGTGCTTCCGAGAGACGTCGTCTACCCGCCGCAGCAGAGCATCGCGGCGGTCAACAAGCAGAACCAGACAGAGATGCTCGACTCCCAGACGTATGCCGTCGCCGCCGGGCTCAAGGAGGCCGGCATCGACGCGATCAAGGTGCAGGTCGGAAAGGTCATGCGCGGCGCACCAGCGAAGGGCGTCTTGCGCAAGGGCGACGAGATCCTCGCCGTCAATGGCACGAGGGTCGACTCGACGCAGGCAGTCGTCGATACGATCTCCGCGAAACCGCCCGGTAGCCGGCTCGAGCTCAAGATCCAGCGAGGCACGAAGGCGCCGACCACCGTCTCTCTGACGACCGCAGCCTCGCCGGACGACCCGACCAAGTCCCACATAGGCGTCCAGCTCTTCGACGCGTTCAAGCCACCGTTCAAGGTCAACATCTCGCTCGGACAGGACATCGGTGGACCCAGCGCCGGCCTGATGTTCTCTCTGGGTGTGTACGACCTGATCACCCCCGGAAAGCTGACCGGCGGTCGGTACATCGCCGGCACCGGCACGATCGACCCCGAGGGCGTGGTCGGTCCGATCGGCGGCATCCAGCAGAAGATCGCCGGGGCGTACGCCAACGGAGCGCAGGGTGTTCCTCGCGCCCGCGGCCAACTGTGCCGAGGCGAGTCAGTCCCCCCTCGCGGGCAAGATGGACCTGATCAAGGTGTCTTCGGTCGACGGTGCGGTCAAGGCTCTCGAGGCGTTCGACCGCGGCACGTCATCGTCGTTGCCGCGGTGCGGGAGCTGACGTGGTGAACGGCACGGACGAGCCGGTGTCGTCGAACGCGATCGCCCTGCGTATCGCCGTGGTCGAGGTGGAGCGGCACGCGAGCGGCTCGGGCTGGGACCAGCCGCCCCGCCTCTTCGCGCTCGTGCCGACCGTCGAGCTCGCGGCCGCCGAGCCGCACCTGGCGGCCGAGCTCGGGATCACCGATGGGTCGGAGCAGGTGCTGACCCCCGTGGAGCAGGAACTCGAGGAGGACCAGCGGTCGTTGGACGACTTGTTGGGAGAGATCATGTGGCCCGAGTCCGTGGTAGGCGCGCTGGCGGTTCTCGAGCGAGTCGTGCTGCCGCCGCAGGCCGAGTCGGCGGTACCTGACGACCCGGCCGAGGCGGTGGTGTTCGCGGCCGAGCACCCGGACCGGGAGGACGTACGGATCGCGGTCGGCGTGCTGCGAAGCGGGGAGGCGCACTGCGTGCTGCGCATGCGGTCGCACGACGACGAAGATGCTTTGATCCACGGCAGCGACGTGGTGCCTCATCTCGTGGAGGCGCTGCGTGAGACGCTGGTCGAGTAGGACGTGCAGGTGAGCGGGACACGGCACCCGTTCGGGACGGACGAGCAGACGCAGAAGGAGTCCGGTGAGCGGCATCTTTGATGACGAGGAGGGCCAGCGGCCCACCGCATCACGCCGTGCGCCTTCAGCGCGGCCGCGGGCGCTGCTGCCGACGCTGGCGATCGTCGTCGTGCTGGTGGTGCTCTTCTCGTTCTTCGTCGAGCTGTGGACGAGCAAGATGTGGTACCACTCGATCAGTGGTGGACAGTTCGACGCAGTCTTCACGACCCTGGTGTGGACCCGCGTCGCCTTGTTCGTCGTCGGCGGACTCGTGCTGTCGGGCGTGGTCGTCGGCAATATCTTGATCGCCTTCCGCACCCGGCCGATCCTGATCGGCGACGGATACCGCAACCCGACAGTCGAGCGGTACCAGGACACCCTCGACCCGGTCCGGCACTGGGCGGTGATCGCGATCGGCGTCCTCATGTTCATCTTCGGCGGCTCGAGCGCGGCGGGCCACTGGAAGACGTACCTGATGTGGCGGCACGGCGTCCATTGGGGACAGAACGACGTCTTCTTCCATCGCGACATCGGCTTCTTCGTGTTCGGGTACCCGTGGTACCGCTTCCTGCTCAGCTTCGGGTTCACCACCCTCGTGGTCGGCATCTTGGCTGCGACCGCGACGTCACTACCTGTACGGCGGGATCAGGCTGCAGGCCCGGCGCGACCGGGTGATCGCCGCTGCGCAGATCCAGCTGTCTGTGCTGCTCGGCCTGTTCATGCTGTTGAAGGCGGTGGCGTACTGGCTCGACAGGTACGGGCTCGAGATCACCAACGGACACCTGCTGACCGGGATCACCTACACCGACCAGCACGCGATGCTCCCGGCCAAGCAGATCCTGGCCGTCATCGCGCTGATCTGTGCGCTGTTGTTCTTCGGCAACGTGATCCGGCCCGACCTGGATGCTCCCGGTGCTCGGGCTGGGACTGCTCGTGCTGTCGGCGATCCTGCATCGGCGGGATCTGGCCGGCGATCGTCCAGCGGTTCCAGGTCAAGCCGTCGGAGCCGGACAAGGAGGCGCCGTACATCGCGATGAACATCGCGGCGACCCGCGACGCCTACAACCTCAACAACGTCCAGGTACAGCAGTACCCGGGCATCACCAGCGACACTCCCAAGCAGCTGCAGACCAAGGCCGACCAGCCTTCCCGGCGTCCGGTTGATCGACCCTCGGCTGGTCGCCCCGGCCTTCGAGCAGCTGCAGCAGGTGCGAGGCTTCTACAAGATGCCCGACGTGCTGGACGTCGACCGCTACACCCTGCCCGGGCAGAAGGCGCCGCAGGACGTGGTGATCGCCGCTCGTGAGCTCGACCTCAACGGGGTGCCTGCGAGCCAGCGGAACTGGAACAACGACCATACGGTCTACACGCACGGCTATGGCGTGGTGGCGGCGTTCGGGGACAAGCGCAGCCCGATCGGGGAGCCGGTCGTGGGCCGAGCAGGATCTCCCGTCGGTCGGCGACCTCGGCAAGTTCCAGCAGGAGATCTACTTCGGCGAGTCCGAACCGGACTACTCGATCGTCGGGGCGCCCCCGGGTACGCCTCCGGTCGAGCTCAACATCCCCGACACCCAGGCGGCGAGTACGGCGGACCAGACGTCGACGTACTCGGGCTCCGGTGGCGTGCCGATCGGTTCGACGTTCGACCAGCTGCTGTACTCGGCGAAGTTCTTCGACTCGTCGATCCTGCTGTCGGGCCGGGTCAACAAGGACTCCAAGATCATCTACGACCGCGAACCGCGCAAGATGGTCCAGAAGGTCGCGCCCTGGCTGACGGTGGACGGTGACCCCTACCCGGCGGTCGTCAACGGCCGCCTGCTGTGGATCCTCGACGGCTACACGACGACGAACAACTACCCCCAGTCGGAGTCGGTGGACCTGAGTGGTGCGACCAGTGACTCGCTGACGTCCGAAGAGGCAGTGGCGGGGCAGCAGACCGACAACATCAACTACATCCGCAACTCGGTCAAGGCCACCGTCGACGCTTACGACGGCAAGGTCACGCTGTACCAGTGGGACCAGACCGACCCGCTGCTCAAGACCTGGATGCGCGCGTTCCCCGGGGTCGTCCAACCGAAGAGTGCCATCGCGAAGGTCCCCGACCTGATGGCTCATCTGCGCTACCCCGAGGACCTGTTCAAGGTCCAGCGTGAGCTGCTGCGCGACCTACCACGTGACCGACCCGCAGACGTTCTACAAGGGCTCTGAGAACTGGAAGGTCCCCGAGGACCCGACCTTCGCCAACGCGAATCTCGCTCAGCCGCCCTTCTACCTGACGGTGCAGCTCCCAGACCAAAAGCAGGGGCAGTTCGGGCTGACCAGCGTCTACGTGCCCAACGAAAGGCAGAACCTCGCCAGCTTCATCACGGTCGACGCCGACGCCTCGAGCAAGACCTATGGCCAGATCACCGTGCTCGAGCTGCTGAGTAATAACGCCGTGCCCGGGCCCAACCTCGTCGAGAATGCGATGTCCACCGACCCTAATGTGTCGGCGGCTCTGTTGAAGTACAAACAGGACACTAACGTACAAATGGGAAACCTGCTGACACTACCTCTGGACAAGGAGCTGCTGTACGTGCAGCCGGTCTACACGTTCCGCGGCGGTACCGGCAGCTATCCGATCCTGCAGTTCGTCATCGTGTCGGTCGGTGGCGGGGGTGAGAACGGTCAGGCGCAAGTCGGCATCGGTACGTCGTTCGACCAGGCATTCGCCAACGCCCTGGGTCTGTCCGACTCCAACCTGCCGGGTACCGGGACTGGCACCGGCAACGGCTCCGGGAACACCGGAGGCAACGGCGGCTCGGATACGCCATAGCAGAAGCTGGCGCTGTACCTCCAGAATGCCCAACAGTCGTTCCAGGCCGCGCAGACGCGCTGAACGCTGGCGATCTGGCGGGCTACCAGGCGGCCAACAACAAGGGTGTCGCGTGGCTGAGTAAGTACGTCAACTTGCTGAACTCGATCAAGGGCACATCGACGACCCCGCCATCGTCGATCCGGGCTCCCCCGTCCGGGGCGCCCCCGACAGGGTCGACCACCACGACGCCGTGGACGCCGGCGACGAGCTCTGGACCGTAGCAGCGCTGTTTCAGCGGATTTGATTCGGCTGGGCTGGAACCGTAAAGTTACCGTCGCTGCGGTCGGGTCGTTGGCTCGTCGCAGGTGGCGCGGGGTGGAGCAGTTCGGTAGCTCGCTGGGCTCATAACCCAGAGGTCGCAGGTTCAAATCCTGCCCCCGCTACGAATTTCAGGCTCGGATTCCCTTGGGATCCGAGCCTGAAAGCATTTGAGACTTGACCCGGTCATCGAAAAGTCAGCCTTATGTGACCTTCGCGCTGGCGCCGCCGTGATGAGGCCGCGCCCCCGGCAATGGCGCCGCCGCGTCCGCCGATACAACCCGGCCATGACTACTCTGATGAACGCCGCCCTCCCGCCCGGCGCTACGACCCTCGTCCGCTCTCCCACCGGTGCCACGGTCAGCTTCCCGCCCGGGCTCACTGACGCCGACGCCGCCCGCATCACCGCCGCCATTGCCGCCGCGCGCACCGAGGCCACCCGAACCGTCTACGCCAACGCGTGGAGCCAATGGGAACGTTGGTGCGCCACCCGTGCCATCGCGGCTCTGCCCGGCGACCCGCTCGCGTTGTGCGCCTACCTGACCGAACGCGCCGAAGCCGGCAAGGCAACCGGCACCCTCGACATGTCCTGTACCGCCATCCGGCACGTCCACCGCATGACCGGCGCCGAGGACCCCGTCGCCTCCGAAACCGTCCGGCAGGTACGCCGCGGCCTCCGGCGCACCTATGGCGCCGCGCCGCGCCGACTTGCCCGACCACTCTCGGTCGCCGAGATCCGCCAGATCATCGGGGCCATCGACCGCACCACGCCGATCGGGATCCGCGACGCCGCCATCATCCTCCTCGGCTACGCCTCAGCCATGCGCCGTGCCGAAATCGTCGCCCTCACCCTCGCCGACGTCGAGCACAAGCCCGCAGGGATCCTCCTGCACATACGACAATCCAAGATGGACCAGGAAGGTCACGGCGAGCTAGTGGCCGTCGTGCACGGCCAGCACGCCCTCACCGACCCGGTCGCCGCACTCGCCTCATGGCGGTCCGTGCGCGGCGAAACACCTGGAGCACTGTTCACCCGGATCTGGGCCAGCTCGGTCAGCCTCCAACCGCTCGGGCCCGACGTCGTCGCCCGCATGCTCCGCGCCCGGGCCGTCGCAGCCGGGCTCGACGGGACCAGGATCACCGCACACTCCCTCCGAGCCGGCCATGCCACCGCCGCCGCGATGGCCGGCGTACCCCTCGACCGGATCGCGGCCCAGACAAGACACAAGGACCTCACCGTCCTGGTCAACCGCTACATCCGGCCGATCGAAGCGCTCGCGACGACGTCGAGCCGAGAGCTCGGGCTATGACGAGCGCGACCGGACGGGACCCTGGGGTCAATTCGGAGAGCCAGGAACCCACTCACTAGATGTCGTAGTAGAGCTCGAACGGGCTCTCGCAGGCGGGTAGTCCGTGCTGTCTCTGGCACTCCACCATTGATGACGACACTGCACTGACGAAGTTGAAGCGGCCCTTCGACAAGATGGAGGCATCGAGAGCCTTGCCATCAACCCCTTCGTCACTCCCGAGGGGACCTCTGAAGGCCCCCTTCTTGTTGCCTGAGCCGGACGTGGGTCGGGTGCCCGTCGTGCGGACGGCGGCCGATCTCGAAGCGGCGTTCGCGTCGGTCCCCGCGGCTTGGCGCTCCGGGCTTTCCGACTGGTCTCCTACGACTCAGCGCACCGTCATCGATGCCGTCACCGCACGGTCAGGCGATCGGGAGATTGCGTCGGCGGATCCTTTCCGGGCACTTCGTCTCGTGAGTCCCGACTATGTCAAAGGTCGTGATCCTGGCCAGGATCCGTACGCACAGCCGGGTCGAGCGACCGGGCTGGCGTTCGAGTCCGGTACGGGAAAGCCAGTCTCTTTGAACCGCGTGTTCACGGTGATGGAGTCCGACCGGGCTGGCTGGAAGCGGCCCATGGAAGCTCGACGGTTGGGCACGTAGGGGTGCGCCGCTCCTCAACACAGTACTGACCGTCGAGGTGGGCGCAGGAAAGGCGAATTCCCACGAGGGTTGTGTTGCTGGTCTGTCGTTATGGCATTGCCATCTGTGCTGAGGCGGGGGTGGTGCGTCGGGGGCGTCGTCTACGGATTGCCCGCTCCGCGACGGTGAGGTTGATTGCCCACGCGGCAACGAGGAGGAGCGCAGTGGTTACCTGTCCATGGCCGAAGATGGCCCCGCCTACGCCGAGTGTGAAGGCCTGGGTGCCGGCGACGAGGCCGATGGCGTAGCTGCGGATCATCCAGGCGCGGTGATGGGCAAAGTCTCGGCGGCGGGCGGCGAGGAAACCCAGCGCGATTGTGACCACGATCGCCACACCGAACACCACCCGCACCGGGTACAGCAGTTCGCGAGTCGCTCCTGCTCGTGGGAAGAACTGGTTCAACCACAGCGCCGATAGCCCGACGCCGAGCCCGGCGACCATCACGATGCGTCCGGCGCGGCGGTGCCAGGCGCGGTGGCGTCGGCGCAAGCCGGCGGAAAACTGGAAGGCCCCCAGCAGTGCAAAGACGATGGCGCTCAGTATGTGGATCACCACGGGCAGCGGCGTTGCGGAGAAGTGGGGGTTGAGCGGCATGTGCGTGGACCCGGTCGCCAAGTCGATCAGGCGAAGTGAGCCGGCGATGACCGGGACGGTGGCAAGCGCGACGAGGGCGATGGGCAGGCGCCACGTCGAGGCTCGGCTGGTCATCCCAGTGCCGCTGGCTCGATTGGTTCAGCGGCAGCCTGAACTCGGGCATCGGCCTGTCGCTGGACTTGCCACAACGAGATCCCGAGGCCGATCAGCGCGATTCCGTTCGGAACGGCCAGCAGTCGGTAGAAAGCGTCGGGCATCTTCGAAAGGACGGCACTGATGGCCCCACTGACCGCCAGGAATACGCAAGCCCACCGTGCGAGAACGTGTGCGCGGAACAGTGCGACGCCGAAGATGAGACCGCCTCCCAGGTAGCAAACCGCTTGGAACTTCCAGAACGGGTCCAGCGCACCGAGGTCACCGGTGATGGTGCCGCGGGACGTGGCCAGGGCGATCACATCCTTGACGTAACCGGGGTTGGTCTTCACGATCGTCGGCATGACGAATACGCCAATGAACGTCGTGCACATGATGCTGAGGTAGCCCAGGGCGAGGAGCAGGTAGCCGATCAGTCCGAGCACGCCGTTTCTGCGGACTTGGCTCAGGTACATGCCGGTGATACCAGCGACGGCAAGCACGGCAAACAAGACTTTGAGGAATTCCCTGATCTGAACGTTCGCCGACGTGATCGAGGTAGTAGTGAGCTGCGGGTGTCCGATCTGGACGCCGATAAAGATGGTCCCCCCAACTATTGCGGCGACCGCGGATGCCCGCGTCAGACCGGATGTGGTGATTGTCAAAGCGACTTCCCCCCGTTGTAAAGACACCGGCTTGGTCGATACCCCAGGCAGTGGCGGATTCGAAGTTCAGGATCGTTACGCGTGAAGCACCCACCACCGGGTGTGGGCAGAGCGGCACATGACGTCGAGGTGATGCTCATACGGTCGTTGCGTGTTCTTGGCCTTGCGGCGGCGCAACCGATTCGGTTGGCGGCTGTGACCAGAGCGAGAAGCCGAGCCAGACCAGCGCGATACCCATCGGGATTGCAGTCTTCGGCTGAGATGCGTTGGGGAGCAGGGCAGCTACCGGGGCTAAGACGGTGGAAACGGCAAGCAGCGCACCCGCCCATCGCGGGAAGATTCCGGCGCGGAACGTCGCGATACCGAAGGTCAGGCCACCCAGGATGTAGACAGGCCCCGTCAGGGTCCAGATCGTCGGCAGGGCTCCGAGGTCGAAGGCGCCCGAAGGGCCGTTGAACATGCCCATCCATGCCTGCACCAATCCGGGCACCGCGGAAGCTACGTGCGGAAGAACGAAAGCCTCAACGAAGCTGAACCCCATGATCAAGACGAACCAAGCGGTCAGCAGGACGTAGCCCAGGAGCCCCAACCAGCCCGTCCTGACCGCCTGCTTCGCGTACAGGCCCGCCATGCCGAGCACCCCGAAAATGGACATCGCGCAGGCGATGATGTGCACGGCCTGCCATCGCGTTGTGGTGACCGATGCTGGGACGTTTGCAGGATGGAAGATTCCCACCAGCACGTAACACGCTCCTGCGAGCAGCGCCGACAGTCCCGCTAAGCGGAGGAGATTCTCGTTCGTGATCTTCATGTGCGTCTCTCTCGTTAGCCCAGCGCTATTCGTTGGGTGGAGGAACTGCAGCAATGCCACCGCAAATCGGACGCACATCCCAAGAATGGCGTGACCAATCCTCTTAGAACTCAACTCCTCGCGCTTTCGGCGTAGCGCGAGCGCAGGGATCTGCGCTGGAGGCACGTTCCGTCATATCGACTCTAGTGGATGATCGCGGAATTTAACCCGACAGGACAGGCGGAATCGTGGCCCACTCGCCCCGCTGTGCAAGCGACGGCGACCGCTCACTGGTGAGAGGGCGATGGATGGGCGGCCCGACGGTATGCAGCGCACGAGACGCGCCCGATCGCAGTGCAAGGGAGTTAGGCCAGACCACTCGTGGGGCCTCCGCCTGCGCACTCGCCCGGTGCCGAGCTGTCGCCCAGATTCGAGGTGAGTTCGAGTCGCAGCACCACTCTGCAGGTCATGATAGAGCTCAACCTGGTGCCGAGCGGTCTCTGTGGTGGGTGGCCACACCCAGTGCAGGGCATCGTTGACTCCAGAGCCGGCCGCGACAAGGAGGAGTCCGGATACGCCCATGAAGACCGCCGGTACCGCAGCCCATCGTTGGGGTTCGTCGGTGAACCGCCCCGAGAGCAGCGCCAACATGGCCCAGCCCAGGGCGAATCCCCACAGCACCGCACCCGTGATGTCGTTCTCCTGTACGGGCATCAAGGGCGCGACGACGAGAAGCAGAGCGGCAACGATTCCGGTCGCCAGCGAACCGGCTACGATCCGTCCGATGCGACCTCTTCGCGTCGGAATCGAGTCGTCATCGGGCGGGACCTGGCCCAGGTCATCGGGGGTGGGAGGGGTGCTCGCCATTGAACTCAACTCCTCGGCATTTTGCGCAGTGCACGCCCCAGTCTGGGGCACGTTCCCGAGGTCTAGGGGCACGTTCCGAGGTGCTCGACGATACGCCTCAGCCGCGATCGGAGGCGCCCGGTAGCGACGAGATTCGCCGCGGGCGGCCAACATTCGCTGGGCTGGAAGGACCGCCGGCTGGCCGGCCGCTCATCCTCAACTCCCCGGACGGTGCGATGGCGAACGCCTCGGAGCGCACAGGCTCAGACCCACACCCGCGCAGCCCTCGATGGCGAGAGGCAAGACCGAACTATGCCCGTACGTTCGTAGCGGGGGGAACGACTTGTGCGCTTCCGATTTCGAGTTGGTCGGCTCTGGGAAGTTGGCGAGACTTCGTGACGGTGCAGGGGTATCGGTTCGTAGGCCGCGATGCCCGAGATTGGCTCAGGGGGTGATGACGATCTGGCCGCGGACCTTGCCCGTCTCGAGTTGGCGGACCGCGTCGGCGACCTCGGCGAGGTGATAGGACCGTTCGATGCGGGGCGCCACGTCTCCGGTGGCTGCGAGCTTCGCGAGGCGATCCAGTCCGGAGTAGTGCTCCTTGTTCAGGATCGACGTCAACCGTTGCGAAACGATCGGTGACATGGCAGCGGCCTTCAGTTGGCGACCCATGCCGGGACTCCACTTGCTGCCACTCTCGCCGCCGACGATGACGAGAGTCCCCTTCGGCTGAAGGGCCCTGCGCAGGCGCGACACCGACGTCATGCCGCCGGTGTCCACGATCACGTCGTACGTATGCGAGCCGTCGGCGAAGTCCTCTCTTGTGTAGTCGATGACGCGTTGAGCACCCAGCTCGGTGACCAGGTCAGCCTTGGCGCCGCTTGCTACGCCGGTGACAGTCGCGCCCAGGGCGACGGCGATCTGCACGGTGTAGGTCCCCACGCCCCCCGAGGCACCCACGACGAGCACGTTCGACCCACCCGTCACGCCGGCCGCATCCAACGCGCCCAGGGCGGTGAGACCGGAGATGGGCATGGCCGCTGCCTGTTCGAACGAGAGATTCTCGGGCTTGTGACTGAGCTTGTCCTCGCGGGCGACGGCGTACTCGGCGAATGAGCCCTTGGCGATCCCGAAGACCTCATCACCGACGTCGAAGCGGGTGACCCCCTCGCCCGTGGCGGTGACGGTCCCGGCGACGTCCTGCCCCGGAACCGCGTTCTTCGGTTTCAGGAGTCCGAAGCCTACGAGACGCATCAGGTAGGGCTCCCCGGTCATGACATGGAGCACGCCGCGGGCGATCCCAGCCGCCTGCACTCTGAGGAGGACTTCGTTTTTGCCGGGTTTGGGCTCGTCGATGTCGCGGAGCCGCAGCACGTCGGCCGATCCATACCTGTCCTGGGTGATCGCCTTCATACCTGCCCTCCTTGGCGTTGCGTACATGTCACTATCCCTCGTCTCGGTTTCCACGCGTTGCCGCCCTCGTTGCTTGTGTTGGTACGGCATGTGCGTGTCATGGCTTCGGCCCAGTCCTCCCGAGTCTCGTGCGCTGGTCTTCATTGCCTGGCGCCTTTCGTGGTGTCGGTGTCGGCCGCAGATGTGGGTTGGGGTGGTCCTGGTTGGCAAGTAATGGCGGGCCGCTATCGAGGGGGCAGCTGGCGGTTCGTCGTGAACCGGCCGGTGGGCTGGGGGTCATACTGGATGGCGCGGCGGACCTCGCGGGCCCGGTCGACTCCGGCCATGCGGGCGACCAGGTGTAGGGCCATGTCGATGCCGGCACTGACGCCGGCGCTGGTGATGACGTTGCCGTCGTCGACGTAGCGGGCGTCGGGGTTCACGTCGATGGACGGGTCGAGTTCGCGTAGGAGGTCGAGGGATTCCCAGTGGGTGGTCGCGGGCCGCCCCACGAGGAGGCCGGCGGCGGCATAGACGAGTGCGCCTGTGCACACGCTGGTCATCAGGGGGACGGTGGCGGCTTGCGCGCGGACCCAGGCGAGGTGTTGCGGGTTCCGCATCAGGGGTCGGGTGCCCTGGCCGCCGGGGTGGATGAGCACCTCGAGAGGCGGCATCTCGTCCATCGAGTGGTGCGCTGCCAGGGTCAGTCCCTTCGCGGCGACCACCGGGGCTCCATCGCGGGACAGGCACGAGACGGACCAGCCGTCTTCGGGGTGGTGGAGGGTCCAGTAGGAGAGGACCTCCCAAGGACCGACGGCGTCGAGCTCTTCAACGTCGTCGAACAGCAACAGGCCGATGTGGCGGGTGGAGGTTCGTGCGCTGGTCATGTCGTGGTGCCCTTCGTCGTGCTTGCTCGTCGTGCTGGGTCGTATTGCGTGGGTCGACGGCCGGTTCTGGCCTGGTGGTCCTGGCAGTGGGTGATGTGCTCACTGTCGTTGGGTTCCCGGACTGTCGACCCGGTCAAAGTGCCGGGATCGCTGGAGGGCCGGGAAAGCGCAACCCCGGCGTGCCGGTGTCGGGGTACGGTCACGACGTGCTGCATGGTCGAGACGTCGAGTTGGCGCGTCTGGTCGCACTGATTGAGGACGCCCGCGGCGGGACGGCCGGCAGCGTGGTGGTGCATGGGGAACCTGGCGTTGGGAAGTCGGCTCTCCTGGCGGAGGTCTTGTCCTCGGTGAGCGACGTGCGGGTGCTGCGCACCCAGGGTTTGGAGTCCGAGTCGCCGCTGGCGTTCGCGGCGCTTCACCGGCTGCTCAGACCCGTCCTCGATCTCGTCGGGCGGTTGCCGGAACCACAAGCGCGCGCGCTCGGGGTCGCGTTCGGGCAGGAGGTGGGGACGGTCGAGCCGTTCCTGGTGGCGGTCGCGACCCTGTCGATACTCACCGAGGCAGCCGAGGAGCTGCCTGTGGTGTGCATCGTTGACGACGCACACTGGCTCGACTCCGCCTCGACCGACGCGCTGCTGTTCGCAACCAGACGGCTGGAGGCGGACCCGGTCGCGATGGTGTTCGCGGCCCGCGACACCGACGACCGGACGTTCGCCCCCGATGGGGTGCCGGCCCTGCGGCTGGAGGGGCTGGACGCTGCGTCGGTGCGGGCGTTACTGGCCGAGAACGCTCCGGTCGTGGTGGCGGCCGAGGTCACCGACCGGCTGCTCGCCGAGACCGGCGGGAACCCGCTCGCGCTCGTCGAACTCCCCACCGGCCTTAGTGACGCGCAGCTCGCTGGGTCCGTCCCGCTGCCTCCGCAGCTCATGCTCACCGCCGGGGTCGAGCGAGTTTTCCTCGACCGATCCCGTCGGCTCAGCGCTGCAGCGCAGACGCTGATGCTGGTCGCGGTGGCGGACGACACCGGCCAGCTCGCGACCGTAGAACGAGCCGCAGCCACCCTCGGCCTCTCCCCGGATGCGCTCGCGGAGGCGGAACGGTCCGGACTACTCGTTATCAGCGGTGACACCGTGACGGTTCGGCATCCGCTCGTCCGGTCCGCGGTCTATCAGGCTGCCACTGCGAACGAGCGACGCGAGGTGCATCGCGGGCTGGCCGACGCCCTGGACAGCCTCGAAGACTCCGACCGGGCCACCTGGCACCGCGCGGCAGCCGCCGACGGGCCCGACGAGAGCCTGGTCGCAGCCCTCGCCCAGGTCGGCGCACGGGCCGAGCGACGCGGCGGCTACCGCGCCGCTGCGGACGCACACGAAAGAGCCGCAGACCTGTCCGTCGACCCGCTGGCCAAAGCCGGTCTCCAGCTTGCCGCCGCCCGCAACGCGTGGGCCTCGGGCCAGACCGCCCGTTCGTCCCGGCTCTTGTCGGCGGCCCGCGAGCGCGCCGACGAGCCCGCTCCTGCTCGCGGACATCGACCGGCTCCGCGGCCGCATCGCGGTGAATGTCGGCTCCGCGGCAGACGCGCACCGGATCTTCACCCAGGCCGCTGGGCAGGTCGCGGTGCACGAACCCGTGCGCGCGCTCGAGATGGCGGTGGCCGCCGCGGTCGCGCGCAGCCACGGCATCGACAGCGGAGCACGGCTCCATGCAGACGCCATCGATGTCGACGCCTCGCCGCACGACACCCCACGCACCCGATGCCTCAAGCACCTCCTGGTCAGCACCCGGCACGACATCGCCGGAGACCGCGCCTCCGCATTCGACGAGCTCCACGCCGCGCAAGACGACAGCCCTCGGGGCGGCCGACACGCTCGCCGACCTCGACCTGCTCGGGAACCTCGCGAACGCTGCCCTGCACTTGGGCGACGACGACGCGCACCGCCACTTCTACGCCCTGATGCTGTCCACGCGCCCGGGAGAACGGGGACGGCATGGCCGTCCTGTACGCCCTCCAGCGACTCCCGTTCAGCCAGTACGTGGGCGGCCAGTGGGCGGCACTTCGGAACTCCTGCGGAGGAGGCCGTCGCGCTCGGTCTGAGCGTCGGGCAGGTCGCAGCGACGGCCGCCCCGCGTGCATGGCTGACACTGCTCGCCGCACTCGAGGGTCGCTCCGACTACGACGAACGCCTCACGTCCCTGGAGTCGCTGGTCGCGGTACACCCGCCCGTCGGCATTCTGGCCCAGCCTGTCCAGGACCTCACCCGGTGGGCCAAGGGCACAAGGCGTTGCTCGCCGGTGACGCACACGGCGCCCTGCACCAGTTCCGGCAGATGTCAGCGGCCTCGTCGCCGATGCAGCTGCCCGCCCTGATGTTGATGTCCGCCCAGGACCGCATCGACGCCGCCGTCCGCGCCGGCGACCCCACCCAAGCCCTCGCCTGGGTGGAGGACCTTGACGCGTTCGCGACCGGCACTGGTCTTCCGTGGGCAGCAGGCCGCGGCCGCCTTCGGCCGCGCCCGGTCGTCCGAAGACGGCGACGTGAGCGGGGGCGGCCGGGTGACCGAGCTGTTCGAGACCTCGCTAGCCCACCATGCGGCCGCGCGATCGTCCGTACGATCGGGCTCGGGTCCAGTTGGCCTACGGCGAGTTCCTGCGCCGCCACCAGCGGCGCGTGGACGCCCGAAGTCAGCTCCGGGCAGGCGCTGGAGACGTTCGAGGACCTGCACTCCCGCCCGTTCGCCGAGCGAGCCGGCCAGGAGCTCCGCGCGTCCGGCGAGACGGCCCGCAAACGCGACCCGTCCACGGCGCTGAACCTGACCCCGATGGAGCTCAAGGTCGCCGAGCTCGTCAGCCAGGGCCTGTCGAACAAGGACGTCGCCAGTCAGTGCTGGGTGTCTCCGCGCACGGTCGCCTTCCATCTGCGCAACGTGTTCACCAAGACCGGTGTCACCTCCCGGGGCGAGCTCGCCCACCTCGACCTCTCCTGACCGGACCAGTCCGCGGTAGCCCGGACCGGGCTCGGTGTTCGCGTGAGCTCGCCGGGCTCGACCTGCAAGCCGAGCCGAGCCTCGTTGCACGCATCCCGGCCATCTGACCGGGGTGAGCAGACGCGTTCCCGGCCACGCTCGAGAGCACTGGACCACCCCACTGCGAGAGCGAGACCACCATGAACGTCGACACCCACCACAGCACCATCCACCACACCGGCCGCGTCGACCACCGTCACGGCTCCGCAGGGGCCGTTCGCCCGCATCGTCGTCGCGTCCCTAGGCGCCGGGCTCGCCACCGCGCTGACGCTGAGCCTGGTGGTCTTCGCCGGGCACACCGAGGCCACCATCACCGGCGCCATGCTGGCCGGATTCGCGCTCGGGTGGGCCCTGATCGGCGTCCTGTCCCGTCGCTTCACCGCCCGGCCGCAGCGCTGGACCGTCGTACCGGCCGTCGCCATGGGTGCCGCCGGCCTCGCCTTGGTCACGTTCACGCCCGGCAACGGCGCGATGACCGCGATGAGCTGGATTTGGCCCGCGCCGATGACGGCGCTGGCCCTCTACGTCTGGTCAAAGGCGCGGCGCGACCTCCCTGGCCGCGCTCGCTGGATGCTCGTCCCGGTCGTTGCCGTCCTGGCCCTCGCGCCCGTGGCCGCCATCTACGAAAACATGACCGTCGTCCGCGACCAGCACAGCAACGCCGCGCCCGGCACCAGCTATGAGGTCGGGGGCCACCGGCTCTACCTGGACTGCCGCGGCCAGGGCAGCCCCACCGTCGTGCTCGAGAACGGTCTGGGCGAGGTCACCGCCTCGTGGGCCCGCATCGTCGCCCAGGTCGAGCCCACCACCCGCGTCTGCGCCTACGACCGTCCCGGGCAGGGCTGGAGCCAGGACACGGGCAGCGCCCAGGACGGCGTGACGGCCGCCCACGACCTCCGCGCCCTGCTCGAGCATGGCCGGCGAGCACGGCCCCTACCTGCTCGTCGGGCACTCCATCGGCGGCACCTACGCGCTGACCTACGCCTCCCAGTACCCCCAGCAGGTGGCGGGCATGGTCCTCTTGGACAGCTCGAGCCCCGAGCAGTTCACCGCGATCCCGAGCTATGCCGGGCAGTACGCCGTCCTCCACCGGGTCGAGGCGTTGATGCCCACGCTCAACCGACTCGGGCTCGGCCGGGTCATCGCTGCCCTCACCTCCTCACACCTGCCCACTGCCGCGGCCGACCAGGTGACAACCCTGACCGCGAGCGCGAACGGCGCCCGGAGCGCGAGCGAAGAGTGGCAGGTCCTGCCGGCCCTCTTCAAGCAGGCGCAGGCTCTCGCCACGTTCGGCAACCGTCCGCTCGCAGTTTTGAGCGCGTCTGAAAGCGAGAAGGCGACAGGCGGCTGGGCCGCCGCACAGAACCGCCTCGCAGCACTGTCCACCCAGAGCGTCCACCACGTCGTCGACTCCACCCACATGGGCCTCCTGGAGGACCAGCACGGCTCAGCCGCAGCGGTGGCCGCCATCGACCACGTCATCGCAGCGGTCCGCACCCAGTCCCCGCAGGGGACCCGATGACGCGGCAAACCCCGGCCTCACCGGAGATCCCGACACAAACCACCACCGACCCGACCACCACCACTACCACTTCCGAAGGAGTCACGATGTCCACCACCACACCGGCCCCGCACGCAGCGCCGGCCGAGACCCAGCAGCACCACGAACACCACGACGACGAGACCGGCCCGAACAAGTCCTGGGCCCTCCTCGGGGTCGCCCTCGCCGCGCAGATCCTCGTCGTCCTGGACATCTCCGGTGGTCAACACCGCCCTGCCCACCATCGGCCGCTCCCTGAACCTCGGCGGCAGCCAGCTCCAGTGGCTGGTCACGGCGTACCTGATGATGTCCGGCGGCGGACTGCTCCTCGGCGGACGCATCGCCGACCTGCTGTCGCGGCGTACCGTCTTCCTCACCGGGCTCGGCCTCTTCACGATCGCCTCACTGCTCAGCGGCTTCGCCGAGACCGGCGCCCAGCTCATCGCCACCCGGTCCATCCAGGGCCTCAGCGCGGCCCTCCTGACCCCGTCCGCCCTGTCGCTGATCATGACGACCTACGCCGGCGCCCAGCGCAAGGCGGCCCTGGCTCTGTGGGGCGCGGTCGGCAGCCTCGGCGTCGCCGCTGGCGTCCTCCTCGGAGGCGCCATCACCACCTGGACCAGCTGGCAGTTCATCTTCTGGATCAACGCCCCCATCGGCCTGGTCGCCCTCACCGTCGGCCGCAAGGTCATCGTGAAGGACACCACGCCGCGGCCCACCCTCAGCGCGTTCGACCTGCCCGGTGCCGCGGCCGTCATCGGTGGGCTGGCCAGCCTCATCTACGGCCTCGGCGGCACCGCCACACACGGTTGGTGGAGCACCCACACCGCCACCGCATTCGCTGTGTCGATCGCACTCCTGGTGACCTTCCTCAGGCTCGAGCAGCGCGCCGCCCGGCCCCTGTTCCCGCCCCACATCTGGAAGCTCAACAGCCTGGTCTCCGGCACCGCGGTCATGCTCGGCGTCACCGGCATCCTCGTCGGCACCGTGTTCCTGACCTCGATCTTCCTGCAGACCGTGCTCGGCTTCAGCGCCCTGCGCACCGGGCTCGCGTTCGTGCCCTTCGCCCTTGCCATCACGGCCGGAACTGTGCTCGCCCGCCACCTCCTGGCACACGTCTCCCCGCGCACCATCGCCACAGCCGGACTCCTGATCACGGCGGCGGCCGCCCTGGTGCTCTCGACTGCCGGCAGCGGTGCGCACTACGCCAGCGACATCCTCCCCGGGCTCTCAGCCCTCGGGCTCGGAGTCGGCATGGTCTTCGTGCCCGTATCGGTCACATCGATGGCCGGCATCCCCGCCTCCCATGCCGGCGTCGCCTCAGGCTTCCTGATGACTGGCCACGAGATCGGGGCCGCCCTCGGGGTCGCAGTCCTCTCCGCGGTCGCCAGCACCGCCGGCAGCCTCACCACCTCGGCCGGTGCTGCCGACGCATTCTCCCGAGGATTCCTCGGCGCCGCCGCCATGGGTGCCCTCGTCGCGGTCTTCGCGTTCCTCCGGATGTCCAAGGCCGTAGCAGTACACGGTGGCGGGCACATGCACATGCACTGACCTTGCGCGTGGGCACAGAGAGCGTCCGGCTGGATCATCAGCCGGACGCTTCTCATGTGCGCGAGCGAAGAGCCTGAAGGCCGCCCCGGAGCAGATGCAGGAATCCCGGCCATATCGCCGGCGCGATCATCCCAGGATCCCGGCACGGTGAATGCACGACACCGACCACGATCAGAGGGCCACCATGACCACCAGTACCGTGACGCGCACCCCGATCACCAGCCATGCACCGCCAACAGATGGCAAAGCCCAGGGCACGCTGCCTCGCTTTGTCGGGCGCCGTCGCCGCACGCTGGCCCTCGGGCTGCTGATATCCGCCCAGTTCGTCGTGATGCTCGACACCTCGATCGTCAACGTGGCGCTGCCCTCCATGCAGGCCGATCTCGGGCTCAGCTCGACCGGTGTCACCTGGGTCGTCAACGCCTACGTCCTCGCGTTCGGCGGCCTGCTCCTGCTGTTCGGGCGTGCCGCCGATCTGCTCGGCCGGCGACGCATGTTCATCGCCGGTTCGACCCTCTTCACCGTCGGCACCCTGATGGCAGCCGCAGCCGGCAACCAAGGGCTGCTCGTGGCAGGCCGCCTCGTCCAAGGCGCCGGCGCCGCAGCCCTCAGCCCTGCCGCGATGTCGCTCCTCCTGCTGACCTTTCCCGGTCAGCAGCGCGCCAAGGCCATGAGCGCCTGGGGCGCCGCATCGACTCTGGGCGGGGCGACGGGCGTCATGGTCGGCGGACTGCTCGTCGGGTCCTTCGGCTGGTCTTCGGTATTCCTCGTCACCGTGCCAGTCTCGCTCGCTGCGGTCGCCCTGGCCTCGTTCGTGTTCGAGGACGGGCCTACCAGCAACCGAGTGAAGCTCGACGGACGAGGTGCCGCAACCATCACCGGGGCCGTCATCGCGCTCGTCTACGGTGCCCTTGCGGTCGCCGACCGCGGATGGACCTCTCCGGCCGTCGTTGCGAGCCTTGCCACGGCTGCCGTCCTCCTGGTGGCATTCGTCATCCTCCAGCGTCACACCACAGACCCGCTCGTGCCCCTCGAGCTCTTCCGTTCGCGGACACTCTCGACGGGCGTTGGCCTCGCCCTCCTCGGCGGAGCCGCCAGAGCCTCCACGTTTGTGCTCTTGGCCCTCTACCTTCAGCAGGGCCTCGGCATGGCCCCGCAGCAGGCGGGATTGGCGATGGTCCCCACGCCGATCATGGGGTTCTTCGTCTCGCTCGCCGTGCTGCCTCGGGTAATACGCCTCCTTGGTCCTGAGCGCACGCTCGTCATCGGCCTCGTGGTGCTCGCCGCCGGTCAGCTGTGGCTTTCGTACGCACCTCGCGGGGCCGGATACCCGATTGCGGTCCTTCCTGGACTGCTTCTAGTCGCCACCGGCGTCGCCCTGAGTTTCATGCCGACCACGATGGTCGTCGCATCTGCGGTGCGAGAGACGCATGTTGGGCTCGCGTCCGGGCTGGCGGGCTCGGCGACCCAGGTCGGTGCGGCACTCGGCACGGCGACGTTCACTGCGATCGGCGTCTCGGCCGGGGGACTGGGCAGCGGTGTGCTCTCCCCAGCTGGGTTCGCGGCGGCATTCACCGCAGCGGCCGTCGTGGCCCTCGCAACCGCTGCCCTGGGCTGCACGATAGTGCGAGCACGGTCCTGACCTCGGCGCGGCGGGTCTTTCGGTTTGGTCAAGCGGGCCGCCTGGTTTGTCACGCGGACGCCGCGTCGGTTAGCTCATCGGAGATGCCAAGGGTCTCAGCGAATCGATGACTACAGCCGCTCGACCAGTTCGTACAACTGCCCGTCCGGAGCGGTGAAGTGCGCGTACCGCTCAGTCTCGTTCCTAGCGGGGTCGTCCGTGGCGACACCTACGGCAGCCAGTTCGGCGACAGCCTCGTCCAGGCTGGCGACGAGAAAGCCCAAGGACCGGGCACTGTCGCCCATGCCGCCCGGTGACGCAACCGCGAACGAACTACCATCTGGGAGCTTGAACAAGTCCGCCTCGACATCCTCCACATGGTGTTGAGGAATTCCGAGAACTTCGCTGACGAACTCGGTCATAGCCCGTCGCTGTGGAGTAGAGGTTCCGGCGAAGCAGATACCTAAGATGCGCACACATCCGATCCTAGGACTTCGGGCCGCCACCAACGTTTGTCATCGCGCCCCCCAGAAAACTTTGGGGGCTAGTCGACCAACCCGCTCGAAGGGTTCAACCCGCCCAGCCCGTCCGGCCTCAGGGAAGTCCAGCACGCTCGCCAACTCGTGGCGACGCTCGGCGCAGGGCCTCCCTTGTGACTTCCGTCCACCGATGCGAGAGATCTGAGCCGTCATCGAAAAGTCATCAGAAACGACCGGCAATCGTTCCAAGCCATTCCGATACAGTTGGAGTCGTCCAGTGGGGAACCTCCACAAGAACCCGAGGTTTTCCAGGGAAACCCGAGAGTTGCAGTAGCCCGGGACAGGCCTCCGATCACGTCCAGAGGTCGCAGGTTCAAATCCTGCCCCCGCTACAGATAGAGCCGCAGGTCAGAGCCGGTCTTGTGGGTAACTACAAAGCCGGCTCTACTGTTTGATGTCCGCAAGCTGCCCGCAGACAGTTGCATTCATCCGGCGACGGTCCGAGCCTCTCCGCGAAGGCAGCGAACGTGGGCGAAGCTCGGCCTCGGCCAGCGAACGGCGCAGCCGGGCGATCTCGGCCTGGTCTGCAGTGGGGCGTCGGACCGTGGCCGCAGGGTCGTTGCCGTCCAGCAGACCGCCGTCACGGACCCGCCCCACTCCGAGATCAGCCACGAGTACAGGCCCTCACGACGCAGGTACGCGCCACCCTTACCCGTGTCGCAGGCCGCCTCGTAAGCCCGCGGGTGGGCAAACTTCTGGGCCCCGGGTGAACGTCCGGAGACGCCTTGGGCCGCCGGCACGAGTGACTCGCTCATCCCGCCATCGTGGGCGATGCTCTTCGGACTCGAAAGAGAAGAACTGGTTATCGGTAAATCGATCCTTGATCTCGCCCTGCATCAGACGGACTCGCTACGAACCGCTGGTCTCAACTCACCCTGACACGCAAGGCCCAGGGCACGTTCATCTAAGCTTCGCGGGCCCAAAGAGGTCATCACGGCGCCACCCCAGGCCATTCCCCTTGCCCGCCGGAACGTTGCCCTCGTCTTGTCCGTTGCGCGGTTTCGAAACCGGCGGAGGCCGAATCGTCATGACCCGGAGCAGACAGCGGTGGCCTTCGGAAGAGACCGCCTCGTACCGTTCTCGAGGTAAATGGAGGCGCCGCATACTTCTGCGACCCGTCGATAGCCCTGGCTGATATCTGAGCCGACGTCGGTGACATGGCTGATGCGAAAGGCGCCGCGGTTGGCCCACTGCACTATCCAGATGGGAGCGTCTGACCCGTCCAAGGTCCGATCCAGCCTTGCCCGGAGTGGATCGAGAGTAAGAATCAGCAGGCCCCAGAGGTACGGATACCGAGCCGGCTGCAAACCGCTGGCCTCGACAATGTCCGCGTGGCCCCAGGCGAAGAGCGTGTCAGAAGATTTGGCCGCAGCACGCAACCACGACTCCAACGCGACCGTTTGCCGGGGCTGGGGCGCCTGCAGCGCAACACTAGAACTCGCAACGACGGCTGAGACAACGACGCCGGCAATGGCCACCCGAGCCCAACGCACTGCAGGTACTGAGCCCAGGGCGAGGAGCGCGGCCGCCAACACGAGTGCAGGCACCAGCTGGATCAGATAGTGATGCCAGTAGCTTGCTCCCAGTGCGATGCCGAACACCGAGCCAGCGAGCATCGCGCCAACCGCCGCCGTGATCGGGTCCAACTGCCTGAACGCACGACGCTTGGCTACCACAAAGGTGACAATTAGAGAAGCCATGCCGCTATCGACAGCGAGCATTACCAACCTGGCGACTCGACTCATCGGGGTCAGCCCCTGCGTCGAGATGACGTGTAGCGCCTCCATCCTGACTCCGAAGATCCCGAACCACAGGTCATCGAGCCCCGCTCCCGAGAAGAGCGTCGCGACAACGACCGCGAGCGCAAGCAACGCGGCCCCGGTCGCAAATCCAGCCAGCAACCGCAGTGCCGTCGACCGGGACATGGTGTGGCTGGCAGCGGAGGCGGCCAACAGGACAGCAGCGAACACGATGACGTCGAAGAAGCTCTGCTTCACCAGGAGGGCCGCTGTCGCGGAAATGCCCGCCGAAGCGGCATAGGCCGCCTGGCGTCGCCTGGAGATACCTCCTCGACACGCCCGCAGGACCATACAGCACCCCAACAGCACCAAGGGAGCAGCCAACAGCTCGCCATCGGTCTCCATAGTTCCGAGCACCGGGTTCGAGGCCAGAGCGGCGGCAACCAAAGCCGCCCACCGCGCCCCTCGGTACGACCCGATCAGCCAGCCTGCCCAACCGGCACACATCACCATCATCGTGACCAGCACAGCTCCGATGGCCCTGAGCGCCCCGATGCCTCCGAGCACGTCAGCAAGCCGAAAGATCGCCAGCAGCAGCGGCGGTCGGTCCACAAAGTAGCTTCCCATACAAGAAGGGCCCTCCACGGGTCCAATGCTGCGCCACCAACAGGTAGCCGCCCTCGTCGGGAAAGACGGGAACACCGATGAAGGGCAGATGCAGCGACAACGCCGCGGCAACAGCCGCGGCGACACTGGCGAACGGCTCATGGCGACGCCACAAATGCCGGCTTCGCGAGCCGAGAGCGCGCGCCGCCCTCTCCGCATTCACTGCGGGCGGCGTCTCAGCGCAGGAATCTGGGAAGGGGAGCCGGCCTCATCGGCTCAACGTACCTCGAAGCCCCGCCAGGCCTCGCAGGCCGGGTCGTTCAGTTCTTGTGGTCGAGTAGCTCGACCGGCAACGATGCGCGACCAAAACCAATCGACCATGCAGTTGTCGTAACGGTCGACCGATGCTGCCCATCGAAGCCAGCAGCCCGGAGCTCCTTCGCGCGCTGGGTGAAGGCCCAGGACCTGAACTGGACGCCGTGATCTGAGTGGATGATCGTGCCAAGCTTGACGATGTTGTCGAGGCGGTGTCGATGGCGAACCCAAGCGCGTTGGTGACCAAAGCGTCCGGTTGGTGACGCGTCGATGGACCATCCGACGACGCGACGGGAGTAGGTGTGGCCGCCGGTGGAATGGCTGCTTTTAGTGTCCGTTGGCGCGCACCGGGTGCGCTGGCTGGAGAAGCGCTGGTGAGAGTCTGTCCTGTGCCAGCGCTCGCTCCGGCTGGAGGTCGTGGCCGATCATTCTTCGCGGTGAGGACCGCTTGGCGAGCAGGCCGAGCGCGGCGCACCTCGCGACCCGCGCCCGATGGTTTCGACCGAGGCGACGGTCGGCCCCCAACAGCGTGTCAGGAGCGGGTGGATCAATCCCGACAGCTGTAGCGGCGAGGGCGTGGGCGGCGATCGATTCGGTGTCGTCCTGGCCTCTCGAGCCTGCGCGTGGAGGTCCGCGACGCGTTCGTACAAACGCGACAAGACCAGCACCACGAGCGCACTGTTGCCATCGAGGTGGTGCGTGTCGGTTACGTCCACCGGCCTGTCTCAGCCGACGGTGAGCTCCGGGAGGGCGGTGAACGGGGCGGGCGGCGGAGCGGCTGGACAGCACTTCCCGCGTCAGCTCGAGACCCCGTGCGTCGAGGTCCCTGATCCGGTCGGACACCGAACGGAGACCACCGAGGCGGACAATGACATCTGCCCACGCTGCTCGTTGGGCGAAGCCTGGGCGTGCGACGAGACAGTCGGGGTCGTTCACCCAGAGCCGGCCCTGCTGCCAGGCCCGTGCCTCGATCGAGGCCTGACCGCGCAGGACGTCGGTTCCGTCGTCGGCGTCGGACGGGTCGTACGTGTCGGAGGAGACCCGCATCGCGTCGACCCGGCCGATGCTGGGGAGCATCGGGGCGCCACACCCGACGAGATACGCATCAGGGCCGACCGCAGCTCGGACGACGTCCAACCCGGAACGGTAGGCCTGCACCGCGGTCTGTTCGGCATGGCGTTCACCCGGAAGCGCCCCACCGTAGAGGAAGTCCAGCTTGAAATAGTCGTAACCGCTGTCGCGCAGTCCCTCGAAGACGTGGCGTAGATAGCCCTGCACGCCGGGATGGGTGAGATCGAGCCCGTACAGGGCCTCGTTCCAGTTGTAGCCCGCATCCCCGAGCAGCCAGTCAGGGTGATCGCGGGCGAGCTCGCTTCCCGCACCGGCGATGAACGGGGCAAGCCAGATGCCGGCCCGTCGTCCCGTGTCGCGGATCCGGGCCGCGAGCTGATCCAGCGAGGCGAACCGCCCGGAGAGCGTGAGCCAGTCTCCAATGCCGGCGCTCCAACCGTCGTCGACCTGGACGACGGTGACGGGCAGGTCGTGGGAGCCGATGGCGTCGAGGTTCTCGATGACGTCGTCTTGGGTGACGTCGCCGAAGTAGTGGTACCAGGAGCACCACACGGTCGGAGCCGTCCGCAGCCGGGCTTGCATCCCAGCCCCGAGCTGGTCGCCCACGGTGGCGAGCGCGTCCTCGAGCCGCTCTGGGCAGGGTCGAGGTGAGCACGGGACCATCGGCGCTGATGACCATCGTGTCGCCTCGGATGGAGGCTCGGATGGAGGCGACGGCGACGGATGGATCCAGCGCGGTGTACACCTTCACCGGACGCGCCATCGCCTGGATCGACCACGAGAAGTCCCTCCGCCTGGAAGCCTTGAGCGGGAGGCGGCGTCTCGGGACGGAACCGCATCGTCTGCTGCGCGCTGCGAGTTGGCCGGCGGGACGTGCCGCGGGCCCGGTACAGGCCCGCCGGGCTCCAGCTCTGCCAACCGTGCTCGTAGACGCTGGCGCGACCGGGGTCGAGAAGCTCGACCTCGTCGATCGCTCTGAAGTCGCTCACAGCTCGATGCCGGTCATGCACCAGGCGCCGTCCTGCTCGGCGGAAGTCTTCGCTGCCTGGGTCATCCGAAGCGTGGCGAGGTTGTCACGAGCGGAGTTGGAGGGCTCTCGGTCCTCCTCGATGGCGCACAGCAGCTCGCCCATCGCGCCCGCGAACCCGTCGACGAACCAGGCCCCCTCGAGGGCGAAACGCGACGTGACCTCTCCGCGTTCGAGCTCGAGAAAATCCCGGCCGAGGATGCTGCCGCGGATGGTGGCCTCGGTGCCGTGGATCCAGAACGGGCAGCCCGGCACGCGTGTGCGCACATCCCCGGCCATGCGGAGCATCGCGGTGGCGCCGTCCTCGCAGCCGACGAGCACGGTGGCGGACCAAGGGTTCTTGGCCTCGTCGGGCTGTCCCGGCACCCGGCCGTCCGTCGCAAGCACCCTTGTCACTCGCTTGCCGCTCAGCCAACACCGGGTGACATCGGTCCAGTGGACCAGGTAGTCGCTGACCAGCATGTGCGCTATGTCGTCGAAGGGGGTGCCGACGAGCGGGGGGAGTGGCTTGTCCATGATGTGGCTCACGGCGACGACCTCGCCGATCGCCCCTTGCTCGATGAGCAGCGTCGCGAGTCTCCAGACTGGCGCCCATCGGGCGTTCTGGTTCACCGCCACCCGCACCCCTGCGGCCTCAGCTCGCTCGATGACCGGCACCAACGCATCCGGGTCCTCACCGAGCGGCTTCTGGGCGAGGACGTGCTTGCCGGCGGCGATCGCCGCCTCGAGCCATTTCTGCCGGTGTTCGATCCGGGTGGCGATGTCGACAACCGTCACCGCGGGGTCGGCCAAGAGCTCCTCGGGGCTGTCGTACACGGCCCGAACGAAGGGGAACTGCTCGCGAGCCTGCTCCGCTGAATCGCGGGTACGGCTCCACAGACCTACGACGTCCAGGCCGTACTTCGCGTAGGCCGGCAGGTGCGCTGTTCGAGCGATGTTCCCACTGCCCAAGATTGCGATCCCGGCCCGCGAGCCGGAGGGAAACCGGGGCCGGTAGTCGGGTAGCCCCGAAGCCCACGGGTCGCTCGCCGAGTCTCCCGTCATGCCCAGACCTCCTCGGGCTCGGTGTCGGAGTCCAGCGCCAGCGCAGCTGTCCAGCTGAACGGCCGAGTGCCGTAGGGAGTCGCATGAACCGGATCGACGTACTCCGGGAAGTCATGGGCGAGCGCAAGCCGGCACCATCGACCGGCGGAGCATGCCTGCCTCGTCCGTGGCGTCGAGCCGGAGCAGGGCGCGCATGAGCATCCAGGTGGTGTTGAACCATGAAGGGCCGCGCCAGTACGAGGCCGGATCGGCGTCGGCCCGGGTGAGGTCGCAGGACGGCACCATCTCCAACAGCCCGAGCCCGAACCCCGGCCCGCGTAGGGTTGCGAGCATGGCGTCGTGCGTCGGCGCGGAAGGAACGAGCAGGGGCAGCAGACCCGACACCGTGACGACATCGATGCGGTCCCCGGTGCGGACGTCTCGCGCGAGGTAGGCGCCTGCCTCGTCTCCGAAGAGCGTCTGCAGCGCCTGCGCGATGCGCTCGGCCGCCTGGAGGTGCGGGCCGGGGGGCTCGCCGAGCTCGCGGGCCATGGCGGCCAGCGAGGTCTCCGACATCGACCACAGGGCGTTCATGCCCGGATCCTCCACGATGAACGGCAGGTCGCGATGATCGGTACACCCGCCGGCCCGGTAGGCATCGGCGAGGAAGACGTAGCGCCGGTACTCGGCATTGGTCGGCCGCTCGGACGGTCGTGCATGGCGCAGGTCGGGCCTGCGTAGTCGCACCTCCCGATCCTCAGGGACGCGCGACAACGGGCCGTCCCACGCAGGTGAGTTGTCCATCCCGGTCTCCCACGGATGTACCGCGGCCAGCAGAGCGGACGTGCCGAAGGTACGCCGGGTCCGCAGGTAGTCGTGCCAGCGGCACAGCACGGGATAGGCCCGCTCCAAGAAGCCGGTACCTCGTGACTGGGCCGGGGCGGCGCAGTGAACGGCCCACGCGGCCCAGGCGTGGTTGGGGGGCTGCACCAGTCCGGCGGTGGGCACGTCCGGTGCGTCGGCCAGCTCACCGCTGCGCCAGAAGTCCGGGCCTGGGAAGTACGCGTCCTCCTGGCCGGCATCGAACACGATCTGCGGGAGCCGGCCGTCCTTCCATTGGGCGGCGAACAACGACTCCAGCTCGAGCTGGGCGCGCAGGGGCGAGAGGTGCCGAAGCCCGAACGCGATGAAGGCCGAGTCCCAGCTCCACTGGTGGGGGTACAGCCCGCCGGCTGGGACGGTGTAAGTGCCGCGCCAGTTCTTCTCGAGGACGTGCGCGGCGGCGTGCCGCAGATCGAGGTCGGTCATCGCGGAGAGCCGGGCTCCTTGTCGGGTGGCACATCGGTGGCGGAGGCTCAGAACTCCAACAGGACTTGAAGGGCCTCAGTCCGGCCGCAGGTCCAGGAGCTCGAACGCCTCGGTGACTCTGTGCACCGGGTAGCGGTGACTGACCAGGGCGAGGACGTCGGGACCAGTGCCGGTGAGCTCGGCCACTACCGCCTCCGCCGCGACGACCGTGCCTTCGGCGCCGGCGATCCGCGTTGCCTCATCGAGGACGGCGTAGGTGCCCCCAGATTCCCCAGACGAGATCGCCGACCCGCGGGCCCACGTCGCCGGGTGCGGCGACCTCCGTCACTTCGCCCACCTCGGAGTACCCCCAACCCTCCAAGGGATAGCTCGGCGAAGCGTCAGTGCGGTCTGTGAACAGCCGAGCCTCTGCGTCCCACGCCGAGACCAGGTAAGGATTGGTCCCGCGGTATGCGGTGAGCTCGGTGCCGGCTGAGATCCCGGAGTACGCCGTCTTCACCCTGACCTGCCCGGGCCGCAGTCTCTGCTCGGCTACCTGCGCGACGCTGACCACGTACGGCGCGTCGAACCGAACCATCTCAGGCATGGGCACCTTCCTGGCCAACCTCGAGCCTCGCAGCATAAGGCTAAATCCTTGGCATATTCGGTATTGTATCTTTACGGAACTTTTGGTTCAATGAGGCGTTCGTCGTCGAGAGGAGTACCCATGTTCCGCACACGGGGCGCCGGCGTGGGCGTCGCCGTCGCCGGGCTGGCGATGGCCGCCACTCTCGCGAGCTGCGGCGGGTCGGGTGGCTCGAGCAGCAGCGCCAAGAGCATCACGGTGTGGAGTCTGGAGAACCAGCCCGACCGGGTCGCGTTGACCCAGAAGATCGCCGCCGACTTCACCAAGCAGACCGGCATCCACGTGAAGGTCGTCGGCATCGACGAGGGCCAGTTCCCGCAGCTGATCGCCACCGCCGCGGAGTCGGGGAAGATGCCCGACGTCATGGGCGCGCTGTCCTTGGGTGACGTCCGGCAGGTCTACCAGCAGAAGCTGCTCGACACGGCGGCTGCGAAGACGGTCGTCGACGACCTCGGTGCCGGCACGTTCGCGACGTCGGCACTGGCACTGAGCCGCGACGGGACCACGCAGGTCGAGGTGCCCTCCGATGCGTGGGCGCAGATCCTGGTCTATCGCAAGGACCTCTTCAGCCAAGCCGGCCTGCAACCTCCCACCACCTATGCCGCACTCGAGCACGCTGCCCAAGTGTTGACCAAGAACGGCCAGTACGGCATCACGCTCGCCACAGACCCCAGTGACGCATTCACCGAGCAGTCCTTCGAGTCGCTTGCGTTGGGCAACAACTGCCAGCTCGTCGACAGTTCGGGCAAGATCACCCTGGACAGCTCGCCCTGCGCAGCCAGCTTCAACCTGTACGGCGACCTGGCACAGAACGACTCGCCCAAGGGCATCCAGAGCGTCGACACCACGCGTGCGACCTACCTGGCTGGTCAGTCGGCCATGGTGCTGTGGTCCACGTACATCCTCCCGTCGCTCGCCGGCCTCGACAACGGGAACCTGCCGACCTGCCAGCAGTGCCGCGGAAACAAAGACTGGCTGGCCAAGAACAGCGGCATCGTCACGGCCGTACGCGGACCCCAGGCCAGCGGCGCCGGAGGGTACGGCGAGATAGGCGGGTGGACGGTCAGCGCCACCGCCCAGACCGCATCCGCGGAGAAGTTCATCGAGTACATGATGTCCACCGGCTACACCCAGTGGCTCGGGATGGCCCCCGAGGGCAAGATCCCGGTCCGGATGGGACCGACACCCGGGAGCAACCAGTACACCGATGCGTGGCGCAAGCTCAAGACCGGCGTGACGAGCAAAGCGCCGTTGTCCTCGGTCTACCCCGCCTCCACGATCGACCAGATCGCCGCCGTCACGCAAGGGCGTCCAGCGTTGGGCGCTGCCTGAGGGCCAGGGCAAGATCTTGGGTCCATTGGTCGCGCAGAACACGATCCCGAAGGTGATCGCCGCCCTGGGCAGCGGCTCCGACTCATCACAGCAGGCCCAACAGCAAGCACAGCAAGACGTGCAGCACGTGGCGGATACCACGAAGTGACAACCGTCGCTCCGCGGACCGCGCCAGCTCGTCAACCGACTCGGCGGCCGCGCTCCGGCGCGGCCTCCCGGGCCAACCGTGACGGGATGCTGATGGTCGCGCCCACGGTCATCATCGTGGTTGCCGTCGTCGTCGTCCCGGTGCTGTGGAACGTCGTGCTGGCGTTCCAGCAGCTCAGCCTGCTGCAGATCCGGAGCTCCGGGATCTTCGGCACCTTCACGACCGCCAACTTCACGGCGGTGCTCAGCGACAGCACGTTCTGGTCCAGCTTGCGGACCACGATCATCTACACGGTGGGAGGCACGCTCGGCTCCATCGTCGTCGGTCTGGTCGCCGCCCTCGCCCTGCGCGACAAGTTCCCGGGACGCGGACTGGTCCGAGGCGCGATGCTGCTTCCCTACGTCGCACCCGTGGTGGCCGTCACCTTCGTCTGGCAGCTGATGCTGAACCCGCAGTTCGGCGTCGTCAACCTGTGGGGCGAGAAGTACCTCGGCTTGAACGCGCCCATCAACTTCCTCGGGCAGGCGCCGTACGCGCTGATCACCGTGATCGCGTTCGAGATCTGGCGATACTTTCCCTTCGCCTTTCTCTTCATCACCGCCCGTCTGCAGGCGATCCCCCAGGACATCACGGAGGCCGCCATCATCGACGGTGCGACCCCGCTGCAACGCTTCCGCTACATCTTGCTGCCCCAGCTGGCCAACGTGATCGCTCTGCTCACGGTGCTGAGGCTGATCATGAACTTCAACAAGTTCGACGACGTCTACCTGCTCACCGGCGGTGGCGCTGGTACCGACGTCGTCGCCGTACGGGTCTACGACGCCCTGACCGGGCAGTTCGACGTGGGCGGGGCAGCGGCGCAGTCGCTGATACTCGCGGCCTTCCTCGCGGTCTTCCTGGCGATCTACATGCGCTACTTCGTTCGAAGGATGGTCGAGACGCAGTGAATCGCCTCGCGGTGGAGGAGAAGACTCTAGGAGTGCTGCGCTGGGTCGTGATCGCGGTCCTGCTCGTCGTCACGGTGTTCCCTTCTACTACATGGTGGTGCTCAGCTTCGTCCCGATCCAGGAGTTGCTGCTCCACCCGACGAGGATCTACGTCACAGGCAGTGAATTCACGTTCAGTACCTACCGGCAGGTGCTGGAGTCGGTCAGCAACGGCGGGCAGGGGTTCCTCCAGTTCATCCGCAACTCGGGCTTGGTGGCGCTGGCGACCGTACTGGCGACCCTCGTGATCTCGGTGCCGGGCGCCTACGCCGTGGCCCGGTTGGACTTCTTCGGCCGGCGGCAGGTGAGCGCGCTGTTTCTTGCCGTGTACCTGTTCCCGGCGATCGTGCTCGCCATCCCCCTCTTCGTCGCGTTCGCGAAGCTGCAGCTGACCGAGTCTCTCGTTGGTCTGGTACTGGTCTACATCGTGCTGACGATCCCGGTCTCGATCCACATGCTGCGGCAGTACTTCGAGACGATCCCGGCCTCGATCGAGGAGGCAGCCGCGATCGACGGGGCCGGCCGGGTCACCACGTTGGTCAGGATCACGCTGCCACTGGCCCTCCCCGCCGTCATGTCGACAGCGCTGTACATCTTCATGATCGCCTGGAACGAGTTCCTCTTCGCCCTGCTCTTCCTCACACCGAGCCGAAACCTGTGGACGGTCTCGCTCGGCCTGTCGCAGCTGACGAACGGGCTGGCTGTGCCGAAGACCGTCCTCATGGCAGGATCGGTGATCCTGACGCTGCCGATCGTGATCCTGTACGGTCTCGCCGAGCGGACGCTGGTCAGCGGGTTGACCGCAGGCGCCGACAAGGGTTAGGTCCAGCCTTGGGGAAGGGAGGCGGCACGATGCCTCTGCCCGGCCCCGGCGAGATCCTGCGCCTGATCCGCGAAGGAGCCGTGGCGACGCGCCGCGACATCAGCGAAGTCACCAGTCTGTCGCGTGTCACGGTCTCGCAGCGGGTAGAGGCTCTTCGCGACGCAGGCCTCATCTACGAGTCCGGCCCTCAAGAGTCCACGGGCGGGCGACGTCCATCCCGGCTGAGCGTGAACCACGACCACGGCCTCGTGCTGACGGCCGTCCTTGACACCACTCACGCAGCGCTCGCCGCAAGCAATCTCGGCAACGACGTCCTCGCCAGTGGCCGTCGCGCCTTCCACCTCGCCGACGGGCCGGGAAAGGTGCTCGACGCGGTGCTCGACGGTTTCCAGGGGCTCATCGGCGAAGTCAGGGCTCGACATCGCCAAATGCCCGACCGGGTGGACGGGATCGGGATCAGCCTGCCCGCCCCGATCGACCCGCGAACCGCCCGCCCCAGCCAGCCACCGCTCATGCCTGAATGGGACGAGTACGACGTGGCCGCCCACCTTCAGCGCGGCAGGCATGTGCCCGTAGTGGTCGAGAATGACGCCAACGCGACGGCGCTTGGAGAGTCCGTCTCCCACCACCCGAATGCCAGCCCGGTGTGCCTCATCAAGGTCTCCACAGGCATCGGATGCGGCATCATCGTCGACGGTCGGCTGCTCAACGGCGTCGACGGCGGGTCCGGCGACATCGGCCACATCCGGTTGGACGGTCACGACGACGCAGTCTGCACCTGCGGGTCACATGGCTGCTTGGCCGCCGTCGCGAGCGGCCGCGCCTTGGCTGCGCAGCTCAGCGCTGCCGGTGTCCCGGCGAGCTCAGGCTCAGACGTTCGGGAGCTTCTTGCCGGCGGCGACGTCCTCGCCACCCAGCTCACCCGCGACGCCGGCAGGCTCATCGGGCGGGTCGCGTCGATGCTGGTCTCCACGCTCAACCCGGAGGTTGTGGTCATCACCGGTGACCTGGCGTCGCCGCCGCTCATGGCCGGCATCCAGGAGAGCATTCATGAGTACTCGCTGCCCCGAGCCACCCGCCACCTGCAGGTGGCGACCGGGGGTCTGGGTGACAATGCCGCCCGGGTCGGTCTTACCCGCATGGTGGCCGACAGGGTCCTCGCCCCCGAGGCAGTCGACCGCCTCCTCTGAGGCGACTGACAGCCTCTACATCGAGAAGTTGGTTACCTGGTGGCGGCTCGCACGAACCTTTCGCCGAGACGGGCCACGGTGAGCTTGCCCGCCGAGATCGAGGTGGCGGGGTTTGAGGGCGAAGGGCTCACCCAAGCGTCATCCGGTGTTGAACAAACAATGCAGTTGCACCCTCGGCACCAGCCGCTGAGACTGCACGCGTGTCCGCCTACATCTCCCACACGACCATCGACTGCACCGATGCCTACCTGCTTTCGCAGTGGTGGAAGGAGGTCCTGGGCTACGCCGACATGGAGGGGGACCCCAACAGGCCCGGTGACGAGGAGTGCATGATTCGCGACCCGGCCACGAACCACCAACTGCTTTTCATCGAGGTTCACGACGCTCGACAGGCCAAGCAACGCGCCGGCAAGAACCGGCTGCACCTCGACCTACGCCCCCGCGAGCGGACCCGTGACGAAGAGCTCGACGCGCTGTTGGCCCTGGGTGCCACGACGGTCGCCGACCTGCGCGGTACGTACGGCCCAGGCACCGGCTGGGTCGTACTGGCCGACCCCGAAGGCAACGAATTCTGCATCCTGCGAGCCGAGGCGGAGATAGCCGGCTGAGTCAGTCCAGCGCCCGGCACAGAGGGGCGGCGGCCCGGTGCAAGGTCCCTGCGCGACGACACGTTCATCGACTTCACTCACGCCATCTTGACGACCCGCGATGCGTCGAGCTCAGGCGCCGCACCAATCCGGTCGGCTTCCGCCCCAGCGAGCCACCTTGGACTCTGCTGCGACGCCACGGCCGCCGAGACGCTCAGGCTCCCTCGGACGTAGCTATCGGAGAATGGCGCGGCCAGCCGCGGACATCAACCGTTCGGTAACGGTGGCATCGCCTGGAACCTCGGCCGGCGGTTTGATCAGGCCGTGTTCTCGCGCACCGTCGGTGCACGTCGCTGCGACGACATCGGCGAGCACGGGGAGCTGGGTGGGATCGAACTCGAAGGAGCGGCCAACGCTGGTCGACACGTCCCAAGCGTGGGCCACGGCATCGATGATGGCGAAGCTGATGACAACCGAACCAGGCAGCTCACCGAACGGCGTCACATGCAGGGCGTCGAGAATTCCTCTTTGCGTCACAACGCCAAGGCGCGCGAGGTGACGCGCCCTGGGGAATCGTCGAACATTGCTCCGAAGCCGTCGCCGTCCGACGCGAACACCCGTCCACCGTGGTCGGCGAACGCCGCACGCAGAAGCGTGTCGTGACGGGCCAGCGCCGCTTCCATATGAGGCGCATTGTCTTCCCACAGCCTCATCGCACCCTCGACGCCGGGAAACAGGAACGTCGCCCGGTCGGTTGATGCTCGCGCATCCATGTGCTCACAGTGTCACCGGCGTGGCACCGAGCCAAACGGGCCTCTTACGTCAGGTGGCCGGCGGCGGTGCGATGGCTGCTACTCGAGTAGCGCGGCCCCGTCGTCGCACTAAGGCAGGCTTCTCAACCTTGGACATCCTCGACGTGGACCACCCTCAGTTCCGGCTCTACCGGATGTTGTGGAGGTCAGTTTCGACAACGAGGCGGCGTCTTGCGGTGGGCAGTGGCGTGCTCCACATATACATCCACGTTCAAAAAGAGTCGCCTCTGCTGGTGGTGAGACCCCAGCGGACGATGGCAGGTCTCCACTGATGGATTCAGAGAGGCAAAGCGACGCCTAGCGACGTCCCAGAGAAGGCTGCTCTCAAACGTCGACCAGGAGAACGGCACCCACCGTCGCTAAGGTCGCTCCATGACGACCGACGGCTATATGCGGTACCCCCATGTGCGGGGATCTCTTCTCAGCTTCGTCGCCGAGGACGACGTATGGCTCGCCGACACCGGAGGCGGCCGTGCGTACCGGCTCAGCGCGGACAGTGCGCCCGCTCGTACCCCGCGGATCTCGCCCAACGGGTCGCAGGTCGCCTGGGCCGCTCGTCGTGAGGGAGCCACCGAGGTGTACGTGGCCCCGACCGAGGGAGGCGTGTCCCGTCGGCTGACGTACTGGGGCCAGCCCGGTACCCAGGTCGCCGGCTGGGTGTCCGAAGCCGAGGTGATGGTGCTAAGCGCCGTCGGGGAGAGCGAACCGGTACGGATGTTCGCCCACGCGGTACCGGTGGACGGCGGGCCGAGCCGGCGGCTGCCGTACGGCTGGGTAGGTGACGTCGCGGTCGGCCCTGACCGTGGGGTTCTGCTGTCGTCGTACTTCTGGACCGAGCCGGCCCGGTGGAAGCGGTACCGCGGCGGCACCGCCAGCCAACTTTGGCTCAACCTGGACGGCTCGGGAGTCTTCCGACGGATCTTCGCGGACTTGACGTCGAGCCTCGCGTTCCCGGTCTGGACAACCGGAGCCGACGGGCGGCAGCGGATCGCCTTCTGCTCCGACCACGAGGGTCGCGGCCAGCTATACAGCGCCGTGGTGGGCAAGCGGTCGCCGACGACGGCGCGCCTCGCCCGCCGAACTGACGGCGACTACTACGCCCGGCATGCCAGCAGCGACGGTCGGCAGGTTGTCTATTGTGCCGGCGGTGAGCTGTACCTGTTGGAGTCCCTCGATGACGCCGTCGAGCCGCGCCCAATCGACGTCCGGCTCGGTGGTGCCCGGCCGTTGCTGCGTCCGCACCGCGTCAAGGCGAGCAGCGCCCTCGGCACGATCAGCCCGGACCGCACCGGTCGCGCGTCGGCTGTGGAGTCCCGAGGAACTGTCAGCTGGGTGAGCCACCGCGGCGGGCCGGTGCGGGCCCTCGCGGCGGGATCAGCCGTGCGTCGACGACTTCCCGTGGTCCTCGACGACGCTCGTGTCGCATGGGTGAGCGACGTCGACGGAGACGACGCGCTCGAGATCCTCGACCTCGACGCGCCGGACGCCTCCGCCCGTACGCTGGTCGCCGCGGGACGGCTCGGGAGGGTACTGGAGACGGCAGGCTCCCCCGACGGTCGCCGCATCGCCGTGACCACCCACGATGGACGAATCCTGGTCTGCGCCGTGCCTTCCGGGCGGGTCACACGTCCGGTGGCACCACGGGAGGTCGACGCGACCACCGGGGACATGTCAGGCCTGGCGTTCTCACCGGACTCGCGCTGGCTCGCCTGGTCGGCGTCCGGCCCTGCACCGTGGGAACAGCCCGGACCTCGCCCACTGCGGCAGATCAAGCTGGCCGACCTCGACGACGGGCGGGTCATCGAGGTGACGTCGCTGCGGTTCACCGACACCGACCCTGTCTTCACTCTGGACGGCAAGCACCTGGTGTTCTTGTCCGTCCGCAGCCTCGACCCGGTGTACGACACGTTCTCCTTCGACTTGTCATTCCCGGCCGGATGCCGGCCGCACCTAGTCGGGCTGGCCGCGGAGACACCATCGCCGTTCGACCCTGTAGTTGGCGGTCGCCCGCTCCAGCTTCCGGGGCCTGAGCAGGCTGCGCTGACCGCCGTCGCCGATGTGGTGGCGGAGCCGGGCGAGTCCTCGACGGTGTCTCAGTCGACACGCAGGCCAACGCCACCTCGCACCACCGTGGATGCCGAGGGCCTTGACCAGCGCGTCGTACCCGTACCGGTGGAGGGCGGGCGCTACTCCGGTCTGGCGGCGACCAAGCACGGTCTGGTCTGGCTCCGCGAGCCGCTGCGGGGGGAGTTAGGCGCGAACCGGGCGACTGTGGACGCCGAGCCGGAGCGCGCACGGGTCGAGCACTTCGACCTGCGTACTTGCAACTTGTCCACGGTCGTCGCGACAGCTGACCGGGTCGCCGTCACCCGGGACGGCAGCTGGCTCGTCGTCGTCGAAAAGGACCAACTGAGGGTGGTCCCGAGCGACAAGCCCGCCCCCAATGAGGGTGAGAACGAGGACGCCGTGCTGGTCGACTTGGACCGGCTGCGTATCGAGGTTGACCCGCTGGCGGAGTGGCGGCAGATGCTTGACGAGACGTGGCGGCTGATGCGCGACCACTTCTGGCGCGAGGACATGGGCGGCGTCGACTGGCGGGGTGCCCGCGACAGGTACGAGCCCCTCCTCGCGCGTCTGGGGTCGTACGACGACCTGATCGACGTTATTTGGGAGATGCAGGGGGAACTGGGCAGCTCGCACGCCTACGCGATCCCGCCGCAGGCGCGGGACGATGCCGAGCGCCGTCAGGGTCTGCTCGGCGCCGACCTGGAGTTCAGCGGAGATGCGTGGCGGATCACGCGGATCGTTCCCGGCGACTCCTCGAACCCCAAGGCGCGTTCCCCGCTGCTTGCACCGGGCATCGCGGCTCGGGCCGGAGACGAGATTGTGGCGGTGGACGGCAAGCGCACCAGCCGTACACAGAGCCCTCTGTCACTGCTCGAAGGTACGGCGGGTCAACCGGTCGAGCTCACCCTGCGGGCTGGCGGGCGTGGGCGGCGGGGCGACCTGCGGCGGGTGGTCGTGGTGCCGTTGGCCGAGGAGTTCCCGCTCCGGTACCAGGACTGGGTCAGGGATCGCCAAGAATACGTCCACGCGAAGACCGATGGCAGAGTCGGCTACCTGCACGTACCGGACATGATGTCGTTGGGCTGGGCACAGTTGCATCGCGATCTGCGTACCGAGATGCCGCGCGACGGGCTGATCGTCGACGTACGCGGCAACGGCGGTGGGCACACGTCACAGCTTGTACTGGAGAAGCTTGCGCGAACGATCATCGGATGGGACGTCGTCCGCGGGTACCACCCCGAGTCATACCCAAGCGACGCCCGACGCGGACCGATGGTGGCGATCGCCGACATGTTCGCCGGCTCCGACGGCGACATCATCACCGCGGCCATCCAGTCCCTCAACCTCGGCCCGGTGATCGGTACACGTACCTGGGGCGGCGTGATCGGAATTGACGGCCGGTACACACTCGTCGATGGCACCGTGGTGACGCAGCCGAGGTACTCGTTCTGGTTCGAGAAGTTCGGCTGGGGGGTGGAGAACCACGGCGTCGACCCCGACATCGAGGTGCCCGTGACCCCACAGGACCGCGCCGTCGGCAACGACGTACAACTCGACCGGGCGTTAGCCGAGGTCGAGCGTCTGCTGCGACGTACTCCGCCGGTCAATCCACCCGCGATCCCCGATCTGCCCGGCGGCGGGAGCTGAACCAAGGCGTTCTCACCTTGGTGATCGGACCTGAGAAAGTGCTCACTTGGTTGGAGGCAGGACAGCACTCTGGCAGACGCCAGATGTCCGCTCGGCGAGAACTTACTCGAGGTCCCGGTAGACGGGCACGAGGTCGGGTCGTCGTGGCGTTAGGCGCTACGGGACGGCCGTCCACCGGCGCAGGTATACGTCGTACGTGTGGTTGTGATCTGTGGGCAGCAACCTTGCGGGTGTCCTGAAGGTGATGAGCTGACCGTCGGCGCTCAACTGCGGGTCCCATCCCTCGACGGGCTTTCCGCTCGAGTCCACGGAGGCGGCCATGGTCACACCGGTGCGCATGTCCTTGACGTACGCGACGAGACCGTTGGACGAAGACAAAACGGAGGCGCCTGTGGAGAAGGCGACATAGCGTCCGTCCGCCGACACGGCGACACCCGCGACGCCGCCGCGCGCGACACGCCCGTTGGTGTCCGTCGACACCGGTACGGTCACACCCCGCAGGAGGTCACGCCGAAACACCGCTTCCCGGTCACCTGCAGGCCCATCCGTAGGACCGCACTGCATGGCGACAAAACGCCCGCGCGCCGACACCGCGCCGCTTCTGCAACCAGTGAACTGGCCTCCGCTGGGACTGCGCGACACCAGCTCATTTCCCGGCCGCCGCACGTGACGAGCGTAGATGTCAAAGCGCCCATTGACGTCGCGAGGACCGAGATTGCTTGCGTCCGAGAGGTACACGACCTCCTTCCCGTCGGCGGACAGGCCCACAGCTTGGCTGTCGCCGTTGGCCTCCCGCCCGTGCGGCGCGACCGACAGTCGACGGGTGACCCGTCCACGCCGGTCCCGGACGAAGACGTCGGAAGCGTGGTTTGTGTCGTGGCGGACCAAGTTCGTTGCAACCGAGGTAAAGACCACGACACCCCCATGCGCACTGAGCAATGAGGGACCGAAGCTATCCGCGTTAGCCTCGCGTTCGCCGACACGCGCGGCCGGAACCGAGACGCGCCTCGTCGTGTTCGTCCGCAGATTGCGCACGAACACGTCGGCGGCGCCGTTCGTGTCGCGTCGGACGAGGTTCGACGCGTTCGAAGTGAACGCAACCACGTGCCCGTCCCTCGAGACCGCGGGTGCGTCACTGTCGCCGTTCGCAGGGTGGCCACGGCCCACTGACACCAGGCGGGTCGTGTTCAGTGTTCGGTCGCGGATGAACACGTTCCTGACGAGACGGTCAGTGCCGCCGACTCGCCGCTCCACCTTTGCCGTGAAGACGACGAAGCGCTCCGATCGATCCATCGGCGACGTATCCAACACGATGCCCGGAAACTGACTTCCAGCGGTGTTGAGAGAGATCTGCTCCGTTGCCGTGGCCTTACCGGAGTCGACCAGGATCGCTGAAACGGAACCGCGACGGGCGTCGGCCGAACTCGTCACACCGGAAACCACCGCGGCCAGACACGCGGCGAGCAAACAGATTCTTCGGCGGCTGAAGGCCATCCACTCATCTCTAGACTCATCGAGGCACCTCGAGGGCCACCTCTCCGTTGTACACCTTGGCTGCTCACACCGTCACAGATTTGAACGAAGACTGGCGTATGAGCACGTCGATCGCCGCTCGACGTCTCGCTTCGGCCGTGGTCTTTGCTTATCGCCGAGGGCTGGATCAACTCGACGTGCGGAGCACGGAATGGACTCCGAGCGATCAGCGCTCGCGTTGCTCTGCCTCCGGCACCCGGGCCCGGTGGTCCTTGACGAGGCCGTGTAGCGAGCACGGCTGGCCGGGCTCGCGGGGACACAGGACCCACAGGTCCGTCGCCGTCGCCTGGTAGAGCCGATAGGGGGCCGAAGCCGTTACCTCCTCTCGTTCGAACGGTGTGACGCCTCCACCGCCCGGCCGGGGAAATACCGTCAGCGCGCGGTCGAGCTCGCTGCCCGACACTTCCCGCGCCTCTCCGATCGCGTACACCGCGCGGCCGTGGTACGGCTCGACGGTGGAGTCGAAGATGACGATGCTCACCTGGGGGCGTTGGGCGAGGTGTCGGGAGTGCTGGGCGTCGGTGGTGGAGAGCCAGTAGAACCCTCGGTCGCCTGCCGGCGCGAAGTAGACCGGGGAGGTCCACGGGCGACCATCCGGGTCCGCCGTGCCCAAGATGAGGTAGAGGTTGGCGTCGATGATGTCTCGTGCGTGGGCCGCAAGGTCGTGTGTCATGACAGGAACTCCTACGTTCTATGTGCCGATCCGAGACCTGAGCTGGGGCCCTACGTCGCGCCGAGCAGAACGGGCCGACGTGGAGCCATCCTCCCTGCCGGCCGTCCGTGACGCCGCAGCACAGACGTCAACCTGGTCCGTCGCGCGCCGCTGTCTGTAACGCGCAGTCACCCACTGACCAGGGCCGCCGGACGGTCAGGACCCGCGTGCTCGGTGTCGACAGCAGGCGCACCAGCGGGTCGAGTGAGCAGTTGAGTCGCGATCACGACAGCAGTCGGCTATGAGTCCGGCCGCGATCCAGAAGGCGAGGTGGTAGCCGTTCAGCAGTGCCGCATCCTGGGAGTGGCCCGCCAAGGCGAGCTGGTGGGAGCGTGTCGTTGAGAGCGTGGCGAGCACGGCGAGGCCGACGGCACCGCCGATCTGAGCCGTGGTGTTCACCAACCCCGAGGCGAGCCCGGCTTGGTGGGGCTCGACGCCATCCATCGCGAGGCCGATCAACGCCGGGAAGCAGCTTCCCGCGCCGAGACCGAGCAGCGCCATGGCTGGCAGCAGCCGGGTGAGGTAGCTCGCGTCGGCCGGGGCGACGGCGAGCAGCCCAAGTCCGACGGCCATCAAGGTGAGCCCGGCCAGGCACGCAGCCCGCGCGCCGAAGGAAGAGATGATCCGCTCCGAGTACCGCACGGACAGCGTCCCCATGCAAATCGTCACCGGCAGGAAGGCGAGGCCGATCTGCAGCGAGTCATAGTGCCGCAGATTCTGCAGGTAGAGGGTGCCGAGGAAGAACGCGCCGAACATGCCTGCCGCGCCGATCAGCTGGATCAGATTCGCGCCGACCAGGTTCCGCGACCGGAACAGTGCCAGCGGCATGAGTGGGCTGCTCGCGTAGCGTTGCCGCACCACGAATGCCACGAGCAGCGCGCCGCTGATGGCACCCAGGACGACGGTCTCCGTAGCCAGCCAGCCCTGCTCTGCAGCTGGCTTGACGATCGTGTACACCGCGAGCATCAAGGCCCCGGTGATCATGCCGGCACCGACGACGTCGGCTCCCTGACTCCAGCCGAGCCCCCTGTCCGCAGGAACGACCCGCATCGCCGCTAGCGCGACCATCACACCGATCGGGACATTGACGAAGAAGATCCAGTGCCAGCTGATCGCCTGAGCAATCACCCCGCCGGCTAGCAGTCCCACTGCGCCGCCCGCGGAGGCGACAAAGGCGAAGACACCGATCGCCTTGGCCTGCTCCTGGGGTGCCGGAAACATGGTGACGATCATGCCGAGCACGACCGCCGAGGTCAGTGCTCCACCGGCGCCCTGGACGAGTCGCGCAACAACGAGCATCTGCTGATCGACGGCCAACCCGCACACTGCTGACGCAGTGGTGAAGACGGAAAGTCCGACGAGGAACACCCGCCGCTGGCCCATGAGGTCGCCGAGGCGTCCGGCGAGCAGAAGCAAGCCGCCGAAGGTGATCAGGTAGGCGTTCACCACCCACGCCAGGCTGGCCTGGGTGAAGTGCAGATCGGTCCTGATGGCCGGAAGCGCGACGTTCACGATCGTCGCGTCCAGCACGATCATCAGCATGCTGCCGCAAAGCACGTAGAGCGCCAGCCAGCGTGAGCGATGGGTTTCTGCTGCCACGGTGGACCAGGTAGTCGTCATTTCACCCACGCTAGCGGGTTTCGATCATCTTTCGCAACTATCTACTCCTAATTAATGATTACATGGTACTGTTGTCTCATGGCGACAAGCAGGACCTACGAAGATTCGTGCGGGGTCGCCCACGCCCTCGAGCTGGTCGGCGAACGTTGGGCACTGTTGGTGATTCGAGAGCTGATGCTCGGTGCCAAGCGTTTCGGCGACATCAAGGACGGCCTGCCGAGCATCAGCGCCAACGTGCTCTCGCACCGTCTCGACGAGCTCGAGCTTGCCGGGCTGGTGGTCCGGCGCAAGCTCCCGAAACCGGCATCGGTATGGGTGTACGAACTCACAGCGTGGGCACGCGACCTCGAGCCGATCATGCAGACAATCGGGCGGTGGGCAGCGCGCGACCCTCAGCACCGCAAGGATCTGCACTTCGGCACCGCGTCGCTGATCCTTTCGCTCCGCACCAACTTCGACCCTTCCCTCGCCGACGGTGTGCACCTCACCATCGCACTGAGGCCGAACGACGAGACCTATGTCGCACGAGTAGCACGCAAGAAGCTGGTCATCGAAGCAGGCGATACACCGGACGCCGACGCGACGATCGCCGGCGCATCGCGGGAGTTCGCCGCGGTGACGTACGGGGGCCGTCCTCTCGCTGACGCGATCCGCGCCGGCGACCTCGTGGTCACCGGCGACCTCGACTCGGCGGAAAGGTTCCTGCACCTGTATTCGCTGCCACCCACGGTCAGCGAAGTGTCACCGAGTCGGGTGGAGCGAGTGGGAACGAGCTAATCGGTGGCAGCTGCAGGTCCCTGGACGCAATGGCGACCTGGTGGCGCTGGCTCGCTGACCGGGGTCTCGAATGTCAGCCATGGGTCGTGGAGGGCGTGGCCGTAGGAGCCGCCGTCTGCCGCGATGGAGCCGTCGAGTCGTCACGGGTGAAGCTCATGTGGCCGCGGTCTATCGCCAGCCAACCATCGAGTCTCGGTGGCACCACGAAGTTGCCGGTAGGTCCGCTGAGCTGGGTTAGGGTTCAGCCGGTATTCAGCGGTATGCCTCGCGCGGACGCGGGACTGGCACCAAGGGACTGATCGGCTGCGAGGCGCAGCCCGTGAGTGCCAGGCACAGCGCCGCAGTAGCACCGACGACCCCCGCCGGATTCCGTCGTTAGCACTCACGACGATCCGACGCGCCGATCCGCCACCAGGTTTGGTCAGATTCGGCCGGGCCTGGTCAAGTGAGCCGAAGAGAGCCGGTGCCGGACTGTTGCCGCTGCAGCAGGTGCCGCGGAACAGGACGGCAGGGCGCGGCCTCGCCGCTTCGGGTTACTGACCAGGGATCACACTGCCGCGCCCTGGCTAGGCACGTCCTCCCTCTTTGCGTTGATGAAGAAGATAGACACGAGCAGGGCGACGAAGAACAGAATGGCACCCCAAATGAACGCCACGTGGTACCCGTGGATGAAGGCGAGGCTGGTGACCTTGGTGACCTGGGATGGGTTTGCGAGATGGACTGCGACGTAGCTCGTCACAGCACCGGCGTAGACGGTGTTGAGCAAGGCCAGGCCGAGGGAGCCGCCGACCTGCTGGGCGGTGTTGAGAACGGCACTGGCGACACCCGCGTCGTGGTCTGCCACGCCGACCAGGGCGGTGCTGGCCGCCGGGATGAACACCCCCGCAAGGCCCACGCTCATGAGCAACAGTGCTGGCAGCACGTGTGTCCAGTAAGCGGTGCCGGCGTCGATCCGGGTCAGCACCAGCATGCCCACCACAGCGAGCACCATCCCCGGCACCATCAACGGTCTCGGGCCGAGCCTCGGCAGCAGCTGGGACACGGCGCCGGCTGCCACGATGAGGCCACCGCTAAACGGCAGGAACGCAAAGCCCGCCTTCAGCGGGCTGTAGCCCAAGGTGATCTGGAAGTAGTAGGTGAGGAACAAGAACATGGCGAACAGCCCGGCGCCGACCAACAGGAACACGAGGTAGGAGCCGCCGCGGTTGCGATCCAGGATCACGCGCATGGGCAGCAGTGGGTTCTTCGCGCGCAGCTCCCAGGCGACGAATGCGACGAGCAGCACGACGGCGGCAATGAGGAAGGAGAGCGTCGAGCTCGCAGTCCAGCCGAGCACCTCGGTGCTCTTTCCCGGGTTCTTCTGCTTCGCCGCCTCGGTGAACCCGTAGACCAGCGAGACCAGCCCGAGCGTTGCCAGCAGGGCTCCCGGGATGTCGTAGCGGGTATCGCCATGTGCCCTGCTTTCGGTGACGATTGGCACCGCCGCCGCCGCCGCAAGCAGCGCGATGGGGACGTTGACGCCCAAGCACCACCGCCACGACGCGTACTCGGTGAGGACGCCGCCGACGATGAGCCCGATCGCCGCACCGCCGCCGCTGATGGCACCGAAGACGCCGAAGGCGACTGCCCGTTCCTTGGGTAAGGTGAACATGACCGTGATCAGCGACAGCGCCGACGGCGCTAGCAATGCGGCGAATGCCCCCTGGAGACCCCGGGCGGCGAACAGCAGCCCAGCCGTACCGGCGACCCCGCCCAGCGCGGACGCGCCGGCGAAACCGATCAGCCCGATGATGAAGGTCCGCTTGCGGCCGACAAAGTCGGCGATCCGGCCACCGAGGAGCAGCAGGCCACCGAAGGCGAGGGTGTACGCGGTGACCACCCACTGCCGGTCAGCGTCGCTGATCCCGAGGTCGACCTGCGCCGACGGCAGGGCGATGTTGACGATCGACGCATCGAGGATGATCATCAGCTGCGCCACTGCGATCACACCCAAGGCCAACCAACGCCGCGGGTCGAGCTCCGAGGTCGCAGCCGAGGGCTCCTCGTTGAGGGCCTCGCCGGGCAGCGCGGATTCGGACATGGTCTCTCCTCAGTGTCTTCGGTTGCTCTAGCCTGCCGCGTCGGTCGTCGGCTGCGCGTAACTTGCTCCGTGCATCATGGGTGTGACCACCGACATTTTGGCTTGCCACGCTCTCTGGACGCTCGAAGCCAACCGTGCGTACCAAGACCGCTGACAATCAGCAGTGACAAGCCACGGTCGGCGCCTTTCATTCCCGATCAGGTGGTGACCCAGCGCGGCCGAGGCGGCCGTGGTCACGCTCCCAAGTGCAGCCGTTGCACGTCTTGAACTGTGGCTTCCATGCATACGCTGCTTGGAAGCCGTGACTCCCGGCGCATGTCAATGATGATCAGGAGTCGCGTGATGCGACTGGGGCCCAAGCAGTGACATCAGCGCATGGGGGAGGGTGCGCCGCCAGTTCGCGTAGTCGTGCCCGCCGGGTTGTTCGCAGTAACCAGTGACGTCATAGCCTTTGGCTTGCAGGGTCGCTCGAAACCGCCTCGATAAGGACAGCATGCTCGAGTCCCTGCGCAAACGGTAAGGGAGCAGTTTCCAAGGAGCCGACGTCAATCCAGAACTTCAAGGATCTGGTGGGTTCGGCGAGGTATTGCCGTGTCACCCACTCGGGAGCTTGGTCGTTGTCACGTTTGTTGCTCCACCATAGGGCGGCTGACATAGAAATAACGTTACCGAATGTTTCGCTCCGCGCGATTCCCAACCAGTTGGCTGCGAGGGCGCCGAGGCTGAAACCGCCAATCACAGTGTCGGTTGGCGAGTCTGTCAGCCGGTATCGAGATCGAAATTGTGGCAGTAGTTCGTCGACGAGGAAGTCACCTAGAGCCGGGTCACAGGCGTACTCCGACATGCGGCTTGTCGGATTGGAGTTGTTGACGAACACGGCGACGAACGGACGTACGTGGCCAGCGCCGACAAGGTTGTCGAATATCTGCTCTGCGCGCATGCCGAGGCGGAAGGCTTCACCGTCGAGCAACAACACGATCGGGTACTGCTCGTCGGTGCTGATGTCCTCCGGGGGAGACCACACAGTTACCGTGCGGCTATTTCGAAGCGCGGTTGATGCCACCACGTGATGATGCGACTGGCCTCGACGCATCGGTTCTCGATGCCAGGTGTACGGTTCGGCTCCAGGCAGCTCGAGGATCGAGTCCCATTTATCGAGAGGGGGTGGTCGCTGAGCAGTATCGGCATAGGCGGCGAGAAAGGTCATGGGAAAGGACCGGTCCGGGTTGAACGGATCGCCCTGGCTTGCCGCATAGCGATCCCTTGACAACGCGACGAAATGCTCCGGATCCTCCAGTGGGCTGTGTAGACGGTAGCGGCAGTGCCCTCGAGCCAGTCTCGAAGTGGTACAACACGCACGCATCCGCCTGGGCTGTCACCTCTGCCCACCAAACGTCCGTGGTGCCTGGAACTAGATCCATGGCACAACGCTGCTCACGATTGGCCACCAGTGGGACAGCTGAGGATTGGCCGGTTAGTGGAGCCGGAGTACACGAAGGTAACCAGCACTGAGCCGGGTTTGTCATCGATGGCCTGCACCAGCGGCCCGCGCGCACGCGTTAGTGCTCGCTCGATGCGCATTCGGATAACGTGTGCATCGCCGCCGCTGTAGGTCCACGATCTGTTGCAGCGTTCGATTCTTCAAGGACAACTCCTGAGTAAAGCACAGACCCTGCTAGAGGCAGCCTTCACGAAAGTTGAGGAGTCGTAAGTGAAGGTCAGCGGCAAAGCGCGCATCAGGGTCGGCCAGGTCCAACTCCCCAACCTGAAGGATCCGCCGTAGCCGATATCGGAAGGTGTTCGGATGGACATGGACCGCCGCCGCGGCGGCGATGTTGTCGCCGTGTGCGTCCAGCCATGCTCGAAGGGTTGCCACTAGGTGACTATGATGCTTCGCGTCATAGGCGGTGAGCCGGCCGACGGCGGCAGAAGGGTAGCAGTCGACCGCGGCTAGATCGGCGAGCAGCACATCGGCCCGGACATCGTCGAGTCGAGCGACGCGGCGAGCCCCGGCATTTCGTCGGAGTACACCCAGAACCTGGTCGGCCTCGACCCGCGAGCGAGCCAAACCGGCGACATCATCAGCTATGTTGCCGATAGCAATCACGCCACGCTCGCCGATCCACTGCAGTATCTCCTGAGCGCATCGAACTACGGCGTTCATGCCGCCCGAGGTGTCAGCGGATAGCGGGACGATGGCATAGGTGACGTCGTCTAGCCGTGCGGCCACGGCTTGAGGCAACGAGGTGGTCAAGTAGGTCGACAAGCGATCCGCGGCGACCTCCATTGTCGCTTCACCATCAGCGATCTGATTCGTGGCGGACGCCGGTCCAAGGTCTGGTTGCAGGCCGAGCGCCACGACCGCAAGGGGATAGCGGGTGGCGAGTCCAAGCCGTTCGAGCGCGGTATCGGCGCCCGCACCCCCGCTAAGGGCGGTCGCAACTGCGTCAGTGCGCTGGTGGCGTGCAGCATCGATTCCGCTGCGATGTCGCCTGAGCTCCTGCGCGACCAGGCGCGCCGCATCCACAAAGCACCGTGCTCGGTCCGCGTCTGGCGGGTCGTCGAGTACAGCCCAGATTGACCCAAGGACCTGGTGTCCTGCTCGCACCGCTACCGCGACACGGGGACGCACGCCGACGAGTTCGTTGTCTGCGCCGCGGATCGAAGTAAAGCGGCTGCTCAGTGGCATAGAGCTGTCGCAGGAAGCCAGCCTTCTCGAGGACCGCAAGCTGATGTTCCGGTGCCTGACGGCCGAGAATGGTGTCGACCCGCCACGAGTCGGTGTCTTCTTGCCCAACGGAGAACGCGACGACCTGGAACTGGCGATCTTCAATGGTGATGGGCGCTCCCACGAGCGCTCTGACAGCATTTGCCGCGGCGAAGAGATCCCCGGGCGGCACACCCGCGATCGTTGGCGAGTCTTCGTCACTGCTGGCGAACAAAATCGCTAGTTCCGCCGCCAGCCGGCCCCACGAGCTATTCCTATCCAGCTCAATGAGGCAGACGCTCTCAGAGTGGACGGCGTGCAGCAATTCGAGAGATGCTGGTAGCGGGTCCCGGACAACGAGGGCCACAGCTCCGACCGCACCAAGTCGACGCACCGCCGCAATGATCTGCGCCTGGTCATGCAACCCGACTCCCAGCACGACTGCGGAGGTGGGCGGTGCGTCAAGCTCATCATAGAAGTGTGACTGGTCTACGGTCGCCGTCACGCGGCTCTGCCCGGCGACAGGCCTCAGCACAGCGGAGCCGATCGACTCAAGGAGCCGAGCCAGGCTGACTGCTTCAGACCTCGCCACATTCCTCGTGCGCATATGATCCGTCTGTCATGGAGTCGCCAGTCGATGCCCGGTTGGCGTCGAGTTTCTGTATATCACGATCGCTCGTTTGGCCGGGGGACCCATGCTGGAGGTCGAAGGCACGGCCAACGCGAGTCGGGACCGGTACCAGCGGGCCTGACGCAATCCGTGGCGTCGCGTCTCGCCAGCTCACCGACGCAAGTGGCCCGTCCGGAAGTGTCGAGTAGTGCCATGGCACGAAGACGCTCGCCAAAGATGTTGCCGGCACGACCATGACATGCGGCTGGGATGACGTGAGGCTGGGGGTAACGGTCCTCTCAGTTAAGCGAAGGGTTTCCCAATGCATCCATCGACGGCCCGCGTCCGCGCAGCCGCAGCGACATTTGTCCTCGCGGTTCTGTTGTCCGCGTGCGGAGGCGGCTCGAGCGGTGGGGACAAGGGTGGGGTCGTGACGCGATGGATCCTTGACGAGGTACATCGCCACCGATCCAGGCAACCTCGACCCACAGGCCGCCATCAACTCGACCAGCTTCGAGGTCGCCGGCTTTGCGTACGATCCATTGATCAACGAGAGCAACACGGGTCAGTTCGAGTCGGGCATCGCGAGCCGCTGGAAGCACTCCGGTCGGACATACCAGTTCACGATCAAACCCGGCGTCAAGTGCTCGGACGGTTCGACGATGACGGCCCAGCAGGTCGTCGCCAACCTGAATTACATCAACGACCCGAAGAACAAGTCGACACTTGCCGGTATCTACTACCCGCCAGGTTCCGTTGCCAAGGCGAGCGGCAATGTCGTCACCGTGACGATTCCCAGCCCCTCCGCCTTCTTCCTGCAGGCCGTCACCTCGATGCCGATGGTCTGCGGGTCGATGTCGAACAGAAGCCGGTTGCGGTCCAAGACCGATGGCACGGGGCCCTATGTCCTCACCCAGGCTGCCCAGAACGATCACTACACGTTCACGAGGAGAAATGGGTATACGTGGGGACCCAATGGTGCTTCGACTGCCACGGCCGGCATGCCGAAAACTGTGACGTTCAAGATCGTTGCCAACGAGACTACGACCGCCAATCTGTTGTTGTCGGTCAATGGGCCGGTAGCCGGGAACGTCGTTGGCGCTGATCGCTCCCGCCTGGATGCGGCGAAGATGTTCCATCAAGATGTCCTCATCCCAGAAGGCGACATGGCGTACAACCAGGCCGCCGGGCACGCCACCGACGACGTCCGGGTTCGCCGAGCGTTGACGATGGCGCTGAACTTGGGGGACATCGGCAAGGTGTTCTCGGGCGGGGACGGGGTCGCCCCGACACAGCTGATTACTCAGGCACCGGTTCCGTGTAAAGCGAACACCGTTCAGGGCAACGTGCCGGCTTTCGACGTGAACGGAGCAAAGGCACTGCTGGACCAGGCGGGATGGTTGGTGGGTCCGGGTGGCGTGCGTACCAAGAACGGCAAGAAACTCTCCTTGACGTTGCTGTACAGCACCGAAGGCGGGAGCGGTGTTCCCTCCGCTGCCGAGTTGGCCCAACAGGAGCTAAAGGCCGTGGGAGTCGACGTGAACCTCGTCGGGAAAGCGGACAGTCAGGTGACGGGGATCCTGTTCGGATCCGGCTCGTCGAGTTGGGACATCACCTGGGAGGGGATCGGCGTCAACAACCAAGATCAGCTGGTACCGGTCTTTGACGGGGCCGTTCCGCCGAATGGCGAGAACTATGCAGATGTGCACAACCAGCAGTACGAGAAGCTCGTCAACGCTGCGCGACGCGCTGGCTCGGCTGGCTGCCCGATCTGGGACAAGAGCGAAGTTGCCCTGCTACATGACGCCGACTTCATCCCCTTCGTTTACACGCCGACGCCGACGTGGGGGAACCACGTGAGGTTCGCTCTGCTGGGGTTGTCCATCATTCCGACGAGTATCCGCATCACTCAGTGAGCAGCATCAACACCACCCAACGCTTACCTGCAGCACCAAGCGGTCACCCAGGCGGCTATCGGCTGACCCAGCACCCGTGGATTCTGTTCACGATGCGTCGGCTAGGTCGTCTCGCTGTCTCGATGCTTCTGCTAGCGACTGGATCATTCGCAATGATCCACGCAGTCAAAGGCGACCCGGTTCGCGCGGCGCTCGGTCTCAAGGCGCCCGCGGCGCTTGTAGAGGCTACGCGACATCGAGACGGCCTCGACCGGCCCCTGCCGGACCAGTACCTGCACTACATGATGAACGTCATTACCGGGCATCTTGGCACGTCATTCGTCACGCAGTTGCCGGTGTCTTCGACGATTTCCGAGCGGCTTCCGCCGACTCTGGAGCTGGCCGTTCTGGCGTTTCTTGTCGTCGTGCTCGGGGGGGTGCCCCTGGGCATGGCCGCCGCCATCCTGACTCGTCACGGGCGACGCCCGAAATCCGACCTCGGGTTCAGCTTGGTGACCGGATTCTTCGCCGTTGTGCCGGAGTTCCTGCTCGCCGTGGGTCTGGTATTCCTCTTTGCCGTGACCTGGAAGATATTCCCCGTGGCCGGACAGAGTGGACCTCTATCCCTGATTCTTCCTGTGACAGCACTAGCTGCAGCGCCGCTCGCGGTGCTGGCTCGCTTGGCACGTGTCGAAACACTCCGGGTCCTGGACATGGATTACATGCGCACTGCCTACGCCAAGCGGCTGCCGAGTCGCATCCTCTACGTCCGCCACGCCCTGCCCAACATCATGACTGCTACCCTCACGTGGTCCGGACTGCTGCTCAGCGGCTTGATTGCCGGGACAGTCCTCATCGAGAACATCTTTGCCTTGCCTGGGATCGGCTCAGCGCTCACACAATCTGTCGCCGTCAAGGACTTCCCGATCGTACAGGCGACAGCTCTCGTCCTGGGGACGCTCGTCTTGCTGATCAATCTGGTGGTGGATGTCTTGGTTGCGCTGGTCGATCCGCGCTCGACCATTCGGGAAAGCTAGTCGTGGCGACCGGCTCCCGCCTGCGACGGGCGGTCAGTACTCCGACCGGTGTGACCGCGATCCTCATGCTCGGCCTGCTCGCCGCGTCGGCGGCACTGTCGCCAGTCATCTTCCATCACGCGGCTACCAACAACGACTTCTCTGCGCTGAGTCAGGGACCTTCGGCGTCGCACTGGTTCGGGACAGACAGGCTGGGCCGCGACGTGCTCTCCCGGGTTCTCGTGGCAACACGGCTATCTCTTTCCCTAGCCCTCGCGTCGACGGCCATTGCCACCACCACCGGGGTACTGCTCGGCGTGCTGCCAACGATTCTTGGTCGGCGCCTCGGACGGCTCGTGGTCGCCCTGATCAACCTGCTCGTCGCGTTTCCCAGCCTGCTGCTGGCGATCTTCTTGAGCGTGATCTTGGGAGTAGGAGCTCAAGGGGCCATGGTCGCTGTCGCGGCGTCCAACGCACCGGCGTTCGCGCGCCTGACTCAGACACTCGGCGCCGCTGTAGCCGGCTCTGACTACGTGGCGGCTTCTCGTTTGTTGGGAGCGCGCAGATCTCGTCTGGTCCTTCGCCATGTGCTGCCCAACCTCGCGGAGCCGCTCATCATCACGATCGCAGTGTCCGTGGGCGGAGCGCTCCTGTCCTTTGCCAGCCTGTCTTTCCTCGGATTTGGAGTCCAAGTTCCGCAGTACGACTGGGGACTTCTTTTGCAAGACGGGCTGGCCAGAATCTATATAAACCCACTGGCCGCATTGTGTCCGGCGTTCGCGCTGGTGCTCGCGGGTGTGACGTTCAACCTCGTCGGCGACGTGCTTTCGGAGATGGCGGGGTTGCGAGTGTCGCAGCGCAAGGGGCCGACAGCTGTGTCGCACGTCAGAGCGACGTTAGGCTCCGAGGACGGCCCTGCACATCACATGACGGACGCTGTCCTGAGCGTCACACACTTGACAGTGGCCATCCCAACTTTGGCAGGCATCAGTTATCCCGTCCGGGATGTTTCCTTCGATCTCGGGCAGGGCGAGATACTCGGCTTGGTCGGTGAGTCTGGATCGGGAAAGAGTCTTACCGCCGCCGCGGTCGCAGATCTCCTGCCTCATCCCGCGGTCATCAGCGACGGAACGATCCACCTCAGCGGTGTCGACCTCACTGGATTGTCGGGGCGACAGAAACAGATGTATCTCCGAGACCGTTTGGCCATGATTTTCCAGGACCCTATGTCATCTTTGAACCCAGTACTGCGTGTGGGCCGCCAACTGGCCGAGGTCGCTGAGGTCCACCACCACCAATCACGTCAGGTCGCCACTGAACAGGCAGTCGAACGGCTCCGGTCGGTAGGCATCTCGGCCCCCCAGCGACGCCTTCGGCAGTACCCGCACGAACTGTCGGGTGGAATGCGCCAGCGGGCGATGATCAGCATGGGGCTGATGAGTGAACCGGTGCTCATCCTGGCGGACGAACCCACAACCGCTCTAGACGTCACGGTCCAACGACAGGTGCTGGACCTCTTGCAGCAGATCCGTGACGAACGGTCGCTCAGCATTCTCGTCATCAGTCATGATGTCAGCGTCATAGCCGAGATCGCCGACCAGGTCCTCGTGATGTACGCCGGACGCATCGTTGAGGACCTCAGCGCCATCCAAATGCTGCGGGGACCTGCTCACCCCTACACTCGAGCTTTGTTGGGAAGCGTTCCCGACATGGCAGTGAGCCGATCGGTCCCGCTCACTACCATCGCTGGACGCCCTCCGGACCCCCTCGAGCGGACTGCGGGATGCTCATTTGCGCCGCGTTGTCCGTTCGCCGACCAGCAGTGCAGCAATGAGCTTCCGCCACTCGTGACGGTCGAACCGCGGCATCGACTAGCATGCTGGCATCCGCAGGCAGGGCCCCTTCCGTGAGCCTGCTCGAGATCGATGATCTCACCGTTCGATTTGGTACGGGACGAGACTCCGTCGTCCCCGTAAGCCACGTGAACCTCGATATTGAATCGGGCACGGTGGTGGGGCTCGTCGGCGAGTCCGGCTCCGGCAAGTCCACGCTGGCTCGCAGCATCGTCGGGCTTGCCCCGGTGAAAGGCGGCCGGATCCTCCTCGACGGAGTCGACCTGACGAGGTCTGACCGAAAATCCCGCCAGGCCCGGCGGTTGATTCAACTGGTGTTCCAGGACCCCTACTCGTCACTCAACCCACGAATGAGCATCGGTGATTCAATCGGCGAGGGACTGACAGCAGCCGGTGAACGAACCAGAGCTGGCCGCATCGCGGGAACCCGCAAGTTTCTAGAACTCGTCAACATCGACCCTCGCCATGCGGAATCACTGCCGCGGGTGCTCTCAGGCGGACAACGCCAGCGAGTGGCACTCGCGCGCGCACTAGCCTCACGACCCCAAGTGCTGCTGGCCGACGAAATAACCTCCGCCTTGGACGCCTCGGTTCAGGGAGCGATCCTCAACCTCATCCGTACCATCCAAGACGCGACCGGCGTGTCGATCTTGTTCATCTCACACAACCTAGCCGCGGTCCGCTACGTGTCATCACGAATCGCCGTGATGTACTGCGGCAGCCTTGTCGAGACGGCTGGCACTGAGGAACTGATCCGGGGCCCTCAACACCCCTACACGAGCGCTCTACTGGATGCCGTACCCCGGCTACGGCATGACGCTGCCACCGCCAATTCACTTCCTCTGCTGCTGTCAGGCGACCCCGCCGATCCCTACAATCCGCCAACAGGTTGCCGCTTCCACCCTCGCTGCCAAATCCGGCCCCACAGCGAACCGGGCCACACGCTTTGCAGCACTGATGACCCAAGCGCCGAAGCCGCCAACCGTCCACACGACGTCGCGTGCTTCTTCCCCCAGGGGCCTAGAAAGGAGCCGCTGTGACGTGGGCGGTTGTCGGCTCCCGAGAGGCCGGCCTTGGTGACGAGGGCTTGAGATCGTTCGACTGGTCTCCTCGCCGAGAGTGCCACCGTTCGAGTGCCTAACCGAGGCCGAGTGTGAAATGCAGAAGCTGATCAGACGGTTGGTGCGCGGTTGAGCCTTGCTACGATGCGACCGCGGCGACACGATGCACACGTGCGCGCGATCGAACAGTCGCCTCGTACTCAGTGGGCAGTCGACCCACAGCGGGATGTTCACGACTATGCCCAAGCGAAACTCCGATTCGGTCACGACGTTGAGTAGGACCGCAAGATGCCGCCGAGGCAGACCCAATCGATGGGGATCTCGGGTAGATCGTCGATCGCCAGACTGAAGGGGTCGGCCCCAAGGACCACGAAGTCGGCCAGCCGACCTGGAGCAAGGACGCCGCGGTCCGGAAGACGGCAGGCATACGCGGCATCAGCGGTGTACATGCGGAGGGCTGACTGCAGGTCAAGTCGCTCGTTCTGGCTGAGTACTTTGCCGAGGCGGGTGGTTCGGTTCATCGCGCACCAGATTCCGTGGAACGGGTTGGCGGCTTCGGGTTGTGAGCCGGTGCTGTCGCTGTTGCCTGGAACCTTGAACCCCCACTCCTGAAGGGTTTTCAGGGGCGGTTGGTTGACGTCGGGCTTGGCGTCCGCGTAGCTGTACAGGAACTGTGCGGTTCCGACCGGGATCACCCCGAGAGCACGCATGCGGTTGAGCCTGTCGTGATCGACAGGCATGTCACCGGCATGCTCGAGACGATGCCGACAGTCGGCACGCGGCCAGAGTGTCTGTGCCCGATCGACCGCGGCCAGGGCCATGTCGACAGCCTCAGTCGACTGCACGTGCATCATCAGTTGTAGACCGGCGCGATGCGCCTGCTCCACCTCAGCGTCAAGCTCAGGTTGGGTCCACTTCAGATCGACCATCGTGTCGCCGGCGAGGTCGTGGCCCGCTCCGTCGATGAAGAGCTTGATCCCTCCGACGCGGAGCCATTCGTCGCCGAAGCCGGACTCGAGACCTGTGGCTGCGAGGTCCCGGGAGGTGAGGACAGTGGGGCTGTGGTACCGAAGGTCGACGCGGAACGGGAGCCGCTGGTCGCGGCGTAGCGCCTGGTACGCACGCACGCCGTCCTTGGTCGCCACGATGTCGGTCACCGTGGTGACTCCTCGCGCGGCGAACATCTCGGTGCCGAGACGGTGAATCGCCTCGGCTGTGGCCTCGACGCCGAAGTTCGGGTTGGGGAGCCAATGGGCCAACTCCAGGCCGCGGCCGGTGGGCACGTCTACCGAGGAGCCCTGCGGAAGTTGGGCGCCGTCGAGGAGCCCGGAGGCATTCAAGCCGGCGGTGTTGAGGGTGCAGACATGCATCCCGGAATAGACGACGGTGGGAATCTCGGGGACTGCGGCGTCGAGGTCCTCGCGGGTGAGGGGACGCTGTTCCTCGACGAACTGGTGGAGTCCGAAGTCGGCGCGGCCCACGAGCCAGCCGTCCATGGGGACTTCGTGGGCAGCGTCTGCGAAGGGTGTCGCATATCTCGACGATCGAGCGGTGGGGTGGCGCGAAGCACTGGACGGCGTAGCTGAGGTGGGTGGTGGTGAGCTCGAGGTGACAGTGCGCGTCGATGAACCCCGGAATGACCGTGCGTCCCTCCAGGTCGACGACCTCAGCCCCATCCACCCCACCTGTGCGACTCTTCGACGAGTCGACGGACTCGATGCGCCCGTCGCGGCACAGCAAGCTGCTGGCCCGAGGTCGGTCCGGGTCCATCGTGTGGATGTCGGCGTTGACGAACAGTGTGTGGTTGTTCATTGCGCTGCTCCCTCTGCGACGTTGGGTCCCACGTACCCGCTATGGGTGACTGGAGTGGCTCGACCGGCTCGGCGGGGACTGCAATCGCTTGAGCGCATGATTCGCGACGCAAGGAGGTCATCGACTGAACACGATCTCGCCGGCAATGACGGTGGCATCAACCCTGACGGCTCGAAGGTGATCCGCGCCGACTTCTAGCGGGTTCTCCGACAGGATGGCCAGGTCGCCGAGCAGGCCCGGCCGCAGTTTCCCGCGGTCATTCGCGGCCGGGGTGGCATCGGCAGCCCACGCCGTAAACAGAGAGAGGGCCTCGCGTTGGGTGAGTCGCTCGTCGCTGCCGGTTCGAATCCGGCCGGAGCGTCGTGGCGCACCACATGTTGTACAACGGGGAGGACCCCTCAGGGACCGTGCCGGTCGTGTCGGTCCCACCCGCGATAGGCACTCCTGCGTCCAGGAGTGTGCGTAGCGCTGTGGGTGGCGAACTGGCACCCGACTCCGACTGGACGAAGTGCGGGGTAGTGACCAGGAGCGCGCCGCTGCCGCGGAGCAGTGGGATGTCAGCGGGGTCGGCGTAGTCAGCGCCATGCTCTATGCGGTGCCGACGAGGGTTGCTGCCCGATGGGCGCATACCGGCGGTGTCTGCCCCGAGGATCGCGCGCGCAGCCATCCTGATGCCGGTCGTGGTGACAGCGTGCATGATCACTTGGAGTCCGGCTCCATCGGCCGATGCCACAAGTCGGTCGAGCTCGTCTTGCGAGTACTTGAGGTCGGCGAACTGATGGTCAAGACCGTCCCCGCCCTGACCATCGACGAACACCTTGATGCCAAGCATCTGGTAGCGGTCGTGCAGGTCCGGCGCGCTCGCCGGCAGACCGGAGAGGTCATCGGGACCGAAGGCCCATGGGACGGCCGGGTAGTGACGAAAGCGGGTCGTCAGCTGGCCGTCGCCGATGAGCTCTTGCACCGCGCGAATCTCTTCGACCGAGAAGGGGATGGACGAGACGGTGGTGATGCCATGGGCAAGGAGAAGGTCGGTGTGGTGGTGCACGACTGCCCGGGCAACGTCGGCAGCGGGCCAGGTGGGAAGGAGGTGAAAAACCTCTGTGACGGTGCCGTTGGGTTCACCGTCGGGATCCCGATGCAGAGTCGACCCGAGTGGCGGCTCATGGTCGAGCAACCCCAACTCTCGTAGCCCGGCGGTGTTGAGCATGGCGACGTGCAGTCCGGCAAACACAGCGAGGGGACGCTCGGGAGAGATCTCGTCGAGTTCGCTGCGGTGAAACAACCGGCCCTCGGCCAGCTTCTCGTGCAGCCCGAAGGACGAGCGACACACAAGCCACGGATAGTCGGGGGCCTTGTCGTGGCCTTGCCGGATGGCCGCCGCGAGGTCCTCGAGACTCCGGCAGGGCGGCGCATGCGCACTGACGAAGTAGTCCAGGCTGATGCTGCTCAGCTCAATGTGGCTGTGGGCGTCGACGAATCCGGGGATCGCGGTAGCGCCCGCCAGATCGAGCACGGTGGCCTCCCGGGAGGCAGAACGCACGCTCTGCAGGCTGCCCACAGCCTCGATGCGTCCATCGCGGATCAGCAAGGCTTCGGCCTGCAGCTGTCGGTCGTCCAGAGTGACGATCGGGCCGCCGAAGATCAGCAGATCCCCGGGGTCATTCATCGTGCTGAAGCAGGCTGAGCTCGAGGTACGGGACAGCGTTCGGCGTGCGGCGAAGGGTCTGGGTACTGACCTTGGTGTCCACCGCTAGCCAGGGGTTCTCGTCAGTTCCTGGATGGGGGACGAACTCCGGGTAGTCGCTACTGCACAGCATGAGCCGCAACCGATGCCCAGGGCGCAATCTGTAGCCGGTGTGCCCCAGTTCGACGCACAGCGACCGCTCGCCGCTGGTGTCGAGTAGCTCTGCTTGTCCGCGCACGATCAAGTGGCACGCACCGTCCGGGCTGAGGTCGTAGAGCTTGGCGAACAGGTGGGTGGTCGGAGCGGTCGAGGCCAGGCCGACAAGGAGGTCGACGCGGCCGGCGATGTCCAGGGGCTTCTCCGTTGTGACCGTCGTGAAAGTGATGACGTCTGCCCTGTCGGCGAGACTGGCTTCGTCCGGGTACTCGTGCAGGAACGCGAAGCTGTTGGGCACCGCCGAGGGAATGAGATCGACGGGGTCGTGGGTCCATTCCACCTGGTCGGGCTCCGAAGGCTCGTCCCAGACGAGGGATCCGCCCGGGCCAGCAGCCGACGACAGATCCTCCAGGTACAGGCGCACCGCGGTGGAGTCCTCCGGAGGCCAGCGTTTCGCCTCGCGGAAACCCACGTGCCCAAGGTGCCAACGCACGCGCGGCAGTGAATCCACTGGTTGCTCGCCCTTGAGGAAGACGTCGTAGAAGTCGAGTGCGGGGCGGAAGTAGCCGTCCAGCATCCGGTCCAGGGCATCCTCGTCAACGCCGTGGTCGTCGGCTTCGGCGATCGGAGCCAGCGAGAGGTGATAGTTCTCGTGGTCGTGCGAGTCCGCGGTCAGATACTGCACGGCGGCCCACGCTGGGTTATTCCGCAGCGCCATGTAGTCACGCATCGAAGGGGTCGCAAGATTGTCGAACCATCCGACGGCGTGTAAGACAGGGATCGGCCTGGCGCCGAACGGGTGTCCGTCGGGGTAGATGGGCACGGGAAGGGGTCGTGGCGCCATCATGTCCAAGGTGGCCGAACGGTTCCCGAGCGCTTCGTAGGCAGGCTCGAAGATCTTCATCAACGGGCGCAACGACCAGTCGAGCTGGAAGTCGTAGATGTAGCGGTCGACCCAGTAGTGGGACATGTACTCGCCGAGCACGAGCCAGTCGATGTCACGGACCCGGTCACCCTCCTCCGGGGTCGTCCCCAGGTTGGCGCTGGTGACCCGGGGGACGATCGCGCGAAGAGCCGGATGGCTGCTGCTCACGGCCGCCCACTGAGTAAACCCATAGTAGGAGTCGCCGAACATACCCACGACGCCGTTGCACCAGGGCTGCTTGCTCACCCAGTCGATGGAGTCGTACCCGTCATTGGCCTCATGAACCCAGCCGAGGGTTACTCCCTCGGAGCGGAACTTGCCTCGCACATCTTGGACAACCATGGCATATCCACGGGCGGTCGCCAGTTTCGCGATCTGTTCGAAGAAGACGTAGCGACTGTTCTTGTCGTAGGGCAGTCGGACCAAGATCGCGGGAACTCGGTCATGCGCGTCGGGCAGGTAGACGTCGGTGGCGAGCCGTGCCCCGTCGCGCATCGCCACCATGTGCTGTGTGGCAGTCTCGGGAACGTCCTCGGCCTCGACCCGAATGATGTCCATGAAGGCGCTACCATCCTTCCGCTTGAGGAAGCCAGGCGCACCAGTGGTGCTGCCGTCGGATGCGCCGGTGATCTGAGCCGAACAATCGCAGACGTCAGAGTAGATTGTCAATGATGACGAACTACTCTCTCGGACCTGACTCCGAGACATTCGACGAGAGGAGCAGTAATGGGCCGGCCGAGCCTGGCGGACCAGCGGCGCGACGAGATCCTCGCGGCAGTTGGTCGATGTGTCGCGCGCTATGGCGTCGTCGGAACGACCTTGGAGCACGTGTCGAGCGCGGCGGGGCTCAGTCGCGGACACGTCCGTCATTATCTTGGCAACCGAGACGACTTGATCACCGCTTTTGCCGATCAGGTCGGCGAACACTACGTCGACACTATGAAGCGCGTTTGCTCGACCGCTCCCGAAGGTGGCCGATCCCACGCTTTGTTAGGTGTGCTTTTCGGTCCGGCATGGGCCCCGAGCGAGGACAACCCGGCCATCGACGCCCTACTCGGTGCCGCCGCGACCGATGAAGCCTTGTCGGATCGGATGCGGCGCGCCTACCTGGAGATGGAAGCGATCGTGACCACTGCACTCCGCGCCGACTTTCCGCTGGCGCCGTCGGCGAATTGCACGCAGACGTCCTATGCGCTGATCTCCATGGCGTTCGGGAACTCGACCTTGTCGCAGCTCGGTTTCCCAGCCAATCGCTCTCGGGCAGCACGAGCCATGGCCGTTGCGCTTCTCGATCACCTGCGTGCACCGGAACCGCCTGCCTAAGGCTCGCGTCAGGTGGCGCTGGGTCAACAATCGTTATTTGGCACACTTGACTAACAACTCCGAGCGTGCCAGCATCGCCGCACCGGAGCAACCCGAGTCGTCGCAGTCCGGCTGCGCTGTCTGGTATGGAGGACTCCATGAACGTCTTCTCAGTTGATGGCGGCTCTCGCAGCGGACGCAGACCTTGGCTGCTCGGCGCCGCTCTTGCCGTCGCGCTCACGACGTCTGCGTGCTCCGGCGGCAACTCGGACAATTCCGGAAACGGCGGTGGCTCTACGTCCCCTCCGGCTCTGGTCAACACGTCACCGACCGCTAAGAGCGACCTGGATCATCTGACATGGGACCTGCCGACGGGTGAGCCCACCACGCTCGACTACGTGAAGGCTGGCGACTACAGCCCCGACACGGTCATCTCGAACATGTGTGACTCGCTGTTGCGTCTCAAGCCGGACTTCTCCATTGGTCCGAACCTTGCCACTTCGTGGAAGTACAGCCCAGATCACCTCACGTTGACCTACACGCTGCGGTCGGGCGTCAAGTTCTGGGACGGAAAGCCGCTGACGTCGGCTGACGTGGTCTACAGCATGAGCCGCAATACGGACCCCAAGAACGACCCGATCAACGGTGGCTTCTACGCCAACGTTTCCTCGATCGTTGCGGATGGACCGAATCGGGTGGTCGTTCGCTTCAAGAAGCCTGACGAGCTGTTCAACAAGGAGATGTCGACTGTCGCCGGAGACGTCTCCGAGAAAGCGTTCACGATGGCGGCCGGCAGCAAGTACGGAACCGCCCAGGGCGGTGTGATGTGCTCCGGTCCCTTCAAGCTCGACAAGTGGTCGGCTGGCAGCAGCATCACTCTTAGCGCGAACGAGAGCTACTGGAATCCGGACTACAAGCCCCGGGCCAAGTCCGTCACCATCGACTTCATCACCGACACCAGCAACCTGGTGCAGGCGCTGAAGTCTGGCGAGGTGGACGGCACCTTCGAGACCCCCACGATCGCGCTGCCGGCCCTCACCTCCGGCGGCAGCGGCAATGTCTACCAGGGCCCAAGCCTGGCCATCTACGAGCTGATCGCCAACTCACCAGGTCCTGGCACTGATCCCAAGATCAAGCAGGCACTGGGTATGGTGATCGACCGAGCAGCGCTCGCCAATGCGGTCTTCCATGGCGCCGCCGAACCGAACTACACGTTCATCCCCAAGACTGCCTGGGACCCCACGGGCGGGGCCGTCTACCAGAAGGCATGGGAGGCCCTCGACCTCCCCACCACCGTCGATGTCGACAGTGCCAAGAAGGTCATCGCCGGCGATCCGAACGCGAGAAAGGACATCACATTGGCTCTGCTTGCCGGGGACCAGACCGAGATCAACACGGCGACTCTGATCCAACAGGAGGCAGCGTCTATCGGGCTGCACGTCAAGCTGGAGCAGCTCCAGCCATTGCAGTTCTCGAACGCGTTCTACGTTCCTTCCGCCCGCAAGGGGATCGACCTGATCCTTACGAAGGGATACCTAGACGTACAGGATCCTCTCGACTACTTGGGCCTTGCAGTTCTGCCAACTTCGCTCTTCAACTGGATCGGCTACAACAGCCCCACGGTGGCAAGAGGACGTAACCAAAGCCATCTCCACGTTCGACGACGCCCAGCGAGCGAAGCTGATCACGCAGGCTCAGGCGCAGTACGAGGGGGCGCACTTCATGATCCCGATGCTGAGCCTTCACGAGGTCGTGTACATGAACAAGAAGATCACCGGGGCGCCAGTGTCCTTCGCCTACATCTACGAGCCTTCGCTGGCAACGGTCGGTGGAGCGGGGTAGTGCGGCGGCAGCTCGGTCGGATCATCGGCGGCGCCGTCGCCACGTTCTTCGTGGCGAGCCTGGTCATCTACTTCGCTTTGGACCTGGCTCCTGGGGATCCGGCGACGGCACTGGCCGGCAACCGGGCGACACCGGCGATGATCGCCAACATCCGCCATCAGTACGGCCTCGACCGCCCTCTTCCAGTGAGGTACGTGTCGTGGCTAGGGGACGCACTCCATGGGAACTTCGGAGAGTCGTTGCAATTCCATCAAAGTGTGAGCTCGGTGCTGGCGCCTCGGGTGGAAGTGACTCTGTGGCTGGTGGTCTACGCGTCGGTGATCATCATGGTGGTCGGGATCGGTGCTGGACTGCTTCCCTCGTTCGTGCGTCGTAGCAACCTCGTGGTCACGGTGCTTGCCAGCGTCGGCATAGCGATCCCGACCTTCGTGGCGGCGATGATTCTCATCCAGGTGTTTGCTCTCGACCTTGGTTGGTTCCCAACGACCGGAGGGGGCTCGGGGGGCATCGGTCAGCGGGTCTGGCACCTCACGCTTCCGGCGATCGCTCTGTCCCTGTCGTGGTCGGCCTACGTGGGACAGATCACGCGAGCCAGCGTGCGTGAGCAAGAGCGCCTGGAGCACGTGGATACTGCGCGTGGCCGTGGCCTTCCCCCGTTGATGGTGTTTCGCAGACATGTCCTGAGGAATGCGTCGGTCCCGATCGTGACCATTTCCGGATTGACCGTCGCGGGGCTCATCGCCGGCTCGATCGTGGTCGAGACGGCGTTCAACCTTGGGGGTATCGGGTCGCTTCTGGTGCAGTCGGTATCGGCCAAGGACTCGAACGTCGTTCTTGGCCGTGAGCCTGATCCTGGTGGCCGCGTTCGTTCTAGCGAACACCGTCGCTGACGTTGCGCAGCTGGCGCTTGATCCGCGGGTCCGCGCGAAGGTGGCAACGTGAGTGTCGTGTTCGACCCCACTGCGGTCGTCGCGTCCACGGAGTCCGAACGCGCCAGGCGAGACCCGTGTCCTCATCGTGCTGGGGGCATGCGTTCTGCTCATCTTGTGTGCTGCGGTCTTCGCGCCCTGGATCTCCCCCTATCCGCCCGACCAGACCAACATACTGAACACAAATGCTGCCCCCGGTACCAGTCATCTGCTCGGTACAGACGGCCTTGGACGCGACATCTTGTCGCGACTCCTGTTCGGGGCCCGGTTGAGCTTGCTCGGGCCAGCACTGATCATCCTCTTTGCCACGGTGGCCGGCGTCACGCTCGCGATCAGCTCGGTGTGGATCGGAGGGTGGTACGACGTCGCCGTCTCCAGGCTTCTGGACCTGCTGTTCGCCATACCAGGTCTGTTGGTCGCGATCTTGGCAGTTGCGGTGATCGGACCCGGGCTCCTGGCGCCGGTGGTCGCCCTGTCGCTGGCGTATACCCCATACATCGCGCGGGTGCTGCGCTCGGTCGCGCTGCGCGAGCGGCACCTCGCCTACATCGAGTCGAGCAGATTGATCGGGTTCTCTGGATGGACGATCTGTACCCGTCAACTTCTGCCGAATGTCACCTCGTTGATCCGGGCTCAGGCAACGATTGCCTTCGGAGCGGCCCTGGTTGATCTGGCTGCGGTGTCCTACCTTGGACTGGGCGTGCAGCCGCCGACATCCGAGTGGGGAATCATGGTGGCCGACGGTCAGTCCTCGTTGCTGAACGGGTATCCCTTGGAGTCAGTGACAGCGGGGGTGATGATCGTCATCGTGGTCGTCTTGGTGAACTTGCTCGGCGAACGGTTCGCGGCCAGGGCGGAGATCGGCTGATGACCACTCCGCTGCTGGAGGTCAACCACCTCCATCTCGACATTCCTGTTCGAGGCCGCCTCCGCACCGTGATCCACGACGCGACCTTCTGCATCGGGAGGGGCGAGTCGCTCGGGCTCGTTGGTGAGTCGGGCTCCGGGAAGTCGATGACGGCGCGAACGGTGATGCGCCTGCTCATGCGAGGCGCGGTCTCGCACGGATCCGTCGCCTTCGACGGCGAAGACGTACTCGCCATGAGCCCCGGGCGTCTGCGCAGGTACCGGGGCAACCAAGTGAGCATGATCTATCAGGACCCTCGCGTCCATATCAACCCGGTACGCACGATCGGTGACTTCCTTCTGGAGGCCTCGACGGCTCAGGGAGTCCCGCGCCGAGAGACCCACGACCGAGCACTGGATCTCCTGGCCCAAGCGGGGATCACCGACGGTGGTCGGCGAATGAAGCAGTACCCCCATCAGCTCTCCGGCGGGCTTCTGCAACGGGTCATGATCGCCTCCGCGCTGCTGACCGACCCCGAGCTCCTCCTGGCTGACGAGCCCACGACCGCCTTGGACGTCACAACCCAGGAGGAGGTGATGGCGATCCTTGACGCTCAGCGGCGAAGCCGCCAGCTCACCATGCTGTTCATCACCCACGACCTTGATCTGGCTGCCGCCGTCACGGATCACATGGCAGTCATGTATGCAGGTGTGATCGTCGAGGTCGGCGCGTCCGAGAGTCTGCACCTCGAGGCGAAGCACCCGTACACAGTCGGGCTCATGAGGTCGCGCCCGGTCATCGGGCGGCGGTCTCGTATTCAGACCATTCCTGGTCGTCCGGTTTCTGCGTTCGAAACCGGACCAGGCTGCGTCTTCGAGGCGCGCTGCCCCTATCGGATCGACCGCTGCACCATCGAACGGCCCGTACTCCGGACAGTGGGCGGCCGCGCGGTCGCCTGCCATCGCGCAGAAGAGCTGGAAGGCAACATCCAATTCCCCGAAGTCGCCCACTCGTGAGCATCGACGATCGCCAGGGACACGGTCCCGCAGCACCAACCGCGCTCGTTCTGGAGGTGCAGCGAGCTCCGCAAGGTCTTCCGCGTGAGGTCCGAGGCCTCGCGAGGCACCGAGGAGCTCGTCGCGGTGGACAACGTGTCTTTCGCGCTCCATGAGGCGGGCTCGCTTGCCATCGTCGGTGAGTCAGGAAGCGGGAAGACAACAGTGGCAAGGATTATCGCCGGACTCGAGACACCGAGCTCCGGCACCGTCCGCATCGCTGAGCCCCATGCCGCTGAGCCTTATCCCGAGGGCGGGGAGGTGGCGGCTCCGACCTCCCGTGCGGGCAGGCGCGAGCGTCGTCGTCGGATCCAGATGGTCTTCCAGGACCCCTACTCGTCGCTGAACCCCCAGCACACCATCCAACGGTGCCTCGAGGACGTCCTCCGTCTGCACTTCCGGGACCTGGACAGCGCAGGCCGCGGGGCCAGGGTGGCACAACTGCTCGACTATGTCGGCCTCGACCAACGCCATCTCAACTTGAAGCCAAGGTCCCTGTCGGGCGGGCAGCGGCAACGTGTCGCAATCGCCCGCGCACTCGCCTGCGAGCCGCGCGTCCTCATGCTCGATGAGGCAGTGTCCGCACTCGACGTCTCTGTGCAGGGGCAGATCCTCAACCTCCTCAGTGAGCTGCGTTCGACTCTGGGCGTGGCCTATCTTTTCGTCTCGCACGATCTCGCTGTCGTCCAGCAGGTGACCGACGACGTCATCGTGATGCACCGTGGCGTCGTCGTCGAGCGCGGCACCACTGACGCGGTCCTGACCCGCCCGTCGGCTGCCTACACCCGGCGCCTCCTCGATGCGGTGCCGCGACCGGGGTGGAGGCCCACTCGCCAAGACGACCTCGAGCGACCGCTCACAAGTCTGCTGCCGGTGCCCGGCCGCACGAGCCGGCGTGAGCGAGAGGCGAACAGACGGCCGCGATGAGACCCACCAGACCCGCGGAGAGTCGAGAATGAACGCCATCATTGCGCCTGGCCTGCGGTTCGTCTTCGAGGCACGAGTCGACATCGCGACCGACCAACCACGTCGGTCAGGCCGGCTCTGCTCCCCTCGGCTTCATCCCGATCACCGGTGGCACGGTGGCGGGACCGCGGCTGAAGGGATCTATCGAGCCGGGAGGCGGCGACTGGGCGACCAGCCGGACGGGATACGCCGTCGACCTCGACGCGCGCTACCTCATCCGTGCCGATGACGGAGCCCTCATCGACATCGTCAACAAGGGATTCTGGGTGGCCACACCCGAGGTCGACGCGGCCCTCGACGCCGGTGAGTCGGTTGACCCCAGCGCGTACTACTTCCGTACTCAGCCCGTCTTCCGCACCGATGCCCCTCCAGCACATCTGGCTGACCCACACGGTCTTCGTCGGGGTGGCATACGACGACAACCTGTCGAACCAGATCAGGATCCAGTTCTTCGAGGTTCTCTGATCCGCTCGGTGAACGGCTCTCCGAGCGTGCGAGCACTGACTCCTTCGGTCAACCAAATAGTTGGTCACTCTTGACTAACAAGGGGTCAGGATGCGCAGAATGTGCCATGCCAGCCAGCCGAACAGCCTTTGTCGGCGGAAAAGTCTGGACCGCTGGATACGGCGCCCCACGTGAACTCGACGTCCTCGTCGACAACGGCTGCGTAGCCCGCGTCGCTCGATCAGGAGAGTTGGATACGTCTGGAGCCGGCCTGGTGGATCTGAAGGGACGGTTGCTTGTCCCGGGCTTTCAGGATGCTCATGCCCATCCACTGCTGGCGGGTACCAACCTCCTCAGCTGTGATCTGTCGGAGCTTCCGGCCGAGGATGTGATCCTCGGTCGAATCGCTGCCTACGCGGCCACCCTCCCCGAGGGCGCATGGGTTCTAGGAGGCGGCTGGGAGCGTGAGGCGTTTCCCCGGTCCGGCCCCACCCGCGAGCAGCTGGACGCCGTGACCGGTGGACGGCCGGCGCTACTCCGGTCGTTCGACTGTCACGGGGCGTGGACCAACTCTGCAGCCTTGGAGCTGGCCGGCATCGATCGAGATACGCCGGATCCGGAGCATGGGCTGTTCGTGCGCGACGCCAGCGGAGTCCCCACTGGAATGCTCGAGGAGCGAGCGGTCGCCAAGGTGATGGCCTATGTTCCGCCGGAGACCACCGAGGACCATACACGGGCCCTTCTGCGGGCGAACGGTGTCCTGCTCGGACTTGGCATCACGTCGGTGCAGGACGCGATCGTCGGTGGCGGGCTCGGGATCCCGGACCAGATCCCTGCCTACCTGGAGCTGCTGTCAACCCAGGCGTGGAAGGGTCGGCTCACGGCCGCGCTCTGGTGGGACCCCGAGCGCGGGACTCGAACAGATCTCTGAGCTTCAGGGCAAACGTCGCGCACTTGAAGGATGCGCCGACAAAGCCTGGATCATCGCGGACACCATCAAGATCATGGTGGACGGCACGAACACGGTATTCATCGACAGCGACGCGGTTCGGGAGGCCACTTTGGCTCTCGACACGATCGGCTTCACATGCCACTACCACTCCTACGGCGAGCTCTCGACCACATGGGTCCTGGATGCGGTCGCCGACGCGCGGGCCGTCAACGGATCAGGTGGCGGTCGTCACCACATCGCGCATCTGATGGTGATAGCCGAGAGAGACTTCGCGCGCTTCGCTGAGCTCGACGTGTCCGCGAACGTCCAGGCCGCCTGGGGCTACTCGACGGTGGCCCACGACATCTTGGGCCTGACCACCTGCAGCGACGATCCACATCTTCGCGAGTACGCGTTCGGACGCTTGGCGGCCGCGGGTGCCCGGCTCGTGGCAGGCAGCGATTGGCCGGTCACCACGGCTGATCCGCTGGAGGCCATGCGCTTAGAGGCGAGTCGAGGTCGGGTGCGCAAGGCCACCGGTGCCGAAGGCGACCCCGACGAGCTGGACCGCCTGGACCTGCCGACCCTGCTGACCGCCTATACGGCTGGATCCGCCTTCGTGAATGGCCGGGCACACACGACGGGGCGTATCGCGACGGGCTTTCTGGCGGATCTCGTTGTTCTTGATCGCGATCCGTTCTCGAGCGATGAGTCGCTTCGCGAGGTGAGCGTGGACGAGACCTGGATCGACGGACAGCGGGTCTTTCGCAGGGGCGAGGACATAGCACGCTCTGACATCAATCGGCATGGTCGAGCTGTAGACGGCACCGACTTGGCGAGTCTCAGACAAGGAAGCGCTGTAATGCGCGAGAAGAGATGGGGACGACATGGCCGGGATGGTGCTGACCAATGCAAAGGTGCACACCTTGATCGCGGGACAGCCGCTGGCGAGCGTTGTCGTCGTTGAGGACGGCCTGATCACGCACGTAGGGACCGGGGATGACGAGGACAATCCGAAATCGCTCCCCGTCCACGACCTCGGCGGCAAGACGATCGTCCCCGGGTTCATCGACGCGCACACGCACCCAGGTATGGTCGCGCAAAGCGACTGGCATGTTCGACTGCCCTGGACGACTGACATCAACGAGATGCTTCAGTTCATCCGGGACTACGCGCAGTCCCACCCGCCCGAGGAAGCGCCGTTCCTGTACTTCGAGTACTACCCGACAGCTTTGTTCAACGACACGCAGCCGACAAAGGAGCTCCTGGATTCGGCGATCTCCGACAGGCCATGTCTTTGCCAGGACTTCAGTGATCACGAGCACTGGGTCAACTCCAGGATGCTGCAGCTCATGGAGATCACCAAAGACACCCCGGACCCGGTCCCGGGCCTTGAGATGTTCGTCCGTGACGAAGCGGGCGAGCCTACCGGTCTGCTGCGGGAATGGGTGCACAGGCACTTCACTGACACGCTGTACGCCAAGATCGGGTGGACGCCTCCGGAGGAGCTGACCCCTGAGCGACTCGGACGCTTCTTCCGGTTCATGACCGAGCACGGCGTCACCTCTGTGCTGGAAGCCCTTGTCGAAAACGAGCAGGGACTTGCATCCATCGCCGAGCTCGACTCGCGTGGCGAGCTCCACTGCCACTACGAAGGAGCTGTTCGCTTCCGTGGCCTGGACGACCTCCCTGAGGCGATAGCGCAAGTCAAGGAGTACCAGGCCAAGTACGGCAATTCGCACATCCGCTTGAATACGCTGAAGTTGTTCCTCGACGGAACCAATGAGAGCGGCAACAGCGCGGTTCTCACGCCATTCTGTGGCCGGGACGGCGACAACGACCTCGGTGAGATTGCCATGGATACCAGCCGACTTGCCGACTGCCTGCAGCTCAGCAATGCCGAAGGGGTGGACGTGCACATCCACCTTGTCGGGGACCGTGCTTTCCGGGTCGCCTGCGACGCTGTCGAGCAGGTCAAGCGACGCCTGGACAACAGCGCCGACGGATGGCGGATCCAGGTGACGCTGGCGCACTGCGAGCTGGTGGACCCCGAGGACATGTCCCGACCAGCGGAGCTCGGCATCTCTCATCAACTGGACGACGCACTGGTCGGGCGGATACTTCGGTGAGGGCGCCAAGGAGCACCTCGGCCAAGAGCGCTGGGACCGGATGTACCGGTTCAACGAGATCGCTCAGAGCGGCGCTCTGCTCACATTCGCCAGCGACGTCGTGACCTCCTACGAGCTCCATCGAGCCGATCCGATCCTCGGCATGCAGATCGCCCATACCCGCGTCGACCCCGAGTACCCGCTCGACCCGTCGGTCTATCCACGCAGCATGCGGCCCGAGGAGTCAGCACGGCTTTCACGCGAGACGCTCCTCGCCGGGTACACCATCAACGCGGCCAGACAACTCCGCCAAGACAACAAGCTGGGCTCGATCGAGAATGGAAAGATCGCCAACCTCGCTATCCTCAGCGACGACCCACTCAGCGGGGGATGGCGACCACCTCGGCTCGATCACCGTCGATGCAGTCTTGTTCGAGGGAGTCTTGGTGCACGGCTCGTTGTAGCGACGGCTGAACGTCCAGGATCGGTTGCTGTCTGGTGGCGGGTTCCTGGGCGGTACCGTCTTACTCCGGCGGCGGTTGACTGAACGCTGGGGGAGCTGCCATAGCAAGGACGCAGGCGTCGTGGGCCCTGATGATGTGCGCGTGGCTGCGCGCCTCGCAGGGTCGTTGGCGGCCCTGGCGGTTTCGCGGCTGTGACCTGCGGGGGCCGTCCCCTCGCGGCGCGATCCGTACCACCGATGGCTCGATGCCTGGAGGTGTCGAATGTCAGCCGTGGGTAGCCGAGGGAGTCACCAAAGGAGCCGCCGTCTGCCGCGATGGCACCGCCGAGCCGTCACGAGCGAAGGTCATGGCGCTCCTCCCTGCTGTGATACGAAGCATGCCGTGGGAGACTGCGACGCGCGCCACATGAGGAGTGAGCAAGCTGTCGAATCCCGCCCGGGTGGCATCCAGGACGCCGTGATCGCCCAGACACCCATTGGCGGTTTCGGAGAGGTCGGAGACCACGAAGCCGTCAGTCTGGGGATGTTCGTGCGCTCTGAAGGTGGCGCATCCGTCTCGACCAGACAAAATATGACCGCGTGTTACCGCCAGCCAACCATCGATTCGCGGTGGCACCGTGAATGTACCGGTGGGTCCGCTGACCTTGGTGAGTTTCCAACGGGTATTCACCGGTATGCCTCGCCGTGACGCGGGGCTCGCACTGGCGTGACTGGTCGGCTGCGAGGCGCAGCTGGTGAGTGCCAGGCACAGCGCCAACAGGAGGACCGTCGACACCTGGCAGATCCGGTAGTTGGCATTCACCACGATTCGACGTGCCGAGTCTTCCCCGGGTTCCGACACAGGTTGGCCCGGCTTGGCGAGGTGCCCTCCATGGCCGCAGCGGCGCCCCTCGCAAAACGACCAACACCGCGGTCGATGCACATGCCTGGCGCGTGACCCAATGTGTAGGAGGCCTCACGGCTGGGCTATTCGAAGCCTGCCTCGTGGTCTGCGTTCGTTACTTCGTCGTGGAAGCGCTTGTGCACCCAGTGGCGCTCGCCGAAGAGGTCCAATGGCTCCATCGACCCGAGACCGGGCCGAGTTGAGTCTGGCGGGGCAACGTGCCTACCAGCGACTTGGGTCTGGCACCGCCTGAGGGCTTGCTGCTCTCCAGGACATAGATGGCGTCGTGGGTAACGGCGACACAGCGGTACTTGACCCAGAAGATCGCGAGCCCGGTGAGATACGTGATCAGGAAGTACCAGCGGTTCGGCGCAGCCTGGCAGATGAACACCTGCCTGACCTGGCTGCCCGCGGGCAGGAACGGCGTACAACGCTCCACCAAATCGACCCTCAAAGCCACGTACAACGCCTCCTGGGATTCGCTGCCGGCTCACGAGCGTAGTAGTGAGAACACATCCGCGTCATCGACCGTACCGACTCCAAGGCCGTCGGTCCCCAGAAGCGCGGCGGTGGAACCTGTGGCTTCCCTCGTCGCGCGCCAGGGTCGCGGGCTCGCAGTCAGGCGCGAGGACGAGGAGGCATCACTGAGTGCTATGCAAACTCTCGCGGTCTGGATAATCCGTGATCCGTGGGGAACGGGTCCACCACTGGAGGACGGGAGGACACCGGATGACGAGCAGCACGGCGATCGCGTCGTCGCCCCGCGGACTGCTGGCGCTCGAGCATCTGAGTCCCGGCCCGCTGGGCGAGGGTCACGTGACTGGCGCAGGGTTGCGGCGCTGGCTGTTCGCCGACCAGCTTGGGCCACACTTCCTGGACTCCGAGGACCAGCCGGTGCTTCTCGTCGAGGCGCGGTCCGTCTTCCGGCGGCGCTCATTCCACCGACAGAAGGCCCACCTGGTGCTCTCCGCGCTGCGTCACCGCGCCGCAGAGCTCGGCGACCGGGCGAGGTTCCATCAGGGCGAGACCTATCGCGAGGCCTTGAACGCCCTCGGTGAGCGCGTTTCGGTGTGCGCTCCCACGTCCCGGGCGGCCGACCGCTTCGTTCGTGGCCTCGACGGTGTCGAGGTGCTTCCTGCGCGAGGCTTCACCATGTCACGCAGGGACTTCTCCGACTGGGCCGAGGGGCGGCGTCGTCTCCTGCTCGAGGACTTCTACCGTGAGCAGCGGCGCCGGCACGGCGTTCTCATGGAGGGCGGCGAGCCGACGACCGGGCGGTGGAACTACGACGCAGACAACCGGGAACGCCCGCCTCGCGGAGCGAACCGGCTCGACGTCGTACCTCCCTGGCAGCCAGACGAGGACGAGATCGACGAACAGGTGCGTCGCGACCTCGACTCGTGGGAGGCCGAGGGAGCCATCCGCACAGTTGGTCGCGACGGCCCGCGCCGCTTTGCGGTCACGCGTGAAGAGGCGCTGACGGCGCTTCGACACTTCGTCGAGCACCGGCTGCCTGCTTTCGGCCCGTTCGAGGACGCGATGCTCGCCGAGGACCGGACCATGGCGCACTCGCTGCTGTCCGCGCCGCTCAACCTCGGCCTGCTCGACCCCATGGAATGCGTCCGGGCTGCCGAAGAGGCCTATCTGTGCGGCGCGGCGCCGCTACGGAGCGTGGAGGGGTACGTCCGTCAGGTGCTCGGCTGGCGCGAGTACGTCTGGCACACCTACTGGCACTTCGGTCCCGACTACCGCCAGCACAACGCTCTCGGCGCCGGACGCCGCCTCCCCCGCTGGTTCGCCGAACTCGACGCCGACGCGGTAGAGGCGCGTTGCCTGTCCACGGTGCTCGCTCAGGTCCGCGGACTCCGGCTGGACCCATCACATCCCGCGACTGATGGTTCTCGGCAACTACGCCCTGCAACGCGGGTGGAGTCCGCTCGCGCTCACCGACTGGTTCCACCGCTGCTTCGTCGACGGCTACGACTGGGTCATGCTTCCCAACGTGCTCGGCATGTCGCAGCACGCGGACGGCGGGCTGATGGCGACCAAGCCGTACGCCGCAGGAGGCGCGTACATCAACCGGATGAGCGACCTCTGCGGAGGCTGCCGATACGAGCCGCAGCGGCGGCTCGGGGACGATGCCTGTCCTTACACTGCGGGGTACTGGTGGTTCCTGCACCGTAACCGGGAGGTCCTCGCCGATAACCGCCGGATGCGGCAGCCGCTGGTGGGTCTGGACCGGCTGAGGGACCTGGCGGAGTTGACCGTCCAGGAGGAAGACCGCGGGTCGTCCGCGCCCTGACCCGAGCAAGCGAAGGATGGAGAGACGAGATGACGCAAGATTTCAAGAAGGGTGACCATGTCACCTGGAACAGCCACGGCGGCACCGCCGAGGGCGAGGTGGTGCGCAAGATCACCGAGGACACCCATCTCGCCGGCCGGCGAGTCGTTGCCAGCAAGGACGACCCGCAGTACCTCGTCCGCAGTGAGAAGAGCGGCGGCGAGGCGGTCCACAAGCCGTCCGCACTGAAGAAGAAGGGCTGACGACGTGGCGGAACAAGGCTCGGACGCCGTTGCCGAGGTCTGGGACGACTGGCAGGACGCCGTCAACATGACCGCGAAGGAGCTGGAGGACTTCCTCGAGTCCGACGAGTCGAAGTCCGTGGGCGACAAGGGCTCGGGCGGCGAGTCGACCGGTCATGCGTCCGGCCGGCGGATCGTCGACATCCTACGGGTGAAGAAGGGCGACCTCACCGACGACGACGCTGCTCACATGCGCAAGGTCATCGGCTACGTCCACCGCCACCTGGCCCAACGCCCATCCGGCGACATCACCGACACCAGGTGGCGCTACTCGCTGATGAACTGGGGTCACGACCCCACGCAGTGAGAAGCTGGACATACCCGCCGTCAGCCGCGCATCGAGCTCGACGCGGCACTCTGGCCGACATCGAGCTCAGCCCGGGCTGACCTCCGGCTTACCGAGCGAGTCGATTCCCAGGCCGACCCTAGCGCGCAGCCAGTTCGACTGATATGCCCATGGCCAACACACCCTCACAGCCCGCGGCAAGCATGCGCAACATGACGGGAGTGGACCGGTTCCGGTCCGTGCTCGTGTGATCTCAACGGGCGAGTGTGGCCTCCTCGTCCAGCCGACTCAGCTTGTTCGGGTTGCGAACTGCGTACATCCGCGAGATTCGGCCATCCTCGACGATGAAGCTGATGACCGTGTCGAGCTCGCCGTCCAGCACAACCCGTCCACCGAGGGCGCCGTTGAGCCAGAGCGTGTCCACAACGGCAGCCGGCACGAGGCTCGAGAACTTCGAGAGAAATGCCACGACCTTGTCCGCACCGACGATCGGGCGTCGGGCGGCCGCCACCAGTCCGCCGCCGTCTGCGACGACGATGACATCCGGGGCCAGCACGTCCATCAGCCCCTGCATGTCACCACTGGCAAGCACGGCAAGGAACCGCTCGACCACCCGTCGCTGCTCGGATCGGTCGACCTTCATCCGTGGTCTGCGAGCGGCAACGTGCTCACGGGCGCGGTGCGCCGTCTGGCGGACCGCGGCGGCCGTCTTGTCGAGGGTCACGCGCGATCTCGTCGTAGGGCACATCGAAGACCTCGCGGAGCACGAACACGGCGCGCTCGGTCGGGGTGAGCGTCTCGAGCACGGTGAGCATCGCCATCGAGACGCTCTCGGCGAGCTCGACATCCTCGGCGACGTCCGGCGTGGTCAGCAGCGGCTCGGGAAGCCACTCGCCCACGTAGTCCTCGCGGCGTCTTGCGAGCGTCCGAAGCCGGTTGAGCGCCTGGCGGGTGACGATGCGCACCAGGTAGGCGCGCGGGTCTTGAACCGCCGAGCGGTCGACGTCGGCCCACCGTAGCCAGGTCTCCTGCACCACATCCTCGGCGTCGACAGCAGAGCCGAGCAACTCGTAGGCAACGGTGAACAGCAGGCTGCGGTGGGTGAGGAACGGATCGGTCATCACCGCGAGGCTACGTCTTGTTGGGCAAGCTTGACCTCGCACGCGGTCGAGAAACCTTGCGACTCGATGCCCATCGCCACATTCGATCGCGCGTACAGGTTGGCGAGAGCTATGTACGTGGTGAGCTCGACCATCGCTGGCTCGCCGAGCTGCTCCAGCAACCCGGCGAACTGGTCGTCGGTGACGCTCGGTGGTGTGGCGGTCATGGCCTCGGCGAACTCCAAGACGTCGCGCTCGAGCGGAGTGAAGATCTCCGACGTCCGCCAGACCGGCACCTGGCTGGCCTTCCGCTCGTCCAAGCCCTCGTTGTGAGCATGAAAGTATCCGAAGTCCAGGCACCAGGAGCAGCCAACCTGTGCCGCCACGGCCATGTGCGCGAACGACTTCAAGTTCTCGTCGCAGGCGCTCCACTTCTGTGCCTTGCCGCTGACCGCGAGAAAGGCCTTCAGGACCGGCCGGTTATGGAAGTAGACGCCTACCGGCTCGGGGACCTCGCCGAGCAGCTTCATACTGAAGCGCTTCACGATGACGCCGAAGACACCGGTGATCGGAGCGGGCTGGATACGAGTGTTGCTGGTCATGTCGTCCTCCTGCGTGTGGTGGGTACGACATACAGACACCGGCCACTTCCGTCATGTGACAGACCGGCCGCCCTCAGACCGAACGCGGCAAGCGGATGTCCGGGTCCGGGGGGGCTAAGCGGAAGCCCTTCGTCCGCATTGCTTCGTAGGCTCGTCTCCAGGCTGAGCTTCGATGCTCGAGCCTAGCTAGTCCACCGCCACTCACCGAGAGGAACAAAACAGTCATGGCTGTCCCGGTTGCGCACCTGGACGAGATCGAGGAGTTCGTGGATGCAGGCTGTCACTATCGGCCGATTCGCCACCAGTTGGGCATCACGGCGTTCGGAGTGACCGCTTGGACCGCCCGGGCGGCAGGTCAGCGTGTCATCAACGAGCACGACGAGGGCGACCCCACCGCGTGCGAAGAGCTCTTTGTCGTCCTGCGCGGCCACGCGGTCTTCGAGGTTGACGGCGACCGGGTCGACGCGCCGGCCGGAACTCTCGTTTTCGCCCCTCCCGGCACGAAGCGACTGTCCTACGCGGCCGAGGACGCGACGACCATCATCGTCGTGGAAGGGACGCCGGGGAAAGCGTTCGAGGCTCGCGGCTGGGAACTGTGGGCACCGCTCGCCCCGAGCCACCGGGCTGGCAAGTACGCAGAGGTCGCCGACCAGCTGCGCGCTCTGGTCGCAACCAACCCGCAGTACCCCATGTTGTGCTTCAATCTCGCCTGTTGCGAGAGTCGGTGCGGGCGGACGAGCGAAGCACTCGACCACCTCCGGCACGCCATCGAGATGTCGGAAGAGTTCCGCCAGTTTGCACGAGAAGACCCCGACCTGGCTCCGATCCGGAACGAACCCGCGTTCCAGCAGCTTCTCGCCGACGAGCAGCCGCAGAGCTGAACGGCCCACCCCACGATGAGGCGCGAACTGAGCGGAAAAGCTGTCGCGGTGGTCTCGGGCCGGGATCTACTGTGTAGCAGTGGGATTGTGTCTGGAAGCGGTGACCTTCGAGGTGGCCGATGCACCTGTGGTGGCGGCGTTCTGGGCCGGGCTGCTCGACCGGGAGATCCTCGCGGAGCCCGGCGGCGCGCTGGTGTTGGGTGACGAGAGGCAGGTCGGGCTCCGGTTCGTCACCTCCGACATCGAGCAGGTCGGCCCGCGACGGCTCCACCTACACCTGACCAGCAGCAGCCTCGACGACCAGCAACGGACCGTCCAGTTGGCGCTGCGACTGGGTGGCCGCCACCTTGACGTGGGTCAAGACCCTGACGACGACTTCGTCGTGCTTTCCGACCCCGGTGGTAACGAGCTGTGCGTGATAGAGCCGTACAACAAGTTCCTGGCCGGCACGGGCTACCTCGGCGAGGTCACGTGCAACGGAACCCGCGAGGTCGGCCTGTTTTGGCGCGACGCGCTGGAGTGGCCGCTGGTGTGGGACGAGAATGAGGAGACCGCGGTCCAGTCGCCGCTCGGCGGTACCAAGGTCTCGTGGGGCGGCCCGCCGGTCGAACCCAAGCACGGACGGAACCGGCAGCGTTTCGATCTGGTCACGGATGACCCCGACCGCGAGGCGGAACGGCTGGTCTCGCTCGGCGCGACCCGTCTTGCCGATCTGGCTGAGGGCATCGAGCTGGCCGACCCGGACGGCAATGAGTTCGGCCTGCGGGCAGGCTGAGCGTCGACTCGGCTCATCAGGCACGCGACCAGCTCGGCGACCCGCCGTGCGTAAAGGCGATCAAAGAAGGGGACGCCAGCAAGCCGCGACACTTCCTGTCAAGAGCCTCGGCTAGCGGGCCGTTACTCGCTCGGGGACGAAGAATCTCGTCAGGCGTAGCCCGCAGGTCACGTCGAACCCTCCCGACCGGGGGACCGTCAGCGCAACAGAACCGCGTCCGGGAGCGTGATACCGAAGTGGTGGTATGCGGGGCGGAGCGGTCCGCCGCCGGGGCGGGCGGGGCAGTCGGTGTCGGTCTCAAGACCCAAGAGCGTGATGTGGCCCGGTCGCATATTCGCAGTTCCAGGAGTCGAGAAGAAGCTCCCGTCTGTCGCGGTGACCTTCGGAAGGCCGGGTTCGGTCGCCGTGACGTGCGGGTATCCCTGGCGCAGGCAGGTCGACCGGCTGGTGTTGCCGAGTCCGCACATAGCGCGCCACGTGCCCGCCTGCGCCGGTCCTCGCTCCGAGGCTGACGGTCACGTCGCCTGCGGTGCACGCTCGCGCGCCACCTACGGGCACATGTGGAGGAGGGGGAGTCGGCGGCCGGTAGCGCGGTGCGGGCTGGCGGTTCCGGCGCACGGCGTCCGCCAGGTTGACCGACTCTGGTGCGGTCCGCACCTGGGGCCACTGTGGACCATCCATCCCACCAGGAAAGCCAAGGCAAGCACCAGACTCGTCGTGGCGCGGAGGAGCAAGCTGTTGTGGGTCCGGGCAGCCAAACGCGTCCCGATGGACTTTCGGAGCCTGCCCGCGACACTCACCGGTCACTCCTGTCTGCACGATCCGTTATCACTGTCACGACCAGGAGGTCCTCCGGGTTGCCTCCGCGAGCCAGCAACCGACGCCGGTGTACGTCTGGTGAGCTTCGCCACGGACACCAGACCTTCTTGGTCGGTGAGGATGAGTGAGAATCGACGGAGTGTCCACGGTGCCGGTTCGCGGAGCTCTGTCCGCGCGGTCGCGAGGTCTTGGCGTCGCGTGGCCGAGGTCTACCGGTCAGTCGGCGGCGGGGCGGTGGAGCCACGTGGGATAAGGGTGCCGCGCAGGCGGCGATGGGTGTAGCGGCCCTCGCGGTTAGCGACCCGGCGGAGCAGCAGCTCGCATGCTGTGGTGCCGATTTCATGGACCGGCTGGCGTACCACAGACAGGGATGGCGACATGACCTCGGCCCAGTCGGCGTCGTCGAAGCCGACCAGTGAAACGTCGTCCGGGCAGCGCAAACCCAACGACCGGAGCCCGAGGATGGCGCCGAGGGCGAGGATGCTGTCAAAAGCGATGAGAGCGGTGGGAGGCTCCCGGAGCGCCATCAGCTCTCGGACCGAGTCGCTCGCATCTTCGCGGTGGAATCCGCCTGCCGTCAGGTACTCCGGCCGTGGTGCGATCCCAGCGTCGAGCAGGGCATCGCGGTAGCCCGCGGCTCGCAGCCCGAGAGTCGTCAGCGGGATCCGCTCAACGTTCCTCATGTCCGGCTTCCGCAGCTCGTGCTGTATCTCCTTCGCGCCGCCGGTGACGATGCCGATACGGCGGTGCCCGAGGCCGAGCAGGTACGTCGTCACCTCACGTCCGGCCCTGCGGTTGTCGAGAGCAACGGTGTCGACCTTGAGGCCGGGAGCCGGGCGGTCGATGACGACGACGGGGACGGCCATCTGGACGATCGAGCGCAGCTGAGTGTCGTCGCGGCTCTCGACCGGGCAGAGGATGAGACCCTCGACGCGTCGCTCGAACAGGGCTGTCACCGCGTTGCGCTCGTTGTCTGCATCCTCGTCGGTGTTGGCGAGCAGGACGTCGAAACCGTTGCTGCGTGCGTTGTCGCTGATGCCGCGCAGCACGCCGTAGAAGAAGGGGTTCTCGATGTCGGCCAGTACCGCTCCGATCGAGTGGGTCTGGCCGGTGATCATGCTGCGCGCCAGCCCGTTCGGACGATAGCCGATCTGAGCTGCGGCGCCCAGGACCCTTTGCAGCGTCGCGGGACTCACCGAGCCGTAACCGCCGAGTGCCCTGGCGGCGGTGGCGATCGAGACGCCGGCCAGCGCTGCCACGTCGAGAACGGTAGCCATGCCGCCGCCGTCGGCTCGCCTCACCATTGCCTCCTTGCGACTCGTGCACGCTTTGCGACGCGATGTGGCCACGACGGTACCGGCGACGCCTTCCGAGCGGCCCGATTTCACGATCCGCGGTCGCCTCTTGACATCCGCCTGCTGCAGATGGGAGAGTACCGAATCAATCACTGAGAACGTTATCAATCTGGACAGATACGGAGGGCCAGAATGTCGGACACCCTTCCCCTCAAGCCCATCGAGACGGACACGGCGGACAAGATCGCCGCCGCCGTCGGCGAGCGTGACGCCATCGCCAGGGCAATCGCACCCGTGGTCGGAGCCGGCCTTCGAAACGTGTACTTCGTAGGCGCCGGCGGGTCGATCATCTGCAGCTATCCCGCCCACTACGTCCTGCAGCAGCGAGGGTCGGTCCCCGCGTTCCAGCTGCAGAGCGACGAGCTCAACTGCAGCGTCCCGGCACTGATGGGTCCCGGCTCGCTCGTGGTGCTCGCGTCGTACACCGGCAAGACGAAGGAGACGGTCCAGGCGGCCAAGACAGCCAAGGCCACGGGTGCCACGGTCATCGCAGCGGCCAAGGAAGGCAGCCCGCTCGCGGAGGCGGCCGACGTCTCTTTCGCCGGCAAGAGTGACATCTTCGAGCTGCTGGTCGCCTACTCGGTCCTCGAGGCCACCGGGGCGGACCTCGACACAGCCGCGCTGAGCGGGACGCTCGACGCCCTGCCGAACGCCGTGCTGGAGTCTGTGAAGGAGTCCGAGTCGCACCTGGCCGACATAGCCGATGCGTTCAAGGACGAGCCGATCACGTACGTCCTCGGCTCTGGTCCCTGCTATGGCTGGGCCTACGGCCTGGCCATGTGCTTCCTGCAGGAGATGCAGTGGAAGCACGCGGCGTCGTTCAACACCGGCGAGTTCTTCCAGGGCGCATTCGAGATGGTCAACGACGACACGGCCGTTCTGCTCTGGCTTGGGGAGGATGCCTCGCGTCCGATGGCCGAGCGAGGCAAGCGGTTCCTCGAGACGTACTGCAGCAAGGCGCGCTACATCGACGTGGCGGACCTGTCTCTGCCCGGTATCAGCAAGGAGTTCCGCGGGGACGTCTCCGGCATCGTCGTCGGAGCCCTCGCCAACCGGCTCGCCCAGCACTACGAGGCGCTGCGCGGCCACGACCTCGAACAGCGGCACTACATGTTCAAGGTGGACTACTGAGCATGCTGCACTTCGACCCGGACCGCTACGTCGGGATCCAGTCCGGTGCAGTGGCACTGGCCGACCGCCTGCACGACACGGTCACCCAGTGTCTCGGAGCCGGCGCCCGCAACGCGTTCTTCGTCGGGACCGGTGGCGCAGGGATCCTCATGCTTCCCGCGTTCCAGATACTCGCCGCTCGGTCGACCCTGCCCGTCCAGATGGTGAATCCCGCAGAGCTGATCGAGGGCGGCAATCTCAACCTTGGCGCTGACTCGATGGTCGTGATGGCATCCCTGTCCGGGACCACGCCCGAAAGTGTTGCGGCACTGAGGTTTTGCCGTGAGGCCGGAGCGACGGTGCTCACCCTGACCGGGCACGAGGACACGCCGTTGGCGCGCGAGGCAGACTACAGCTTCGTCAACTTCGCCGAAGACGACACGTCATGTGAGTCGTTCTACCTCCAGTCCCTGTTGATCGCGCTGGCGGTCCTCGACGTGCGCGGTGAGATGAGCGGTCACCACCGTGCCGTCGACCAGCTTCGACGCCTCCCTCAGCTGCTGCTCGGCGTCAAGGAGCAGGCCGAACTGCGGGCGGACGAGCTCGCGGCCATGCTGCAGGGCAACGACTTCCACATCATCACCGGTGCCGGGTCGACGTGGGCGGAGGCTTTCTACTACGGCATGTGCATCCTGGAGGAGATGCAGTGGATCCGGACCCGTCCGGTTCACGCGTCGGACTTCTTCCACGGCACCCTCGAGCTGGTGGAGCCAGGCGTGAGCGTCGTGCTGCTGAAGGGCGAGGATGGCGGACGGACGTTGGTCGAGCGGGTCGAGAAGTTCGTCCCGTCCGTCACCGATCACATGGTCGTGCTCGACTCTGCCGAGTACGACCTGCCGGGCATCGACGCTCACGTCCGGTCACTCGTGTCGCCAGTCGTCCTGGCTGCGGTCCTCGAGCGGATCAGTGCCTACCTCGAGGTGCGGACCGACCACCCGCTCACCACCCGTCGTTACTACAAGCGCGTTGCATACTGAGGCCGGCATGGGTGTACATCTGCTCGCCGTGGGCGACAACGTGGTCGACCAGTACCCGGAGCGGGGGTTGTTCTACCCCGGGGGAAACGCCGTCAACGTCGCTGTCCATGCTCGACGGCTGGGCGCCACGGCGTCCTATATCGGCGCGGTGGGGACCGATCGGGCGGGCGAGGTGGTCCTCGGCTCCCTGCGCGACGAGGGCGTCGAAACCTCGCGCACGCGCGTCGTCGACGGCCCGAACGCGCACGCCGTCGTGCATATCGTCGGCGGCAACCGGGTCTTCGCCAAGGGTGATCTCGGCGTGTCCGTCTTCGAGCTCGGCCATGAGGACTTCGCTGCGGCGGCGTCGGTCGACGTGGTGCACACGGGGGAGTGTTCCCACGTGGAGGGCCAGGTTCCGGCGCTCGCTCAGGCCGCCCAGCGGCTCTCGTTCGACTTCTCCGAGCGGGACTGGAGGTACATCGAATCCCTGGCGCCGTACGTCGACGTGGCCATCCGCTCAGCCCCAGGAGCGGACCGCCATGCGGCGCTCGACGAAGCCCGCCGCCTTCAGGAGCTCGGGCCACGCACCGTCGCCGTCACCCTCGGCCCTGGTGGGGCCGTGATCGTCCAGGACGGGACGTCCCAATGGTCAGCGGCACCCAGCGGCGGCCCGATCGTCGACACCCTTGGCGCCGGTGACGCGTTCATCGCGCGACTCCTGGTGGGACTGATCCGCGCTGAGCCGATCGCCGAGTTGGCCGGCGACGCCACGGCCTACGCCACCGTCAGTTGCGCCCGGTTCGGCGCATTCGGCCACGCCACCGCCCTCGACACCACCACGAGCCCGACCCCGGCTCAGCAACGCCCCGACAGATTGGATGTGTCATGAACAAGCTTTTCCGAACGAGCACTGCGCTGGCCGCCCTGGTGGCCGCTAGCCTGGCCTTCACGGCCTGCGGCACGCCCGGTAGCGGCGGCTCGAGCACCAAGCAGCAGAGCCTGTCCACGCCGAAGACGAAGTCCGGCACGCTGTCGATCATCACGAAGTTCGCGGATCCGGCGACGGCGCCCTACTTCGTGGACATGGTCAAGGCGTACGAGAAGGCCAACCCCAAGGTGAAGGTCAACCTCGAGCAGGTCGGTGACCAACCGTACAAGGACAAGATCACCGTCCTGACGACGTCGCACAACCTGCCGGACATCTACTTCTCGTGGGCCGGCGACTTCGCCAACAAGTTCGTCCGTGGTGGCTACGCGGCCGACCTGACTAGCGTGCTCGGCCCCAACACCGCATGGGGCAAGTCGTTCTCGCCTGCCGCGCTGCGCGCGTTCGAGCTCGACGGCAAGAACTACGCCGTCCCGATCGACCTCGACGCGAAGTACATGGCCTACAGCAATACCGCGTTCGCGAAGGCGAACATCGCGGCCCCACCCACGACGTTCGAAGACCTCATCAGCGACTGCGGCAAGCTGAAGGGGGCCGGCTACACCCCGATCGCTTTCGGCAACCAGTTCGGCTGGCCGGCCATCCACTACCTGACCCAGCTCAACGCCTACGACGTGCCAGCGAGCACGCTTGCGAAGGACTACAACCCGTCGACCGGCGCATTCACCGACCCGGGCTACGTCAAGGCGCTCGAGCAGTTCCAGACGATCATCCAGCAGTGCGCCAACCCGTCGTCCGACGGCCTGAGCCACGAGGACGCGCAGGCCAACCTGGAGAACGGCAAGGCCGCGATGCAGTACATCGAGCTCGTCGAGTTCCCACTGCTTGAGGCAAAGGGTGTGCCGAAGGCGTTCGCCGACAACTGGAGCTTCTTCAAGCTCCCGCCTGCTGCCGGTTCCCCCGGTGACCTGAATGCGCTGGCCGGTGCACCCGACGGCTTCATGGTCAACAAGGACAGCAAGAATGCCGGGCTCGCGGTCGACTTCATGAAGTTCATGACCAGCAAGACGAACGCCGAGCAGGAGACCAAGCAGATCGGCTACCTCAGCCCCGTGCTCGGCTCGTCAACGCCGCAGAACTCGTTCCCGCAGCAGACGCAGGCGTTGCACGACATGGCCAAGGCGAGCAACTTCGCCATCTGGCTCGACACGGTGACCAACGCGTTGGTGGCCAACGCTTACCTGTCCGGTGCCGAGGGCATCGCCAACGGAACCCAGACGCCGCAACAGGTCATGGCCGCGGTGCAGAAGGCCGCAGTCAAGGCCAAGCAGCAAGTCGGTTGAGGTAGTCCCGGCGGGGTGGCCGGCTGCGTGCCTTTCGGTTCGGGGCGGCCACCCAAGCCCGACAGCGAGTGGAGGTCGTTATGACGGTGGTTCTCAGGCGCTGCATGAGTTGGGTATGGGTGCTGCCCGCGGTGGCGTTGCTCGGCGTCTTCGTCTACTACCCGATCGTCGACAACATCCACCTGAGCCTCTACTCGTGGAGCGCCTTCAATCCGCGTGCCGCGTACGTCGGCCTCGACAACTACCGCACCGCGTTCGGCGATCCGGTCTTCCGGCGGGCGTTGCTCAACAACATCTTCTATGCCGTCATCTCCATCGTCTTCCAAGTCGGCGGCTCACTCGTGCTGGCGGCAGTGCTGGAGACATTCGTGCACGATCGCCTACGGGGAATCCTGCGCACCATCTACTTCATCCCGGCGACCATCTCGATCACCGTCGCCGGCATGCTGTTCTCGTTCCTCTACAACCCGCAGATCGGTCTGGTGAACCGGGCTCTCGGTCTTGTCGGACTCGGAAGCAACCATGACTGGCTGGGCAATCCCCACACCTCGATCTTCGCCATCATCGCCATGAGCCAGTGGCAGTCGATCGGCTACACGTCGATCATGTTCGTCGTCGCGATCCAACGGATCCCCAAGGAGCTCTACGAGGCGGCGCGAGTAGATGGCGCGTCCCCTATCCGTACCTTCTTCTCCATCACCATCCCGCTCCTGCGTGAGATGACCACTTTGGTGGTGATCTTGACGCTGTCAGGTGCATTCCTCGTCTTCAACGAGGTCGAGGTAATGACGATGGGCGGCCCCTCCAACTCAAGTCAGGTGCTCGGAACCTGGCTCTACGCACAGGCATTCATCCAGGACAACATGGGCTATGCCGCAGCAATCGCGACGATCATCTTCGTCATCACGTTCGCGATCTCCGGTGCCCAGATCATGTACACACGTCGACGGAGTGTTCAGTGGTGACCGACATCGCGAGATCCAGCACGTCCACGGCCCGCAGGCCGGCCACGACGACAGTTGCCCCCAACCGTTCCGGGATCAGCGTCGGACAGATCGTGGCCCGAGCAGTGATCTGGGTCGCTCTGATCGCCTTCGCCCTCGCGGTTGTGTATCCGCTCCTCTGGATGGTCTTCAGCAGCTTCAAGGACAACCACGAAGTCTTCTCGCGGCCGTGGGGTTTGCCTTCGCAGTTGCGTTGGCACAACTTCGTCGATGCCGGCAAGGCCGGCGTGGTGCGCTACTTCACCAACAGTGTGATCGTGACCGCCGCATCCATCTTGACCACGACTCTCTTCAGCGCCTGGGCGGCGTACGGGCTCGCCCGGGTCAAGGTGCCGCTGTCGGGACCGATCCTGCTCTTCCTCCTCGGTGGGCTCATGCTTGCCCCGACCGTTGCTCTCGTCCCACTGTTCGGTCTGCTTCAGCAGTTGCGCATCTACAACACCTACTGGGCGCTCATCGTGCTCTACACGGCGTTCCGCATCCCCTTCACGACATTTCTCATTCGCGCGTACATGGTCGACCTGCCGCCGGACGTCGATGAGGCGGCCACCATCGACGGCGCCTCGCGGGCCCAGATCTTCTGGTGGATCATCTTGCCGATGTGCCGACCCATCTTGGTGTCCGCCGCTCTGCTACAGGCCCTGTTCGCGTGGAACGAGTTCGTCTTCGCCCTGGTGTTCATCAGCAGCGGCAGCCTCAAGACATTGCCCGTCGGCCTAGTCGACATGCAGAGCCGGATGCTCACCAACTGGCCGGTCATGTTCGCCGGGCTCACGATGGCGGCCCTGCCCATGATCTTGCTGTTCCTGATCGGTCAGCGCCAGTTCTTGCGCGGCCTCACCGACGGCATCGGGAAGTAGTCAGGCCGGGAGAGCGGCCCGCCGCCCTCGGGGCGGTGGGCCGACCGACTCACGGGCCAGCCACTGGGTCTCCAACACGTGCTGCTGGGGCGGCAACGCCTCACCGCGGATGCGTGACACGAGCAGGCTTGCGGACAGTCGACCCATCTCGTGTACCGGTTGCGCCATGACCGTCAGTCCTGGCTCGACGACGTCTGCCCAGTCGGCATCGTCGAATGCAACGACCGAGACGTCCTGCGGCACGTGCAGGCCAACGTCGCGCAGTGCCAGCAGGACGCCGAGAGCATTGGTGCTGTCCGTGGCGAAGACCGCGGAGGGCCGGTCCCGCATCCGGAACAGCCGCACGGCCTCCTGCCGGGCCGCCGTGAGGTGGAAGTCGGCGGTCCGCACATAGTCTGGCCGGTAGTCGATGCCGGCCGCCTCCAGCGCCTGGCGATAGCCCTGGAGCCGATCCTTGGGGGTGGACACGCCACTCTCGAGGTCCGACGCATGCACCGACACCTCGACTTCGGTCACGCCGGTGAGCATGGCGATCTTGCGATGCCCGGCGGCGATGAGCCGCTCGGTCGTCTCCCGCGCTGCCTTCACGTTGTCGATCTGCACGACGTCCACCGCCAGACCGGGAAGGCGTCGGTCGAGCAGCACGATCGGCAACCCTGCGGCGTGGGCCGTGTGCAGATGACCGGTCGGGTCGAGCGAGGCCGGCGTCACGACGATGCCGTCGACGCGGCGCTCCTGGAAGACGCGCACAGCCGACTTCTCGACCACGGGGTCCTCGTCTGTGTTGGTCAAGATCACGTGAAAGCCGTTGGCACGAGCCACGTCAGTGAAACCGCGCATGGCTCGCGCGAAGAAGGCGTTCTCGATGTCCGCGACGACGGCCCCGAGGGTGTTGCTGCGGCCGGTCTTCATCGATCGTGCCACTCCGTTGGCGCGGTAGTCCAGTTGGGCGGCTGCGGCCGCAACCCGCTCGGCCGCGTCCTTACTGACGACGCCGTAACCGGCGAGGGCCCGGGACGCGGTCGACCGGGAGACCCCGGCTGCTCGTGCCACATCGTTGATCGTCGCCACGCCGTGGTCTCGCGACGGGTGTGACATACGCCCGAATGTACCGCACGGCTTGACCGGACCCGCCCGGAACTGGGATCGTTCTCATTGACAAAAGACGGAAAGTTTCTCCTACGCGGACGAGAAGCCGGGGGCGCGGTGTCGCAGATGTTGCGGGCGGCCGTCCGGCGGCTGCAACTGGTCGAAGACCTCCTCCCTTCCGAGGCCTGTTGGTCGCTCAGGCCAGTGATGTTGTCTCCGCCCGTGCCGCGGGTTGCTCCATGGCACGGGTCCGGCATCAGCTCGTGGCGCCTCAATCTCGCCACAGCTGCAGCTCGTTTCGACGGTGTGCGGGAGTTGCACCGCAAGCTCATGGCCGCAGGCACGATGCGATGAGTGGCTCGTACGGCGAGTTGTTGCGGCTGCCACGTGTGCCCGCTGTCTTGGCCACCACGCTGATCGGCCGGCTGCCGACGGCGATGATGACGGTGGCCATCGTGTTAGCTGTGACCGGTCACGGCGGCTCGTACGCTCGGGCCGGGATCCTCACCGGTGCGCACGCGACCGGAGCCGCGGTCGCCCAACCGTTCGTCGGCCGGCTGCTGGACCGGCTCGGCCGCACCTTCGTGCTTGTCCCATTGGCGCTCGGCTTTGCGCTGAGCTGTGGGCTTCTGGTGACCTACCTGGACCAGCCCCTGGTCCTGGCTCTCGGTCCCGCCGTCTTGTCCGGCTGCACGCTTCCCCCGCTCAGCGCCGCCGGGCGGGCAGCGATCCTGGAGATCGTCCCTCCGGAAGTGCGGCAGCAGGGTCTGGTTCTCGACACGACCTTGATGGAGCTCGTCTTCGTCCTCGGACCGCCCTTCGCGGCCGCGCTGTCGACTACCTGGCTGCCTTCGGCGGGAGTGGCCGGCACGGGTGCGATCGGTGCGGGCGGGACACTGGCCTTCCTCGGGGCCGCTCGACGCCGACCAGCCTCTGTGCACGGAACCCGCAAGGTCGCCGAACCCCCGAGTGAGGCTGACGCTGTCGGCGGACCGATCGTCACGAACCGCGAGGGGGCACGGACGCTGCTCGTCCGGTTCGTCCTCGCCGCAGCGCTCTTCGACGCGGCGTTCGCTTCGGCGAACCTGGCCGTGCTGAACGAAGCCCGCGACTCGGCGGTCCCGGGTGCGGCCCTACTGGCCGTGTGGGCGGCAGGCTCGATGACCGGCGGCCTGCTGTACGGCCTGGCTCCGCGGCGCCCGATCCCCTTGCGGCTCATGGTCTTGAGCGTCAGCGCACACCTTGCAGTGCTGGCGTGCATCTCGCGAGTCGAGTTTGCGCCGCCCGTACTGTTCATCGGTGGCCTGGTCATCGCGCCCAGCCTGGCGGTGATGTACCAGCGGCTGGCGTCAGCGATCCCCATCGGCCGGCGGAACGAGGCGTACAGCTGGCTGACGACCGGGTTCCTGGTCGGGGGCGGCATCGGCGCCGCGGTCGGTGGGTGGATGCTGGTACGGGTTGGTGTCCACCAGACCATTGCGGCGTCGGCGTTGTCGATGGTTCTGGCTGCGGCGGTCGCGCCGTGAGGAGCCGGTCGGAGGAGTCGGGACGATCGCCCGGGCCTTGTGTCGAACTCGTGATTTTCGACTGCGATGGCGTCCTGGTCGACAGCGAGCCGATCGCGGCCCGGGTGGGTGCCGCGGTGCTGGCCGACCTGGGATGGACGGTCACGGCGGAAGAGCTCGTCCGCCAGTTCGCCGGCTGCACCGATGAGTACTGGCGAAGCAGCATCGAATCCGAGCTCGGCCGGTCCCTCGAAGACGATTGGGAGGCGCTGTACCGGTCCTGGTACGAGGACGCCTTCGAGGCCGAGCTGCGCGCTGTGCCGGGCGTGGTCGACGTCCTGGGGTCGCTCCTCGTGCCGTTCTGCGTGGCCTCGAACGGGTCACACGAGAAGATTCGCGCCAACCTGAGGCGGGTCGGCCTGCTTGGAGCGTTCGAGGGCCGCATCTTCAGCGCCCAGGACGTGCCTCTGGGCAAGCCGGCACCTGATCTCTTCCTTCACGCAGCTCGCACCATGCGCGTGCCGCCAGCTCGATGCGCAGTCATCGAGGACTCGCCCACCGGGCTGGCGGCGGCCCGTGCTGCCGGTATGCAGTGCTTTGCCTACGCCACCGGGCTCATCCCTGTCGCCCGACTCACCGGGCCTGACACCACCGTCTTCGATGATATGCACCAGCTCCCGAAGCTCATCGGGTCGCTCCCGCATCTGGACTGATGATGTCGTAGGTCTTCATGCGACACCTCCGGAGGTGCCAGCAGGATCAATCGAGCCTTGGGGATCTGATGTGGCGCGGGGCTCTTTGTCCGCTACACCGACATCGTTGTCCTCGCCTGCGCCGTCGTGGCTGCGATCGCGGCAACGCGGCTGCGAGCTGCGCGGTTACCTCTCCGGACGGCGTGCTGCTGGCTTGGTTCAGTGGCAGTCTTCGTTGTCGGCGTGGCCATCTTCGATGCGCTCGTCTACGGTGGCCCACTGACATCCGGGTACCGGCCCGGTGAGGTCACGTTCGGGCCCAGCGCGATCGGGACGAACCTGCGGATCGTGCCCATGCACCTGATGCAGGCTATGCCGATGCTGGTGCTCGGACTCGTCTCGATCGCATGGATCATCGTGCAGTGGCTCGTGCTGGGCCGCGTTAACGGGCAGGCGGGCTAGCTGGCTCGTCGCGATCTCTGCGTGGGACTCGCCCTAGCCACATCGTGGTTCGCGGTCTGGGGCTTGTACTCCGCATACACCTGGACGACCGATCCGACCAATGTCACCGTGCAGGTCGTCAGGTTCTACCTCCCGGCGATCGGGGCGATCTCCCTCCTTGGTGCCTGGCTGATCACCAGGATTGCGGAGAGGGCGTGGTTCGTAGGCCTGACCTCAACCGTCATCCTCGTGCCATTGTTCGTCCTCGGCGTGGAGTCATTTCATGCTATGTACGCGGCTTTCGGCGTTCCACTAGCCGCTTGGTAGACACGCGTTCGGGGGGCCGTCCAGGCTCCTGGCCCCGTGGTCAGGGCCGGACGTGGCGGCGCATCACCCACCGCCACTTGGCGATTTTGCGGTCGCGCGAGAATCCGAGTTCCTCGAACAAGTTCTCCGGCCCGGTGTGGAAGTAGGACCCTCGCTGCGGCTCCCGACCGTCGACCTGCTCGGGGTATGCCTCGACGAGCCCGCCACCGGCCTCCGCGATCGCACTGACGGCGGCGGTCACCGCGGCCTTGGCGACACCACTGCGTCGGTGGCCTCTGCCCGTGAAGATGCAGCCGATTCGCCAGTCCGGCAGGCCAGAGTTCCCCTGGTCGTATGCTTTGGGATTCTTGATGGTCGGGAGCTCCGCGGGGCTGCCGAACTGACACCAGCCCACACACTCTTGGCCGTCATACACCAAGACCTGGTGGACCGTCCCCTGGCGAACGTGGGTGTGCTTGTTCTCGCGATTGTGCGCGGCAGTGTTCCTGCCGAGCCCCTCTGGATGAAAACCCATGCACCAGCAGCCTCCCCAGACGCCGTTGTTGGCCTCCACCAGCCTCGCGAAGTCGTCCCAGGTATCTGCGTTCAGCAAACGAGTGGTGTAACCCGACTGGAGGGGCCGTTCGGACATGACCCTCATGCTCGCAGACCGCAGTCCACCGGCGCCGACTGGCTCTCTGGCCCTCAGCGGCCTCGTCGCTCACGACGCTTGGCTAGCCCCATGCGCAGCAGGTAGGCCGGACCCGGCTGGATCCATCCGTGGTACCGCCATGCCGGTTTTCGCGCACCGCGTCGTGGATGTCGAAGCTGATGTCGGTAAACGGCGGTTCAGCCACTCGACGGTGGCCCGTCATCGCCCGCTCGTTTGCCGACCTCAAGCCACCCAGCCCCCGTCGGGTAGGTCCATCGCTCCCTGGAGGCCAGGCGCATCTCGGCACTGGTTCCGGGCTGGGTTGGCGGCAGGTAATGGCCGGCCGCCACCTGGGCCGGTGCCTCGAAGTGCTCGTGCAGATGGTCGACATACTCGATGAAGCGGTCGGACTTGTCGCAGGACACTGCCGCGTAGTCGAAGAAGGAGTAGTGCTGCACCACTTCGCACAGACCCACACCGCCCGCGTGTGGGCACACGGGGACCCCGAACTTCTTCGCGAGCAGGAGGTTGGCGATGTTTTCGTTGACACCGGCCACTCGTGACGCGTCCAACTGCAGAAAGTCGATGGCCTTCGCCTGCAGGAGCTGCTTGAAGATGATGCGGTTGGCTACCGCTTCGCCAGTCGCCACGCGGATGGGTGAGACAGCGGACCTGATCGCCGCATGGCCGAGGACATCGTCCGTACTGGTCGGCTCTTCGACCCAGTACGGCTCGAACTCGGCCAGCTGTTTGATCCACGCGATCGCCTCGTCGACGTCCCAGCGCTGGTTGGCGTCGATGGCAATCCGCAAGCCCGGGACGGCCGCGCGCGCAAGTGCCAGTCTTCGCCGATCGTCGTCCAGATTGCCGCCGACCTTGAGTTTGATCATCTCGAAACCTTCGGCTTCGGCCTGCCGAGAAAGCCGGACGAGCTTCTCGTCGGAATACCCGAGCCAGCCAGGTGAGGTCGCGTAGGCGGGGTATCCCGTGGCTTTCAATTCGGCGATACGCTCGCCCCGTCCAGGCTCGCCGGCGGAAAGCAGGCTTGATGCCTCGCTCGGCGCAAGTGCGTCGCTGATATGGGTGAAGTCGATGACGCTTACGAGCTCGTCATGGGCCATCTCGCTGAGGAGCAGCCACAGCGGCTTGCGCTCCCGCCGGGCACGGATGTCCCAAAGCGCATTGACCAAGGCACCGCACGCCATGTGGGCAACGCCCTTCTCGGGTCCCAGCCATCGCATCTGCGAGTCGTGGACCAACCGCTTGGACGCGTCGCCCAAGTTGAAGATGAGCTCGTCAGCATCCCGTCCGACCAGCAGAGCGCTGAACGCTTCGATGGCTTTCACGACGATGTCGTTGCCACGTCCCAAGGTGAACACGAAGGAGTGACCCTGCTCGCCAGAGTCCAGCTCGATCGTCAGGTAGGCGGCCGAGTAGTCGGGATCGACATTGACGGCATCTGAGCCATCGAGCTCGAGCGAGGTCGGAAAGCGCACGTCCTGGGTGATGACGCGGGCGACCTCCACACCACTCTCCGATCCATCACGATTCGGTGAGACTTTATATGAGGGCACAATCAGGTCAGCCTCTGGCGCTGACGCATCCCCGGCCATCGCTCCTACCCGCGCATCGTGGAGCCCCGCGTGCTCGGTTCGCAGCATGACCTCGCGTGCCTGTCGTGCGGCATATCGCCGCGAACCAACGTGCTAGAGCAGCCTCGGCACCGAACGGCGCTGTGCCACCCTGATCTGGGCTCACCGGCATTGCATCGCCTTCGAGCCTGCCACTGATCCGGGCGGTCGGTCGATTGTCTGCTGGCGTGCGGCAGCATTGCGTCGTGTCCGAAGCACGTAGCGCAGCCGTTCCGTGGGGCGGGGCACGACAGATCGGCCCGAGCGGGACATCGCCGGGCTTCACCAAGCGAACGCTCGACTCAAGCTGATCAGTGCAGAAGCGGCACCGCCAAAGGAGATCTCTTGGCGGCGGTGGATCGTCCGAGGGCCTGGTGACCTCCCGGACCCGATAGCCACCCGGAAACCTGGCGCTAGCGGTGCATGGCCACGGTCAGCAGAACCACGGCAGGCTCGAGCGCCTCGAGTGTGTGCCGCTCGTCAGGCACGCTCAGGAGCTCGCCGGCTCCGCCGTCGGCGAGCGAGCTGTCCGATGCCAGCCGGACCCGACCCTGCAGCACGTAGACGGTCGCCTCGCCGGGGTTCTCGTGCTCGTTGAGCATCTGTCCCGCGTCGAGCGCGATCAGGGTTTGGCGCAGCACGTGCTCCCGGCCGCCGTAGACGGTATGGGAGCTTCGACCACTTGATGCGGTCTGCGCGATGTCAAGGTGCTCGCGCGCGAGGGCTGTCAACGATGACTTTTCCATCCAAGTCTCACCTTCTGGATAAGCCGCAGCCAGGTTGCCGTGGTCTCCAGTCTGCTTGCCTCAGTGCAAGGAGCGACGGCCGGTCCGCAACCGAGACTTTCGGTGCCCTTTGTGCGGAGTGTTGCTTTGAGGAGCATCTGTGTGGGAGAACAGGATAGGCGCTAGGTGTTCGAAGTGATACGGAGAGTCGCATGAGCCGTCAAGGCGCTGAGTCCCCCAGAGAACTGAGCGCCGAGCCGACCGGTCCTGGACCGACCTCGGGCCGGGACTCGGCCGTGATGTTGTCGATGGCGACCGTCTGTTTCGCCGTGAACTTCTGGGCGTGGGCGCTGCTGAGCCCGCTGGGGCCGGTCTTCAAATCGACGCTGAACCTGACCGACGCCAAACAAGCCCTTCTCGTCGCAGTGCCGGTTGTCGTGGGGTCGATAGGCCGCATTCCCGTCGGCGCCCTGACAGACCGGTTCGGTGGCCGAACCATGTTTCCGCTCGTCTGCGCCGTGACGATCGTCCCCGTGCTGTACATCGGCCTGCTCGGCCAGGACTCCTATGGCGCATTGATGGTCGGTGGCTTCTTCCTCGGTATAGCCGGAACCGCGTTCGCGGTTGGCGTGCCCTTCGTGAACGCTTGGTTCCCACCGCAGCGCCGCGGCCTTGCCGTGGGAGTCTTCGGCGCGGGTATGGGTGGCACGGCTGTCAGCGCGCTGACCACTGTCAAGCTCTACGACGGTGTCGGTCACCAGGCTCCATTCGTCATCACCAGCGTGGCATTGGCGGTCTGCGCCGTTGCCTCGTGGGCGGTCCTGCGTGACGCACCTGGACGTACCGCACCGGCCGGGTCTTTGGTCAGCCGGCTGACCGCCACCGTGCGGATGCCGATCACCTGGCAGGCGAGCATGCTCTACGCGGTCGCCTTCGGCGGGTATGTAGCCTTCTCGGTGTACCTGCCCGCCTACCTCAAGAACGCGTACGCCCTCCAGCCTGCAGATGCCGCGAACCGGATGGCGGGCTTCGTGGTGGTCGCCGTCGTCATGCGGCCAGTGGGCGGCTGGCTCTCGGACAAGTTCGGTGCCATCGTAGTTCTGGCCGCGGGTTACGCCGTTGTGGTAATCGGTGCCGCGGTCGCCTCGACCACGCCCATCCTCGACCACGCCGGGACTGTCGCGTTTCTGGCGATGGCGGCGGCCCTCGGTTCGGGCAGCGGTGCGACATTCGCGCTGATCGCCAAAGTGACCGATCCGTCGAAGGTCGGCGGCGTGACCGGTGTTGTCGGAGCGGCTGGCGGTCTCGGGGGCTTCATCCCGCCGCTGATCATGGGCTACATCTACGGTCTTCGGCACAACTACGGCCCTGGCCTGGTCCTGTTGTCGATCACGGCGGCGTTGACACTCGTTCTCACCCTCACCGTTGTCCGACGCACCGCTGACAACCTCACCACCCAGCAATAGGCCACGACCGATCTATCAAGCATCCGACTTCAGAGGGGCCAGTGTGAGTACGGACATCCATCGCGACGATTCGCGGTGACGGCCGGCGTGCTGGACTGGATGGGTCTTTGAGCGACGCGCTTGTGCGGAGCCGACGCTTCTTCACCAAGGCAGAGGTATCCGACGACTTGCGCACCATGCACAAGTCCGGCGGCCGCGGGGCCGACACCTTCTATCGTGACCGCTGGAGCCACGACAAGGTCGTGCGCTCCACGCATGGCGTGAACTGCACGGGGTCGTGCTCGTGGAAGGTGTACGTCAAGGACGGCATCATCACGTGGGAGACGCAGCAGACGGACTACCCGTCGGTTGGCCCTGACTCACCGGAGTACGAGCCCAGGGGGTGCCCGCGTGGCGCGGCTTTCTCCTGGTACACCTACTCTCCGACCCGGATTCGCTACCCGTACATCCGGGGGGTCCTCCTTCAGATGTATCGCGAGGCGAAGACGCAGCACGATGGTGACCCGGTGCGGGCCTGGGCTCATATCGTCGACAACCCGCTGCGCGCGAAGAGGTACAAGTCCGCCCGGGGCAAGGGCGGCCTCGTCCGGGCCAGCTGGCAGGAGGCGACCGAAATGATTGCGGCCGCCCACGTACACACGATAAAGAAGTGGGGACCCGATCGAGTCGCCGGTTTCTCCCCTATCCCGGCGATGTCGATGGTGTCGCACGCGTCGGGCGCAAGATTCGTGAACCTTATCGGCGGCTCGATGCTCAGCTTCTACGACTGGTATGCCGATCTGCCCGTCGCCTCGCCGCAGGTGTTCGGCGACCAGACCGACGTTCCGGAGTCCGGCGATTGGTGGAATGCCGGCTACCTGATCATGTGGGGCTCCAACCTGCCCGTCACCCGCACGCCGGACGCGCATTGGATGACCGAGGCGCGTTACCGGGGCCAGAAGGTGATCGCGGTCGCGCCCGACTACGCCGACAATGTCAAGTTCGCTGACGAGTGGCTGCCCGCTCGGCCCGGCACCGACGGCGCGCTGGCGATGGCCATGGGACATGTGGTCCTGAAGGAGTTCTTCGTCGACCGGCAGGTTCCCTACTTCATCGACTATGTGAAGCGGTACACCGACCTGCCCTACCTGGTGCGTCTCGAGCCTGTCTCGACCCACTCCGGTGACGAGCCCCAGGTCTACCGGCCGGGGAAGTTCCTCACCGCCGCCGATCTTGTCGCCTTCCGCCACGAGGAGAACGCAGCGTTCAAGCCTGTGCTCCTTGACGCCCGTAACGACGAGGCCGCCGTGCCCAATGGTTCTCTCGGCCACCGGTTCGGTGACAGGGGTGAGGGGCGGTGGAATCTCGACCTGCGACGTGTCGACCCGAAGCTGACGCTGGCTGAGACGTCGTCGGACTCGGTCCTGCTGGAGCTCCCTCGCTTCGACACCGCTGACGGTCGGGCTGACCAGCTGTCACGCGGCGTGCCCGTCCGGCGGGTCGGTGACCATCTCGTCACGACCGTGTTCGACCTGCTCCTGGCACGGTACGGCGTGAGACGCGACGGCCTACCCGGGGACTGGCCGCGAGTCGTACGACGACGCATCGCTTCCGTGTACCCCTGCCTGGCAGGAGGCGATCACCGGCGTTCCTGCCGCCGCCGTGGCGCGGGTCGGACGGGAGTTCGCGCAGAACGCCGAGGAGTCCCATGGGCGTTCGATGATCGTGATGGGCGCCGGCACCAACCACTGGTTCCATTCCGACACCATCTACCGGACATTTCTCACCCTCACGACACTGTGCGGCTGTCAGGGCGTCAATGGGGGCGGGTGGGCCCACTACGTGGGACAGGAGAAGGTACGGCCGCTGACGGGCTACACCCAGATCGCCAACGCGCTCGACTGGTGCCGCCCGCCACGCAACATGATCCAGACGGCGTACTGGTACCTGCACACCGACCAGTTCCGCTACGACCACTTCGGTGCCGACACGCTCTCGGCGACCCCCGGCTCGGGGCAGCTGGCGGGCAAGACCACCGCAGACGTCATCGCGCAGAGCGCCCGGATGGGGTGGATGCCGTCGTATCCGACGTTCGACCGCAATCCGTTAGACCTGTGCGACGAAGCGGCGGCAAGCGGTCAGCCGGTCACCGAGTACGTCGTGGAGGAGCTGAGGTCGGGCCGGCTGGGCTTCGCAGGCGAGGACCCGGACGCTCCCGAGAACTACCCTCGGATCCTCTCCAACTGGCGCAACAACCTGCTCGGCTCGTCGGGCAAGGGAAACGAGTACTTCCTCAAGCATCTGCTGGGCGCGGACTCGTCGCTGCGCGCCACGGAGGCGCCGGAGAATGCGCGCCCCAAGGACGTGAACTGGCACGACGAGGCGCCCGTGGGCAAGCTCGATTTGCTGATGACCATCGACTTCCGGCAGACAAGTACGACGATCTTCTCCGATGTCGTGCTTCCAGCGGCCACGTGGTACGAGAAGCACGATCTGAACACCACGGACATGCACCCCTTCGTGCACTCGTTCAACCCGGCGATCTCACCACCCTGGCAGTGCCGAACCGACTGGGACGCCTGGCAGACGATCGCGGAGAAGTTCAGCGAGCTCGCCGCCGTGCAGCTCGGGGTTCGCACCGACATCGTCGCGATGCCGTTGACACACGACACGGTCGACGCGTTGGCCAACCCGCATGGTGTGGTCAAGGACTGGAGAGCCGGCGAATGTGAGCCGCTGCCAGGCGTCACGATGCCCAAGCTCGTCGAGGTCGAGCGGGACTACGGGGCGGTGGCGGACAAGATGAACGCGCTGGGACCCCTGATGGACAGTCTGGGCGCCAGTACCAAGGGCGTCACGTTCGAGCTCGCCGAAGCAGGTCGACTACCTGCGGCACAAGAACGGCCCGATCCGGGGTGGCGTCGCGAACGGCCGACCGTCCTTGAAGCGGGACGTGGACGTCTGCGAGGCCATCCTCGCCTTGTCGGGCACCACCAACGGTGCGCTGGCAACGCAGGGATTCAAGACGTTGGAGAAGCGGACCGGCGTCAGGCTCGCCGACCTGGCCGAAGAGCACGAGGGCAAACAGATCACCTTCGCGGACACGCAGGGTCCACCTGTCCCGGTCATCACCTCCCCGGAGTGGTCGGGTTCGGAGACCGGCGGTCGCCGCTACTCGCCCTTCACGATCAATGTCGAGCGGCTCAAGCCGTGGCACACCCTGACCGGCAGGATGCACTTCTACCTCGACCACGACTGGATCTGCGAGCTCGGCGAACAACTGCCGGTGTACCGGCCGCCGCTGAACATGGCAGCGCTCTTCGCCGAACCTGCGATCGGCGACGTCTCCGATAGCGCCGGCGGGCGTCAGGTCGCTGGTGTGACCGTGCGCTACCTCACGCCGCACAACAAATGGTCGATCCATTCCGAGTACCAGGACAACCTCTTCATGCTCTCGCTGTCGCGCGGCGGGCAGAACATCTGGATGAGCGACGCGGACGCCAGCGAAGGTCGGCATCTCGGACAACGACTGGGTCGAGGCCGTGAACCGTAATGGCGTCGTGGTCGCCCGGGCGATCGTCTCGCATCGGATGCCCGAAGGGACCGTGTACATGTACCACGCGCAGGATCGGCTGATCGACGTTCCGATAGCCGAGACATCAGGCAAACGCGGCGGCATCCACAACTCACTCACCCGCCTGCTCATCAAGCCCAGCCACTTGATCGGCGGCTACGCCCAGCTCACGTACGCCTTCAACTACCTCGGGCCAACCGGCAACCAGCGCGACGAGGTGACGGTGATCCGGCGGCGCTCCCAAGAGGTGGAGTACTGACATGCGAGTGATGGCGCAGATGGCGATGGTCATGAACCTCGACAAGTGCATCGGCTGTCACACCTGCTCGGTGACGTGCAAGCAGGCATGGACGAACCGCTCCGGCACCGAGTACGTCTGGTTCAACAACGTCGAGACCAGGCCCGGGCTCGGCTACCCACGGACCTACGAGGACCAGGACAAGTGGAAGGGCGGGTGGGACCTCAACAAAAGGGGCAGGTTGAAGCTCAAGGGTGGCGGCAGGTTCAGGAAGCTGCTCACCATCTTCTCCAACCCGAAGCTGCCGTCCATCCAGGAGTACTACGAGCCCTGGACCTACGACTACTCCACACTGACCGATGCGCCCGCGCAGGAGCACACACCGGTCGCCAGGCCGAAGTCCCTCATCTCGGGCGAGAACATGAAAGTCCAGTGGTCGGCCAACTGGGACGACGACCTGGGTGGTTCGACGGCGACCGCGCGTCTGGACCCGATGCTCAAGAACATCGCGGACAAGGTCACGTTCGAGTTCGAGCAGACCTTCATGTTCTACCTGCCGCGCATCTGCGAGCACTGCCTGAACCCGTCATGCGCTGCCTCCTGCCCGAGCGGTGCGATCTACAAGCGCTCTGAGGACGGCATCGTCCTCGTCGACCAGGACCGGTGCCGCGGCTGGCGGATGTGCGTATCCGGGTGCCCGTACAAGAAGGTGTACTTCAACCATCGCACCGGCAAGGCAGAGAAGTGCACCTTCTGCTTCCCCCGCATCGAGGTCGGGCTGCCGACGGTCTGCTCCGAGACGTGTGTCGGCCGACTTCGCTACATCGGGTTGATGCTGTACGACGCCGACAAGGTGCTCGAGGCGGCTTCCGTCCCTGAGGACACAGACCTGTATGAGGCCCAGCGATCGGTGTTCCTCGATCCACACGACCCGGAGGTCGTCAGAGCCGCTGAGCAAGCGGGCATCCCGCGTGACTGGGTAGTCGCGGCTCAACGCTCACCTGTCTACGCCCTCATCAACACGTACCGGGTAGCGCTTCCGTTGCATCCGGAGTATCGGACGATGCCCATGGTCTGGTACATACCTCCGCTCTCACCGGTCGTCGATGTCGTCAAGGACACCGGCTTCGACGCCGAGAGCACCACGAACCTCTTCGCGGCGATCGATGCGCTCCGGATCCCGGTCGACTATCTGGCGCAGCTCTTCACTGCCGGCGACCCGCAGCCAGTCGACAAGGTGCTGAGGCGGCTGGCTGCGATGCGCTCCTACATGCGCGACATCAACATGGGACGCGAACCGGACGCCTCGATCCCGGCGGTTGTCGGGATGACGGAGGAGGCCATGTACGACATGTACCGGCTGCTCGCGATCGCCAAGTATGACGAGCGCTACGTGATCCCGCCGGCGCACGCCGAGCAGGCTCACTCCCTGGAGGAGCTGGCCACAGAGTGCTCCCTGAACTACGAGGGTGGACCCGGCATGGGCGGATCCGGACCGTTCGGCGAGGGCTCAGGTGTGCCGACGCCGATCGCGGTGGAGAACTTCCAGATGCTTCAGGATCGCCAGACTGCGGACACCATGTCGGGTCCGGTGAACAAGTCCAACCGGGTCAACCTGTTGAACTGGGACGGCAAGGGAACTCCGACCGGCTTGTTCCCGCCGGCACCCGGCCGCTCTGAACCAACCAGCGAAGGTGAAGCCGACACGGTAACTCCGGCGGTGCCGGTCCGGGAGGGTCGACTGGTCGCCGAGCCGGCGGCGGAGCGGACCCGAGATGAGCCTCGCACGCCGCTCGCCAGCGCACCTGGTCCGATGAGCAGCTGTTGATTGCGTGGCAGTCCGCCTCGTTGCTCCTGGGCTATCCCGACGAGTCGCTCGTCGGGCAGCTTGACCTGATCCGGACCGCCTCGCGCCCGCTGCCTGACGCCGCCGCGCAACCGATCCGCGAGTTCGTCGACCACGCGCAGTTCGACGCCGCTGGCGCGGCAGCAGGTCGACTACGTCGAGACGTTCGACGCCAAGCGCCGGTGCAACCTCTTTCTCACCTACTTCACCCACGGCGACACCCGCAACCGCGGGATGGCATTGCTGCGCTTCAAGCAGACCTATCTCCGCTCTGGCTGGCTGCTCGACGACTCCGAGCTGCCGGACCATCTGTGCGTGGTCCTCGAGTACGCCGCGACCATCGACCAGAAGATCGGCCGAGAGCTCCTGCTCGACTACCGAGCGGGTCTCGAGCTGCTCCGGCTGTCACTGCATGACATCGACTCCCCGTGGGCGCTCGTGCTGGACGCGGTCAGTGCCACCTTACCGACGCTGCAGGGCAACGAGCGCGACGCCGTGCGCCGCCTTGCCGCCCAGGGGCCGCCTGACGAGGAGGTCGGGCTCGCCCCATTCGCCGCGGCGCAGTTCAGCCCCGGTGCCGCTACCGAACGCCCCTCATCCGACGGCTCAGGCCCAGTCCTGCTGCCCCTGCCGACATTCCCAGGGGTGCGCACGTGAGTCAGTTCCTGTGGGTCGTCTACCCGTACATCTGCCTTACCGTGTTCGTCCTCGGGCATATCTGGCGGTATCGCTACGACAAGTTCGGGTGGACTACTCGCTCCTCGCAGCTGTACGAGAACCGACTGCTCCGGATCGGCAGTCCGCTCTTCCACTTCGGGATCATCGGGGTGTTCTTCGGACACGTCGTCGGTCTGGGCATACCCGAGAGCTGGACGGGGGCGATCGGCATCTCCGAGGGGATGTACCACTTCATGGCGGTCTCTATTGGCGCCTTGGCGGGGCTGGCCACCGTGGTCGGCATGGTCATCTTGATCTACCGGCGGCGCACGACCGGGCCAGTCTTCTCCGTGACGACGCGGATGGACAAGGTCATGTACCTGTTCTTGGCCACCGTGATCCTGCTCGGCCTGTACAACACGGTTGCGGCCAACATCTTCGGCCACTACGACTACCGCGAAGGCGTCTCGATCTGGTTCCGCGGAATCTTCCGCTTCCAACTGCACCCGGCACTGATGGCCGCAGCACCGTGGAGCTTCAAGCTTCATGGGTTGGTCGCCATGGCTCTGTTCGCGCTGTGGCCCTTCACCCGGCTCGTGCACGTGTTCAGTGCGCCGCTGGGATACCTGACTCGTCCTTACATCGTCTACCGCAGCCGCGACGACCTGCAGCTCGGCAGCCGCACAGCACGCCGCGGGTGGGACCGGGTCAGATAACGCCGGTTGACCGACTGCTGCGACTCCCTACCCGTTCACCCTGTGGGTCAGAGCGTCACGAGCGGCGGTCACCCGCGTGGAATCCATGGGAGCATGAGGGCGTTTTACGCGCCCAGGCGACAACGGGCAGCCGACGGACAACGCCTTGGCGGCTCGGGCAGACTGTGCGGGTGCTCCTGACCGTTTCGACCACCCACCAGCCGGCGACAGATCTCGGCTTCCTCCTGCACAAGCACCCCGACCGTGTGCAGGAGTTCAAGCAGTCGTTCGGCACGGCCACGGTCTTCTATCCCGAAGCGACGCCGGAGCGCTGCACGGTCGCGCTCATGCTCGACGTCGACCCGGTTCGGTTGGCGAGGTCGAGGGCCAAGAACGCGCCCGACTTCAGCCTCGCGCAGTACGTCAACGACAGGTCCTACGCTGCTTCGTCGCTGCTCGGGGTGGCGGTGGCTGACGTGTTCAGTACCGCTCGCAGTGGTCGCTGCAAGTCCAAACAGGAGCTTGCCGACTCCGCGATCCCGCTCGAGATCGTCTTCCCGGTGCTTCCGTGCCGGGGCGGTTCGGCCATCGCGCACCGGCTCTTCGAGCCGCTGGGCTGGGCGGTCGAGGCCGAACCCATCGTGCTCGACGACGCCTTCGCCGACTGGGGCGACTCTCGATACGTCCGCCTTCGGCTCACCGGAGTGGTCCGACTGGCCGACGCGCTCAAGCAGCTCCACGTCTTGTTGCCGGTACTCGACGAGTCCAAGCACTACTGGCAGGGCCAAGACGAGATCGACAAACTGCTGCGGTCGGGAGAGGGCTGGCTCGCGAGCCATCCGGATGCGGACCTGATCACCCGCCGCTATCTCGGCCGCCGAGGCGGGCTCGCCCGCATCGCGCTCGCGCGGCTGGCCGAGCTTGGCGACGAGGTCGAGGACGCGCTCGAGCCCGCTGATGACGAGGACGTTCTGCAGCCGGAGGAGAAGCGGGTTCCGCTCAACCTGCAGCGTCATGAGGCGGTCTACCAGGCCCTGCTCGAGCTGGGCGCAACCTCGGTGATCGACCTCGGCTGCGGCCCCGGCCAGTTCGTCGACCGGCTCGTCAAGAGCCGAACCTTCAGCCGCGTCGCCGGATGCGACGTCTCCACCCGGTCACTCCAGTACGCAGCGCGGCGTCTTCGGATCGAGCAGATGAGCGAGCGGCAAGCCGAGCGAGTCCAACTCTTCCAGAGCGCTCTCACGTACGAAGATGGGCGGTACGCCGGCTTCGACGCCGCCGTGCTCATGGAAGTCGTCGAGCACGTCGACCCGCAGCGACTGGAGGCCTTGGAACACGTGGTTTTCGGTGCGGCCAAGCCCGGCGCCGTCATCGTGACCACCCCGAACCGCGAGTACAACGTGCTGTACGAGGGACTCGTCGGCATGCGGCACCCCGACCACCGCTTCGAGTGGACCCGTGAGCAGTTCTCCGACTGGTCCGACCGCGTTGCGTCGAGCTACGGCTACCAGGTCGAGCGTCGCGGCGTAGGTGACCACGACCAACTCCTCGGAACCCCTACCCAGATGGCGATCTTCACCCGACGGGAGGGAGCCGATGACTGAGGCTACGCAGGCGGTGCGGGTCACCGTTCCCGCCATGGGACTCGTCGTCCTGATCGGCGTGTCCGGCAGCGGCAAGTCCACCTTCGCGCGTACCCACTTCAAGCCGACGGAGGTCGTCTCCAGCGATTTCTGCCGCGGCCTCGTCGCCGACGACGAGAACGATGCGTCGGCCACGACTGACGCCTTCGATGTCCTCCACTACATCGTCGGCACGCGCCTGCGACGGGGGTTGCTCACGGTCGTCGATGCCACCAACGTCCAGCAGGCCGCCCGGGCATCGCTGATCAGGCTCGCGAAGAGTCATGACGTGCTCGTGGACGCCATCGTGATCGATGTCCCCGAGTCGCTCGCGATGGAGCGCAACAAGCATCGTCGCGACCGCGACTTCGGGAGCCACGTCATACCGCGGCAGCATCGCGACCTCACGCGCTCGTTGGGCCGCCTCAAGAAGGAGGGCTTCCGCCGCGTCCACACGCTTCGCGGCAGCCGAACAGATCGACGCGGTGGAGATCGTACGTGAGCGTCCTTGGAACGATCGCAGGGACATCGTCGGCCCGTTCGACATCATCGGTGACGTCCACGGGTGTGCCTCCGAACTGTGTACCCTGCTCACGAAGCTCGACTGGACGGTGCAGTACGACGGCAGCGACGCAGTCGGGGCGTCGCACCCGAAGGGCCGCAAGGCGGTCTTCGTCGGCGACCTCGTCGACCGGGGACCCGACACTCCGGGGTGCTGCGCCTTGTCATGGGCATGGTCGCCTCCGGCAACGCGCTCTGCGTGTCCGGCAACCACGAGGCGAAGCTCCTACGTGCCCTCAAGGGATCAACCGTCACGGTCTCGCACGGCCTAGCCGAATCCCTCGCCCAGCTGGGGGAGGAGCCGGAAGACTTCCGTAAGGCGGTGCTCGACTTCATGGACGGCCTGATCAGCCACTACGTGCTGGACGACGGCAGGCTCGTTGTCGCACATGCCGGGCTGAAGGAGGCCTACCACGGCCGCTCGTCGGGCAGAGTTCGCTCGTTCGCGCTGTACGGCGATACGACCGGCGAGATCGACGAGTACGGACTGCCGGTCCGCTACCCGTGGGCCCAGGAGTACCGCGGACGGGCGATGGTCGTGCATGGGCACACTCCGGTCCCCGTGGTCCAGTGGGTCAACAACACCATCTGTCTCGACACAGGTGTCGTCTTCGGTGGCGAGCTGACGGCGCTGCGCTATCCCGAGCGTCAGATCGTCTCCGTGCCGGCCGAGCAGGTGTGGTACGAGCCGGTCCGTCCGCTCGCGCCGGCCGTCGGCGATCGGGAGCCGTCGGTGCTCCAGTTCGGCGACGTCGCCGGAACGCGCTGGCTGGAGACCACTCACGCGCGGCAAGGTGAAGATCCCCGAGGAGAACGCGGCAGCCGCACTGGAGGTCATGAGCCGGTTTGCGGTGGATCCACGGTGGCTGATCTACCTGCCGCCCACCATGTCGCCGGTCGCTACCTCGAAGCTCGAAGGATTCCTGGAGCATCCGGAGCAGGCATTCGAGGAGTACGCCGGCTGGGGCGTCACCCGAGTGGTCTGCGAGGAGAAGCACATGGGCTCGCGGGCCATCGCGGTGATCGCCATGGATGATCGACGCCGCCGAACGCCGGTTCGGAGTCGGAGACGGCACGGCAGGTGCCGTCTACACTCGCACCGGCCGGCCATTCTTCACGGACACGACCGAGCTCGTCGAGCGGCTGCGCACCACAGCCGAGCCGCTGTTCGAGTCCTTGAGCACGGACTGGATCGCGCTCGACTGCGAGCTCCTGCCTTGGTCGGTCAAGGCGATGGATCTGATCAAGGAGCAGTACGCATCTGTCGGTGCGGCGGCTCGTCGGGTGTTGCCCGAGGCGCTGGCTGTATTGGACCTGGCCGCGGCACGCGGTCTGGACGTCGCCGACCTTGCCGTACGGGCCACGCAGCGGCTCGCCAACGCCGAAGCCTTCCGCAATGCCTACGCCGCCTATGTCCATCCGACTGACGGGCTCGACGGGGTCACGCTCGCGCCGTTCCAGATCCTCGCCGCGGAGGGTCGAGCGCTCGCGGTCACCGAACCGCACGCATGGCACCTCGCCGAACTCGCCAAGCTCGAGGGTGACCTGATCACGTCGACGCGGCACCGCTTCGTCGACCTTTCGTCGCGTGAAGAGCGAGATGCCGCGACGCAATGGTGGCTCGACCTGACCGCAACGGGCGGCGAGGGGATGGTCGTCAAGCCGGCTCATCTCACCGAAGGGCGCATCCAACCGGGCATCAAGGTGCGGGGCCGAGAGTACCTCCGGATCATCTACGGGCCGGACTACACCGACTCGCTCGATGTGCTGAGAGAACGGAACCTCGGGAAGAAGCGCCAACTCGCGCAGCGAGAACACGGGCTGGGACTCGAGGCGCTCACCGCCTTCGTCGACCATGAGCCGCTCTGGAAGGTTCACCAAGCAGTTTTCGCTGTCCTCGCCCTGGAGTCGGAGCCCGTCGACCCGCGGCTCTGAGGGTATCTGCCCGCACTGTGTCCTGCGGATGCCGCGAACGTGACGGCGCCAGGTCGTAGCGCAACGTTTGCAGTGTCGCAACTCATGCAACTAGTGTGGCCATGTGACAGTACCTGCGCGTAGGAGTCGCTCGGCTGCGAGTGCACCCTCGCCGGAGCAAGTCGACGCGCTGGTGGCGGCGTCTCGCGTCTTCGTCGCGCTGAGCGTGCAGTCTCTGGCTGAGGTGGACGAGATTGTCACACTCGTGCAGTTGAGGGCTCTCGTGTTGCTCACCTCGCGAGGAACTGGCAATCTCAGCTCGCTGGCGCATGATCTGGGAGTGCATGCTTCTAACGCGTCTCGTACGTGCGAAGCGTTAGTGAGCATGGGTCTACTTGACCGCCGTGACGATCCGAGCGATCGCCGTAACGTTGTCTTGGCCCCGAGTGAGCGCGGTAGGAAAGTCGTCCGTGCTGTGCTGGATCGGCGGTCCGATCTGTTGGCGGATCTGCTGCGGCGGTTGAGCGCGGCGGACAGGAAGAGGCTGACCGGACCGTTGCAGAGGCTCGTGGACGTCGCGGGCGACATTCCCGTCAACGACATCTGGACTCTCGGCTGATCTCAGGCACGCGGCCGGAACCCGGTGGTGAGCAGACCCACAGATCCGGGCGGCGAGCGCGACCGGGTAGGTCGCGAGCAGGTAAATCAGTTGCGTAGCGGCAATTATTGCGATATAGATTGAATGCCACTCATCTGAATCAGGCTGCCCCGCCTGCCCGGGGAGCGAGGAGCTGCCGCCTTGAACCTTGTGGAATCACCCCTTCCGGCTCGCGCACACAGACTCGATGAGCTGGTCGATGCGCTCGCTGGATGCCGCAAGCGTGATGCTCCGGTCTCGTCCCGGGGGGGCGAGACCAGTCTGGCCAGCGAATGCACCCACGATGTCATCGTGGTCGAGTTCTCGAGATCATCGGTCGCAGTGCTCACCAAGGCCGGGGCGGCCGTATGAGCGGGGAGGCGGTGAATGGCCACGTTGGACAGGCATGGCAACAGCTCGGCAGTAGCGATCAGGCGGTCGGCGAACCCTTCGTCGAGGATCTGGAGTGTGCGGTCTATACCGTCCCGACGGATCAACCGGAGGCTGATGGGACCGCTGCGTGGGGCTCGACCACGTGTGTCACCGTTTCGGTCACGGCTGGTGGCCGCAGCGGTCTCGGCTACACCTATGGCCCTGCGGGCTGTGCGAGTGTCGTGAGGGATCAGCTGAGGGAGGTGATCGTCGGCCGTCCGGCATTCGCCGTCGTCGGCAGTTGGGAGGCGATGGTGCGGCGTTGCCGCAACGCCGGACGTCCCGGAATCGTGTCGATGGCGATCGCGGCGGTCGACAACGCACTGTGGGACCTAGCCGCACGACTGATCGCGATTCCGTTGGCCAGTGTGCTCGGCCGGGTGCGCGACACAGTGCCTGCCTACGGCAGCGGCGGTTTCACGACGTACGACGAGGCGACCCTGCGCGCGCAGCTGGAGCATTGGGTGGGGGACCTAGGCATGTCGGCGGTCAAGATCAAGGTGGGCGAAAGCTGGGGAAGATGCGCCGATCGAGACCTGTCGCGGGCAGGCTTCGCTCGCTCGGTTGCTGGCGACGGGGTGGAAGTATTTGTCGACGCCAACGGCGGCTACACACGAGGACAGGCTGGACGCTTGGGCCGCGCCTACGACGACCTCGGTATCACCTGGTTCGAGGAGCCGGTGTCGTCAGACGACCTCGTCGGCCTGGCCCAGCTGAGGAGTGAGCTCGCAGCTGACGTCGCCGCGGGCGAGTACGCCTACGACCTCACGTATGTCAACCGAATGTGCCGAGCCGACTCTGTCGACTGCATGCAGCTCGATGTGACCCGAATCGGCGGGATCACTGAATGGCGCCGGGCGGCGGCGGTCGCGGCCGGCTACGGGCTCGATGTCAGCGGGCACTGTGCGCCTGCTCTGCATGCCCAGGTGGCCGCGAGTGTGTCGAACCTCAGGCACGTGGAGTACTTCCACGACCACGCCCGACTCGAGCGCCTGCTGTTCGACGGCGTTCCCACAGTTCGTGACGGCGCGTTGCATCTCGCTCTCGACGCGCCCGGCAACGGACTTCGACTCAAGGTCTCGGACTCCGAGCGCTACCGTACCGGTTGAGCACGACGCGAGTAACTGCCTCATTGCTCGTCATGTCTTGCGCCCCGGCGCATACCCGGCAGAACGGGTCAGCACACGGGGCTCATAAGCCGTCCGGCGATTCTCGGGCCGTGATCAGCACGTGCGCAATGCCGGACGCGTCCATCTCCCACCCGGTCTGCCGCGGCACTCGAGACCGGTCTTTTGACTGTCGCGTCATATGGTGACGGCGCCGGATGTGATCCGAGCGGCGGCGCGGGCGGCCAGACTCATGATGGTCAGTGCTGGGTTCGCCGCGCCCTGGGTGGGCAGCGTGCTCCCATCGACGATGAACACGTTGCGTGTGCCGAAGACGCGGTGGTCGCTGTCGACGACTCCGCGGTCGGCTCCGGCGGCCATGCGGGCGCCGCCGACGAGGTGAGCATAACGTTCGATGGTCATGACCTCCTCGGCTCCGGCGGCGCGTAGGATCTCCTCCATGCTCGTGCGGGCGGCGGTAACCAGCTGCCGATCGTTTTCGCACTTGCTGTAGGAGAAGTGCGCGACCGGCAGGCCGTGTCGGTCCTTCTCGTCCGCCAGGGTGACTCGGTTGTCGGGCTGGGGGAGTAACTCGCACAGCGCGCCGAGGCAGGCCCAGTGATTGTAGTCGCGCATGTACTCGCGCAGGGGCTCTCCCCAATGCCCCTGGGCGGCGACGTGCTCAGCCCAGGTGATCGGCAACGGGCTCACGGTCTGGATGGACCATCCGCGCTTGTAGGGTTTGCCGGGTTGGGTCTCGTAGAACTGCTCGCTGCTGACTTCTGGCGGTGGGGCCTTGTACATGCGAACTTCCTCGGCGAAGCGGCCTGCCGTCTGAGGGGCGCCCTGCACCATGAGGTAGCGACCGACCTGGTCGTCGTCGTTGCCGAGCCCGTCGGGGAAGCGTTTGCTGGTGGAGAGAAGGAGCAGCCGCGGTGTCTCGATCGAGTAGCAGGCGACCGCCACCGCCCGGGCCCGCTGACGGTGTGTGGACCCCGTCATGGATGTATTCGACGCCGGTGGCGCGTCCCGTGTTGTCGTCGACGAGGATCCGGCTGACGTGGCTGTCGGGCCGGATCTCGGCGCCGTGTGCGAGGGCGTCGGGGATGTGGGTGATGAGCGGGCTGGCCTTGGCGTTGACCTTGCAGCCTTGCAGGCAGAACCCACGGTAGATGCAGTGCGGTCTGTTTCCGAACCGGCCGTTGGGGATGGCGACTGGTCCGACGCGGGTGGCCACCCCTGCCTTGTTGGCGCCGCGTTGGAAGATCTGCCCGTTGCCGCCGACCGGATGGGCGGTGTGGGGGTAGCGTGCGGGTCGCCCCATGGCCAGTCCTGCCCAGCCACCGGAAGCTCGGCTTCGATCAGCTCGTAGTAGGGCTTGAGTGTGGGGTAGTCGATGGGCCAGTCGGCCCCGACCCCGTCGGTGGTGAGGGTGTGGAAGTCCGACGGGTGAAAGCGTGGCGTGTAGCCGGCATAGTGCACCATCGAGCCGCCGACCCCGCGCCCGGAGTTGTTGGACCCGAGCGGGACGGGATCGGTGCCGCCGATCTGACGGGGATCGGTCCAGTACAGAACGTGGGAGCCGAGCTCGTCACTGACCCAGTCGGCGTCCGGGTCCCAGAACGGTCCGGCGTCCAGGCAGACAACCGAGCAGCCGGCACGTGCGAGCCGCTGGGTGAACACGGCTCCGCCGGCTCCGGCGCCGACCACGACGAAGTCGACCTCGTCGTGGACATCGTAGTGACGCATGTCGTCGCGCAGGCGATGGTTCGTCCGAGAGCCGTCGTTGGGTATGAGCCAGGCGGATTCGTTGCGGGCTCGGATGGCCTCTGTAGTTGCTCCTCACCTGTCGGCCTTGCCGCGCAGCGTGTCGTGTTCTTGGCCGGCCCGTTCGGTGCGACGGCTGAAGGGGACGGGATCGACGCTGTGGTGGTCGGCGACCTCCCACTTCTCGCGGGCGTCTATGCCCGGGTTGAGGTAGCCGCGCGGATAGGCCGGCCCCCCGAACCCGATCTCATTCCATGCCCAGGGGTGGGAATAGAACGCCGAACAGGCATACCGGGTCCACAGGCTCCAGACCTGAGTGGCGGGATAGCCGTGCCAGAGGCTGCCGCTGAGATCCTGGACGGCTTGGATAAGCCCGGCGCGCTGACAGGTCGTCGCCTCAGCGAAGCAGAGACCATGGCGATCCTGCGCATCTCCGTCCAGCAGTGCCAAGCTTTGCCGCCACATCATGGGGTCCTCCGGCAGGTCGTCATAGTGCCAACCGTCGGTCTGGCCGGTCGCGAGACGCAGGTCGATCAGCGGCAGCACCGGCACCCGTGGCTCGGCGTCTGGGCCAGCAACAGATCCAGCAGTGGCAAGGCGATCGCAACCTCGGTCGGCGTGAAGAATGACAAGTCCTGAGGCGGCCCCAACCGGGCCAGCACCACTCCAGCGGTGACGTTATCCCATACGTCGATCTGGTCGAGGACGTCGAACCCTGCGTACCTACCCTGGTTCTGAGGGGTAACCGCCTGCTTTCCCGGGGGTCGGTAGGGCATCAGTCGTCTTGGCCGTCGCCGGGCAGCGGCAGGTCCTCGCGGCGAAGGGCCGATGCGAGCAGACCCATTCCCCGACCAAGGAGGCCAGCAGCGGTGCGAACATCGGCGGGCCTGACTCCATGTTGTACTTCGTCCACCCGCCCGGGCGTTGGCGGATGCCGCGCCAGTGCAGGTAGGTGCCCTGGAGGCCGTTGGCCACGATCGCGGCGCTCGCCAGAGGCAGCACTGTCCGCGCCGCTCGCCGGGAGAAAACCGCGGCGATCCCGGCGGGGATGGCGGCCGGGACAACCACGACCGGCAACCACATCATCTTGTTCCCGAAGCTGGCCCCGTCGTGGGACAGGTAGATCTCGGCAGCGGTGACGGCGGCTCCGGCTGCGGTCAGTGCCGATAGTGACCGTTCGAACCGACCCGTGCGCACGTCGGTGAGTGCTGTCTGCGCCAGATTCATGGTCTGTCCGTCTTCTGCCCGGGTAGGTACTCCTGGACCTTTTGTTTGATGCCCTGCTTGATGAAGCCGGCGGAGTCTTCGTCGCCCCCCAGCACCGCCTTGACGACTGACTTGGCTTGCTCGAATGTGGCGTGAGGAGGGATGGGTGGCACGTCAGGGTCGCATCGGATGTCCAGGACTGTCGGCCGATCCGCTGCCAGAGCCGGTCCCAGGCGCCCCCGAGTGTGTCCGGGTCGTCGAGGTTCTCTCCGACTAGGCCGATGCTGCGAGCGAAGGCGGCGTAGTCGACGTCGGGCAGCGATTGGGAAGCGGTGAACTTCGGGGAGTTCTCCATCGCTCGCATCTCCCATGTCACCTGGTTGAGGTCGTTGTTATGCAGCACGGCGACGATGAGCCGCGGGTCGGACCACTGCCGCCAGTAGTGCGCAACGGTGATCAGTTCGGCCATCCCGTTCATCTGCATGGCGCCGTCACCGACCAATGCGATCGCCGGCCGGTCCGGATGAGCCCATTTCGCACCGATCACGTACGGGACGCCGGGTCCCATGGTGGCCAGAGTGCCGGACAGGGACCCCCGCACGTTGCCGGTGAACTTCAGGTGCCGGGCGTACCAGTTGGCCGCGGAACCGGAGTCGGCGGCGACAATCGCATTGTCGGGTAGCCGTTTCGAGAGCTCGTGGAAGATTCGCATGGGGTTGATGGGGTCGGCATCGGTCAGCGCTCGGCGCTCGGCGGTCTTCCACCAGTCCGCCACATCGGACTCGACCTTCTCCCGCCAGCTGCGATCGGTCTTGCGGTGGAGCAACGGGATCAATGCGCGCAGAGTCGCCTCGGCGTCGCCAACGAGGTTGAGCTCGTAGGGGTAGCGCATGCCGATCCACTTGGCGGACCGATCGATCTGCACGGCCCGCGCCTGGTCCAGCTTGGGCATGAACTGGGTGTAGGGGAAGTTGGAACCGACCGTGAGCAGTGTGTCGCAGTCCATCATCAGGTGATAGCTCGCGGTCGTTCCGAGCAAGCCGATCGAGCCAGTGACCCACGGAAGGTCATCGGGAAGGACGTCCTTGCCCAACAACGCCTTCGCCGCCCCCGCGCCGAGCAGATCCGCTATCTCGGTGAGCTCGACGACACACCCACGAGCTCCCTGGCCGACAAGCATCGCGACCTTCTCGCCGGCATTCAAGATGTCGGCGGCGTGCTGGACGGCGGCGTCATCGGGCACCACCGTTGCACGCGAGAAGCCAAGGCTCGACGGCACCTGCTTGAAAGCGTGGCCGGGAGGCTCGTACTCGAGCTCGAGCACATCGGACGGCACGACGATGCACGTGGGCGCATGCTCGCTCATCGCGATACGAATGGCCCGGTCGATGAGGTTGGGCAGCTGCTGCGGAACGGTGCACATCTGGATGTAGTCGCTGCACACGTCCTTGAAGAGGCTGAGCAGGTCCATCTCCTGCTGGTCGGACCCGCCCATGGCACTGCGCTCGGTCTGTCCGACGATGGCGACGACCGGCACATGGTCCAGCTTGGCGTCGTACAAGCCGTTCAGCAGGTGCACGCCCCGGGACCACTGGTCGCGACACAGACCCCGACCTGACCCGAGAACTTCGCGAAGCCGACCGCCTCGAACGCCGCCATTTCCTCGTGACGAGCCTGCACGAATTGTGGTTGGTCATCGGCGCGCGACCAGGCCGCCAGCAGGCCGTTGATCCCGTCACCCGGGAAGCCGAAGACCTGCTTCACGCCCCACTCACGTAGCCGTCCGAGGAGGACGTCGCCCACCGTGTCTGCCATCTCACCTTCACCGCCATCTCGTTGCGACGCGGCGCGCTGACACGCCGGCCTTGTCATCATCACGCAAGACTTGCACCAGCGCACTCCTTGCCGCTGCCCTGTCGATCCCCTTTCAGTCGTCGCGCACGGCGTTGGGGTCGAGAGCGCGTACTGCTCAGATATGACAGGGTCTAGGCTTGCACTTTAAATGCGATTGCGCAATCATTACCTTAAGTCAAAGGTTACGAATCTGGCGACAGTTACTGCATGGCTGACAGGGGTGAGACAGATGAACAGGTCGGGATCCAGAGATTCGACGACGGGGTATGCGGGCGGGGGAGCCCGACCCGAAGGGCCGGCTGGTGATCACCGAGGCGACTGGCGCAAGCTGGGAGAGCAGGTCCATCAGGGCGTCTTCCACCAGGGTCACCCGCACGGGGCCGGTGAGGACGCGGGGGTCTTCGACCAGGGCCACCGAAGCGACTGTGGATGCGGCCAGGGCGTGTATCACCAAGGTCACCGGTCGACGGCGGGTTCCGGGGAGGGCGTGTATCACCAGGGACGGACGGACTACCCACCCGGGTGATCGCACGGTCCCTTGACCATGAGGTCTTGGGTGGGAAATCTCGGGGACCAGTTCGCCCCCGATGCCAGCCCGAGCATTTGTTCGGCGGGGCGCACGTTCATGTTGGCCCTGGGGATTTAGCTCCTGGGGCTCATGGCGACAGCCGTTGTACGCACGGCTCGGTCCTGAATCCGGCCGCAGTCATCCTCGCGCGCGGCCCTTTCACATTCTCGAAGCCTGATCATCATCCGCGTAGGGGAATGGGATCGGAAGATCGCCGCGGTCCCGCGCCTCAAGGCGCTCTCGCTTTCGTTGGCTGAGTGGCGACGATGGGCGAAAGTCGGCCGGCGCGGCTGAGCGGCATGACCCTCGGCCCGTAGCCGGCACATATGGCCACCGAGGGTTGGTGGACGCGTGGGCATCATCCTCCGCCGAGGCGGCGCTCTGCAGGATGTCGGCATCGGCCGCACACGATCGACCACGATCCCGTGCCCCCGGGCGCAGCCACCCGTACCGCGAGGGCTGCCGGTCCTGCTCAGACCCGCAGGAACGCCGGAGGTCAGGCGAGTGCGTCCAGCGGTCGCAGCTCGTCCGCGTAGGAGACTGAGAGACGCCGCAGGACGCCGTCGGAGCTGATGGCGTACTGGCCCATCCGCCACAGCGGAGGCGAGTACGCATGGATGCTGACGCTGGCGTCGGCTCGGCCGGTGAGCCGGTGGATGTGGTCTGGCCCGAAGTCGAAGACCCGGCCGGCCGGAACGACCGTCTCGACGCTGTCGTGACCGAGTGCAAGGTTGTGCTCGACCAGTTCTCCCGGACGACGGCTACCGCCCCGGACGAGAGATCGTGGTCATGCCAGCCGGTGTCGTTGTCGGGTGTCCAGCACAACAGCCACACGTCGACGTAGTTGTCGCGATACAGGTTCACGTAATGGCGTTGGCCGTCGGCGAAGGCGACGTGCTCACTCCAGCCCGTGGGTCAAGCGCGATCGTCGATGCCAGCGCCCGCAACTCATGCGGCTCGAGGTCGCAACCCGGCAACCGATTCAAGTCGATGCCAGCCGCGTCGGCCAGGATCGTGGTAGCGCCGGCCGCGGGGACGCGGCCGGCCGGTGGTGCGATGGACGGCGCAGCCGTCATGGCACATCTCCTTCGATGAGTCGTTTAGGGTTGCGTACGGTCAGTGCACGGTCGGCTGCGAGGCCCAGAGTGTGCTGCGGTGGGGCCGCGTACGGGCGATCGCTACCCAGGACGAGAGCGTCGATCCCAACCGCACGGGCGAGCGCGTCGATGGCGCGCGGTCCGTACGACGAGACCTCGATGAAGACCCCTGCATCAGCCGGATGAGAGGGCCCACCCCGAGCCCGGACCCGCTCGTGGTGGATCGGCGCGAGGCCGGCACCGGCGGCGAAGCAGATCCGAAGGTTCGGGAACAGGCTGCGGCCGACTGCCTGCCAGCTCCACCAGGCGGCGTTGAGCTGACTGACATACGAGACGGCCGGCGCCCACCAGGCGGGCAACTCGCCCGCCGCTGCAACCGGACCCGGATGAATCAGCACAGGTTTGCCGACCTCCTCGCACAGGGCGAGGAGGTGGCCAGCGTTCGACCGAGTGCGGATCCCCTACTGCGCAGGCGGGGAGCTGCAACCCGACGAACCGCGGGCCCAGCAGCCGGCGCAGCTCATCGAGGTCGTAGCCGTTGATGGTGACCGACGCCCAACCGGCGAACGAACGGTCCTGGTCCCGTACTCCGTCGTGCCACGCATCAAGCAACGCGTGGGCATCATCAGGGTCGAGATACTCGATCCCCAAGGGGCTCGACAACGAAAGCACCGCGAGATCAACACCGTCCTTCTCGAGCAGCTGTTGGCGTCTTGCGACGTCGTGGTCGGCCGAGCGGACGGAGTACGGCGGCTCGCCGGCCGTCATCAACGTCCAGCCGCGAAGGTGGGGGAGCCTGGTCCGCCGCCTCAGCTCCTCGACAAACTGTTCCGGCCACAAGTGCTCGATGGACGTCGATGACCACGTCGCTCACGGTCGCTCCTCCTCGCCCTCGGCGAGGGTCAGGAGCCTAATACTACTAAATCAGTAGAATTACTCAAGGATTACTTTCTCGTATTCCACCTGCGCGTCGTCATGCCTGCCGCGATGACGAAGCAAGGTTGGAACACGGTCGTGCAGGCTATCTCGTGGATGCACCGATCACGAGTGCCTCGTTACCCGACAAAGGCGTTCGAGGCTAAGGCAGTTGGCGAGTCACCCGAAGCCGTGGCATCGCCTCTCTCTGGGGGCTGTCAGCTTCGCCGGCAATGCGATCAAGCAGTCGTAGACGTGGGCTCACAACGTTGGCTGCATACTGGTCAGATCGGTCAGACTTGACGTGCATCTGGGGAAGTTACGCCTCAGAATGCCTCTTCCGACGTGGCCCGGAGCGGCCTGTGAGGCGCGTCAGGTTGGAACAATCCGCTGACCTATTCGCTATCGACCTCTGTCACATGGACAAGAGTGACGCTGGCGGCCGGCGACCACTGTCGAGATGGTGCGGCCGATCCGGTGTCGTGGTCAGTTGCCGATTCATCTGCTCACAGGTCACAACCGCGCCGCAAAGCCAGTCGTTCGTCGACTACCGGGTCAGCCCGCCGACCGCGCCTTGGGTGCGCGGACGGCCACGGCGACGAGTGTCAAGGCGCCGACAAGGAACAGTGAGGCGGCGAGGAAGGCGTGGGTGGCTCCGACAGTGAAGATATGTGCTGCCTGGGTCCCGGGTCGACGCCGACGAGCCTCGCCCCCGCAGTGGCGGACCCGAAGACCGTCACGAGGATGGCGACGCCGAGGGTGCCGCCGAGCTGTTGGGTGACGTTGACCAGGCCGGATGCGGCGCCCGCGTCCGCGGGTGCTACCCGGTCGATCGCCGCGGAGGTGAGCGGCACGATCGACAAGCCGTTGCCAACGGCGACGAGAAGCAGGGACTCGAGCACGGTGAGGTAGGACGAGGCGGGGGTCAGCCGACTCAGCAGCAGGAAGCCGCCTCCGGCCAGAATGATCCCGACGATCATGAGGGCCTTTCCGTTGACCTTGCGGATGAGCACTTTGCTCGTGAGCTGCGACACGCGAGAACGGTGAGCGGTAGTGGCAGGAACGCGAATCCGGTCTGCAGGGGGGTGTAGTGCAAGACGTCCTGCAGGAACTGCGTGAGAAAGAAGAACAAGCCGAAAAGCCCGGCGAACAACAGGCCGCGAGCAACCACTGCGCCGGTGCGACTGCGGTCGAAGAGCAGGCTCAGCGGCGTGATCGGCTTCTCCGCCCGGAGTTCGGACGCGCGAACGCCGCCAGCAGAACCACTCCCGCGATGAACGACCCGACAGTGAAGCGGTCGCTCCAACCGTCGCTGGCCGCGCGGACGAACCCGTAGACAAGGGCGCTCATGCCGAGCGTGGAAAGCAGCGCCCCCATGAGGTCGAAGCGTCCACGGTGCCTGTGGGTCTCAGGGAGGACCGATAGTCCGAGGACGACGAGGGCGATGCCGATCGGTACGTTGACGAACATCACCCACCGCCACGACGTCCATTCGACGAGCATGCCGCCCGTGATCAGCCCCAGCGCGCCGCCGCCGACCGAGACGGCGGTGAACAGGCCGATGGCGCGAACCCGCTCACGCGGCTCGGAGAACATCGTGGTCAGGAGGGCGAGCGACGATGGCGCAGCCACGGCTGCTCCGAGACCCTGAAGCGCCCGTGCGGCCAGGAGCAGGCCACTGCTAGGGGCGAAGCCGCCGAGGAAGGACGCGAAGGTGAACACGGCGATGCCCATGATGAAGGTGCGGCGCCGGCCCAGCAGGTCACCGGCGCGGGCGCCGAGCAGCAGCAGGCCGCCGAAGGTCAGGGTGTAGGCGTTCAGCACCCACGACAGGTTCGTGGCGGTGAAGCCGAGTGCTCGCTGGATCTGAGGGAGCGCGACGTTCACGATCGTCGCGTCGAGGACGACCATCAGCTGGCAGGTCAAGATCACGGCCAGGACAAGGCCGGGCCTGGCAGCCGGGCGATTGCCCGCGGAGGCGGTCGGGGAGGGATTGGTCGGCGTGGATGCGCCGGTGGGCGATAACACGGTGGTCGAAGAAGACATGAAGATAGACCCGTCGAAGAAAGGGGGTAGAGTGGAGGAAGCCTCCGGTTAGACTATACGGAGGTATCCTCCGGTTAGCAAGTCCGAGTTCCGCCTCGGGTTCGGGAGCAGACAGCGACGTGAAAAGGCGCCACAATGACGGACGTGACCACCTCTGTGACGGTCCGGCTCCGCCCCATGCGCGCCGACGCCCGACGCAACTACGACCGCCTTGTCGAGGCCGCCCGAACTGTCTTCGCCGCGCGCGGCAGCGAGGCCTCGATCGAGGAGATCGCTCGTACCGCCGATGTAGGCGTCGGCACGCTCTACCGTCACTTTCCCCATCGCATCGACTTGGTCGAGGCTGTCTACCGCGATGACGTCGACGCACTCGTAGCGAGGGCCGAGCAGCTCTTGATCGAGACCGGTCCATGGGAGGCGCTGGCCCGCTGGCTCGAGGCATTCGTGTCCTACGCTGCCGCCAAACGCACTTTTCTCACCGAGCTGCATGAAGCCTTCGAAAAGAACCCCGACCTCGCGGTCAGCTCACGCGAGAAGATCGGCGCCGCGACGGGCAGAATACTCGAACGCGGACAGGCTGCGGGTGTGGTCAGGCCCGACATCGACCAGCGCAAGCTCATGCAGCTCGTCGGCGGGATGTGCATGGCAAAAGGCGCGACAGAGGAGCAGAACCTCGGCCTGCTCACGTTCGTCCTCGACGGCGTCCGCCCCCGCTGACCTCCGCCGGACCACCGTCCGCTCCAGTTCAGCAGCGAGTCCCACCGGCGGGCTTGGCAGACGTCGGCGACATCAGCCGGTGGACACGCTCAGGCCGGCGCGGCTGGGCTCACGCCGGCTGAAGATCTGAGGCCAGCTCACCGAGGTATCCGGCCACGTCGATGGCCTGCGCCCGGATCTCGGGGATAGCTGTCGACTCGTAGAGCAGTCCCTTGCGCAGTGGGCCGACAGCGAACAGTCGGGGGATCGCGGTGCCGGTCGGGCCGACGACCTCACCGCGCATCGTGCACAACACTCCGAGCCGCAAGGGGTCTGGCTGTGCGATGCGCCGTTGGAGCAGCGACCTCGCCAAGGGATCGGAGCGCTGGGTGATGTCTGTCGACGGCCCGGTGCAGTTGACCACGGCTTGAGCTGTGACCGTCGCTCCGCGCAGCTCCACCAGGCAGTCGGCGCCTCGGTCGACGACGGAGTCCAGGCCGCCGGTGCGTATCTCGAGGCGCTTCTCGGCGCGAAATGCCGCGAGCCGGGCCGCCACTTCGGGAGCCATGCGATGCCGCCGCACCTCCCAGTGTCGCGCATATGTGCTGATGAAGCGCTGTTGCTCGTCGAGGCTCAGCCGGGTCCACAGGCCTTGGGTCGGTTTGCGGAGGCCGTCGACCACGTTGCGCCACCCGACGCCGTAGCGCGCGGCCGCCCGGACCTGCTCGGTGAAGAACGCGGCAAGCAGGTCGGCGGTGATCTCGCCGCGGGGGATCGGGCTCACCCACGCGGTCGACTGCTGCGCTACGTGACCCTTGGGGAGCAAGCCATGACGGCTCGTCATCACGACTCTGCGGTCAGGCATCCCCTCGAGCAGGGTGATGGCGGAGTCGATGGCCGTCAGACCGGTGCCGACGAGTACGACTGTCGCGTCTGCAGGCAGCGATCGAAAGGCGTCCAGATCCCATGGGTTCGGGAGGTGCCACGGCGCCCGGGGGAGCGGGCGACCGTCGATCGACAGCGCGGGTGGGTGGGCGTTGCCGAGGGCGAGTACGACCGATGCCGCCCGCGAGCGGACTCCGTCCGCCTGCACCATGAAACCGTCTGCCGTCGGCTCGAGGTCCTCGACGGCAGCGGCGACGGTCGTGAGCCTGTCAGCCGCCACCAGGCTCAGGGTGTCCCGGAGGTAGTCGCCGTAGCAGGATCGTGGCAAGAAGTCGCCGGGATCCGCCGCGCGGCCCGTCCTGGCTGCCCAGTCGAGGAAGTCGCCCGGGATGTCTTGGAAGGCACTCATGTGACGGGCTCTGACATTCAGCAGATGCCGCTCGTCAGTGGTCGAGTAGGCCAATCCCGAGCCGACTGTCCCACTCGGCTCGAAGATCGTGACCCGCAGCCCAGGGTCGGACGATCGCGACAGCACGTGGATAGCGGCGAGTACGCCGCTCGCCCCTCCACCGACGATGGCGATGTCAGCGTTGTCGCAAGGGGGGCGGTTCGCCGAAGAAGCCACAGGGCCAATGTACATTTTCCCAGTTTGACTACTGTCTTTTTCCGCGTGACTGTGTCCGCGCTCACGCGGGTGACCGTGGTCAAGACAGTCCCTCAGCACTCATTTCTCACTCGGACATCACGAAGACGTGAGCCGCGGGCTTGCTGGTCCTCGGTCAGGCGGTTCATCCCAGCATGGGAGAAAGGGCAAGCACGTCCTCGGCGCTGGAGAGATCTGGGAGGGCGACGAATACGGTGCTGACGCCGTGCTCGGCCAGGACCTGGTAGCGGTCGCGATGCTGCTGCGGCGTGCCGGCGTGGTGCCGTCGGGCGAACGCAGCCGCCGAGCTTGGCCCCCGGAGCTGCTCGACCCGCGCCCACACGTCGTCGCGGTCACGGCCCACGACGGGCAGGTCGAGCACGGTGAGAGCGACCTCGTCGGGGTTTCGGCCAAGGTCCGTGCAGTGCTGGCGTAGAACCTCCCGCTTGCGGTCGAGCGTCTCGAGGTCGGAGGCGATGTTGCACCCGTCGCCGAGCCGGGCGGCGATTCGGAGGGTGCGGCGCTCGCCGCTGCCGCCGACGATGACCGACACGTCGCCGACCGGCCGAGGATACGACGTGGTTTCGGGCAGGCTGACCCGCTGCCCGTCGTACGCCTTGGTGCCCTTGGCCCACAGGGCGCGCATCGTCTCGATAGCGGTCTCGAGCGCGTCGAGTCGTTCGGCGGGTCCGGGGAACGGCAGTCCGAACGCGAGGTGCTCGCGCTCCCACCAGCCGGCGCCGACGCCCACGAACGCGCGACCGTTCGAGATGGTGTCCAGCGTCGCCACCGTCTTGGCCGTGATCCCGGCCGGTCGAAACGTCACGGGTGTCACCAAGGTGCCGAGCCGAAGGTCGCGTGTCCAGTCCGGCGAGCATCCCGAGCGTGACCCACGGTTCGGGGATGGGCTCCCATGCGGAGCCCACCTGCGGGATCTGGATCAGGTGGTCCATCAGCGCGACACCGGCGAACCCTGCCTCGTCAGCGGCCAGCGCAACGTCCTTCAGCCACGCCGCCGGGTCATCGCCCCACGGGAACCGCGACAGCTGCAGGACCACGTCGAGCCCGGTGTGCGGCGTCGGCGTCTGCGGCAGAATCGGCTGCGGCGCGGCGTCGGCAGCTGGAGCGGTGTCGTCCACGACGTGGAGTACGCGGGTCCAGCCCTCGTCCGTCAGCCCGTCGAGCACGGTTCGGAACGTCCGCAGCTGCTGGGCCAGGACGCGAGCCGGGACCGGACGGTCGCGGGATGCGTTGCGCAGCCGGCCCACTTCGGGTGGAGTGGTGAACGCCACCACGACGCCAGGCATGCGCGCGGCGAGGGCCAGGTCGAGGTAGCCACGCCGCCGGGCCGGGTCGAGACCCAGCGTGTCGACGACAGTGGTGAGGCCCCGGCGCAGACGGCCGGCGACGATCAGGTCCAGCAACCGGAAGGCGTCCGTGGACGCGTCGAGGTCGTGCCGGCCACTGCCGACCACGGTGCGCAGGTCGTCGGCGGAGACGATCTCGGGCTTTCGGTACCGCGCCTGGGCCCAGGTGGACTTACCCGAGCCGGACGGGCCGACCAGCACGACAAGAGCCGGGTCTGGAAGCGGCGGCTCACCTGGCATGACAGTGAGTCTCGCAGCCGCAGCGTCCCCTTCTCCGCGACACGTCACCGGCGGCCTGGATCTGCCGGCGTGTCGGCCACGAAATGACTTCTCGCGGAGCCGACGATCGGGCAGCGCCGACACCGGCCCTCGGCTGGCCCATACTGACCGGATGACGCAGACGAGCGCCGGAAGGCGCCTGCCCGAAAGCGCTCGCGTCGAGGCGTTCAGCGATGGGGTGTTCGCGATCGCCATCACGCTGTTGGTCCTCAACCTGATCGAAGGCGACGTGCCACGCGGGGAGTTCGCGCAAGCCCTGAAGGACCAGTGGCCGTCCTATCTCGCCTACCTCGCGGCCTTCTTCGCCATCGCAGCGATCTGGATCAACCACCACGACCTCTTCACGCGGGTCCGGGCCGTGGATATCCGGGTGTTGTGCCTCAATCTGGTGCTGCTCCTGGTGACCTCACTGTTTCCGTGGCCCGCGTCGGTACTCTCTTCGGCCATCCGGGACGGCGACCACAGCGACAAGGTGGCGGCCATCACCCTCTATGCCGGCGTCGGCTTCCTTGTCCCGCTCGCGTGGATCGCGCTCTACGGCTACCTCGCGCAGCACCCCCCTCTACTGGAAGACTCCGTCACGGACACGGCCTACGCGAGGTCGGGCGTGCGCCGCTCACTGGTCAGCGTGTTCGTGTACCCGCTGGCCGCCGTCATCGGTCTGGTTGCACCACTGGCCGCGTTGGTGGCCTTTGCCGTCTTGCCGCCCTTTTTCATCGCGACGCTGCTGTGGCCGAGACAGCGGCCACCCGTGTGACAGGGTTCCCGTCAGCAGATGTCAGACGACCTTTCCCGGGTTGAGGATGCCGTACGGGTCGAGGGCCGCCTTCACCGCGTGGTGCATGTCCATGACCGCCTTCGACATCTCCCGCCGCAGCCCCTCCCTCTTGAGCAGGCCGACGCCATGCTCGCCCGTGATCGTGCCACCGAGCTCGAGCGCCGCATCGAGGATCGCCTCGAACGCCTCCTCTGCGCGCCGACGCGCGTCGTCTTCTCGTGGCGTGATGATCAAAGGGTGGAGGTTTCCGTCCCCGGCATGCGCGACTGTCGCAATGGTCACACCGCACCGCGTGGCAATCCGATCGATCCTGGTAAGCATCTCCGGCACCTGCTCCTTCGGGACGCAGACGTCCTCGGTCATCACCGGGCCCAACCGCTCGAGTGCGGGGTAGGCCAACCGGCGCGCCGCGAAGAGCGCCTCCGCTTCGTCGGGATCGCTGGAGCGGTCGGCCCAGGTAGCACCCGACGATGTGAAGCAGGCCACCACCGCGTCGGCGGTACGCTCACCCAGCGCACTCTCGTCGTCGACCCGTGCGAGCAGGACCGCAGCGGCGTCGACCGGAAGCCCCATGTTCTTCCACGTGTTCACCGCCTCCAACGTGGTGCGATCAACGAGTTCGAGCGCGGCGGGAGTGATACCCGCCGCCGCGACCGCGCGCACGGCCTCGCCTGCGTGGACGATGGAGGAGAAGTAGCCGGCGACGGTGATCGCCGGTGGGGGTAGCGGGCGCAGGCGCACCGTCACCTCAGTGACGATCCCGAGAGTCCCCTCGGAACCGACCAACAGGCTGACCAGGTCGAACCCCGCCACGCCTTTCGCAGTCCTGCGGCCAAGACGTACGAGCTCGCCGGTACCGGTGACGACCTGCAACGCGAGGACGTAGTCGCCGGTGACGCCGTACTTCACGCAGCACAGCCCACCCGCGTTCGTCGCGACGTTGCCGCCGATGGTCGACCAAGGTGCGGACGCTGGATCGGGCGGGTACCACAATCCCTGCTCCGCAACGGCCGCCCGCAGCCGGTCGTTGACGACGCCCGGCTGGACGACCGCGAGCCTTTCCATCGGGTTGATCTCGATGATCGCGTCCATGCGCTCGAGCGATACGACCACGCACCCGTCGACTGCGTTGGCGCCGCCGGAGAGGCCGGTGCCGGCTCCGCGCGGAACCACCGGCACGCGAGCCTCGACGCATGCGGCGACCACGGCACGGAGTTCTTCAGCCGACTCGACCTGCACCACACACAAGGGCACGCCGTACGGTGCCCAATCGGCACTGTCGTGGCTGAATCGTTCGGTCGAGACCGGGTCCTGGAGGACGCGACCCTCGGCGAGCAGCCCCTCAAGCCTGAAGAGCAGCTGGATGGCAGCAGTGGTCACGCGTCCTCCGGGATGGCGAGAAGAGCGACCCGACGCTTCCGGGCTGCCATCGACACTAGTGCGGTCCTGCGGCCAGGCGCGTGACGCCGATCGTCTGGTACCGGAACAGCCGGCGCCGGTCCGGTCAGCCGACCAGCGGATCGTGTGCGCGGATCGTGAGCTCTGCCGACCGCCGGACGATGATCTCCGCGCCGGTGACATACGCCGGCTCGCCGGGATCCTCCCCGGTCGTACTCAGCAGAACGGCCCTCAGCACGGGTGAATGGGTAACGCAGACCACCAACCGGCCCTGCAACGGGCCGGGATCGGCGACTGTCCGGACGAACCGGACGATGCGGGCAGACAGCTCTGGTGGCTGTCTCGCCAGGCGGATCATCCTGCCCGAGCCACCAACCGATCCGGTCGGGCGACGCGAAGAAGTGGCTCCACCACTCATTGGCGGCAGCCTGCTCGGCTGCTCAATCCCGGGACCTGCTCAGCCAGCGACGCCGGCGGAGCTGACCATGTTGACCCGGGTGCCGGCCACATACATGTCGGGATTGCGCAACGCGAAGCTGTCCAGTGGACCGGTGACGCGTTCGTCGTCGCCGATCCCGCGGATGATCGCCTCGGCAGTCTCTCGGGTGCGTCGGGTACCGCCGAAAAGCACGGCGACTGGTGCTTCGGTCTGCTGACCGATGGTCTTGCCCACCCGCTCGGCGTGGGCAAGACCGTCCTCGGTCACCGGCACGTCGCCTCGATGTGACGCGACCTCGCCGTGCCGCAGAAGCAGGACGCGTACGTCCGGCTCAGACATCGATCGTCTGGTAGGTGCTCACGGAGCGCTCCTCGAGATACTCGAGGATGTAGCCGAACACGTTCTCCTGGAAGTACGGGGTTGCCTTGTGCGTCTCGTAGCCAGCCTCGTCGACGTACTGCTCGTACAGGAAGAACGTACGGGGATCGTCGGGCGACACCTGCGCCTGGTAGTAGAGGTTGCCCTCTTCCGCGCGTGACAACGGAGTCATCTTGCGGATGGTCTCCTCGACGCGCTTCTCCTCGCCTTGCTTGGCTTTCCATATCGCTGCGACGACGAATGCCATGATCATCTCTCCTTCATCGGGGTGACTGTGGGCTTGGGGTTGAGCGAACCGGTGCGAGTCTGTGCCCTACCCGGTTCTGGAGGATGCCGATTCCCTCGGCTTCCATCTCGATGACATCGCCGGGCTGCAGCCAGCGGTCCAGCTCGAGACCGGAGCCGCCGGTGACGGTGCCAGAGCCGAGCAGGTCTCCGGGTCGCAGGGTGAGGCCCTGCGAGGCATAGCAGATCAGGTCCTCGAAGCTGTGGTGCATCTCGCGGGTGTTGGCGCCGCCCCAGCGCTGCTTGTTGACACGTACGCTCAGTTCGACATCGTGGGGATCGATCTCGTCCGCGCTCACCAGGCAGGGGCCGAGGATGTTGGAGCCGTCCCAGTCCTTCGCCTTTCCGGGTCCCATGCCGATGGCGAGCTCCCGGCTCTGGACGTCGCGTGCCGACATGTCGTTCCAGATCGTGTACCCGAAGACGTGGTCGAGCGCGTTGGCGGCGGTGATGTCCTTCCCCGAGACGCCGATCACGGCGGCGAGCTCCAGCTCGTGGTCGAGCTTCTGCGTGAATGCCGGCCACGGTATCTCGTCGCCGGGCCCGATGACCGTGTCAGGCAGTCCCTTGTAGTAGGCAGGGATCGAGTACCACTCGTCGGGTATCGCCCGACCGAGACCTGCGAACGCGTTCTTCAGGTGACCCTCGAACGCGAGGAAGTCCCGCATGCTGCGCGGGCGCAGAGGGGCGAGCAGACGGGCCCCGGCCACCGCGCGGGTGTGGCCGATCGGAGCTCCTGCCTCGATGAAGGCGACCATGTCACCGTCGAAACCGGCGTCGACGACGTCATCGCCGTCAAGGAAGCCAACCCTCGGGTCTCCACTGGCCTCGTACGTCACGAACTTCATGCTTCGGCCCCCAGGACGTCGTCGACCGCGACGAGCAAACTCACCACGCCCGGTCCTTCCTAGCTCTGGATGATGCGCGGAGCGACTCGCTCACACCGTGGTGATGGGACGGGACTGGAGCATGTACAGGCCGGTGTCGTCGAAGGCCCACTCGATGTCTTGAGGCCCGCCGTTCAGGTCCGCAAGATGCAAGCCCAGCTTCACGAGCTCGGCCAGCTCAGTCTCGGTCATCACCTGCTCGTCGACGACCCGAGCCTTCTTGACCGTCCCCTTCTTGTCCAACGCGTAGTAATCCGGGGTGACCTCACCGGAGACCACGTGCTCACCCACGCCGAGCGCCGCCTCGACGACCAGGCGGTCCCGGCGGCCGGTGACCGGGTCGACGGTGAACATCACGCCGGCCTTCTTCGCGTCGACCATGCGCTGCACGACGACGGCCATCTGGATGTCGTCAAGCGACCCCTTGTGCTGCCGGTAGAACATCGCCCGCTCGCTGAAGAACGACAGCCAGCAGTCGACGACACGATTCATGACGTCGTCGAACGTCTCCACGAACAGGTACGTCTCCTGCTGGCCGGCGTACGAAGCGTCGTCACCGTCCTCGGCGCACGCCGATGACCGCACCGCCACCGAGCCCTCGGGCAGGTCGTCGTACAACGCCAAGATCTGCTCCCGCGGCGGCGGGGTAGCGGCGACCACCTCACGCGCGGCGTCGAGGTTCTGCTCCTCGATGTGCCGCAGCAGCGACTCAGCGTCCACGGCTTCGGTGAATGCGCGCGACGTGATCACGAACCCGGGCGGAACGGGAAGTCCGTTGTAGGTCATCGAGGCGAGGCTGGCGCCCTTGCCTCCGGCGAGAGACACATCGCGGCAGCGCTCGTCCTGGAACGGCAGAACCAAAGGGACATCAGTCATTTCTCGTCTCCCGTCAGGAGGTCTCCGTAGTTGCGATGTGCTCTCGCATCACCTTGCCGGTCACGTAGGGATCGCCTTGGCGCAGAGCGTCCAGGATCGGTACGTGCGTGCCGGCGACGGCGGCAAGGTCCAGCTGCGATGTGACGAGACTGACCATCGTGAACATCTCGATGCGCAGGCTGCTCCAGGCGTCCAGCAGCACTCGGTTGCCCGAAGCCTCGACGATGAGCTGGTGGAAGCGCGCGTCATGCTTGAGCAACCCGGGCTGGTCTTTGTCCGTCGCCGCATCGCGCATGCGCTGGATCTCGGCACCGAGCCGGCTGAGCAGGTCGGTGTCGGCTCGGGTGGTTGCGAGCTGACCGGCCAGCTCCTCCAGCGCGGCCCGCACCGGGTAGCTTGCGACCAACTCGTCTCGGCTCAGCTCGCGACACGGGCACCCTTGTACGGCTCGGTGTCGATGAACCGCATCGCCTCAAGATCGCGAAGCGCTTCACGTACAGGACCTTGGCTGACTCCGAGCTCGTGCACCAGCCGAAGCTCGACGATACGTTCGCCTGGCTTGCACGTGCCATCGATGATGCGCTGGATGATCAGCTCCTTGACCTTTTCGCGCGTCACCGTGCGTTCCAGCGTCATGACAGGACCTGAACGACTCCGGTCGCCCCGTTGACCCGGACGCGATCTCCGGTCTTGATCCGACGAGTGGCGTCGGATGTCCCTACCACGGCTGGGATCCCGAACTCTCGCGAGACGACTGCAGGGTGTGAGGCCATGCCGCCGGCGTCGGTGACGAGCCCGCCGATCTTCGTGAACAGCACCACCCACGCCGGGCTGGTCATCCGGCACACGACGATCTCATCCTTCTCGACCTCGGAGAACTGCTCCGGTGAGAGCACCACCCGGGCGGTTCCCTCGATCACGCCGACCGAGGCTGACAGGCCCTGGATCTCGCCCTCGGTCGTCGACGGCTTCCGGTAGAGCTTCTCCGGGAATGCCCACAACGAGAGGTAGGGGAAGGCCACGTTCTCCTCCGTCGCGGTGCCCACCCAGTCGCGGGGCCGCACCTCGTACGCCTCTTCCCTCGCGTCGCGCCGATCGCCCACGAGGTCCTCGGCGTCGAAGCTGTTGCTGCCGGCCATCAGCGTGCGCAACTCGTTGTAGCGCAGGTACATGACGTCCTCGGGATCGTTCAGCCTGCCCTCCGAGACGAGCTTCTTGCCGATGGCGATCAAGGCGATGCGGACGCGCGCGTTGGTGCCCTGGTCGATGTAGAAGTGGTGGTCTGGAGTCAGCGGGTTCATGCGCAGGCTCAGGTCCAGCGCCTGGGTCAGCTTCTGGCGCGCTTCGCCCTCGGGCACGCCGTCCATCACCTCGGTCTTGGCGGCTTCGAGGTCCTTGGCGACCGCGGCGATCTCAGCGGGGTAGTCGTAGTCGACCTCGAGGTACCCACGAATGGCCTCGATGATCGGCGCCGGGTTCTCCCGCCATGACTTGAAGGAGAACTCGTGGGCGAACATCGACTTGTAGCCGAACTCACGCGAGTAGCTCTCGATGTCCTGCGCGAGGAAGGTGCGCCCGGCCTCGGATGCTTCGAGATCCTTCACGACATCACCGGCCGTGGCTTTGTGGAATGCCTTGGCCACAGCGCCCTGCGGGTCGGTCTTGATCTTCTCCTTGATGTTCCACAGCTCCTCGATGGAGTCCCAGTTGCGGTTCACCGTCGAGGACTGGAGCCGACCCAGCAGAGCCGAATGGTCACCGTCACCCTTGACCTCGGCGACGACCGCTGTGAGGTTCATGGTCGAGGAGAACTGGGCGAAGTTCAGCACCCAGTGGATCGACCAGTGACGGTCGTGCATGTCGATCGCGTCCTCCAGGAGGACGGCAAGCTCGACCAGGCTGGCAGCGTCGTAGTCGTAGTTGTCGAAGCGCTCGAAGTTCCGGCTCATCTCCGGGACCAGCCGGTCTCGCCACCAGTGGAGGAAGTTCTCCGCGTAGTAGGGAAGCGTCCACCCCAGGTAGCCGCCGATCTCTGCGGCGTAGTTGTCATCCAGGGGCGTTCGCGGCGTGTACCGCGCACCGTACTCGCCAGCCTCGGCGCTGAGCCCCTTCTCGGCTGGGATGGCGGCCGTGTACACGTATCCGTTGATGATCTTCGCGATCCAGTCCGAAGCGAACGGGGTCCCGAACCGACGGAACATGTAGTCGCACTTGAGCCACCAGCCTCCGATGTCGGCGTACATCGGCGACACTGGGTTCGGGATGTGGAGGTCGTCGTGGACCCACAGCAGGTCCTGCTGACCGTCCTCCCAGGTGACGGGGAACTCGTCGTCCCCGAAGAAGGTTGCGATCGGGTTGGTCATCGAGATCCTCCTCTGTGTGACAACCGTCACACGGTTAATAGATTATCGATAATCTATTGATCTGATCCGGCTCCGTCAACCTGAAGCCAGGCCAACCGAGGATCGGGTCCGCCAGCCTATCGGGTGCCGGCGTCTGCTGTCGGCTCGACGCCGAGGTAGCGCCGCTGCGCCTCCTCGTCGCCCAGCAGCTCGGTGGACGTGGTCTCCAGAGCAACCTCGCCGTGGACCATCACGAGGAGCCGGTCGGCGACAGCGGTGGCCATGCCCAGGTTCTGCTCGACCAGGAGCAGGGTGAGGCCCTCGGAGACGAGCGTCCGGCAGGTCTCGGTCAGCTGCTCGACGATCGCCGGCGCGAGCCCCTCGGACGGCTCGTCCATGACGAGCAGCCTCGGGTTCGTCAGCAGGGCCCTTCCGATCGCGAGCATCTGCTGCTCGCCGCCGGACAGCATCGCGGCGCTGATCTTCTTGCGCTCGGCGAGCCGGGGGTACAGGTCGTACACCGCGTCGATGGACCACTGCCCGCGCGACGCCAGCGACTTGCTGAGCATCCGGAGGTGCTCGTCGGTGGTCAGCGACGCAAAGATACGCCGCCCTTGAGGCACGTAGGCGATGCCCACGGCGGCAGATCTGGTACGACGCCTTGCCCAAGATCTCCTCACCGTCCAGGCGGATGGATCCGCGGGCTCGCGGCGGCGTGAGCCCCATGATGACCTTGCAGAGGGTCGACTTCCCCATGCCGTTGCGCCCGACGAGACCCGTCGTACGCTGACCGATCGAGCACGACAGCGAGTCGAGGATGTGCGCGTTGCCGTAGTACGCGTCGAGACCGGTGATCTCCAAGATGTCGTCAGGCATGGGCGCGGCCCAGGTAGAGGTCGTGCACGAGCTGGTTCGCCCGGATCTCGGCCGGCGTCCCCTCGACGATCACCGCGCCATCGTGCATCATCGTCACGCGTTCGGCCACCGTGAGTGCGACGTCCATGTCATGTTCGATCAAGAGCACCGTCACGTCCTTGTCGAGGCGAGAGCAGCAGGGAGATGAGCAGCTGCCGTTCGGCCCGGGAGAGACCGGCCGCGGGCTCGTCCAGCAGGAGCATCCGCGGCTCCGCGACCAGGGCAAGACCGATCTCGAGCTGGCGTTGTTCGCCGTGCGAGAGGTCACCGGTGAGGGTGCCCAGCCGGGCAGTCATCCCGACAGTCTCCGCCGTCCACGTTGCCCTTTTCCGGGCGTCGCTGTCCTGACCGGTGCGCAGCAGCCGGAACCGGCCGCCTGCAACGCCGATCGCCGCGAGGTACAAGTTGTCCTCGACGGTCAGCCCGTTCAACAGCCGGGAGGTCTGAAACGTGCGCGACAGACCCATCCGCGCCCGCTGGCGGGCGCCGAGGCCGGTGACGTCGGCGCCGAACAGCGTCGATGCTCCCCTCGGAGGGCGTGTCGGCGCCCGCGATGAGATTGAACAAGGTGGACTTTCCGGCGCCGTTCGGCCCGAGCACCGCGCGTCGTTCGCCGGAGACGATGTCGAGCTCGACATCCTTGACCGCGACCACGCCGCCGAAGCGACGCGTAAGACCCCGCACTTGGAGCACGCTGTCGCTCACACCGCCCCCTGCTTGGACGCGGTGACCGCCGACGGTGGGGGCGGCTGGGGCGACCGAGCCGGTCCGTCACCGGCCAGGCGCTGGCCCAGCCAGGTATGCGGCGCTGCCGAGGATGCCGACGACGCCGCCGGGGGAGACCAGCACGATCACGAGGAAGACGACGCCGAGCCATGTGTCGAACCGGTCGGTGACCCCGCGCAGGTACGTGTCGCTGTAGGTATAGATGAACGCGCCCACCCAGGCGCCCTCGAGCCGGTTGAGCCCTCCGATGACGGCCGCCGTCAAGACGACGATCGCGACCGCCAGCGAAATGGAGTCAGCCGAGATCCGGGTGTTCGACCAGCTCGACAGCACGCCTGCCAGTCCGGCGACCGGCGCTGCGAGGGTGAAGCCCAAAGTGCGGTGCAGGCGCACGTTGTACCCGAGGGCGGCCATCCGGACCGGGTCGTCGCGCACGCCCTGGAGCGCGAGGCCGAAGGCCGTACGGGTCACGTACCGCAGCCCTAGATAGACGAGGATCGAGACGACCAGCAGGAAGTAGTACATCCGGGCGGGATGGTGGATGGGGTCGCCCAGCACCGCCGGTGGCGTAGCCCCGTTGATGCCCTCGTGGGCACCGAACGTCGTCACCGCCGAGAAGTAGAAGTAGGCGACCTCGGCGAACGCCAGCGTGATGACGAGGAAGTAGATGCCCTGGCTGCCGCTGGCGATGGCCCCGAACAGCAGACCCACGGCGGTCGCTGCCACGATCCCGACCAAGGCGGCCGCCCAGGGGTTCCAGCCCTCGAGCACGGCGAGCTTCGCGGCGATGAGCCCGGCCACGCCGAAGAGCGCCGTCTGGGCCAGCGAGACCATGCCGCCGTTGCCGGACAGGAAGGTCAGGCTCACCGCCACGATCCCCATCGAGAGCGACATCAGACCCACCGCGCTGGTGAAGAACGTGGTGCACACCACGGGCACCAGAACCACGAAGAGCGCGAGGACGGCGAGGACGCCGCGGGTGCCGTACGACCAGGCCCGGCTCATGCCGCACGCCCGAAGAGTCCGGTCGGCCGCACGGCGAGGATGACGGCCAGCAGGACGAAGGTGAGGAGGGCCGAGAGGTTCGAGTACGCCGCCGGTAGGTAGGCGCTCGAGTACTGCTCGACCATTCCCAGCAGCAGAGCTCCCAACGCTGCGCCGCCGAGGCTGCCCATGCCGCCGACGATGACCACGACGAGCGCGCTGATGAGGAACGCCTGGTCCTGACCGGGCGCCAGGGACAGTGCAGTGCCGGCGAAGACTCCGCCGAGGCCGGCCAATGCCGAGCCGACGAAGAACGCCCCGGCGAACACCCACTGCACGTTGACGCCGAGAGCGGAGGTCATCGCCGTGTCGTCGACCCCGGCGCGGACCACCATGCCGACCCGCGTGCCCTTGATCACCAGCCAGAACAACAGGCCGACGATGACGGCCGCGATCAACATGGCGATCCTGAACCACGGGTAGAACAGGTCGTAGACGTGCAGGTTCAGAGACTGTGCCAAGAAGGTGGGCGGTGGGATGGCGGTCGGCGTGCGCCGTGAAGTGCGCCAGCATCTGGTCGGCGAGGATGAGGGACGCGGCGATGGTGATCAACGCCTGGCGCATGTCCTGGCCCTGGTTCCAGCGCAGGAACAGCTGGTGGATGACCACGCCGACGAGCCCGCTGACAACCATGGCGATCAGAGGCCGCGAGCACCCAGGGCGTGCCGTTCTGGGTTGCCTGGAGTGCGACGTAGCCGCCGAGGAGGAACAAGGCGCCATGGGCCAGGTTGGTGACGCGCAGCAGTCCGAAGATCAGCGTGAGCCCGCTCGCGGTGATGAAGTACAGGCCGGCGAGCGTCAGCCCGTTGAGGGTGACCAGGATGAAGATGGGGACGTTCCCGGTGTTGCCGAGGCCCTTGTCGAAGGCCTGCCAGCAGGACGTCCAGCATCGCGAGTACGCCGAGGGTGACGGCGAGGGCTGGGGCGAGCGGGAGACGAGAACCGGAGGAAGGGCGTCGGCGGAGCGAGGTCTGGGACGCCATGCTTCCACCGAACCCTTCGCATCCTTGCGCAGAAACCGATAATCGATTAGAAATGACACCACATGACGCGGGCGGGGTCAAGAAGTGGTGCGACCCTACCGGCGACCACCGAGGACCGCACCCGCGTCGACGCGACGGCTGAGATGTCGAGATCATAGGAGCAGCAGAGTGGGCGCCTGCCGGGCTCCTTCTCGACCAGCAGAACTGGAGGTGGCCATGCCCGGCCCCGACGTACTGACCCGCAGCCTGCTCGCCAACCAGGTCAAGGAGCGGCTGCTCGAGTCGATCCTCGACGGTTCGTACCCTCCGGACTCACGGATCGTCGAGACAGCCATCGCGAAGGAGCTGGGGACCAGCCAGGCTCCCGTCCGCGAGGCTCTGCGCGGTCTCGAAGCCGTGGGGATGGTCGAGATCACGCCCTTCCGCGGGGCTCGGGTCCGCCGGCTCGATCCCGCGGAGCTGCTCGGCGCGTACATCGTCCGCTCGACTCTCGAGGTGCTGGGCACCCGGCTTGCCGTGCCCCGGATGACCGACGAGGACGTGGCCGAGCTCGTCGCCATCGGCGAACGGCTGCAGGCGGCGGCGAGGTCGGACGACCGCCGTGCCGTCGCGATCATCGACGCCAGCCTGCACGAGCGGATCATCGAGCTCTCCGGCAACCGCACGCTGCTGCGGGTCTGGCGGTCCCTGGAGCCGTTGTCACGCACCTACATCACCCTGGCCGGACCGGGATCGGATCCCCAGTGGAGCGCCGACCTGCACAACCCCATCCTCGACGCGATCCGCCGCCACGACACCGAGGGCGCCGTCGAGGCGATCGAGAGCCACTTCGAACAGGTACGGGTCTGGCTGGCCGACCACCTCGTCGAGGCGACCGGCTCTGCGCAGCCGGCGCCCGAGAGCACACCGCCCGTCACAGGAGACCGATGAAGCCGTTCGGCTACGCGCGTCCGGGGTCGCTCGCCGAGACCTACGACCTGCTCGACACCGTCGGACCGGGAGACGTCCGCATGATCGTGGGAGGGACCGACCTCATCGTCGGGCTGCAGAGCGGGCGGGTGACGCCGCAGCTGGTCATCGATCTCAAGCACATGCACGACCTGCCCGCCGGTATCGCCCATACCGCTGAGCTCGTCTCGATCTCTGCCGTGACCTCGATGAGCGAGGTCATCGCCGACGAGCGGGTCCAGACCCTGTTCCCGGCGCTCGTCGAAGCGGCGCGGACGGTCGGCTCGGTTCAGATCCGCAACCGGGCCTCCCTGATCGGCAACATCTGCAACGCCTCGCCGGCGGCCGACACCGCGCCTCCCTTGCTCGCCTACGACGCGGTCGTGGTGATATCCAGCCGGCTGGGCGCGCGTCGGGTACCGCTGGGCGACTTCCTGCTCGGGCCCCGTCGCACCGACCTCCATCCCGACGAGATCGTGACCGGCCTCGAGCTGCCTGTGCCCGAGGAGCCGCTGGGCGCGAAGTTCGCTCGGCTGACCCGTCGGCGCGGCGTCGACCTCGCCACCCTCAGCCTGTGCTGCCTCGTGGGTCCGCGCCGTACCCGGTTCGCCTTCGGCGCCGTGGCCCCCACGCCCTTCGTCGTCGACGACGACAGCGGTGTGCTGGCCGACCCGGCCGCCGACAACGAGGATCGCGAGCGGGTCCTGCGCGAGCTCACCGGCCGGGCTCGCCCGATCAGCGACCTGCGGGCCGGGGCCGACTACCGCCAGGCGATGCTGCTGGTCCTCAGCCGACGGGCGCTGCGGGCCGCCATCGCCGCTCGCGACGCCTCGACGGAGCGTGAGGGATGACCGACAGTTACCCGCTGCGGGCCACCATCAACGGCACGCCCCGCTCGGTCGACGTCTCGAGCACGGAGACCCTGCTGGACGCGCTGCGCTGGGATCTCGACCTGACCGGCAGCAAGGAGTGCTGCGCCGAAGGCGAGTGTGGCGCCTGCACGGTTCTCGTGGGTGGCCAGGCGGTCAACTCCTGCCTGGTACTGGCCGTGGAGGTCGACGGTCTGGACATCACCACGATCGAGGGTCTCGAGAGCGGCGGGCGGTTGAGCCGACTGCAGGACGCATTCTTGGAGACCGGCGCGATCCAGTGCGGCTTCTGTATCCCGGGGATGGTCATGGCCGCGCAGGCACTGCTGAACGAGAACCCGCACCCGCGCCCGGACGAGATACGGGAAGGACTCTCCGGCAACCTGTGCCGCTGCGCGGGCTACCAACAGATCATGGCCGCCGTCCGGGTGGCCGCAGGGCCGGCCGCCGACGATGGCGCCGAGGAGCCGACGACGGCAGCGGAGCTCTCGGCGTGAGCGTCTCGCAGATCGGAGTGTCGGTCCGCCGGGTGGGCGGCGCCGAGCGGGTGACCGGACGCCAGCAGTACGTCGGCGACGTTCGGTTGGAAGCGCTGCTGCACGTCAAGCTGGTCAGCGTCGACTGTGCACGTGCCCGGATCGTCTCCATCGACACGGCCGAGGCCGAGAAGGTGGCCGGCGTGCACGCGGTCATCACCGCCGCCGACCTGCCCGACCCGATGCCCCGCTTCGGCCCCGTGAACCAGGACAGACCTGTGCTGGCGGTCGGCGAGACGAAGTTCCACGGCGAGCCAGTCGCGGCCGTCGCCGCCGAGACGGAGGAGGCCGCCGACGCCGCCGCTGCGCTCGTTCAGGTGGTCACGGAGGAGCTCAAGCCGGTGCTCACCGTCGACGAAGCGCTCGACCCCGACTCACCTCTGGTACAGGACCCGGACCTGCGTCAAGGGCCCCTGGCGCGCACGAACACGCTGCGTGAGTGGAGCTTCGGGTGGGGCGACGTCGACGCCGCGACCGCCGACTGTGTGATCGAGCAGACCTACGACTTCCCCATGGTCACGCACTTCGCGATCGAGCCGCACGTCTTCCTGGCCGCTCCCGAGGGCGGCGGCATCACTGTATGGAGCGCGATCCAGCACCCGTACCTGCTCCAGTCCGGCATCGCCAAGCTGCTCGAGATGCCGATCTCCAAGGTGCGGGTCGTCGCACCTGACCCCGGCGGCGCCTTCGGAGGCAAGCAGCACGCCAAGTTCGAACCGCTGGTGGCCTACCTCGCCCTGCGGACCGGTCGGCCGGTGCGGCTCGCCCTGACCCTGGCCCAGACCTTCCAGGCGGTCCGACGCACGGCGTACTCCATCACGATGCGCTCCGGGTTCGCCGCCGATGGCACCCTGCGCTTCCAGGACGTCGAGTGCAACGGTCTGCTCGGTGCCTATGCCGACATCGCCGTGCGGGTGGTGTCCAAGTCGACCTACCTCATGTGTGGCCCCTACCGGACGCCGGACGCGCGGGTCGTCGCGCGGGCGCTGCTGTCGCACACACCGCCGGCCACGGCCTTCCGCGGGTTCGGCACACCGCAGGTGGCGTGGGCGGTGGAGTCGCAGATGGACGAGGCGGCCCGGCGCCTGGGCATCGACCGGCTCGAGATCCGGATGCGCAACCTCGCGCACCGCGGGGACGAGGTCGTGGTCGGGGACAAGCCCGCGGACGGCGACTGGCCGCAGTCGCTGCGCACGGCCGCCGACGCGATCGGCTGGGGTACGCCGCTGGAGGCCGGTCGCGGCCGGGGGATCTGCGTGGCCATCAAGTCCTCCGCCACGACCGGGGCGTCGTACTCCATCGTCCGGCTGCACATGGACGGCAGCGCAACCGTCATGGCGGGTACGTCCGACATGGGACAGGGTGCGCGGACGGTCCTCACCCAGATCGCGGCCGAGGAGCTCGGGCTGACCGCAGACTCCGTCCAGATCGTCATGGGGGACACCGGCATGGCGCCGTTCGACCTGCAGACGTCGGCGAGCCGCTCGACCGTCTTCATGGGTACGGCCGTGGCGCGAGGCGTGTCGCGACGTGAAGCGGCAGCTCGCGGAGCTGGCTGCGGGTGCCTTCGGCGTCCCCAGCGCGGAGGTCGAGGTCGGCCGCGGCACGGCCGAGGTGGACGGGAGCACCGTGACCTTCTCCGAGCTTCTCGTCCAGGCGTTCGCGGGGGTGCGAGGTGAGGTCATCGGCGTCGGCTCGAGGCGAGGCGAGGCGGTCCCGACCCATCAGCTGGGCGGGTCGCCGTCGTTCTACGAGTTCAACGCCACAGCGGTGGAGGTCGAGGTCGACGAGGAGACCGGAGAGCTGCTCGTGGTGAAGCACGTCTCGGTCGCGGACGTCGGGAAGGCGCTGAACCCGGCGCATGTCGAGGGACAAGACGAAGGCGCGGCGATCATGGGCCTCGGCCACACGCTGATGGAGCATCTGATCTTCGACGAGCACGGCCGGATCCTGAACCTCGGCGCGCTCGACTACCGCATCCCGACGACCAAGGACGTGCCGCTCGAGCTGCACTCCTACCTGGTCGAGAACGAGGACGGACCTGGCCCGTACGGCTCCAAGGGGGCAGGTGAGGGCGGCCTGTTCGCCATCGCGCCCGCCGTCGCGTCGGCGGTGACGGAAGCGACCGGAGTGGTTCTGCGGGAGCTGCCGATCACGTCGGAGCGCGTCTGGCGCGCCATGCAAGCACAATCTGAGAACACCGGCGAAGGGAGAGCAACGTGAGGACCATCCAGCACTGGATCGACGGCGCAGAGACCAGGGGGAGCTCGAGCCGGTCAGCGCCTGTCTTCGACCCAGCGACTGGTGAGCAGCAGGCGGAGGTCGTGCTGGCCGAGACCAGCGACGTCGACCGCGCAGTCGCGGCCGCTGCCGCCGCCTTCGAGGAGTGGGGCGACATCTCGCTCTCCCGGCGCACCCGCGTGCTGTTCGCGTTCCGGGAGATCGTGAACAGACGTCAGGACGAGATCGCCGCCGCCATCACCAGCGAACACGGCAAGGTTCTCTCCGACGCGGCCGGCGAGGTGCAGCGCGGGCTCGAGGTGGTGGAGTTCGCCTGCGGGATCCCCACGCTGCTCAAGGGCGACTACTCCGACCAGGTGTCGACCGGCGTCGACAGCTTCAGCTTCCGCCAGCCGCTCGGCGTGGTCGCCGGGATCACGCCGTTCAACTTCCCGGCGATGGTCCCGATGTGGATGTTCCCCGTCGCCATCGCCTGCGGCAACACGTTCATCCTCAAGCCCAGCGAGCGCGACCCCTCCGCGTCGCTCCTGCTGGCCGAGATGTGGGCCGAGGCCGGCCTGCCCGCCGGCGTCTTCAACGTGGTGCACGGCGACAAGGTCGCGGTCGACGGCCTGCTCGACCATCCCGACGTCGCCGCCGTCTCGTTCGTCGGGTCGACACCCATCGCCCGGTACGTGTACGAGCGGGGCACCCGCACCGGTAAGCGCGTCCAAGCCCTCGGCGGGGCGAAGAACCACGCCATCGTCTTGCCGGACGCCGACCTCGAGTTCGCCTCCGACCACCTCGCCGCAGCGGCGTACGGCTCGGCCGGTGAGCGCTGCATGGCCATCTCGGCCACGATCGCCGTCGGCTCCATCGGCGACGATCTCATCGACGTGCTCGACCGCCGCAGCAGGGCGGTGCGAGTCGGCCCGGGCGACGAGGCGGGCACCGAGATGGGCCCGGTGGTCACCCAGGCGTCCAAGGACCGCATCGTCAGTCTGATCACCTCCGGTGAGGAGAACGGCGCCAAGGTCGTCGTCGACGGCCGCGACCTCGTCGTGCCCGGGCACGAGAAGGGCTTCTTCGTCGGCCCGACCCTGGTCGACCAGGTCCGACCGGACATGGAGGTCTACCGCGAGGAGATCTTCGGCCCCGTGCTGGCGGTCCTGCGAGCCGGCACGGTCGACGAGGCGATCGACCTCATCAACGCCAACCCGTACGGCAACGGGACGGCGATCTTCACGTCGCACGGCGGCGCCGCCCGCAAGTTCACCCGCGGCGTGAAGGTCGGCATGATCGGCATCAACGTGCCGGTACCGGTGCCGATGGCCTACCACTCGTTCGGCGGCTGGAAGAGCTCCCTGTTCGGCGAGCACCACGTGCACGGGCCGGACGGCGTTCGGTTCTACACGCGGGCGAAGGTCGTGACGCAGCGGTGGCCCGAGCTCGAGCGGGATGCGTCGTTCGACATGCCGACGGCCCGCTAGCCGCAGGGGACGTGGCCGAACCGGTCGGCTGGATGCGGCGGTCCGTGGCCTCCGGCTCGGCTTGACGACCACGAGGCGGCTACCTATCATGTCAATTCATCGGCAATCGATTATCGGTTGTATGGGTCGGAGCGGCGGGGCGCTCCTCTGCCAGAGGCGGGAGAGTCAATGAGGAACTCCAACAGGCGGCTGCGGCTGCGATCGGTAGCGGTCGTCGCAACGGTGGCGATGCTCGCGCTGGCCGGATGCGGTGGCGGCGGCTCGAAGTCATCGGGCACCGGTCCGACGTCAGCGGCCCCGCCGGTCAACGCCCCGGCAGGGGCGATCAAGATCGGTGTGCTGACCACGTGTGGTGGTCCGTTCGCGAGCTTCGAGGCCGAGTCGCTCTCAGGCGCCAAGTACGCCCTGATCCACGATGCCGGTGGCAAGGCCACCGGGCAGGGCGCACAAGACCAGGTGACCGGCGCGACAGTCGCCGGCAAACCGATCTCGATCAGCTACGGCTGCTCCGACGCCACCCCGGACAAGGCAGTCTCCGAGGCGCGCCGGCTGGTGGAGAACGTGGGCGTGAAGATCCTGGTCGGCCCGCTGTCGGGTGACGAGGGCGTCGCCGTCGCGAACTACGCCAAGAGCGTCCCCGGGGTCACCTTCGTGAACGGCACGTCGGGTGCGCAGTCCACGACGCTGTCCGTGAAGGCGCCCAACTTCTTCCGCTTCGGCGGCGATGGTGCGCAGTGGATGGCCGGGCTCGGCACGTACGCCTACAAGACACTGGGCTGGCGCAAGGTCGCCATCCTCGGCGAGGACTACTCCTACCCCTACACGCAGGCGGCCGGGTTCGTCAGCGAGTTCACCTCGCTCGGTGGCCAGGTGACCGGGCGCACGTGGGTGCCTCTCACCCAGACGGACTGGTCGTCGCCGGTTGCCCAGCTGCCCCGTGATGTCGACGGCGTACTCCTGCTCACCGGCGGCACCAACACGATCGCAGCCGAGAAGGCATTCATCCAGATCGGCAAGAACCCGGGCAAGTACCTGCTCGGCGGCTCCTCGGTGATGGACCCGACCTCCTTCACCGTCGGCGACCAGCTCGTAGGGCTCACCGGTGGGTCGCCGGTGCCGCTCGGCGGGACGTCCGCGGGATGGACGTCGTACATCGCCGGGTTCGGCAAGGTGTTCCCGAAGGTCCCGGGCGACAGCCTCTTCACCGTCTTGTACTACGACGGCATGGACGCCGTGATCCAGGCCCTGACCAAGGTGAAGGGCGACCTGAGCGGCAACGAGAAGGCCTTCCAGGCGGCTCTCGACGGGCTCCAGCCGACCTTCCCCAACGGCAAGGTCAAGCTGGACGCGAACCGCAACTCCGTGCAGCCGGCGTATGTTGTCCAGGTTGTGAAGGACGGCTCCGGTCTCGGCTTCAAGGTCGTGCAGACGGTGCCGAGCGTCGACCAGACCTTCGGCGGCCTGTTCAGCGCCAGCTCACCGGCTCCCAGCCGTACCGAGCCGACCAAGGCCTCCGGGCCGCCGCCCCCGTGGGCGCAGTAAAGGGAAGATGACACTGCTATGACGACGGACCTGAACACTCAGAGCACGACTGCTCCGGCCGTCACCGACAGCGGGGGCGACGTGCCCCCGCTGTTGCGCATGTCGCAGACCACGCCGACCCGTCTGTGGAACGACTCCGCCACTTTGTCGGAGCTGTCGCGCCGCGATCGGATGGGGGGCGGTGGGCGCGACCTGCAACCCGGTCATCGCGATCGCCGCCCTGCGCAGCGATCTGCCCCGGTGGCAGCGGCGCATCCGCGAGTACGCCGAGGAGCACGCGTCGGCATCCGAGTCCGACATCGGCTGGGCGATGGTGAAGGAGCTGTCGATCGAGGCGGCCGCGCTGCTCGACGACGCGTTCACCGAGTACGCGGGTCGCAACGGGCGGCTCTCGGTGCAGACCGACCCGCGGCTGTACCGAGACGCTGACGCTCTCGTCGCGCAGGCGGTGGAGTTCGACGCCCTGGCGTCGAACGTCATCGTGAAGATCCCGGCCACCGAGACCGGGATCCGGGCCATGGAGGAAGCCACCTACCGCGGTGTCAGCATCAACGCGACTGTCTCGTTCACCGTGCCGCAGGCACTCGCTGTCGCCGAGGCGATCGAGCGCGGGCTGGAGCGGCGGGAGGCCGAGGGGCTCGACGTCGCGGCGATGGGCCCGGTGTGCACGATCATGGTGGGTCGCCTCGACGACTGGATGAAGGCCGCCGCCAAGCGCGACTCGGTCGTCGTCGACCCCGGCGTCTTCGAGTGGGCGGGCGTCGCGGTGTTCAAGCGGGCCTACCAGCTGTACCAGGAGCGGGGCTTTCGCACCCGGCTGCTGTCGGCGGCCTTCCGCAACCACATGCACTGGAGCCAGCTCGTCGGCGGCGACGTGGTCGTCTCCCCGCCGTTCGAGTGGCAGGTCAAGCTCAACGCCAGTGGCATCGAGGCGTTGCCACGCATCGACGAGCCCGTGGCGGACGCGGTCCTCGCCACCTTGTACGACAAGCTCCCGGACTTCCGCCGTGCCTACGACATCGACGGCATGGCGGTCGCGGAGTTCCAGGACTACGGCGCGACCCGCAAGACGCTGCGTCAGTTCCTCGCGGCCTGTGCCGAGCTGGAGGCGCTGGTCCGCGACGTGCTGTTGCCAGACCCGGAGAAGTAACCCGAAAGATCCGACTGTGAGGTGGCTATGGCTACTTGTGAAGTCGGATCTTTGGGTGGTTGGTTGGCTGCTCACTGGGTGGCGGTCAGGCCGCCGTCGAGGGTGAGGACCTGGCCGGTGACGAACGACGAGGCGTCAGAGCAGAAGAACAGCAGCGCGCCAACCAGGTCGTCGGTGTCGGCGATCCGCCGCAACGGGATACGGGCGACCAGCCGGTTGTAGAAGTCCTCGTCCTTCAGCAGGTCAGCCGCCTGCTCCGTGCGGACGAACGTGGGGGAGATGGCATTGACCCGGATGCCGTACTTCGCCCACTCGGTGGCGTGCTGGCGGGTGAGGGCGTCCATCGCGCCCTTGGCCGCGACGTAGGCCGAGTAGCCGGCGTCGATGCCGAGCTGGCCGCGGACCGAGCTGATGTTGAGCACCGAGCCGCCGCGTCCGCCCGCGATCATCGCTCGCGCAGCGGCCTGGGAGACCAGCAGCGCCGTCGTCAGGTTGAGGTCGAGGATCCGCGCCCACTCCGACTGGGGGTACTCCTCGGCTGCGTACAGTGCGGTACCGGCGCCACCGCCGATGCCGTTGACCAAGACGTCGACTCGGCCGAACGCATCGAGTGTCTGCTGCACGGCGTCATCAGCCGCGGCCTTGTCGGCCATGTCGCCCGCGATCACCAGCGCCTCGCCCCCGACGTGCTCGACCGCCTTGCGGGCATCGGCGAGGCGCTCCTCGGACCGGCCGATGATGGCCACCTTGGCTCCGACGCCGGCGAGAGCGGCACAGGTCCGGACGCCCACGCCCCCTGAGCCTCCGGCCACGATGGCGACGCGGTCGGCAAGGGTGAAGCGGCGCAGTTCGTCGGAGCTCTGCTCGGTCATGGTGTGCGGCCTCCAGGGAGTCAGATGTGTGGGCGGGGAGTCGGTGGCAGCGGGCTGTGGAGTCAGCGTGACCGGGCCGCGCTTGGCGGTGAACTTGTCCCACAGAGACGCGGCGTTGAGGGTCTGGATGTGGTCCATCATGTAGGCCTGTCCGACGTCGACGGGGCCGAACTTGTCGCGGAAGTCGACCCGGGCGATGGTCTCCTCGCGCGACCAGCCACTGGCGACAGCCTCGGCCACGGCGCTCGTCCACTCGAGGAGCACCGCGCGCTGGGTGGCCAAGTAGGCCGGGGTGGTCACCGGGCCGTGCCCCGGGACGACGATGTCGACGTCGAGGCCGCTGATCACGTCGAGGGCCCCTACCCACTGGTCGATGTCGGACGTCATCAGCCACGTCTGACACTCGGAGAAGACGGTGTCGCCGGTGAAGACGACCCGCTCCTCCGGCACGTACACCGCGACCTGGCCCGGGGTGTGCCCCGGGGTGTGGATCAGGTGGATAGCCGTGGTTCCGACCGTCATGTCAAGGTCGCCCGTGAAGACGAGGTCCCCGCGGTTCGGATCCTCGTAGTACGTGTCCCTGTCCGGGACGATCGGCGCCGCCTCAGGGTCGTCGGTCGGGATGGCCTCGAGGGCATAGTCGTAGGGGTCGAGGTCCGCGGTCGGGACCATGAAGTTGTCGGCGACTCCCTGATGGTGCACAACCTCGCCTGCACCTTTGAACCAGTAGTTGCCGAAGATGTGGTCGACGTGGTGCTCGGTGTTGATCACGAAGCGGATCGGGCCGTGAGTCTCTGCCTGCTTGCGCATCTCCACTGCCTTGGTGGGCAGCTGCGGGGTGTCCACGACCACGACGCCCGCGGACGTCACGACGTAGCTCGGGTTGCAGCCACGGATCTCGGTGGACGTGAACACCCTGGGCGTCACACGCTGCAAGACGGCACCTCTCTCTGGAGTGCCCGGGCGGGGGCCGGGGCGTCACCTCACCGGTGCAGCGGCTGGGTCGACGATGCTTGACCGGTCTCGAGAGACAATAATCGATTCTCGATAGGGTCCGTGTCAAACGTGGTGCGGGGTGCCGCGACGGACCGCGTCAGGCGCCGCGGGCTGTCACGGGTATGCCAGCCCACGCTCGTCGCGCGTCACCTCCGGCCAGGGCTCTCGTACCTCGAGAAGCGCCTGCATGACGCGATCGAGGATGCCACCTGCGGCCGCGGCGATCGCCTGCTCGTCGGCGCGCAGAGATGCGGCCAGCTCCGGTTCGAGCCCGTCCACGACCTCGTCGGGAAGTCGGGTCAAGAAGCCCTCGAGCCAGCGACGGGGATCCTCCCCGAGGCTGCGGTCGAAGGTCCGGTCACCCGGTTCGCCGTCGCGCATCTCCGGATGCCAGTGCATCCGGTCAGCGGCGTGCGGCGACGACTCCAGGAGGTCGACGCGAACCACGGCCGGTCCCACGTCCAAGGCCGGCGACGCGTAGATCGAGCCGGCCGTGTCGCCTGCGGACTGGTCTGACCTCCAGGCGTACGCCGCGCTCGCGAGGGTGCGGTCCGTCGGCCACGTCCGGGTCGAGGAAGTCGACGGCAGCGACAGTGACAGCGCTGCTTGAGAACGTCCACATCTGTTCCATCCGTGTCATTCTCCTTCAGCTTAGCGCTTCGGCGTTCGGCGATAGACGCTGAGATCTGTCGACGTCGCCGTGGTGGCGGCCAAGAAGCTGGATCACGGTTTGGACAAGACTGACCCGATAGTCGAGGTTTCTGTCTGCCAGCATAGTACCAGTCGGATGGCGCATGGGCCGCTCGGTGATGATCATGCCTCGGAACAGAAATCGTTCGACTTTGCCGAGCCGAAGCACCACGGCGAAACGCCAGCGCTACGACGACGATGAACAACGCCGAGACTGCACCGAGGGCGGGAGAAATGGCACCGCGCAGCCCCGAGTAGATATAGACGGGGAGTGTCTGGTCATCCACAGTGGTCAGCACCTGGCTCACCACGAAATCGGTGATGCTCAGCACGAACACCACCAGCGCTCCCGTTACGATTCCAGGAGCCGAGCAGAGGTAAGCGGACGAAGAGCAGCTGCTCCACAGGATCTGTACCCATCGTCGCCGCGGCGGGGAGGAGCTCGGGATCCAGGTCTTCGATACGCGGCGAGAACTGTCCAGAGCATGAATGGGAAGGACGTCACGGCGATGGCCAGCGCGACCGGGGTCAAGTGGCTTCCGACGCCAATCCGGCTGTAGATATCGAAGTAGGCGAACGCTGAGACGATCGTTGGTGCGCTGAGTCCGAGAGAAAGCAGAACGGTGAACAGCACTTTGCTGTAGCGACCGACCTTCGGCAGGGCGAGGGCAGCGGGCACGCCGCAGAGCAGGTTGATCACAACGCTCAAGATCGCGACGTACAAGCTGTTACCCAATGCCCTCCAGACCGCGTGATTGCGAGCATCGCACCGTACCAGTGAGTGGTGAGACCACGCGGTGGGAAACGTGAGCACCTCGCCTTTCGACAAGGATGCGAGAAGCACCAGCGCTGTCGGGACGAGCAAAGGAATCAATGCGCAACCGGTGATAACGCCGGCAACTCGAATGCGTCTCATCGCTGACCTTCGCGTCCGAGGGCGCCCGAGCGCGAGAATCAGCGCGGTGCCGAGGCTGACGATGACCAGCAGCAAGATGCCTATCGCCGCACCCTGAGGTGGATTGCCAAGGGTGAGGTAGCGATCTTGAAGGAAGTTCGATACGAAGTTCTCCAAGCCGCGACCAAGGATGGCTGGATCGGCGAAGGAAGCCATCGCCAAGGCGAAGCTGGTGGCGAGAGCCGCTGCGATACCCGTGCGTAGCTGTGGAAGTGTGACCCGAAGAAAAACCGTTGCAGGAGAAGCACCGAGTGTCGTGGCTGCCGATCCAAGCTCAGGATCGATCCTCAACACAGCAGGCAGAAGCACCACCACCGCCGCCGGTAACAGGGTCTGGACGATGCCGAGGCCAATTGCCCACAAGGAACCCGAGCAGATGTGGCGTGCCAAGACCGAGTCTGGCGGAGACCCAGTCCAACGGGCCGCCTGGTCCGATGGTCACCAGCAACCCATAGGTGCGAGTTATGTCTCCGGTCAGGAGGGGCACGAACATGCCGATCAGCAGGCCAAGCCGCACGGAGCGCCGACGTGCAGCGCGTCATGGTTATTGCATAAGGAAGCCCGACGGCGACGGCCACGACCGGTGTGACCACGCCATCAAGAGAGTTCTCTGAAGTACAGAGTGAAACTGAGGATCGGAAAGCGCGGTGCCGTATTGAGCAAAAGACCAGCCTCCCTGAACCGCGAGGAAGCTGTCGTATGCGTGCAGGCTTCGCCACGCAAGCGCAAACAGGCCGATCACGAGCGACCCGACGAGCAGTAGACCTGGAACAAGGGGGATGGTTCGGCGAAGCCGCTCCGGAGCGACTCGCGTGAAGCGCCTACGTATTGCGATGAGCGCGTCGACCAATCGCCATCCGGGCATCGAGCTGGACGAGGGCAGCTGACGCCATTGTTGCGAGACCGATCGAGAGTGCATGATCAGCCCTCGAGCCACGATCGGCACATCCTCGGCATTCCACGCGACCACGACCTGCTCGCCGATCTCACGCGGTGCTTCGGCCTCCCGAGCCGGGATGTGCACTGAGGCGATAGGACCACAGTCGAGTTTCACCTGGTAGAAGGTCCCGCTGCCGTCGAAGGACAGAGAACATGACTGTTCCGTGGAGTCCGTTGTCGTATGCCGAGACGTCTCCGTGGACCCCAAGTAGACGGAGACGCTCAGGGCGCAAGACGGCAACGGCTCGACCGACCGGAGCGGACGGTGGTACCACCAGCGTGACCCCCGACCCGGTGAGCGTCTGCACCCCGGACGACGACGTGACGATGCCTTCGAGAAGCAGTGGGTCACCGAGGAAGCCCGCGACGAAGGTGGTCGCAGGGCGCGCGTAGAGCTCCCGCCCAGGCCCGCACTGAACAACGCGACCTCGCTCCATCACGGCGATGCGGTCGCTAACCAGGAGTGCCTCTCGTTGGTCGTGAGTGACGTTGACAATCGTCACGCCCAGCTCCCTGTGGATCCTCGTGAGCTCTAGCTGCATCGTTTCGCGAAGGCGCCGATCAAGGGCTGACAGGGGCTCATCGAGAAGTAGGATGCGGGGCTCGTAGACGAGCGCCCGGGCGAGGGCGACACGCTGACGTCTGTCCTCCGCTGAGTTCGCTGATGCGGCGAGCCTGGATGTCCGGAAGTTGTACGAGTGCAAGGGCGTCGCGGACCCGCTCGCTGCTTTCTCACTCCGAGCGACGCGACGCATCCGGAGGGGGAAGGCGACGTTGTCGCCAACGTGTCAGGTGTGGGAACAGAGCTAGCGACTGAAAAACAACGCCGAGATTCCGCTCATAGGCTGGCTTTCCCGTCATCGTCTCGCCATTGATCAGGAGCTCGCCGTTGTCGGCGTCGAGCAGCCCGGCGATGATACGGAGAAGGGTCGTCTTTCCCGAACCGGATGGTCCTAGTAACGTGAAGAACTCGCCGTCCTTGATCTCGAGAGAAACATCCGCCGAGCACCGCCGTGTGACCGTACGTCTTATTGATTTGTTCCAGCTGGATCGCCGGTCGGGCTGGGCCTGGGTATGCCTTCGAGTCGGCAGCCATGACGGATCCACTCCTATTGGCCGATGGCATCTTCGAACGCCTTTTGCCAGGCCTCGTCGTTCTTGGCCATGAGTGGAATGGGGGCCAGAATCGCGTTGTCAGCCTTCAGATCGGCTGGCGAGCGAGGGAACACAGAGGGGTTGGCGCTCATGTAAGACGGAACCTTGGCTTGGGGATTGACCGGGTACGAAGCCTAGCTTGTCCGCCACCGCGGACTGCACCTTCGGGTCGAGGATGTAATTGGCGAACACCTGAGCGTAGTAGGCGTTGGCCGCGGGGATTCCCTTGTGGATGTAGTAGGAATCACCCACGACATAGAGCCCGTCCTTGGGGGCGACCATCTTGATCGGTGCTCCTGCGGCCTTGGCAGCGATTCCGGATCCTGTGTTGCTGATGGCTACCTTGACAGAGCCGTTTGTCAGAGCAGTGACGACATCGGCGTTAGAGCCTAATTGGGCCAAGTTCGGCCTGAGACCGGAGATGTGACTCCAAACGGGGTCCATGCTGGCTGGTGCGATTCTTGGCCGGATCCACGCCTAGAGACTCGGCGAACCCGAATGCCGTACTGGAGTAGATCGAGTCGATCGCGATGCTCTGCCTCAGGTCTGGTTTGAACAGGTCATCCCAGGTCTGTACCTGATCGGGGTTGATCTTGTCTGTTCGGACGATGAAGGGTACCGACAAGGTGTAGGGGTTGAGGTACGGCCAGGCATTCCCACTCGTATCGGCTGGCCGGGCGGTGTCGGCCGTGACCTTGGCCATGTTTGGCGCGAGCGCAGGATTGATCGGGATGGTCCAGCCACGCGCGGCGTCGGTGTACGCACGCTGCTGTGCATTGAAGCTGGCATCATCGCTGGGCGTCTGTCCTGAAGAGATCTGTTGGTTGAGCTTTGCGTAGCTCACCGCCTCATCCGTCGTGTCCCACACGATGGGGATACCGGTCGCTGCTGTGAAAGCCTTCCCGGCCGTCTGGGCGTACACCTTTTGCTCGTCACCGCTCCAGATACGGATGACGAGGCGCTTGGGTTTAGTTGGCTGGCTTGTCGGGCACGCCCGAACTGGTGCTGAGGCTTGCGCCGTTCTTCGCATCTGCTGCCACAGGCAGCGAGGCCGGTGGCCGCAACAGCGCCACAGACCGCAATGGCGATGACTCGTCTCATTCTTCTCACGGTTAACCTCACTGAGTCGGTGACTTGTTACAGAGGGCCCTAGCGGCGTTCTTGCACTAGTGGGGCAACAACTGCGTGGCATCTAAGGGCATCAGCGGCTCAAGGAAGCGGTACCCGAGTACGAGGGCGTTCGGCTCCTTGCCCAGCATCTCGACGATGTCGGCCTCGCCTTCGATCTTCGACAGAGCGGACGCGGCGAAGACCTCATCCTCGTGCTCGATGTCCAGGTTGCCCTCGTAGCCTGCATCAGTCAGGGCAGTGATGACTCGGTACCAGTCGACTACGCCCCACCCCGGGGCACGGAAGCGCCACCAACCATTACCGAAGCCGCCCAACTTTCCGAAGGCCTGACCGTAGAAGCCCAAGGTGGCGCGTTTACGCTCGTCGATGTCAATGTCCTTGGCATGAAAATGCACGATGCGGTCTCCGAAGTCCTGGATGGCTTGGATGTAGTCAATGCCCAGGTACACCAGATGCGATGGGTCGATTTCGAGTCCGAGTGCTCGAGAGGGCACCGCCTCGAACATGGCCGCCCAGATCTCGGGGCTGTAGGCCATGTTCTCGCCGGTGCGGGTCTTATGATCAAGCATCGGGCAGTTCTCGATCCCGATGCGGATGTCGAGGTCCTCTGCCTCTGCGCAGAACTCGGTGAAGATCGTTGCGAAGGGCTGCAGGCAGTCCTCGACGGCTCGCCCGGGTGTCTGCCCGGCAAAGGTGCAGACTGCTGGTACCTCCATGCGGTGGGCGAGCTGCAGCACCTTGCGGAGGTAGCGCCTGTACTCGGTCGCCTCTTGCTTATCGGCTGCGAGGTAGTTCGGGTAATAGCCCAGCGCGGAGATTTGAATATCCCTGCGAGTCGAGATCCGTGCGGATCTCTTTGATGCGAGCATCGGTTATTTCGTCGGCATTGAGAGCTGACTGCGGCCAAGCTGACAACTCCATGGAATGGAACCCGGTGGTCTCAGCGAATCGCGCGATCTCTGGGGTGTAGTCGGTGTAAAAGCCGAGTCTCATGGGGGTTTTTCTCCTTGCGCGGGTGGCCTTGCTGTCCTTCCCGACGCTATGAGAAACTTATGTCCATGTCTAGAACAACATACGTCACACTGTGACAGATCGCAACTGTGGCAACTGACGGTCTCATCGGTCCACCTCTCCACGCTCCAGCGCCGGGTGGTGTCGGAGCTCCTTACGCGTGGACCACTACCCCGCGCAGATTTGGCCCAACGCCTCGATGTCAGTCGCTCACGGCTGTCACCTGAGGTAGGTCAGCTGCTCTCGAAGCGGATTGCGCGGGAGGAACCCGCTCCACTCTCGACCGGCGGCCGCCGTGGGTCGTGGCTCTACCTGGGTGGCTCAGACTTCGGACTGGTCGCAGGTGTGGACATTGACGCTAGCGGGGTCTCGTTGGTGCTCATTCAGCTCGATGGGACGGTCGCTACCCGTCGAAGTATTGAGAGTGATCCTTTGTCGCACCCGATCGCAACCCTGCGGGCGATCGGCGCCGCGCTGGCATCAGAAATACGGACGGGCGAACGCCACCCTTCGGGCCATAGGAGTGTCGATCGCCGCGGACATCGACGACGTGGGGCGGGTTTCGGACACCCCGCCGACGATGCCGCAGTGGACGGGCGTGTCAATCAGCCAGTACTTCGGTCATCGCTTCGGTGTTCCCACCTACGTTGAGAACGACGTGAACGTGCTGGCTATCGCGGAGGGGGCTCGAGGGGGCCCAGCCTCGAAGCATGGCACCTACGCGGTCGTCAAGGTGAGTAGTGGTGTCGGATGCGGCCTCATTGTCAGCGGGACCTTGGCGCGTGGGGTCGACGGATACGCAGGCGATATTGGACACGTCTGCATAGACCCGGCGGATGAGACGCCATGCGCCTGCGGCAATAAGGGGTGCCTGGAGGCGGTCGTCTCGGCACCCGCACTCATACGCGGAGCTGAAGCCCTCGCACGAGAAGGCCAAAGCCCTGTACTCGCAGCCATGATGCGTGAACATTCGACACTGACTCTCGGACTGATCGGCGAGGCCGCGCAGCTGGACGATCCAACGACAACCGCAATGCTGCGGTCGGCGGGTCGTCACGTGGGTTATGTCATCGCCGGGCTGGTCTCCATTGTGAACCCGGGCGCGATCTTCATTTCGACGGGGATCCGGGGTGCCGAAGATCTCGTGCTGAGTGCCATTCGGCAGCGTGTCTACGAGCGTGCACGACCGGCCGCGACCCGGGACTGCAGATCGGGCCGGCCAGCTCGGGCGAGATGACGGCGCTCGGGGTGCAGCGGAGCTGGCCTGCCCGAGGCATCGTCACCCATCGCTGATGGCCTTGCGCGAATGTCGAGAACGGTCGGACCCGGCGATGCGTCGCAAACCCCGACGTCAGCCCAGAGTTCATCGTATGTCGCTGGTGTCGTCAGCTCCTGGGCGGTGTGGCACTCTCCGACTTCGTGAGGCTCAGGTCAGTGGTCTCCGGAGCCCAGAGATAGGTCACGACGAGCCCTACCATGCAGATGCCCGCCGCGATCAGAACCGTCGGACCGATACCGAGGTGGGCGATGCCGACCGGCAGCAGGAACGTCCCACCGGCCGCCCCGACGCGACTCATCGCGGCCGCGAACCCCGTCCCGCTGCCGCGAAGCTCTGAGGGGAAGATCTCGGCAGGGTAGACGCCGGTGAGGTCGCCGGAGATCGCGTTGAAGAAGGCGAACGCCACGAAGGAGGCGACGAGCAGTAGCGAGGGAGCGTTACCCCAGCCACCGATCAGGGCGAGCGTCACCACCATCACGACGAACGACGTGAGCAACAACGGCCGGCGCCCGACCCGCTCGATCACGAGCATTCCCGCCAGGGCGCCGAGGAACGCGACCGAGTTGGACCCGATGATGCTCGCCTTCGGGTCCGTCAGGCCGAGCGCGGCGAACACTTGCGGGGCGAACGTGAAGATGGCGAAGTAGGGCGCGACGAGGCAGGTGAAGAAGATCGACGCGAAGGCGGTGCTGCGCCACTTGTCTTTGGCGAACAGATCGCGGAACCGCGCAGTGTCCTCCGACTCCTCGTCGAGGTCCTCGTCGCTGTAGTAGCTCGAGCCGAGATGCTCGTCGACGATCTCGCGGGCCTCGTCGTCTCGGCCGACGCTGACCAGCCAGCGCGGCGACTCGGGGAGTCCTTGCCGAAGCAGCAGGGTGCCGAGGCCGGGAATGGCTCCGGTGGCCAGGATCCACCGCCAGTCGAGGCCGAGGCCGTCGAGGGTGAACGCGATGATGACCGCGAGCAGGAATCCGCCGTACCAGGAGGCCTGCAGGCTGGCGAGCCGCGTCCCGCGTCCCGAGCTGGGGACGAACTCCGCGAGCATCGTCTGGCCGATCGCGTACTCGGCCCCGATTGCCAGCCCGAGCAGGAACCGCAGGACAAGCAGCTCCGCGTTGTTGCCCACGACGCCTTGCATAGCGCCGAGGATGACGAACGCGATCAGGTCGAAAACGAAGATCTTGCGACGTCCGAACCGGTCGGTCAGGTATCCGAAGATCGGGCCGCCGAAGAAGATGCCCGGCCAAGGATGCAGCGCCGATCAGGCCCTCCTGCACAGCCGACAGGCCGAACTCGCTGGTGATGAGCGGCAGCACGACGCTGATGACACCGAGGTCGTATCCGTCCAGGCCCTCGCCGAAGGCGGTTGCTGTCGTGATACGCAGCAGGAAGCCCTTGTCAGCACGAGTTCTTGGGTGTCCGAGCCTTCGGACTCTCTGTTTGCGATGGGCACTCCCGGAACGCTCGCCGCGACGTCGTGGTCGTGATGTGTGGTCGGAATGTGGACGTGAAGGCAGCAGCATGGCGACAAACGCGCGACTCGCGCAATCTTCGGGCGCGCGAGTCGACCACCGCACTCAGCGGTACCGGCGCACGTCGTGCGGGTACTCACGGCGGTTGGGCGAGGGCGATTGGTCCGCAGTCTTCTCCCTGTCGGTGGCCGCCGCTAGTCTGCGCGAAACAGTAACCATTCGAGCAAGGAGCGCCCGTGTCCAGTCGTCTCAACCCCTACGTCGGCTTCACCGACAACGCCCGCCAGGCCATGGAGTTCTACCGTGAGGTCTTCGGGGGCACCTTGTCGCTTAGCACCTTCGGTGAGTTCGGAGCTCCCGATCCCGCGGGGGCCGACCTGATCATGCACGGGATGCTCGAGACCGATGGCGGCTTTACCTTGATGGCAGCCGACACACCGCCCGGGATGGACCGTACGGTGGGCAACAACATCACTGTCAGCCTCAGCGGTGACGATGCGGACGAGCTGCGTGGGTACTGGGAGAAGCTGTCCGACGGCGGCACCGTCTCTGTCCCCCTCGAGAAGCAGATGTGGGGCGACGAGTTCGGCATGTGCGAGGACAGGTTCGGCATCCCGTGGATGGTCAACATCACCCAGTCGCAGGCCTAGAGCCGGGGGGCTACCTCCGGTTCACGTCGGGGCTGGATCCGGCAGTACCGCGACGCCAGACGGCCGATCGAGCAGCGCGGCCAGAAGCGGTGCGTGCTGGGGATGTCGGTCCGTCTGTTGGGGCCGCGCAGTGCGCTGATCGGACGTCTGTGCGGCACCTCTGCCGATGGCTCGTCTGGCGGCTGTGGGCTGGACACGGCGACGAACTGCGCGACGTCGGTCCGGGCGAAACTGGAGGACGTTGGGGCTTCCCCTATCAGGAATGCTCGGGGCATCCTGAACCAATGGCGGACACCGCAGCCGAAAAGAGCATGACCATCCCGCTGACGGCGTTCGGGGCCGGCGCGGTCGTCGCGCTCGTCCTCGGAGTCTTCGGGAAGGCGCACGACCCGACGACGCAAGGCACTACCACGCTCGGCTTCGGCACCGTGATCGAGATGAAAGTCGCGGTCACGACAGTGGTCGGGGTGCTCGTGGTGCTGCAGCTCGTGGGCGCGCTGTGGATGTACGGCAAGCTCGGGATCAGTGCGCCGCCCTGGTTGGGCCGGGCGCACCGCATCTCGGGGACGATCGCCATCGTGCTGGCCGTGTTCGTCGCCTACCACTGCTTGTGGGCCCTCGGCCTGGAGAGCGGGACCCTGGCGGATGGCGCGAAGGTGGGGGCGCGGACCGTCGTGCACGGCGTGCTGGGCTGTGTCTTCTTCGGTGCCGTGGTGGTGAAGGTGGTCGCGGTCCGGTCGAGACGCGCACCGGGATGGTTCCTCCCCTTGGCCGGTGGCGTGCTCTTCGCAGTCCTTGCCGTCGTCGTGCTGACCTCGGCCGTCTGGTACCTCGGCGCTAACGGCTGGCCGAGCTCCAGCGGGTACTGAGGGACGCAACGAGGTGCTGGGGCATTCCGACACTCGGGACAGGAGGACACTGACCCTCGGTGCAGAATGCTGCCCACGCGCTGCAAAGGAGACTGCGATGGAGACGAGCACGCTCGAGTCGACCCGCCGGAGCCTGCACGGCCTGGCGGAACTCCTGCTCGCCGGCCCCCAGTACGCCCGCAGCGGCGACATCCGGCTGCGGGTGACAGCTACCGGGTTTGCGACCGTGGCCGAGCCGGACCTCCTGGTCGAAGCCGACGCACTGGTTGCGCCTGCGGGGCGCCTTCCACTCCAGGGCACCATCGCGGGCCTGGCGACACGCGCGGGGGTCGAGCCGCGCAACCTCCGTGACGTGTACGCGCAAGGGCCGACGATCGGTATCGACGAGGCTGTGGACGTCGACGTGGAGGCAGCCGGCGTGATCTTGTCGGCGTTCGCTCGCGGCGACGCGGCCATGCGGTCGTTCGCGGTCGACGAGGAGCCGGTGCTGTGGCCCGAGCACTTCGACGTCGGCATCACGGTAGGCGACGTCAACTACGGCGTTTCGCCAGGAGACGCCGGCATTTCCGAACCCTATGCGTACGTGGGCCCGTGGAGAGCTCGCGTCGGGACGTTCTGGAATGCCGACTTCGGCGCGTACCGACTGATGCGCGACCTCCCAAGCTCCGAGCACGTGCTGGCCTTCTTCGCTGAGGGCGCCCGCCACGCCGCAGAGAGTCAGGTCGCAGATTGAGGCGCACATGCCAGGGGCGAACGGCTGCGGTGGCCGGGCAAGGGAGCGTCGTACGGACGACAGCTCGCGATGGCTGAACCAACCACCTCGGTCAGCCGCCGGGCTGACGAGCTCTCCCTGGGCGGTCCTGCTTGTCGGCGGTCGCGTGTAGAGAGGAGGAGATCGAACCGAAGGAGGAGCGATGCGCTGGGCTGACCTCGAGGACAAGCAGCCCCACCTTGGCGACCTTGGCCGTGAGAAGTTGCTGGGGCCGGGGGTCGTGCTGGTGGCCACGATTCGCCGCGACGGCACCCCGCGCGTCAGCCCCGTCGAGCCCTTCGTGTTGGACGGTGAACTGTGGCTGTCCATGTTGCTGGGCTCGGCCAAGGCGAAGGACCTCATCCGCGATCCCCGCGTGCTGGTGCACAGCGTCGTCACCGGGCGCGACGGCGCCGAGGGTGAGTTCAAGGTGCGCGGGTCCGTTCGAGAGGAGACCGATCCGGGCGTCCAAGCCCGCTATGCCGCTGCCGTGGCCGACAGCCTTGGCTGGCGCCCGATCCCGGGGGAGTTCCACCTCTTCGCGGTCGGCGTCGACGATGTCAGTTTCGTTCGCTACGAGAGCGCGACAGGTGACCAGTTCCTGACGCGATGGCCGAAAGGGGGTGAGTTCGTCCGACGGGGAACGTCTGCCACGACGCTGGGCCCGCGTGAGAGGCGACAGGAGCTGCTCATCTCATGAGCTGGTCTGCTCGAGTCGGTCCAGCGGGGCGCGCTAGCCACGTGCGTGGAATGCCCTTGCGAACTACGCAGGTCTTGGTGGACTTCCTCGCTCTCTCGGGAGGGACTTTGCTGGTCATTGGCACCGTGCCCCTTTGGCGTTCTGCGTCTGGAGAGGGAGCCAGGATGCGCGCTCCGACGTTTGCCGGACATCCGATGAGTCCTGACGGCACGCCGGGTCTGATCTCACTGCACACCGAGGCAACCCGCAACGACGCGAGGAGTAACCCCGTGACGACGACCGAATGGACCAGCGACTCCAGCGGAACCGGCCAGTACGCCGAGGTGAACGGAATCAACCTCTATGTCGAGACACACGGGGACGGCCGACCGATGATCTTGCTGCACGGCGGCCTGGGGTCCGGTGAGATGTTCGGGCCGGTCATTCCTGCCTTGGCCGAAAGGCATCAGGTGATCGCGGTCGACCTCCAGGGCCACGGCCGAACCGCGGACATCGATCGACCGATCGACGTCAAGCTCATGGCTGACGACATCGCGGCGTTGATAGACCACCTTGCGCTCGACCGGCCCGACGTGGTCGGGTACTCCCTCGGCGGCGGCGTCGCACTCCAGACTGCGGCGAGGTACCCGGCCAAGGTCCGCAGGCTCGTCGTCGTATCGGCCAACGTCCGGCCCGACGCGATCTACCCGGATATTCGCGCGCAGCAGGCCCAGGTGAACGCAGCCGCCGCGGAGTTCATGAAGCAAACGCCGATGTACGAGCTCTACCAGCGGGTCGCTCCCCGACCCGAGGACTTTCCCCGGCTGCTCGACAAGTTGGGTGAGTCGATGGCAGAGGACTTCGACTTCACCGAGGATGTGCGCAGCCTCCAGATGCCGACGCTGGTCGTCGCCGCTGATGCCGACATGGCGCCGCCGAGTCACTACGTCGAGGTCTTCAAGCTGCTGGACGGCGGGTTGCGCGACGGCGGATGGATGGGAGAGAACCGACCGAAGGGCGGCCACGCCCTTGCCATCTTGCCCGGCGTCACCCACTACAACATCTTCGCATCGCCGCTCTTCGCGGCGACGGCCCTCGCCTTCATCGACCGGACCGACTGATGTGCCGCGGCTCGATCGGCCGCAATCCGGTCACGAAGCTGCAAGCCCGATGATTATCGACCAACCGGAGAGTCTGAGCCCCCATGACCCGAGTCATCTGTCAACTGTCCATCTCGCTCGACGGTTACATCGCCGGACCCAACCAGAGTCCGGAGGACCCGATTGGAGTAGGCGGTCTCACGCTGCATCAGTGGCACATCCGACGCCGATGGGCCCGGCCACGAGGCCGACGCCGGCCCGTGCGACGAGCTGATGATCCCGAGCGGTGCGGTCATCATGGGCCGCAACATGTTCGGTCCGATCCGCGGCGAGTGGGACTCGGACTGGCGTGGCTGGTGGGGCGACGATCCGCCGTACCACGCACCGGTGTTCGTGCTCACCCACTACCCGCACGACCCCATACCCATGGAGGGCGAGACGACCTTCCACTTCGTCACGGAAGGCTTCGACGCGGCTCTCGAGCAGGCGAAGGCTGTCGCGGGCGACGGCGACATCAGGATCGCCGGTGGTGCGTCGACGGTACGCCAGGCGTTCGCGGCCGGCGCCATCGACGAGATCATGCTGGACGTCGCGCCCGTCCTGCTCGGTCGCGGCGAGCGGCTATTCGACGGCGTCGAGGACCCGGGTCTGGTACCGGTCGAGGTCATCCACTCGCCACACGCCACGCACATCCGCTACCGCGTCGGCCGCTGACATCAGCGCAGCGACCCGCACCCGGTGGTCGCGCCGCGGCCATGGCGGTCGTCCGCCCGCGCACGGCTCTGTACTCATCTACCCCGGTTGCGCGAGGACGCGATCACTCGACTGATCACGAAAGCGATCACGAAGGTGATCAGGGCGACGACCACGCCGACAGCGATGGCGCCAGCCAAGCTTTCACCAGTGATCAACGCGATCACCACATAGATGATCCCGGCGATGGCGCCGGAGATGAGGTTGCCGGTGACGCCGGTGTTCATCCGGGTGGGCGACATTGTGCCTCCGATTGGCTTGAGAACGTCTGTTGGTCTCTGCTCCCTGGCGGGTCTTGCCGAGGCCTCAGCTGGTGGCCGCATCGGTCACTGACGCTTGGTAGATCTGCTGGATCGAGGAGTCCAACCGGGCCGTGAACTCGTCGTCGGTCATGTCGTCGGACAGCCCCTCCAGCAGCGCACGCGAGAAGCTCGCGATCATGCTCGGATCCTTGGCCAGCAGCGCGCAGGCCTCGTCGCGGCTGTAGCCGCCGGACAGGGCAAGCACCCTGCAGGACGCGCGGATCGGCGGCGAGGTCGGCGTACAGCGCCCGGCTGTGTCGGGATCGTCAGCTTCAGCATGATCACGGCGTCGTCGGGGAGCCCTTGTACGTGGGCCTCGATGGCATCGCGGAGGAGGACCTCGGCTGCGTCCTTGTGCGGGCTGTCGATGCTGACCTCGGGCTCGAGGATGGGGACGAGGCCGGCTGCGGAGATCCTCGAGCCGAAGTCGAACTGCTGGTCGACGATGGCGGTCACGCCGCCGGTGTCGGCGTCCTTGACCACCGACCGCATCTTCGTGCCGAAGACGTGGTGCCGGTTCGCCCGCTCGAGCAGCTCGTCGAGCCCGTCGATCGGCTTCATGAGCTGGACACCGTGCTGCTCGTCGGCGAGGCCCTTGTCCACCTTCAGGAACGGGACTACCTGCTTGTCGTCCCACAGGTACTGCGCCGTGGGAACGCCCTGCATCTCCCGCTCCATCGTCTGTTCGAACAAGATCGCCCCCAGGATGCGCGATCCGTCGAAGGCGGCGTTGGTGACCAGGCGGGCCCGCATCGCGTGGACGAGGTCGAACATCTCCTCTTCGGAGCTGTAGCGGCTCTCGGCTATGCCGTACTCGGCCAACGCCTTGGGTGTGCTCCCACCGCTTTGGTCCAGGGCTGCGAAGAAGCCATGGCCGGACCGGATCTTCTCAAGCTGACGTGCGTCCACGACTCCATCTTGTCAGCAGACCGGTCGGCTCGCTCAGCCCCTCTAGACTCGTCGAGGTTCCGAGCGAGACAGGGGCAGCCGCACGCCCGAACTCGCTCTCCCGTCCACGAAGGGATGTCATCGTGCCTGATCCACGCTCGCTGGCCGAGACGTACTTCCGGTCCTGGAAGGAGCAGGACTTCGACACCCTGCGCTCCGTGCTGTCCGATGACGTGACGTTCCGCGGCCCCCTTGGTCAGGCCGACGGCGCCGATGAGTGCATCACCGGCCTGCAAGGCATGGCTCGTCGGTGACGGACATCGTCGTGCTCAAGCGGCTCGTGGACGGCCCGGATGTGGTGACGCTGTTCGAGCTGCACACCGAGCTGGCGCCGCCGTGTCTGACGGCGAACTGGTCCCACGTCGAGAACGGCAAGATCGCATCCATCCGGGCCGTCTTCGACCCGCGGCCGCTGATCCAATGACGGCCCTCATCGGACGGCCGGGCTTTTTTGCGCGTCTGGTAGCTCTGGCCTCGCGGCTGGCCGGTGTGCTGGAGTGGACAGGTGGATGGCATGGACATCGCCCGGCGATTCGGGCTCGGGCGGGCGGCGCGGCTGTCGGAGGGACCGGTAGCGCGGGGCAAGCAGGGGGTCGTCTGGCGGCTCGACACCTCCGACGGCAGCTGGGCGGTGAAAGTGCCGTTCGAACGGCCCCGCGAAGACGAGGTGCGCGTGGCGACCGAGTTCCAGGAGTGGGCCTACCTGACCGGCGTGCCGACTCCGCAGGTGCGGCGCACGACCGAAGGCGACGTGTTCGGGACATGCGGCGACAGCGAGGTCAGGGTGTACGAGTGGGTGGACCTGCTTCCGCGCGATCTCGGTCTGGACCCGGCGTTGGTGGGCGCTGTCGTGGCCGCCATGCACCACGTCCCAGCCACTGACCTCGGCCCGTTGGACCCGTGGTACGTCGAGCCGGTGGGTGCGGACCGCTGGGACGAGCTGGTCGGGCAGCTCGCGGAAGCGGGGGCGCCGTTTGCCGGCCGGTTGGCCGAGCTGCGCGATGAGCTGGTCGCGCTGGAGTCGTGGATCGAGCCATCCCAGGCGAGCCGGATCTGTCACCGCGACCTCTGGGCCGACAACGTCTTGCCGACCACCGATGGTGGCGTGTGCGTGATCGACTGGGAGAACAGCGGGCCGGCGGATCCCAGTCAGGAGCTCGGCTGCGTCCTCTTCGAGTTCGGTCGTTCGGATCCTGGCCGGGCGCGCGCGCTGGTCGACGCGTACGCGCAGTGCCGGCGGACCGGCATCGGTGAGCCGGCGCGGACACTTCTCGATGCTCATCGCGCGTGCTGGGGCACGTCACCGAGGCCGCCGCCTGCGACTGGCTGGAGCCCAACGCGAGGTCGCCGCAGCGCGCGGACTCCGAGGCATGGATCGGCGAGGTCCTGGACGAACCGCATACACGTGACCTGCTCGACAGCCTCCTGGCAGCGAGCCGCGACTGACTCGGCGATCGAGACGGCTGCACGAGCCGGTTGGCCGACTCGGCGGAATTGCTGCAGACTGCCCTAGCACACCGATGGGCGGCGTACCGGCAGGAGCCAGGCGAACATGAAGCTGACCGAACAGTGGTTCTCCCACCGGATGCAACAGGAGATCGGTGTCGCCCGGTGGGGCCACTACGGCACGCCTGTTCTCGTCTTCCCGACGGCAGGCGGTGACGCAGAGGAGATCGAGCGCAACAACCTGGTAGCCGCGTGCGAGGAGCTGGTCGAAGCCGGTCGGGTCAAGCTGTACTCCTGCGACAGCGTGGCCGGCCAGGCGATGGTGGCCAAGTCGGGGTCGCTGGAGTACCGGATGTGGCTCCTCAACCAGTTCCACCAATGCGTGATCAACGAGGTCGTCCCGGCGATCCACGCCGACCTCGGCGCCGAGATGCCGATCGTCACAGCCGGTGCCTCTATCGGCGCGTTCAACGCGCTCGCGATGATGTGTCGGTACCCGCACGCCTTCCGTACAGCCATCTGCATGAGCGGTACGTACAAAGTCGAGCGGTTCTTCGACGGGCAGGTCGAATGAGGACCTGTACTTCTCCTCGCCCGTCCACTTCCTTCCCGGACTCGAGGGTCCTCAGCTGGACAGCGCTGCGGCAGCGGTTCGCGATCATCGCCTCGGGGCAGGGCGCCTGGGAAGACATCGGGGAGTCGTGGCTGGTGGGTGATGCCCTCGGCCGCAAGGGGGTGCCGAACCGGGTGGATCCCTGGGGCGGCGAGTGGGACCACGAGTGGCCGACGTGGTGCCGGATGCTGCCGCTGTACCTCGACGAGGTCTGCTGACGGCTGGCCGGAGCGGGACGAGGACCGACCGCTTGTCGAGCGCAGTCCCGCATCGGGCCCGTCGGCCCAGTCTGAGCAACGCGACAGCGAGACTGAGGGCACGGGTACTGATCCTCGGACCTGGCACGCCTCATCCGTTGGGCGTCGCGACGCCCAACGCTAGGGCGCTGCGTCGGCGGCAAGCTCGGCAAGCAACAACACCTCGGCGAGGCAGGCTCGTTCGAAGTCGGCCAGGTGCAGGCTCTCGTTGGCGCCGTGTGCGCGTGTGTCGGGATCCTCCACGCCCGTGATGAGGATCTCTGCGTCGGGAAACGCCTCCGCGAAGCCGGAGATGAAGTTGATCGACCCGCCGACGCCGACCTCGACGGGAGGGGCCCCCCAGGCCTCGGCGAACGCAGCCCTGGCCGCTGCGTAGGCGGGGCCTGATGTGGTCGCCGCGAAGGGGTGCACGGGTCGGGCCGCCGTCGCCGTGACCTTGGCGCCCCACGGAGCGTGGGACTCGAGATGGGCGACGAGCGCGGCACCCGGCGGCCTCGGCGTCGTCGCCGGGTCCGATGCGCAGGGTCAGCTTCGCGCGGGCCCGGGGGACGAGCATCATCGAGGCCGAGTCGACGGCCGGGGCGTCGATGCCGATGACGCTGATCGCTGGACCGGTCCACAACCTCGATGTGAGGGTTCCGGTCCCGAGCAGGTGCCACGCCGTCCAACATCCCCGCGTCGGCACGGAACTGCTCCTCGGTGAGATCCAGCGGGTCCGACGTACCTCGCGACAGACCGTCGACCGCAACGTCGCCGACCTCGTCGTGCAGAGTCGCGATCAGCCGGGACAGGGCCGTGAGGGCGTCCGGTACAGGGCCTCCGTACAGACCGTTGTGGACGGCGTGATCGAGCGTCGACACCTCGACTGTGACGCCGACGCCGCCCCGCAGCGACGTCGTGAGGGCGGGAACTCCGATCCGCCAGTTCATGGAGTCCGCCAAGACGATGACGTCGGAGGCCAGCCGCTCACGGTAGCGGTCGAGGAAGGCCGGCAGGGTCGGCGACCCCGTCTCCTCCTCGCCCTCGATGATCACGGTGACTCCGACGCCCAGGTCGTCGCCGAGCACCCGCAGCACGGCCAGATGGAGCGCGATCCCGGCCTTGTCGTCGGCTGCGCCACGTCCGTAGAGCCGTCCGTCTCGCTCCTGCGGCTCGAACGGGTCGGAGTCCCAGGCGGTTCGGTCGCCCTCGGGCTGGACGTCGTGGTGGGCATAGAGCAAGACGGTGGGTGCGCCTGGTGGTCCCGGCCGGTGGGCGATGACGGCGGGCTGGCCGCCTGCGACCGACACCACCTCGACGTCGGCCAGGCCGGCATCGCGGAGCAGCCGGGCGACGAGATCGGCGCTCTCACTGACCTCGTCGGCGGCCGCAGGGTCCGCCGAGACCGACCGGATCCGGACCAGCCGCTCGAGATCGCTGCGGACCGACGGCAGGACCCGAGCCAAGGCCGCGCGCAGTGCGGCGGTGTCGTCGCTGCTCACCTGGCGTACATCCGTACCTCGGAGGCGAACCGGTCAGCGATCCGGATCAGCTCGACGAGATCGGGGTGGCGGACGATGATCATCCCGTCCGAGATCAACGTGGCCCGCCAGTCGCGACGATGCGCCCCGACGGGGAGCAGCTCGAGCGCCGCGATCGCGTCGCCGTGCTCGGTCAGCAGGTGGTCCAACCCGTCGATGCGTTCGATGTAGCCGGAACCCTCCGCGCGCTTGAAGATGCTCGCGGCGTTGTACCTGCGCTCCAGGGCTTGGGAGACACTTGCCGTGGACGACTGCCTCCGCCCACGCGAGGAACAGGTCACCGTCGGTGGCGAAGTTCATCACGTCGACGGTGCGGCCCCCCGGCGGGCGTGCTCCGATCTCTCCGAACACGACCTCGCCGTCGGCCTTGCGGTACCACTCCATGTGCGTGAAACCCGACTGGAAACCGAGCGCGGCAAGCGTCTGTCTTCCCATCTGGCGGCCGTCGGCGAGGCCGGGGTCGTCGAGGTCGCGCAGGGCCACGGTCATCGGGCTGATCCACTCGTGGGACCTTGCCTGCAGCGGCCGGGGGCGGTACCAGCAGATGTTCTCGAACAGGATCTCGCCCTTCGCGCAGACCGTGTCGTACGTGAACTCCTCGGCCTCGACGAACTCCTCCACGCTGACCTCGGACACGTGCCGGATGAGCGAGAGGACCGTGCTCAGCTCCTCGGTCGAGTCGACCCGGTAGGTGTCAGCGGAGCCCGCGCCCGTGATCGGCTTGACGATCAGCGGGTAGCCGATCTGCTCGGCCGCGTGCCACACCTCGGCGAGCGACGAACAGCGCGCATGATCCGGCGTCCGGATGCCGGCGGAGTCGAGCATCAGCTTCATCTGCTCCTTGTCGCGGAACGGCATCGTCTCCGCGACCGTCATGCCTGGCAGACCGAGCGCCTCGCGGATGCGACCCGCGAGGATCATGTACGGCTCCCAGAGGCACTCGACCTGGTCGATGCTCGCGTACTGCGACAGCCCTCGCAGGGCTGCCAGGACGCCTTCCTCGTCAGCCAGCGAGACGTGCTCGTAGTGGCTGAGAGCCTGGCCGGGCCGCCTCGGGCAACGCCTCCCGAGGCTGGTCGCCGACGCCGATGACGGTGGCGCCGACGGCTGCCAGCGCGCGGGTGAAGTAGCTCATCTCCTGGGGGAACCCCGGCGAGAGCATGACGATGTTCACTGCACCTCCACCAGCTCGACCCGGATCCCTGTGATGATCCGCTGCAGGGCGTGGCGAACGGCGTCGGTGTCGGGATCGCGGACCATGACGTAGCCCTCTCCTTCGTAGCTCGACGACGCCGACTGCCCGACTTCTGGGAGCCGCGCCTCCACGACGAGGCGCCCGATGTCGCGCTGCACGTCGTCGACTCCGTGGACGGCGCCGACCCGTCCCCGGCCCTGCCCGCGCAGATAGGCCGTCCCCGCTGCGTACCGTCGCTCAGGCGGCGTGAACCGGCCGAGGATGACGAGCTCCGCCCAGACCCGGTGGAAGTCCACGTCGTGCACGTATCCGAGCATCGAGGTGATCTGCGCCCCCGGCGGCCGCGCCGCGACCTCGGAGATCGCCACCGACCCGTCCGGGCGGCGGAACCATTCCATATGGGTCAGCGCGTCACGCACCCCGAGCGCATCGAGCGCCTGCGGCCCGATCTCGCGGATGCCGGCGTACTCCGGTCCGCTGATGTCACGCGGAAGCAGTACCGTCCACTGCACCCACGGGTTGCGGAGCACGTCGAGCGGGTGGCGGCAGGTAGTCGGCAATCGACGCCCAGACCGTCTCGCCGCCGACGGTGATGCTGTCGAACGTGTGCTCCTCACCCGTCAGGAACTCCTCCAGCAGCCCGGGATCGTCCGGGTTGGGGGCGATGCCGTCCAGCCATGCCCGCAGGGCGTCAGGCGCGTCCAGCCGGTAGGTCGCCTGCGCTCCGGCGCCGGCCGGCGGCTTGGCTACGAGCGGGAAGCCGACCTCGTGGGCGAAGCCGAGCGCCTCGTCGGCACTCCTGACCAGCTGGTGCCGCGCGCAGGGGATGCCGGCCTCGCGGAGGACGGTCTTCATCCGGGCCTTGTCGCGGACGTTGACAGCCGTCCGGGTGTCCATGCCGGGAATGCCGAGCGCCTCTCTGACCTGGGCCAACGGCACCTGAAGCTGTTCCAGAGCAGCCACGAGACACTCCACCTGGCCGAGCTGCCCGCTGAGGCCGTTGACCGCTTCGGCGATCTGCCGAGGGTCGAGCGCGTCGTCGACTCGCCAGTGGCCCGCGAGGTGCTCACGCAGGATCGGGGGCAGCTGCGAGGACGGCTCGGTCGTGATGAGTCCGAGGCGTACGTCGGGCAGCTGAGCCGCCGAGGCCACGAAACGGGTCGTGGCTTCCATGAGGAAGGGTGCGACAAAGGCTGCGACCACCATGGCCAGGCAGGCTACCCCTTCGTGTCGGAGCGGCCTTCGGCCGGCGCACGGGCTGCGTGCGCACCCGGCCCGGGTGCCGCCGTGGGCCGGCCCGGCTACCATGCGGCGAGTGAACGTCATCTTCGTGGAACCGTTCTTCCCCTCCAACCAGCGCCAGTTCGTGCGTGGGCTGGCGGAGTCGGGTGCCACGGTCATCGGCATCGGTGAGTACCCGCTCGATGCCATGGACGACCAGCTCAAGAGCTGGATGACGCACTACCACCAGGTGTCGTCGGTCGTCGACGTCGCTGTGATGACCGACGCGGTCCGCTGGGTCCAGGACAAGGTCTGGGTCGACCGGCTGGAGGCCACGATCGAGGCCCACACGATGGCGGCAGCCCAGGTACGCGAGAGCTGCGCGATCCCCGGCACCTCGGTACGTACCGCCTGGCTGTGCCGCGACAAGCCCTCGATGAAGGAGGCCCTGCGGTCGGTGGGAGTGCCGACCGCTGCGTCGATCGCCGCCGACTCGGCCGCCGACGTCTACGCGTTCGCAGACGCGATCGGGTACCCGCTCATCCTCAAGCCTCGCAGCGGAGCGGGCGCCCAGGACACCACGAGGGTGGACGACACGTCCGGGCTCGACGAAGCGCTGGCGCTCTTCGGGGGGCAAGGAGTCGGCTCGATCGCCGTGGAGGAGTTCGTCGAGGGCCATGAGGGCTTCTACGACACCTTGTCGATCAACGGCCATGCGGCCCTTGACTTCGTCTCGCACTACTACCCCAACGTCTTGGACGCGATGCGGGCGCGCTGGATCTCGCCGCAGTTCGTCTCGACCAACCGGGTCGACTCCGTTGCCGACTATGCCGAGCTGCGGGAGATGGGCGCTCGGGTCAACGAGGCGCTCGGCATCGGCACGAGTGCGACACACATGGAGTGGTTCTTCGGACCGAGGGGCCTGCGGTTCTCCGAGATCGGCTGCCGTCCCCCAGGCGTAGGGGCATGGGACCTGTACTCGGCAGGCAACGACATCGACCTCTACCGTGAGTGGGCGAACTCGATCGTCCACGACAGCGTGGGGGCCGAGCCGTCACGGCGGTTCGCCGCCGGCATCGTCGCGCTGAGACCCGACCGCGACGGCCAGATCACGGGGTACTCAGGGGTCGACGACATCCAGGCTCGGCACGGCGAGTGGGTGATCGACGCCCGGCTGCCCGATCCGGGCACCCCGACGCAGCCCGTGGCAGCGGGATACATGGCGAACGCGTACGTGCGGATGCGCCACCCCGACTACGACACGCTACGCGGCATGCTCGACGAAGTAGGGCGCACCGTCCACGTGCACGCGGCATGAGCCCTCCGTGCAGGTGACCCTCCTGGGCCCCCAGCGACGACCGACCGTCGACCAGGTGGCGGTCGACGGTGGTGCCCCACTCGCGACAGTTACCGCCGGATGGCAGGAGCGAGAGCCGGACGACGCGGAGCTGGATGCCCTCCTCGGAGGGCGAGCGTCAACTTGTCGCTGTACGGCCGATGGCTCGACGTCCAGGACCGAGACCGCGAGTTCGCGCGGGACGAGCTCGACCACCGAGCGGCGCTCGAGGAGCTGAGAGCGCTGCACCTCGTCCAGCTCGAGGCTGCCCTCCAGGCGATGGCGGCGCTGGCGCGGCGCGCCGACGAGGAGTCGGCAGCGATGGAGTCGGCGCTGAGTGACGCCGACGCGGTCCTTCGCCTCATCGACCAGCGGCACATGAGCCGGGTGCATGAGCTCAACGCCGACTTCTCGCAGGCACAGCGAATCGACGAGCGGCCCGTCATCGCCGAGCACCGCGCGAGCATCCGCGGGGTGCTCGAAGCCGCGGCTGGAGCTCGTGGTCGCCGGCGGCCACGTCGGTGTCCTCCTGCGCTTGCTGCGGCTCTTCGACGTACGACCGACCGCGTCCCAGGCGGTGATCGCATGGTCGGCCGGCGCCATGGCTTTGACGGAGCGGGTCGTGCTCTTCCACGACCGTGCACCCCAGGGTCCGGCGCCACCGGAGATCTATGCCGACGGCATGGGCCTGATCCGCGGCGCGGTGCTGCTCCCGCACGCTCGGCGACGGCTTCGCGTCGACGAGCCGATGCGCCTCGCGGCGATGTCGCGCCGGTTCGCGCCGGCCCGCTGTGTCGTACTCGACGACGGCATCCGGCTTGACCTGACACCGGATGGGGAACTACCCCAGGATGCGCGCGTGATCTCGGCCGACGGCCGGATCCTGACCCTGGCGGAGGAGGCGGAGTGAGTCCCACCGCCACCACGTCGTCGGGTCGGCTGGCGATCAACCGGCTCAAGGAGCGGATGCCCGTCGACGCGGCAGCGGTGGACCAGTTCATCGCCAGCAACACCATCCCGATCGTCGAGGGTCAGCGATGTACGTTCCTCTTCCGCGGTGAGGCGGACGGCGTCGACGTGGTGCAGCGGATCGTCGGCCTTCCCAACCGGCTGCCTTTGCGCCGGCTGCGGGGGACCGACCTCTGGTACCTCGTGCTGGAGCTGCCCGAAGGGTCTCGGATCGAGTACCAGATCGAGGTCAGCCGGGGCGGGCACCGCGAGCGCTTCAACGACCCGCTCAACCCGGCGCTCTCGCACAGCCCGATGGGCAGCTCGTCGGTGTGCTTCGCACACGGGTACGAGACACCGGAATGGACCCTGCCGGATCCCGACGCCCGCCCCGGCGAGCTCACCGAGTTCGTCATCGCGAGCAAGGCCCTCCAGCGCGACTGCAACGTGACCTTGTACCTGCCGGCGAGGTTCACCATGACGGCCAGCTACCCCCTGCTCGTGGTGCACGACGGGGCCGACTTCCTGCAGTACGCGTCCGCCAAGGTGGTCCTCGACAACCTCATCCACCGCCTCGACGTTGCGGAGACGGTCGTCGCGTTCCTCCATCCCGGCGACCGGCTCAGGGAGTACGCGAACTCGACGGCCCACTCGCGGTTCGTCACCAACGAGCTCGTGCCCCGACTGGAGGCCGAGCTGCCGCTCGTCGCGCAACGGTCCGGTCGTTGCCTGCTCGGGTCGAGCTTCGGCGCGATCGCCTCGCTGTCGGCCGCGAACCGTTCTCCGGACACGTACGGCTCGCTCGTCTTGATGTCGGGCTCGTTCGTCTTCACCGACATCGCGACCGACCACGGCGGTGGACCGGCGTTCGACCCGGTCGTCAAGTTCGTCAACCGGTTCCGTGCCCGCCCTCGACGTGTCGCCGACACCGTCTTCATGAGCTGTGGCGTCTACGAGCCGCTCATCGTGCCCAACCGGGCCATGGTGCTTGACGTTGGAGTCGGCCGGAGTCGACGTGCGCTTCGTCGAGGCCCGCGACGGTCACAGCTGGGAGAACTGGCGGGACCGGCTCCGCGACGCCTTGTCGTTCGTGTACCCGGGACCCCAGAAGCTCGTCTACGAGTAGCCGCCGCCCCCCGACCCCCGAAGGATCCGAGTCTCGCGTCGCTCTGGCGACGTCAGACTCGGATCCTTGGTGGCGGTGGGGTGTGGGCCGCCGGACTCAGGGTGACCAGACCCGGAGCTCCTGGAGCTTCGGTGGGGTCTGGTTGGTCGCCGCGAGGATGCGGACCCGGATGAACCGGGCGCGCGTCGTGGGGAAGTGGAGCACGTCGCGCAGTCCCGACATGCGGCCCCGGACCTGCGCGACGGTGGTCCAGGCCCTGCCGTCACGTGAGGTCGAGACGTCGTACGAGGCCGCGCGAAGCGTCAGTACCGGCGCCGGTGGCGGCGGTACGTTCGGCGCCGGTGCTTCCGGCCACTCCCGTCCCCACAGCAAGACGGCACGGTCGACGCGCGTGCTGCGCCCGAGCGGCACGGTCAGGACGCCCTGCTCGGCGGTGGGCTGCCAGAAGGTGGCGGGGCTGCCGTCGACAGCTGCCAGTGCCGGGCCGAGCGGCTGCGGCGCTCGACGCCGTTGCCGGCCGGCAGCGGACGAGGTCGGCGCTCGGCGTCAGGTCCGGGACGAGCGGTCGGTATCACCAGCGGAGCTCCGCTCGACACCCGATGGAGGACGCCGCGTACGCGGACCGGCAGCGCGGGCCCGCTGGTCACAGATGACCCGCGTCGACGTGCAGCCCGATGTCGACGGTGAACGTCCGCCCGCGCCACTTCAGCGCATGCAGCGTGACGCCGCTGAGCTGGCTGGTCAGGCTGGGGTCGAGGCTGACGGCCTGCTGGTCCCAGCGCATGCCCGAGTACCCGTACAGGAACTCCTGCAAGAACCCGCCGATCCCGGTCATGAAGGTGAACGCGCCGCCCGTGCTCGTCTCCGAGAACTGGTCGAAGACGTCGCGGATGAACGGGTCGGCGCTGCGCAGGGTGTAGACGTAGGACGCGCACCCGGGCGAGCCGAGCGAGGAGGTGTCGATCGAGCTGATCGCATCGCTCATGGACGGGCCGAGCGGGTCGGTCCGCGGCACGTAGTAGTCGAGGTCGTGCTGAGCGACAGCGGGCCGGCATCGGGTACCGCCAGGGGTACTGGAGGATCGTCACGTCGGCCTGCTTGACGAGCTGGCCCTGGTACCCGGCGAACTCCGGATGCGATACCGGTCGCCGGGTCGTAGCCGACGACGAGACGCTGGGCGATGTGGTTCCACCGGGGTGGAGCCGTCGCGCCGACCAGCCGAGCGGCCGTCGTCGCGTCGCGCAGGGTCTTGGCGGCCGCGACGTTGGTGTAGACCTCGTCGTTGACATCGGGGTTCTCCTCGTCCGGTCCGGTGATGTGCCGGAGGTGGTACCCGCCGTTCGGTCCGCGGACGACCCGGTCGGCCCAGAACCTCGCAGCGCCGGACAGCACCGGCCAGCCGCGGGTCCGCAGCCAGTGCCGGTCGCCGGTCGACAGGTAGTACTGCCACTGGGCGAGCGCGATGTCCGCGGTGATGTGCTGCTCGTACAGCCCCTCGCTGTTGACCGACGACGGGCGGCGGGATCTGCTCGGTGCCGTCGAGCGCGCTCTCCCAGGGGTAGCGCGCCCCCGGTGGCCGGTGGCCCTGGCGTGCGCCTCGGCCGCCTTGAGACGTTGGAACCGGTAGGAGTTCATCCCCGCCGCCAGGTCGGGGTGCTGGGCGAGCAGGGAGGGGAACATCCACGTCTCCGCGTCCCAGAAGATGTGCCCGTCGTAGCCGTTGGACGACAACCCGGCCGGGGAGATGCTCCAGTCGACACCGTCGCGGGTGTTCGACCACAGGTAGAACTCGCTCGCGTTGACCTCGCTCGCGAGCTTGGGCGTTGCCGTGGACGTCGATGCGTCCGGACCACAGCTTGGCCCAGGCGCGCGAGTTCTCGGCGAGCAGGCGGCTGTACCCGGCGGACGACGGCTGCCTCGCCTGGGCGCGCGCGGCGTACGACCCGGCGTGCCGCTGACCTGCGAGGTGACGACTCCGACGTACTTCGTGACGGTGTAGGTGTGGCCCTGGCTGACCTGTGAGGGGCAATACGTTGACCGACGCTTTGTGCGGGAGGCCCTTGACCGCGTGCCCGGTGCCGCGCGCCGCGGTCGGCGGACACGGCGACCCGGCTGGCGAGCGCCGCGACGATGCCGGTGCCGACCGTGCGGACCGTCTCCCACTGCGCGCGGGCCGCAGGGCTCGGCGCCGGCGGCCACCGGGGTCGTCAAGCGTCGCCGGGCGACCGTCGATGAGATCGGTGACCTGCGCCGCACCGCTCCAGTGCGGGGTGGCGCGCAGCCGCACGATGGCCGTGGTACGGGCCGCGCCCGGTCGGTGAAGACGTCGTACTGCAGATCGGTGACCCGACCGTCGGGAGCGGTCCAGCGCACGGAGGTGGAGATCACCCCCGTGTGCAGGTCGATCTGCTGGTGCCAGCCACTGACGGATCCCGAGACCATCGAGAACGTGTGCCCGCCCTCGGCGAACGTCAGCGTCGACCACGTCGGGACGTTGGCCCGCTGCTGTACCTGGTCGGCGCCCGATGGCCTGGCGTAGAAGCCGGCCACCTCCGACTGCGCGGGCACCAGCCCGCCAGATATCCCTGGCCCTTGGCCGGTACGCGGACCCCGAGGTAGCCGTTCCCGGTGAAGGTCGGCGCGTAGCGGGGTCCTCGATGCGTCGCGGTGAGGACGAATGACCCAGCGCCCTTGCCCGCCTGGGCCGGCGCGGCGAGGCCGTCCCCGCTCGTACGTCGGCGCGGCGGACGCCGGCGGCCCGAGCAGCGCTGCGACGAGGGACCTGCGACGAAGACAGACGAACGAGCCATGAGCAACCTCCCAGCCGAGAGAACCCGTGCACATGATTCGCCTCTGGCCGGGTCGCGCAACCCCTACATCGCGAGAGATCTGAGCGCCCGCAGCTCCGGCTACTCCTTACCCGGCCGTTTCGGGAGACTGACCCTGCACGCAACGTCGGGAGGAGGGACCGCCGGTGGACATGGACATAGGGCATCGCGAAGTGTCAGCCGAGCAGGTCGCGCGCGAGTCGGATCTCGTCGAACGGGTCGCCGCGTCGTTCGACGACACGCCGAACCCACGGCTGAAGGAGCTCACCCAGGCTCTCACCCGGCACCTGCACGCGTTCCTGCGCGAGGTCCGCCTGACCGAGGAGGAGTGGCGACAGGCCATCGACTTCCTGACCGCTGCCGGCCATGTGACTGACGACCGCCGCCAGGAGTTCATCTTGCTGTCCGACGTACTCGGCGCGTCGATGCAGACCATCACCATCAACAACGGGGCTTACCGAAATGCCACCGAAGCCACGGTGTTCGGGCCTTTCTTCGTCGAAGGCTCGCCACCCATCGGGCTCGGTGGAGACATCGCGGCGGGAGCGCCAGGCGAGCCGTGCTGGGTCGAAGGCACTGTCGCCGACACCGAGGGGAAGCCCATACCGGGCGCTCTGATCGAGGTGTGGGAGGCCGACGAGGACGGCTTCTACGATGTTCAGTACGCCGATGGGAGGGTGACCGGGCGAGGACACCTGCGCGCCGACGACGAGGGCCGCTACCGCTTCTGGGCAGTCACGCCCACGCCCTACCCCATCCCGGACGACGGCCCGGTCGGACGCCTGCTGGTCGCAACGGGCCGCTCACCGATGCGGGCACCTCACCTGCACTTCCTGGTCGCGGCCGAGGGTTTCAGAACGCTGGTCACCCACATCTTCCCCAGCGGCGACGCGCTCCTGGACCGCGACAGTGTCTTCGGCGTGCGCTCCTCGCTCGTCGTGGACTTCGACCGCCTGCCGGCAGACACCGCGACACCGGACGGCCGCGATATCGCCGAGAAGTCGTGGTCGCGGGTCCGGTTCGACATCGTCTTGGCGCCGGCAGGGTCGGCTTGAGCAAGCCCGTCGTACGACGGCGACGACGCTACGCGGGCTGGGCCAGTCGAGGCTCATGGCCGGCTGCGCTCGCTCCGACGACTGTCGGTGCGTGCGTACACGATGGCAATGAGAGCCGGTGCGCGCGGAGCCCGCTGACCTGTGACGGGCCGATTTCGACGGACTACTGTGAATCCCTCGGGAGGTCGCGTGTCGCTGAGCGTTCACAGGGCGGAGAGGTCCGACGCGCTGGTAGCAGGACTTGCCCAGACTGCTGAGGACGGCTCCTCCGGACCCTTTCGCTCCGGACGTCGTCGCTGTCCCGTCGAGGGGCGTGGAGCGGTGGGTATCGCAGTCCTCTGTCCGGCGTGCTGGGCACCGGTCGCCGCCGGGCCGATGGGAGTCTGCGCGAATGTCGTGTTCCCCTCACCCGCTCAGCTGGTGCGCGATGCGGTCCACTCAGCAGCAGGGTTCACGGCTGACGAGGACCCATGGGCGCCGCGGCGAATTCCGTGGGTCCTGCTCGAGCTCATCGATACCTGTGCACCGGAGCCCTGGTGCCGTACCCTGGCGCGCCATCTCGGCCTCGACGACGGCAGCGTCGACCGGGGCCGCCGGATGGCCGTCGCACAGAAGCTGGCCGGCCTCTACACCTCGTACGGTGACAGCGGCCGGCCATGATCCGCGATTGGGCAGGCGGTCGCGACACCGACGGCTCCGACGTCGCGCTCGCCGCAGACCACGTCTGGCAGGCAGAGCTGTGGCGGCGCCTTCGCGCGAGCATCGGGGTGGAGAGTCCGGCCGAGCGGATGCCGGCGTCGTGCGTCCGGCTGCGCGACGAGCCCGCAGTCGTCGAGCTCCCGGAGCGGTTCTCCGTATTCGGTCCGACCCGGCTGACCACCGACCAGCTCCAGGTCATCGACGCGCTAGCCGCGCACCGCGACGTGCATCTGTGGTTGCCGCACCCGTCGGCCGGTCTGTGGCAACGGGTCGCCGAGGCGACGCGTACTCAGGGCGCGGTCCCAGCGACGACCGGTTCGATAGCTCCGCGATTGCCCGTCAGACGCGATGACCCTACCGCCGACCTACCTCATCACCCGTTGCTGCGATCGCTCGCGCGCGACGCCCGCGAACTGCAGCTGAGCATGCAGACCCACCTCAGTCCGAGTCTCGACGACCACCAGCACACCCCGCTCGGTGCCGACACACTCCTGCAAACGCTGCAGAACGACATCCAGAGCGACACCTCGCCGGCAGCCCGGCATCGGCTCGCCGACGGTGACACGTCGGTGCAGGTGCATGCCTGCCATGGCCGACAGCGTCAGGTCGAGGTACTGCGCGAGGTGCTGCTCGGCTTGCTCTGCGACGATCCCACGCTGGAGCTGCGCGACATCATCGTGATGTGCCCGGACATCGAGGCCTACGCGCCGCTCATCAGCGCCGCCTTCGGTTTGTCGGCGAACGACCTCGACGGGAGCCTCGCCACGGCCCACCCCGGCCATCAGCTGACCGTCCGCCTCGCCGACCGCTCGCTTCGCCAGACCAATCCCGTACTCGGTGTCGTCGCCCGACTCCTCGACCTGGCCGAGGCACGGCTCACCGCGTCGGAGCTGCTCGACTTCGCTGCCATGCCGCCGGTGCGACGACGGTTCCGGCTCGACGACGACGGGCTGGACCAGATAGGAGAGTGGACCCGCTCATCGGGCGTGCGTTGGGGGTTGGACGCCGACGCGCGTGCGCCGTTCGGGCTGGTCCAGATCACCCAGAACACCTGGCAGGCAGGCCTCGACCGGATCCTGGTCGGAGTAGCGATGGAGGAGCACGACGCGCGCACGTTCGACGCGACGCTGCCGCTGGACGCTGTCGAGAGCACCGACATCGATCTCGCCGGTCGGTTCGCTGAGCTGGTCGAGCGGCTGGGCGAGGCCGTCGACGCGCTGAGAAACCAGCAGCCGATGCAGACCTGGGTCACGGTGCTCACTGAGGCCGTCGACAGCTTTGTGGAGGTCACACCAACCGACACGTGGCAGCTCGCGCAGGCCCGTCGGCTGCTCACCGATGCTCTCGCGTCGGCCGACCAGCACGCGGATGCCCCGATGCTGACCCTGGCTGACGTGCGGTCGCTGCTCGCCGATCGGCTCCGCGGCCGGCCGACTCGAGCCAACTTCCGTACCGGGCACCTGACGATGTGCACGATGGTCCCCATGCGCTCGGTTCCGCACCGGGTGGTGTGCCTGCTCGGGCTGGACGACGGCGTCTACCCGCGTGGTGCACGGATCGACGGCGACGACATCGTCGGCCGTCGGCCGTGGATCGGTGAGCGCGACCCGCGCTCGGAGGACCGGCAGCTCTTCCTGGACGCCATTCTCGCCGCCAAGGAACGGCTGGTCGTCCTCTACAGCGGCGCCGACGAGCGCACCGGCGCCATCCGGCCACCGGCCGTGCCGCTCGGGGAGCTGCTCGACGTGCTCGACCAAACGGCGTCCGTGGCCGATGGCCTGGTGCGTGACCGGGTGCTGGCGCGGCATCCGCTCCAACCGTTCGACGCCCGCAACTTCGTACCGGGCACGATCGTGACGGTGCACGCAGCCGTTCAGCTTCGACCGGGCGGCGTATGCCGGGAGCCGGGCCGTGGTGGCAGGCCAGGCCCCGAGACTGCCCTTCCTTGCGGGCCCCGGTACCCGACGATTCGATGACCGGCGACATCACCCTCGACGCATTGGCGCGGTTCCTCGAGCATCCGGTGAAGCAGTTCCTGCGGCAGCGCCTCGGCGTCCGGACGGCCGACGAGGACGACGACCCTCACGAAGGGCTGCCGGTAACGCTGGACCCTCTCGAGAAGTGGTCGGTGGGTGACCGCCTGCTCGTGGCGGGGCTCGGGGGTGCGTCGAGTGGCCAGGCCAGGAAGGCGGAGCTACTGCGTGGACTGTTGCCGCCGGGTCAGCTGGGGACGACGATCATCGACCCGATCATCGACGAGGTGGCCGCCCTGATCGCATCCAGCGCGTCCCTGCGCGCGGCAACCTCTGAGCAACTGCGACGTATCCATCGCCCTGCCGTCCGGAGCGAGTCTCGTCGGCACGGTCTCGTCGGTGTACGCGGATCGGGTCGTCCGCGTCCTCTACTCGAGGCTGGGCGCCAAACACCGCCTCCGGGCCTGGGTACAGCTGCTGGCGCTGTGCGCCCAGTGGCCCGAACGCACCTGGGAGGCCGTCACGATCGGCCGCGGCAGTCCGCCGGCGGGGTCGCCAGGTCGCGCGTCGGGCGGGGTCTCGGGTGCGGACGCGTTGGCGCACCTAGCCAGCCTGGTCCAGGTCTACCGGGTCGGTCTCACGACGCCGCTGCCGTTACCGCCCAAGTCGGCATTCGGTCTACGCCGCCAAGAGACGAGGCGGCACGGCCGCCAAGGTTGCGGAGTCCTTCGCCGGCAAGCAGTGGCGTAACCGCTCCGGGCAGCACGAGATCGGCGAGTTCAGCGACCCCGACCACCAGCGGGTGTGGGGCGTCGTCCATCTCGAGCGCCCTGCTGGACAGTACCGCCCGGCCCCGACAGTGACTGGCCAGATGAGCCGCACCTGCTTCGGCCAGCTCGCGCGGGCCGTCTGGACGCCGTTGCTCGACGCGGAGACGGTGACCTGATGAGGGCCGGCAACGCCACCCACGTTCGACCTGTGCGGCCCGCTGCCCAGCGGTACGACGGTGCTCGAGGCGAGCGCCGGAACCGGGAAGACGTACACCATCGCCGGGCTGGCGGCACGCTACCTCGCCGAGGGTGTGGCCCGCGTCGACGAGCTGATGATGGTCACGTTCGGCCGGGCCGCCACCGCAGAGCTGCGCGACACGTGCGGGAAAGCGTCTGGTGCTCTCGGTGGCCGCGCTGGCCGATCCGGCGGCGGCCCGGACGGTCCCTCGACGTGTTGCTGCGGTACCTGGCGCCGCGGCACCGACGACGAGGTCGCGATCCGTCACCAGCGACTGACGACAGCGGTGGCGAACTTCGACGCGGCCACCATCGCCACCACGCACGGGTTCTGTCACCAGATGCTGGCCAGTCTCGGCGTCGCAGCCGACGTCGACCAGGACGCGAAGTTCAGCGAGGCTACCGGTGACCTGGTCCCGGACGTCGTGACCGACCTCTACGTCGCCGACTACGGTCGCCCGGGCGCCTCCATCCCGCCGATGACGTTCGAGGAGGCCCGCAAGGCCGGCGAACAAGCCGTCGCCGACCGGGCGGCACGGCTGGAGCCGATCGACCCCTGCGCCGACACCGCCGCGACCACCCGCAGGCTGTTCGCCGAGCGGGTCCGGGCCGAGGTCGCCAGGCGCAAGCGGGCGATGCGGCTGATGGACTACGACGACCTGCTGATGCACCTGCGGGACGCGCTGACCGATCCCGAGACCGGTGAGGACGCGTGCGCTCGCATCCGTACCCGCTACCGGATCGTCCTCGTGGACGAGTTCCAGGACACCGACCCGGTGCAGTGGGAGATCCTCGAGCGTACCTTCCACGGGCACCGGACGCTTGGTGCTGATCGGAGACCCGAAGCAGGCGATCTACGCCTTCCGTGGGGCCGACGTCGTGACCTATCTGCTCGCCACCGAGGCCGCCGACTCCGAGGCGACGCTCGGCACCAACTGGCGAAGTGACGCGCCGCTGGTCGACGCGCTCCACCAGATCTTCGGCGATGTCGCGTTGGGGGATCCGCGGATCCTCGTACACCGCGTCGACGCTGCCGAGCCCGGCCGCACCTTGGACTGTGCTCCCGACAACGCACCACTGCGGATCCGGGTGGTGCCGCGCAGCGCGTTCGGCCTCGCGACCTGGAGCAAAGATCCCCGTCCCCCAGGTACGTCCCTTCATCGCCGCCGATGTGGCCGCGGACATCGTCGCGCTGCTGTCGTCGGGGGCGGAGGTCGTCGAGGCCCGCGTCCCTCGCCCGATCGAGCCGGCCGACATCGCCGTCCTCGTACAGCGCAACGAGGACGGACGAACCGTGCGTGACGCCGTCGCCGCCGCCGGCGTCCCGGTCGTCCTGCTCGCGACGACCAGCGTGTTCTTGTCGTCAGCCGCCGCGGGACTGGCTCACGCTTGCTCCGTGCCCTCGACCAGCCGAACCGAGCCGGGCTGGCGCGCGGCGCCGCCCTCACCGACTTCGTGGGATGGTCCGCCGAACAGCTGGCCACTGGCTGACGATGACACCCTCGATGGGCTCAGCGCCCGGCTTCGCGGCTGGTCCGAGGTGCTCACCGGCCGGGGTGTCGCTGCGCTGCTGGAGACGGTGGTCGCGACCTGCGGGCTGGTCGAGCGGGTACTGGCCCGGGAAGGCGGCGAACGCGACCTCACCGACCTGCGCCACATCGGTCAGACCCTCCACGAGGCCGGCGAGCGAGGGCAACGGTGGAGTCGCCTTCCTCGTCGAGTGGCTGCATCAGCGGATGGTCGAGGCGACGAGCGAGGTGGACGAGGAACGCAGCCGGCGGCTGGACTCCGACGCCAAGGCCGTGCAGATCCTCACCGTCCACCGCAGCAAGGGTCTCGAGTACCCCGTCGTCTATGCGCCGTTCCTGTGCGATCGGTGGGCGAAGTCCAGCCCCGATCCGCTCCGGTCTGCACGACGACACAGGCGCGCGGGTGCTCGACGTCGGAGGCGCCGGCAGCCCGGGGTACGCCGCACGCGTGGCTGCCGGCCAGCAAGAAGATACCGACGAGTCGCTCCGGCTGGCATACGTGGCGCTGACCCGAGCCCGGTCCCAGGTGATCACCTACTGGTCGCCCACCGCCAACACGACCGCCGCGCCGTTGCACCGACTGCTGTTCGGAGCCCGAAGCCTGCCGAGGCGAGGTACCGGACACGGCGCCGCTCCCGGACGACGCGAAGGCGCGGAGCCGACTGCGCGCGCTGGCCGACGCGTCGGGCGGCACGATCAGCCTCGAACCGGTCCAGCCGAGGAGCCGGGGGAGTCTCTGGCCGCTCCCGCGGCGTCGACGGTACGGCTCACGGTTCGGGCGTTCGACCGGGTGCTGGACAGGGTCTGGGGGCGGATGTCGTACAGCGGGCTGACCGCCGGTCTGCACGAGCTCGCGCATTCAGACACGCGCTCAGCGAACCCGACCGTCCAGGCACTGTCGACGAGCCGACCGTCCGATCGGTCGGCGACGGGGACGCCGTTGGACGAGCCGAGCCGATGCCGGCGTGGCATGGCTTCGCGGTGTCCCCCATGGCGGACCTGCCCGCCGGCGCGGCGTTCGGGACCTTGGTTCACGAGGTCCTGGAGAAGGTCGACTTCGCCGCTCCTGACCTGCGCGAGCACCTCGTGCAGCAGTGCGCCGCCGCCGGTTCTGACCGCTTCCTGGGTCGGCCCGGCTACCGAGCTCGCCGACGCGCTCCTGCCGTCGCTCGGGACGCCGCTCGGACAGCTGGTCGCGGGTCGCCGGCTCAGTCGACGTGCACCTGGAGCGACCGGCTCAGCGAACTCGACTTCGAGCTGCCGTTGTGCGGCGGCGACACGCCGCGCGGCCACGCGACTGTCGCGCAGATCGCAGCGCTCCTGCGCCGTCACCTGGCCGACGACGACCCGCTCGCGGGCTATGCGGCAGACCTCGACGCCCCGATGCTCGCGTCACGACGCCTTCGCGGGTTCCTCGCCGGCAGCATCGACGCCGTACTGCGAGTTCGGGGCGGCACCGCGGCGATGGTGAGCCGCGCTATCTGATCGTGGACTACAAGACCAACTGGCTGGGCGCCGACGAGGTACTCACCGCCTGGCACTACCGCCGCGTCGCTCTGACGTCCAAGCGATGAGAGCCGCCCACTATCCGCTTCAGGCGCTGCTGTACTCCGTTGCGCTCCACCGCTTCCTGCGGTGGCGGCAGCCGGGCTACGACCCGCGGATCCACCTCGGAGGCGTGCTCTACCTCTTCCTTCGCGGAATGTGCGGCCCCGACACCCCGACCGTCGACGAGATGCCCTGCGGCGTCTTCTCGTGGGCTTCCGCCGGCTGGCCTCGTCGAGGACCTGTCGGACCTGCTCCACGGGGACGCCTCATGACGACGAGCGAGATCGACCCGAACGACGTCCAACAGGTACGCCGGGTGACCGGTCTGCTCGCGCAGTTCAACCGCGGCGGCGTATTGGGCGCAGCCGACGTCCATGTCGCCCAGCAGGCTGCAGCGGCTGGGCCACGAGCGCGATGAGCGCGTACTGCTCGCTGCCGCGCTGGTCGTGCGGGCGGTGCGCCAGGGGTCGGTCTGCCTGGAGCTGGCCGAGGCGTCGACGACGACCTCGGTCGACGGCGCTTCCGCGGGCGACATCGCGAGGCTGCCGTGGCCGGAGCCAGCCGGATGGCTCAGCGCCGTCCAGGAAAGCGGTCTCGTGGCGACCGGAACGGCCGGGCCGGTCGATCGACCCCTCCGGTTGGTGTCCGGCCTGCTGTACCTGGACCGTTACTGGCGACAGGAAGAGTGTCATCGCGCAGTACGTCGACGAGGCCGTGGCCAGGCCGGTCCCCAGCCCTGACCCGACATCATGAGGAGCGCGCTGGTACTCGAGGTTGTTCCCCGGTAGCGCGCCCGATCGCCAGCGCCTGGCAGCCGTCGTGGCGGCATACCGGCGGGTGAGCATCGTCGCGGGTGGTCCCGGCACGGGCAAGACGACCACCGTGGCAAAGCTCCTCGCGCTCCTGCAGGACCAGGCCGACGGAAGGCTACGGATCGCGCTGGCCGCGCCGACCGGGAAGGCGGCGGCCCGGTTGCAGGAGGCCGCCAACCAGGCCGCCGGCTCGACTTGGGGCCCGAGGACCGCCGCCGACTGGGCACGATGACGGCATCGACGCTGCACCGCCTCCTCGGCTACCGGCCGGGCTTTCGCAGCCGCTTCCGCCATGACAGCGACAACCGGCTCGCCTACGACGTCGTGGTGGTCGACGAGGCGTCGATGGTGTCGTTGACGCTGATGTCACGACTGGTGGACGCCCTGCGGCCGTCCTGCCGTCTCATCCTGGTGGGCGATCCAGACCAGCTCGCATCCGTCGAGGTGGGCGCGGTGCTGGGTGACCTCGTCCAGCGGCCCGCGCCACCAGGGGTCGCGCCTCTTGCCGAGCTGGACGCGTTCGTGTCGCAGGACCTCGACGACCTCGACGCCGACGAGCGGGAGGCGGCGTTGTCGCGCGGCGTCGTGCGGCTGTCCCACGTGTACCGCTTCTCCGGCGAGATCCAGGTGCTCGCCGACGCGATCCGCGGAGGTGACGCCGCGACGGTCACCACCTCGCTCGAGCAGGGCTCCGTCGTCCATCGACTTCATCGAGGCCGACGTCGCGGAGACGATCGGCGGGTCTCGACCCGCTGCGTGCCGACGTGGTGTCGGCCGGTGTCAGCGTGACGGCGGCGGCCCGCGACGGGCAGGCGGAGCAGGCACTGGCCGCGCTCGACACTGCACCGGCTGATGTGCGCGCACCGGGAGGGCCCCTACGGAGTCGCGCGCTGGAGCCGCCAGGTCGAGGAGTGGCTCGGCGACGTCATCGACGGCTACGCGCGCGACGGTTACTGGTACATAGGACGTCCCCTTGCTCGTCACCACGAACGATCACCAGCTGCGGCTGTACAACGGCGACACGGGTGTCGTCGTCGACGTCGAGGGACGCGCGCAGGCTGCGTTCCGGCGCGAAGGCGCCGTAGCCTGTTGGCGACCAACAGGCTGTCGGACGTCCAGACGATGCACGCCCTCTCGGTCCACCGAAGCCAGGGAAGCCAGTTCGCGCGGTCACCGTGGTCCTGCCGCCGGCCGAGTCTCCGCTGCTCACGCGCGAGCTGCTGTACACGGCGGTCACGAGGGCCGAGGAGCGGGTGCGCATCATCGCCACGATGCCGGCGGTGGTCGCCGCCGTCCGCCGGCCGATCGCCCGCGCGAGCGGGCTGGGCCGGCGTGTGCCGTGACCAGTCACCGCCCCAGCGCCCGGGCGAAGCGCACCGCCGGGAGGGTAAGAAAGCCGGTCCGAGAGGGTAGAGGGTTCACCTGAGGGTGTGCGAAGGCGCCGTCAATTGCACGCACAGGTGGCGTCGTAAGCGAACCCGGAACAGCTGCTCGACGTTCCCGTACCGTCTCGCGGGCCCCCTTGGCCTCTCGAGCCGGCTTTCTCGACCACTCGACCGGAAGGTCAGGCCCAGACGTCGGCTGCCACGTCGACGATGAGGCGCAGCTTCGCGACCTCCTCGTCGTAGGTCAGCGCGTTGCCTTCGACAGTGGAGGAGAAGCCGCACTGAGGTGACAGGCAGAGCTGTTCGAGCGGCACGTACTTGGCGGCTTCGTCGATGCGTCCGCTTGAGCGTGTCCTTGTCCTCCAGCTCGCCCCGCTTGGTGGTGACCAGGCCGAGGACGACCTGCTTGCCTGGCGGGACGAAGCGCAGCGGCGCGAAGCTTCCCGACCGCTCGTCGTCGTACTCGAGGAAGAAGCCGTCGACGTCGAGCTCGCTGAACAGCGCCTCCGCGACGAAGTCATAGCCGCCCTCGGCCGCCCAGGAGGATCGGTAGTTGCCGCGGCACATGTGGGTGGTCACCTGGAGGCTTTCGGGACGTCCGGCCAGCGCGGCGTTGATGTTGCGGATGTAGAGCTCGTGCTGGTGCTCGGCGTCGCCACCCTGCTCGGCGACGACGGCGCGCTGCGACGGGTCGTTGAGGTAGGCCAGGCTCGTGTCGTCGAGCTGGAGGTAGGTGCAGCCGAGCTCGGCGATCCGGCGTACCTCTTCGGCGTAGGCAGAGGTCAGATCGGACCAGAACTCTTCGAGCTCGGGGTAGACGCTCTGAGTCGATGGCCGCGCGGCCGCCGCGGTAGTGGACCATGCTCGGCGAAGGGATCGTCAGCTTCGGCGTCTGGGTCGCGACCTGCCTGTTCGCGACAAGAAGCTGAAGTCGGTGCCGAAGATCGTGCGCGGCAGCGAGATCCGGTCGTGCACGCTCAGTGCGGCGGACTCGAAGTCGAGCTCACCCGTCGCGTTGCGGAAGTGGACCATCAGCTTCTCGTCGGTCCGGTCCACGCCACCCAGCTGGTAGATGAAGTCCATGTGCCACGAGGTACGGCGGAACTCGCCGTCGGTCGCCGTCCGCAGCCCCACGTCCCCCTGCATCTGCACGACGTCACGAATGCTGCGGTCCTCGATCTCGCGCAGCGTGTCGGCGTCGATCTCGCCGGCCGCGTGCCGTGCGCGGGCATCCAGCAGTGGTTGGGGACGGAGCAGGCTGCCGACATGGTCGGCACGGAAGGGTGCGAGCGAACGGCTGGTCATGTGCTCACCGTACGACGCTGAGCACCGGGCTCGGCACGACCGCGGATGCCAGCTGGGTCAGGCGCCGCAGCTTCGGCCGCTGCCCCGTGACGCTGCCGGGCGCGTGGCTCTACCCTTTCCAGATGACGACGCTTCAGCAGGTGGCGGCGCTTGCCGGTACGGAGCAGGGCCTGGCGGTCGTTTCGACGCTCCGCGGCGGACGCCACGATCCAGTCGAGCCTGGTCAACGCCGGCGTGCATGAGAGCATCTTCGGACCGGCACGCGGTGCGTGGCGTTCGTCACCTACGGGAGGGTCAAGCTGGCCAACCTCCGGGCCCGACCGCAGGTGACGACGACGTTCCGTTCCGGATGGCAGTGGGCGACGGTGGAAGGGCGAGCCGAGCTCGTCGGCCCGGACGATCCTCAGGCAGGCGTCGACGCCGAGCGACTGCGGCTGCTGCTCCGCGAGGTGTTCGTCGCGGCCGGCGGTGCCCATGACGACTGGGAGGAGTACGACCGCGTGATGGCCGAGCAACGGCGCACGGCGGTCCTCGTCACGCCGAGCCGTATCTACGGCAGCTGAGCGGCGGCACGCATACCCAGCAGCGGCGGACGCTCCGAGCGGCTGCGGTCGGCGAGTCGGCTCAGAACCCGATCGGCAGCCCCGCGTAGTTCTCGGCCAGGCCGGTCGCGCCGGCCTGAGCTGGAGACGACCCAGCGCAGCTGGACAGCTGCAGCTGCGCGTCGAACGGGTCGCCCTCGGTGTGCAGCATGGTCGTCATCCACCACGAGAAGTGGTTACAGCGCCAGACCCGGCGCAGGGCGGTGTCGGAGTAGGCGTCGGCGAGGGCGCTGGACCGCCGCGGACGAGCTGGCCAGCGCCGGAGCGAGGAGGGCGACGTCGGCAACGGCAAGGTTGAGGCCCTTGGCGCCGGTGGGCGGGACGATGTGGGCGGCGTCTCCGGCGAGGAACAGTCGGCCGTACCGCATCGGTGTCTGCACCTGACTGCGCATGGGAAGGATGCTCTTGTCCGTGATCGGGGCCGGGAGTGAGGGTCCAGCCGTCCTGGCCGTGGCCGAGCCTGGTGGCCAACGCCTCCCAGATCCGGTCGTCGGACCAGCGGGTGATGTCCTCGTCGGGCGGTACCTGGAGGTACAGCCGGCTGACGGTGTCTGAGCGCATGGAGTGCAGGGCGAAGCCGTCCGGGATGCCACGCATAGATCAGCTCGTCGGTGGACGGCGCGACGTCGGCGAGGATTCCGAGCCACGAGTACGGGTAGGTCCGCGCCCAGCGGGCGGTCATCGGGGCGGGGATCGAGTCGCGACTCGGCCCGAACGAGCCGTCGCAGCCGGCGACGACCTGGGCCTCGATCCGTACTCGTCTGCCCGTCGGCGTCCAGCAGCGTCACCGAGGGGTTGTCGGTGGCCATGTCGTGGAGCGCGACCTCGGAGACCTCGTACATCCACTGCTGGTCGTCGCCGGAGCGAGCGGTCACGAGATCCTTGGTGACCTCGGTCTGGCCGTAGACCCAGACGCTGCGCCCGACGAGATCCACGAAATCCAGGTGATGCCGTTCGTGCGGCCATTGGAGGTAGATGCCGCGATGTTCCTGCCCCTTCGCGGTGCAGGCGCTCGCCGAGACCGACCTCGCTCAGCAGGTCGACCGTCGAGGACTCCAGAATCCCGGCCCGGATCCGCGCCGCGACGTACTCCTGGCTGCGGATCTCGACGATCACGCTGTCGATCCCGTCCAGACCGAGCAGATGGGAGAGGAGCAGGCCCGCAGGGCCGGCGCCGATGATGACCACCTGCGTGCGCACGACCCTCACGACTCCTGCAGGGGCACTCCGAGCCGCTCGCGCAGCTCCTCGACAGTCGTGCCGAACGTCTCGCGGACCACCACGCCGGACTTCGTCATCAGCAGGGTCGCGACGTCGGTGTATACGCGGCTGACGCAGCGCAAGCGCGGTCAGTGGGTAGGTGCAGGTGGGCACGAGCTTCGGGCGACCGTCCTTGCCGAACATCGTCATCATCACGTAGACGTCCTTTGCGCCGACCGCGAGATCCATGGCCCCGCCGACGGCCGGGATCGCGTCAGGCTCACCGGTATGCCAGTTGGCCAGGTCGCCGGCGACCGAGACCTGGAACGCGCCGAGCACGCAGACATCGATGTGTCCGCCCCTCATCATCGCGAACGAGTCGGCATGGTGGAAGTACGACGCACCCTCGAGCTCGGTGACCGGTATCTTGCCGGCATTGATCAGGTCCGGGTCCACCTCGTCGCCGTGGGCGATCGGACCCATGCCGAGCATGCCGTTCTCCGTGTGCAGCACGATGCCGGCTCCATCCGGCAGGTAGTTGGAGACCGCCGTGGGGAGCCCGATTCCGAGGTTGACGTACGAGCCCGGCTCGATGTCGGCCGCCACGACCCGGGCGATCTCCTCTCTGCTGAGCGCCGAGTCGCGGGCGGCGAACGACGTCGCAGTCTCAGTCGTCATGACGCGGCCATGCGGGGCCGGCGCTGCTCGGCGTCGTCGCCGCCGTCGTCCGCGACCTCCGCGGCCGGTACGACGAACGATCCGGTCGACATAGATGCTCGGCGTCACGACGGCTTCGGGGTCGATCCTGGCGACGGACTCGGCAACCTCGATGATCGAGAGCGTGGCAGCCGCGGCCATCACCGGCCCGAAGTTGCGGGCGGTCTTGCGATAGACGAGGTTGCCGAAGGGGTCGCTGGCGTGGGCCCTGACCAGGGCCACGTCGCCTCGGATGGGGTACTCCAGCACGCAATCGCGTCCGTCGATCCTCCTGGTCTCCTTGCCCTCGGCCAGCACGGTACCGAAGCCGGTAGGCGTGAAGAAGGCGCCGAGGCCCGCCCCGGCCGCCCGCAGCCGTTCGGCGAGGTTGCCCTGGGGGACGACTTCCAGCTCGACCTCGCCTCGGCGGTACAGGTCGTCGAAGACGTAGGAGTCACTTTGCCGGGGGAAGGAACAGATGACCTTGCGTACCTGTCCAGCCGCCAGCAGTGCCGCGAGACCATGGTCGCCGTTTCCTGCGTTGTTGTTGACGATGGTGAGATCGCGCGCGCCGTGGCGCAGCAGCGCGTCGATCAGTGCGTACGGCTGTCCGGCGGCACCGAAGCCGCCGACGAGCACCGTCGCACCATCGCGGACGTCGCTCACCGCGTCGTCGGCGTCGGCGCACCACTTCATCGCGCGTCCACGCTCGAGCGCCACATCCTCCGGCGCGACATTCTCCAAGACGACGGCGAGCCCCTGACCGACGCCGATACAGATCGCCGCGACCCCCCAGCGGTGACCGCCGACCCGCATCGACTCGACCAAGGTGCCCAGGATGCGCCCACCTGACGCGCCCAGCGGGTGGCCGATGGCGATCGCGCCACCGTACGGGTTCACGATCGCCGGGTCGACCGGCCACGCGTCGATGCACGCGAGCGACTGGACGGCGAAGGCCTCGTTGAGCTCGACCGTACCCACATCACCCCAGCCCACGCCGGCTCGCCGAAGGGCGAGGTCGGCGGCCTGAACGGGCGCGTACCCGAACAGCTGCGGCTCGAGCGCTACCGCGGCCCGGCCGGCGATCCGCGCCCGAGGCGGGCGGCCGAGCCTCGCCTCGGCGCGCTCGGAGCCGATGAGGACGGCCGACGCGCCGTCGTTCAGCGGGGAGGCGTTGCCCGCGGTGATCGTCCCGTCGTGCCGGAAGACCGGTTTGAGCGCGGCGAGCTTCTCGGCCGAGGCGTCGCCACGGATCCCCTCGTCCCGCGCAAGGGTCCACGTCGGGTACGGCGGCCACGAGAGCGTCGTAGAAGCCGCTGTCCCACGCTGCAGCCGCCCGTGCGGTGCGACTCGAGCGCGAACTCGTCCTGGCGCTCCCGCGAGATGGCGAACTTCTCCTGGAGCTGCTCGTTGGCCTCGCCGAGGGACACGGTCCACTCCGACGGCATCCGCGGGTTGACCAGACGCCACCCAAGCGTCGTCGAGACCGCCGCCAGGTCGCCGGACGGGTAGGCGCGCGAAGGCTTGGGCAACACCCAGGGCGCCCGGCTCATCGACTCGACGCCACCGGCGATCACGACGTCGGCATCACCGCTGTCGACGAGGCGGGAGGCGGTCATCGCCGCGTCCAGCGACGACCCGCAGAGCCGGTTGATCGTGGCTCCGGGCACGGTGACGGGAAATCCCGCGAGCAGGGTCGCCATCCTGGCGACGTTGCGGTTCTCCTCGCCGGCGCCGTTGGCGTTGCCCAAGAGCACCTCGTCGACTACGTCAGGCTCGAGCCCGCCGGCCCGTTCGAGCAGCGCGGTCAACACGGTCGCGGCGAGATCGTCGGGTCGGGTGTCCGCCAGCGCTCCCGCGTACCGCCCGAACGGTGTCCGCACCGCACCGTAGACGAATGCCATCCGTCGCCCTCCTGAACGCGATCGGCGCGTGCGTTCACCGGTGGAACGAGCGCGCGCTCTTTCAACGCAGGTTAGCGCGGCGTGTATGTTCGCGCTGTAGCCGCGTGCGCACGTCACGCGCTCAACTGCAACGACCCTGGACGGAGATCATGAGCCTTCTCGATCAGGATATCTGGGCCGGAAAGGTCTTCATCGACGGCGAGTGGACGCCCGGCTCAGGAGGAGAGTCGCCCGTCGTCGAGCCCGCGACCGGCGCCGAGATCGGTACGACTGGTTCGGCCAGCACCGAAGACGTCACCCGGTCCGCCGCGTCGGCGGCAGCCGCTCAGCGCGACTGGGCAGCCCTCCCGCATACCCAGCGAGCCGCCGTCCTGCGTCGTGCGGGCGACATCTTCTCCACCCAGGGCGGGGACATCGCCGACTGGAACGTCCGCGAGGTCGGTGCAGTGCGTGGCCTGGCCGGATTCTCGTTGCACGTCGCCGCCGAGGAGTGCTATGCGGCGGCCGCACTTCCTGGTGCCAGCTACGGCGAGCTGCTACCGAGCGAGGAGCCGCGGCTGTCGTTCGCCAAGCGGGTCCCGGCGGGCGTCGTCGGAGTGATCTCGCCGTTCAACGTGCCGCTGATCCTGAGCATCCGTTCCGTCGCACCGGCGCTTGCGCTCGGCAACGCCGTCTTGCTCAAGCCGGATCCGCGCACGGTCGTGACAGGCGGCGTCAGCATCGTCCGTGTGTTCGAGGAGGCGGGCCTGCCGGCAGGAGCTGCTCCAGCTGGTACCCGGCGGAGCCGAGATCGGCCAGGCGATGATCAGCGACCCCAACGTCCGCGTGGTGTCGTTCACGGGTTCGACCGCCGCAGGGCGCGCGGTCGGCGAAGCCGCCGGTCGTCATCTGAAGCGTGCGCACCTGGAGCTCGGCGGCAACTCCGCCCTGGTCATCCTCGACGATGCCGACGTGGGCAAGGCCGTCAACCTGGCGGCTTGGGGCTCGTTCTTCCACCAGGGCCAGATCTGCATGACCACCGGTCGCCACCTGGTGCACGAGCGTCTCTACGACGACTTCGTCGCGGCACTGGCCGACAAGGCCTCGCACCTGCCGGTCGGGAACCCCGCGCTCGACGAGGTGGCACTCGGGCCCATCATCGACGCCGGTCAGCGCGACAAGATCCACGAGCTGGTGACCGCGAGCGAGTCGGGCGGCGCCAAGACAGTGACCGGCGGCACGTACGAGGGCCTCTTCTACCGCCCGACCGTGCTCGCCGACGTCGCCATGGAGGCGCCGGCGTTCACCCAGGAGATCTTCGGCCCGGTGGCCCCGGTGACCCGGTTCTCGTCGGTCGAGGAGGCGGTCGCGCTGGCCAAGCACAGCGAGTACGGACTGTCGCTGGGCATTGTGACCCCAGACGTGATGCGTGGTCTCGCGCTCGCCGACCTGATCCCGACCGGGATCGTGCACATCAACGACCAGACGGTGAACGACGAGGCAAATGCTCCGTTCGGCGGGGTCGCCGCGTCCGGTACGGGCTCACGGTTCGGCGGCGGTCCGGCCAACATCGACGCCTTCACCGAGACGCGATGGGTCACCGTACGGGGCGAGCCGCCCACCTATCCCTTCTGACCGCCTCACCACCCGAAAGATCCGACTCTCATGTCGCCTATAGCCACTTCACAGTCGGATCTATGGGGTGGTTGAGGGGCCGTTGTCGAGCTCGTCGAGGACCTGCTGGGCGATCCGGAACGCACTGTTCGCGGCGGGGACACCGACGTAGACGGCCGAGTGGATCAGTACCTCCTTGATCTCGTCGTTCGTGAGCCCATTGGTGCGGGCGGCCCGGACATGCAGTGCGAGCTCCTCGTGATGGCCGCCGGCGACCAGGGCGGTCAGCGTGAGCATGGACCGGGTGCGGCGGTCCAGACCGGGACGGGTCCAGACACCTCCCCAGGCGTACCGGGTGATGAACTCCTGGAAGTCGCGCGGAGAAGGCCGTGGCAGCCGACAGCGTCCGGTCGACATGCGCATCGCCGAGCACGGCCCGGCGTACAGCCATGCCCGCGTCCAGAAGCGGCGCCTGGCCGGACATGTGGGACCTCGGCGGACATGAGTGACCTCTCGACGAAAGATTCACCTGACCCCTCGCGGGAAGAGTGTGGCGCTGCGGTCGCTGTCGAGGCGCTGTGCCTGCGGATCAGCCGGGCCACCGCGTCGGGCGATTCCGCGGGGGCGAGATGCCCGACCCCGTCGAGGACGACGAGCTCGCCGTCGGAAACCCCCTCGGCCACTGCCCGGAGCGACGTGGGCGGAGTCGTCACGTCGTCGGCGCCGGCGACGGCGAGCACGGGTGTGGTGATCTCGCCCAAGCCGGGAGCGTACGTCGAACCGGGCGAGCGCCTCACAGACGAGCGCGTAGCTGTCCTCGTCGGTGGCCGCCAGAGCGTCGAGGAGAGTCGCTGCGGTCGCCGGTTCGCGTTCGGCGAAACCGCGGCCCGAACCAGCGGGCAGGGGCTGCCTCGACCATCGCCTGGATGCCGGACTCGCGTAGCGTCTCGACCCGCTCGTGCCATGCGCTGGGCTCGCCGATCTTGGCGCCCGGAGCAGAGGATCGTCGCCGCCGCCACCCGATCGGGCGCGTCCAGAAGCAGCTGCAGCCCGACCGCGCCGCCGACGGAGTCGCCCGCGTAGGAGAACGGTGTATCGGCGACACCGCGAGCGCCTGTGCGCCTTCGGCGATGTCGCGTACCGCGGCGGCCAGGTCCGCGATCTCGAAGGCCGCCGCGGTCGGAGCGCTCGAGCCGTGGCCAGGCAGGTCCCATCCCAGTACGTCGAAGTCGTCGTCGAGCAACGCCGCAGCCCGCTTCCAGAGCGCGGCAGCAGACGTACCGAGGGACGGTCCGACGACGAGCAACGGCAGGTCGTGCCGCGAGGGGCCGTTGAGCCGCGAGGCACTGAGCTGCGGGACGAGACTCATGCTGTGGCGCCTCCCAGTAGTGGGCCGCGCGTTCCAGCACGGCGTCGATCAGCAGATCGGTCGCGCCCAGGTAGGTCGCTGGGTCGTCGTCGGGTGCGCGGTCGGCCCCGTCGGCAAGTCCGGCGAGCGACTGGCGCTCGGCGAGGATACCGGGGAGTGCCGCGTCGACGGTGGCGCGCATGCGATCCGCATGTACCTGGAGCCCCCGAAGCAGGTCAGTAGTCTGGCTCGCCGCCACCACGGTGTGTCGCGCCAGCGTTCGCAATGCCGCCCATTCGAGGTGCCAGGCTCCGTCGGACCGCTCGTCGACGGACTCCGCCGCGGCGAGGTGCAGCTGAGCCGCCAGCAACGGCGCCGACAGTCGCCGCCCTCCGGATCAGTACCGACAGCACCGGGTTCTGCTTGTTCGGCATGGTCGAGGAGCCGCCCCTGCCCTCGCCGCTCGGCTCCGCCAGCTCGGCGATCTCCGGTCGCGACAACGTGAGCACGTCGTTGCAGATCGTCCCCCAGGCATCGGTACAGCCGACCAGGGCGTCGGCCCTCGATGTCAGCGCCGCTCGGACCGTGTGCCATGGGCGGTGGGGCGAGAGGCCCAGCGTGGCCGCGGTTCGAGACGCGAGCGACAACGCCACGCGTGGCGGCTCCGCAAGCCCCGCGGACGCTGCCAGCTCGGTCGCCGCGGCGAGCGTGCCGACGGCGCCACCCACCTGAACCGGGAGCTCGCTCCACCGCCCGGTCCAGTCCGTCGGCCGCATCGAGTACGCCGTCCAGCCAGACCGCCGCCTTCAGGCCGAAGGTCGTGGGGACGGCGTGCTGGGTCAGCGTTCGTCCCGCCATCAGCGTCGAGCGGTTCGAGTCGGCCAGCCGCTCGAGTGCCTCGACCTGGATGGCGATCTCCAGGCGGACACGTTCGAGGGCGTCGCGCAGGCAGAGGACCAGGCGGTGTCGAGCACGTCCTGGCTGGTCAGGCCGCGGTGCAGCCACGTTGCGGCGGCCGCCTCCGCAGCCGGGACTCGCAGCACGCGCGAGCAGCGGGGGTACGGGGTTGCCGCTCGACTCGGACTGTTCGGCCAGCATCTCGATGTCGCCGGGTCCGACCAGGTCGACCGAGGCTCACCGCAGCGTGCATCGGGGGCGATCACCCGAATCGACCAGGGCGCTCAGCCAGGCCTCCTCGACCCGCACCATCGCGTCGACCAAGCGCGGCGCCCGACATCACCTCACCGGCGCGGTGGTCGCCCGGCCAGTAGAGGTCGCTCATCGTCGGTCGTACGACAAGAACACCGTCTCATCCTTGCCCTGCAGATGGATGTCGAAGCGCAGGCCGTGGTCGTCGCGAGCAGCGATCAGCGTGGCTCGGCGGTCGGGCTCAGCGCCGCGAGCAACGGATCAGCGGCGAGTACTGCGGGGTCGGCTGGCACGTAGACCCGGGTGAAGAGGCGGTCCAGGAGCCCGCGCGCGAACACCGTCATCGCGAAGAAGGCGGCTCGACCCGAGCCGGTCGGTCGCGGGCAGGAGGGTCGTGAAGCTGTACCGGCCGGTGTTGTCGGTCGCCGCACGCCCCCAGCCGGTGAACGTGTAGCCGTCGCGACGCAGTGAGCCCGGCTCGGCGACGATGCTGCCCTTGTCGTCGGCCTGCCAGATCTCGATCAGAGCATCCGGGATCGCGACTCCGGCACCGTCGTAGACGATGCCGTGAAGGCGGATCGCGCCTGGGTGCCCGAGCGGCACCAGCCGGTCGCCACCGTCGTACGGCAAGGCGTAGCCGAAGAACGGACCGACCGTCTGTCCCGGCGTGGGGGCATCGAACCTCGTCATGCGTCCGGTTCCATAGTGGTGGCCGTGGGGCCGCCGAGCACGACGTCCCAGCGGTAGCCGGTGTTCCATTCATGCTGGGTCACGTCGTGATCGTAGGTCGCGACCAGCCGGTGGCGCGCGGACCGGTCGGTGATCGACTGGTAGATCGGGTCGAGGTCGAACAGCGGATCGCCCGGGAAGTACATCTGGGTGACCATCCGCTGGGTGAAGGCGGTGCCGAAGAGCGAGAAGTGGATGTGCGCGGGGCGCCATGCGTTGTAGTGGTTCTTCCACGGGTACGGCCCGGGCTTGACGGTCACGAACCGGTAGGTGCCGTCGTGGTCGGTGAGGCAGCGGCCGACCCCGGTGAAGTTGGGGTCGACCGGCGCGGGGTGCTGGTCGCGCTGGTGGATGTAGCGGCCGGAGGCGTTCGCCTGCCAGATCTCCACGAGCTGGTGTCGTACCGGGCGGCCCTGGCCGTCGACGACGCGGCCGGTGACCACGATGCGCTCCCCGAGAGGCTCGCCCCGGTGCTGGATGGTGAGGTCGGCCTCGAGCGCGTCCACGTCGCTGTGCCCGAAGACGGGAGCGGCGAGCTCGATGCTCTCCGGGTCGGCATGGTGGAGGTCCTTCGTGGGATGCCTCAAGAGGCTGCTCCGGTACGGCGGATAGTCGAGCAGCGGCTGGGGCACGCTGCCGCGTGAGCCGTCGCCGTGGCTGGCCAGGCGTGCGATGGCGAGGCTGATCTCTTCTTGGGTCGCGGTCGCTGGGTCCGAGGAGGCGACGCGGCTGGTGCTGTCCGTCACGGTGGAACGCTAGGCCGGGCGTCGCGATGGCGCAATGTCGCGTACCCGCGTCCCGGCGCCGCCTCGTTGGTCGGGGTCACCTATCTACGGCTCGAGTTCATCGGACCACGGCAGTTGGTCCTGGTGGCGAGTGTCGACCTGGTCGGCGAGCTGCCCGAGACGAGCGTCGCCTACCTGCAGCGGGACCTCGAGCACACGCTGGAGACGGAGCCCGCCGTTGCCGACGCGGTGCTCACCCTCGCCACACCGGACGAGCCAAGCCTGTAGCGGCGCCGAACGAGACGAGCCGGATCACTCGCTGCGGCTCTCGATCACAGCGCCGACCTGGTCAGCGAGGAGGACTGCAACCCTGCGCTGCTCCAGCGACGGACGGGCGACACCGGCTGCGGCGTTCAGCAGGAAATGGCCGAGCGTCGCGTCTCCTCGGCGCACGAGGAGAGCGATCTCGTCGTTGGAAGGAAGGCCGTTGTGGTCCACGTCGAGGGTGCGGCCCTCGCGGGTCACCACGCCGTGATGGTCGAGTACCGGAGTTCGAGGGTCCCGCGCCGGACCGGGTACGTATCGGCAGTCGTCGATGCCGAGCACCTGGGCGATTTGGCCGGAGACGTGATGGATGAGACTGTCAGGAGCCTCTTTGCGCAACGTGATGATCTCGGCGGTGCCGAGCACTCCGTCCAGGTAGCCCGACCGACGAGACGCCCGGGCCTGCTGGCGGAACCCCCACAGGGCCACCTCGGTCACGGCCGCTCCGATGACGACGAGAAGCACGGTGGCCTCGATGTCATTGCGGTCGGTCATGGCGACGTGTCCGTACGGCTTGGTGAGGAAGATGTCGAACCACAATCCGCTGGACACGGCCGCGACGATGCCGGCGGTCCGGACGCCCGTGCTGGCTGCCGCCACCACGACGAGCACGAGTACAAGGGCCGCCGTGGTGTTGGGGATCGAACCGCGGAAGCCGGCAAGCACCGCACATGCGGCGAGCGGTACGACGAGGGCCACCGTGATCACTGCGAACCTGTTCCGTTCGAGCAGGGAGGCCACGCTCATGTCGGACATTCTCACCACCAGCTCTTCTGTTGGGGACGGCGCAGGAAGCGGTACGGGCAACGGCTCGGAGGCGGTGCCGGGCTAGACATCGATCCGGGAGCCGATCACGACGGTGCTGTCGCGGGGCAGGCCAAGGTAGTCGGCTGCGTCGGTGGTGATGCCGGACGTGGCGACGAACAGCCGCTTGCGCCATCGGGCCATGCCAGGCTCGCGGCCCACGGCGACATCGATGGTCGACAGGAAGTACGACGCCTGGTCGACCTCGAGGGGACACTCGAGTCCGGCGTCGTCGGCCAGCCGCAGGACATGCGGGACGTTCGGCTCCTCCATGTAGCCGAACCGGGCGTTGATCTGCGTGATCCCGTCGTCGGTGTGGCCGAGGCTGTCGATCGTGATGCGGTCGTCGGCAGCCACGTACGGTGCGGGAACCGTCTCGATCGACAAGATCACGACATGCTCGTGCAGAACCTGGCTGTGCTTGACGGTGGCCCGCATCGCCAGCGGGGCCGTGGTCCTGCCGCGGTTGAGGAACACGGCCGTCCCGGGCACGCGATGCACTGGTGGCCGCCGCTCGTGGAGCTCGTCGACGAAGCTCTGCAGCGATCCTTCGTTCTGCTCTCGTTGCTTGGTCACCAACGCACGTCCACGTTGCCAGGTGGTCAGCACGGTGAACACGATCACGGCGATCAGCAACGGGAACCAGGCACCGTGGGTGAGCTTGGTCAAGTTGGCCGCCAGGAATAGGAGCTTCGATCGTCAAGAAGAAGGCGGCGGCGAGGATCACCAGCCAGAGCGGTCGGCCCCACTTGTGCCGGACGAGGTAGAAGAAGAGCAGCGTCGTGATCGTGATGGTCCCTGTGACGGCCATGCCATACGCGGCTGCGAGGGCCGCCGACGACTGGAACGCGACCACGAGGGCGAGTACGGAGACCATCAGGACCCAGTTGATCCAGGGGATGTAGATCTGTCCGGCCGCCCGCTCTGACGTGTGCACGGTCCGCAGGCGAGGCAGATAGCCGAGCTGTACCGCTTGGTGCGCCACCGAGAACGCGCCGGTGATGACGGCCTGGGAGGCGATGACCGTCGCGGCGGTTGCCAAGAAGACCATCGGCAGGCGTGCCCAGTGGGGGACCAGCAGGAAGAACGGGTTGGCGAGGGCGTCGCGAGGCGCGCCGAGCAGCAGCGCGCCCTGCCCCATGTAGTTCAAGATGCATGCGGGGAAGACCAGGAACAGCCAGGCCCGCGTGATCGGCCCTCGACCGAAGTGGCCAAGGTCGGCGTACAGCGCCTCGGCGCCGGTGATCGCCAGCACGACGGCGGCGAGGGAGAAGAATGCGGTGGCGAAGTGCCCGGCGAGGAAGCCGACCGCGTACGTCGGCGACAGCGCCTTGAGCACCTCCGGATGCTGTGCGATGCCGGACACCCCGCACGCCGCGATGATCGTGAACCAGCCGATCATCACCGGGCCGAAGAGGTCGCCGACTCGGCGCCGTCCCAGCCGTTGGGAGAAGAAGAGCGCCAGGATGATCGTTGCGGTGATCGGGACCACCAGATGGCCGAGCGAAGGCTGGGCGACCTTGAGTCCCTCGACCGCCGACAGAACGGAGATCGCGGGCGTGATCATGCTGTCGCCGAAGAAGAGGGAGGCGCCGAAGATGCCCAGCGCCGGCGAGCATGAGCTTGGTACGTCGACTTCCTGGCACCTGGTGGCGCCGGATCAAGCGTGATCAGCGCAAGGATGCCGCCCTCTCCGTCATTGTCGGCGCGCAGCACCAGCAGGACGTACTTCACGGTGACGATCAGGGTCACCGACCAGAAGATCAGGGAGATGATGCCGTAGATGCTCGACTGCGTCGCCGCGAGCGGGATGGGGTCACTGGGGTTGAAGATCGTTTGGACCGTGTACAGCGGGCTGGTCCCGATGTCGCCGAAGACGACTCCCAGGGCGCCGACCGTGAGCGCCGACTTGTGCCAAGGCAGCTTGGGCGCATCGTCGGCTGGCTGTGTCCACTCCCATCCGTTCCCTGTCCCGCGCATCTCCCGGATCCGGCTTCAGCGTAGTCGCGGCCGGCACCCCCGCCGGAGGCGGAAGGCGTCGAGATTCTGTCAAGAACAGGGGTGTGTGCGTAGGGAATGTGTCAGGACCGGAGGCATTGGGACGCCCTGCTGGCTTGACTGAGTCGACGGTCCTTACCGGATCGTGTCCCTTCGACAGGAGTCGGCTGGTGTGCATGAAAGGACCGTGCACACGACGGTGGACGGCGCGGTTGCCGCGGGTCTCACCGTGGCTGACGTGATGTTCATTCGTCGTGACCATCGCGTTGTTCGCGCTGTTGGCGATGGTGATCCGCGGGGTGGAGCGGCTGTGAACGCGGAGAATCTGGTCGGTCTCGTCCTTGCCGTAGCCCTGACCGTCTTCTTGGTCGTGGCGTTGCTGTTCCCGGAGCGCTTCTGATGAGCTCTGACCTCGCGGCGGCCGCCTTCATAGCCTCGCTCGTTCTTGCTCTCGCGGTCGCGTATCGCCCGCTGGGCGACTACATGTTCCGCGTCATCAGCTCGACCAAGCACAGCCGGGTCGAGCGCGGCTTGTACCGGCTGACCGGTGTCAACTCCCGACGGCGAGCAGACCTGGCCCATCTATGCCCGTAGTGTCTGGCCTTCTCGGCTGTCTCGATCTTGTTCCTCTACGCCTTCCAGCGACTCCAGAGCCACTTGCTTCTCTCCCTCGGCTTCGCCAATGTGCCTCCCGCGCTGTCCTGGAACACGGCCGTCAGCTTTGTGACCAACACCAATTGGCAGGCGTACTCGGGTGAGTCGACCATGGGTGACCTGGTGCAGATGGCCGGGCTCGCCGTGCAGAACTTCGCCTCGGCCGCCGTGGGTATCGCCGTGGCAGTCGCGCTCGTCAGAGGGTTCGCCCGCAAGAACACCGATCACCTGGGCAATTTCTGGGTCGACCTCGCCCGCATCGTGCTGCGGGTCCTGCTTCCCATCGCCGTCGTCGGCGCGATCGTGTTCGTCGCCGCTGGAGTGGTCCAGAACTTCTCGTCAGGTACCGACGTCCACACGTTGGCGGGGACGACCCAGCACCTGACGGGCGGACCGGTTGCGAGCCAGGAGGTCATCAAGGAGCTCGGCACCAATGGCGGCGGTTTCTACAACGCCAACAGCGCGCACCCGTTCGAGAATCCGACTGGCTGGACGAACTGGTTGCAGATCTTCCTGCTGCTGGTGATCTCCTTCTCCCTGCCACGCACGTTCGGCCGGATGGTCGGCAGCAACAAGCACGGGTACGCGATCGTCTCCGCGATGGCTGTCATGGCGATCGGCAGCGTCGTCGTCCTCAACCTCCTGCAGGGGGTCCACGGTGGCACGGTGCCGCAGGCCGTCGGAGCCGCCACGGAGGGGACGGAGACCCGCTTCGGCGTCCTGCAGTCGGCGACATTCGCCAGCGCGACGACGTTGACGTCCACCGGCGCCGTCGACTCCTTCCATGACTCCTACACCCCGCTGGGCGGCGCGGTCACGATGGTCGACATGCAGCTGGGTGAGGTTGCGCCCGGCGGCACCGGCTCCGGTCTCTACGGCATCTTGATCCTCGCTGTGATCACCGTCTTCATTGCCGGGCTGATGGTCGGGCGGACCCCGGAGTTCTTGTTGAAGAAGATCGGCGCACGGGAGGTGAAGTTCGCCTCGCTGTACTTCTTGACAACTCCCACACTGGTGCTCGTCGGCACCGGCTTGGCCATGGGGATGCCCGCCCAGCGGGCCTCGATGCTGAACACCGGACCGCACGGCCTCTCCGAGGTGCTCTACGCCTTCACCTCGGCCGCGAACAACAACGGCTCGGCTTTCGCGGGACTCAGCGTCAACACGGACTGGTACAACACCGCTCTGGGCCTCGCAATGCTGCTCGGCCGCTTCCTGCCGATCATCTTCGTGCTCGGACTCGCAGGCTCGCTGGCCCGCCAGAAACCCGTTCCCGAGTCCTCGGGGACGCTGAAGACCCACCAGCCGCTCTTCGTCGGGATGCTCGTCGGCGTCACGTTGATCGTGGTCGCGCTCACGTACCTGCCCGCCCTCGCCCTCGGCCCACTGGCCGAAGGACTGCACTGACGATCAGAAGGATCGCATTCATGACTGCCACCACGGTGGAGCAGCAACCGGCAGACGAGCCGACACGGCAGGCGCGCCAAGTCTCCGGCGGGCTGCTGGACCCGCGACAGATCCTCACGTCGACACCTGACGCGATGCGCAAGCTCAACCCCGCTACCTTGTGGCGCAATCCGGTGATGTTCATCGTCGAGGTCGGCTCGGTGTACACCACTGTGCTGGCGGTGGCGAGCCCCAGCAGCTTCGCCTGGCTGATCACCGTCTGGCTGTGGCTGACCGTGATCTTCGCCAATCTCGCCGAGGCGGTGGCAGAGGGGCGCGGCAAGGCGCAGGCGGAGTCCCTGCGCCGGGCGAAGCAGGACACCATGGCGCGTCGCCTCGAGCGGCTGGTCGCCGGGCATGCCGTCCCCGGCCGAGGAGTCCGTCGCCGCAACGGAGCTGCTGCAAGGTGACATCGTCGTTGTCGAGGCCGGGCAGGTCATTCCCGGTGACGGTGACGTTGTCGAGGGAATCGCCAGCGTCGACGAGTCGGCCATCACGGGCGAGTCGGCGCCGGTCATCCGGGAGTCCGGGGGAGACCGGTCAGCGGTCACTGGCGGTACCCGCGTCCTGTCGGACCGGATCGTCGTCCAGATCACCCAGAAGCCGGGCGAGAGCTTCATCGACCGGATGATCGCGCTCGTCGAGGGTGCCAACCGGCAGAAGACACCCAACGAGATTGCACTCAACATCCTTCTGGTCGCCCTGACGATAATCTTCGTACTTGCCGTTGCCACACTGCAGCCGCTGGCGATCTTCTCGAAGTCAGTGCAGGCCTTCGCCCCCGACGGCCAGGCCCTCGATGCGCACGGCGTCACCGGGATCGTCCTCGTGTCCCTGCTGGTGTGCCTCATTCCGACGACCATCGGAGCCCTCCTTTCCGCGATCGGCATCGCGGGAATGGATCGCCTGGTGCAGCGCAACGTCCTCGCCATGTCGGGACGCGCAGTCGAGGCCGCCGGCGACGTCAACACGCTGCTCCTCGACAAGACGGGAACCATCACGCTGGGGAACCGTCAGGCGAGCGAATTCATCCCCGTCAGAGGAGAGGCGGCTGCGGACCTTGCGGACGCCGCTCAGCTGTCGAGCCTGGCCGACGAGACGCCCGAAGGGCGCTCGATCGTCGTGCTGGCCAAGACCGGGTACGGCCTGCGCGAACGTCATGCCGGTGAGCTCGAGCACGCATCCTGGGTACCGTTCACCGCACAGACACGCATGTCGGGGGTGGACCTGGGCACCGACGACGGCACCGTCCGCCAGCTGCGCAAAGGTGCGGCGGCCGCCGTCGCGGAGTGGATCCGAGTCGGCGGAGGCGTCGTCGCCGAGGAGATCGGCCAGGTCGTGGACGGCATCTCCGCGTCCGGCGGTACCCCACTCGTCGTCGGCGAACGGACCGGGACGCGGAGCGAAGGTTCTCGGCGTCATCCACCTCAAGGACGTGGTCAAGACCGGCATGCGGCAGCGTTTCGACGAGATGCGCCGGATGGGCATCCGGACGGTGATGATCACCGGCGACAACCCGCTCACCGCTCGCTCGATCGCGGAGGAGGCGGGCGTCGACGACTTCCTCGCCGAGGCAACGCCGGAGGACAAGCTCGCCCTGATCCGGCGTGAGCAGGAGGGCGGAAAGCTCGTCGCCATGACCGGCGACGGCACGAACGACGCGCCCGCGCTGGCTCAGGCCGATGTCGGCGTCGCGATGAACACGGGTACCTCGGCGGCGAAAGAGGCGGGCAACATGGTGGACCTCGACTCCGACCCGACCAAGCTCATCGAGATCGTGGAGATCGGCAAGCAGCTGCTGATCACGCGCGGCGCGCTCGACCACCTTCTCGATCGCGAACGACATCGCCAAGTACTTCGCGATCATCCCGGCGATGTTCGTCGGCGGTGTATCCAGGACTGCACGTCCTCAACATCATGCGGCTGCACAGCCCGAGCTCGGCGATCTTGTCGGCGGTGATCTTCAACGCGCTCGTCATCCTTGCGCTTGATCCCGCTGGCCCTTCGCGGTGTCCGGTACACGCCGTCCAGCGCAGCAACGATGCTGCGGCGCAATCTGCTGATCTACGGCGTAGGCGGGCTCATCGTCCCCTTCGTCGGCATCAAAGCCATCGACCTCGTCGTCCAGTTCATCCCAGGGATCTCATGATGCGTCGCTTCTCATTGCTTGCCCAGTACCTCACCGCTCTGCGGATGCCCTGGTGTTCACGGTGGTTCTCGGAATCGCCTATCCGCTGGCGATCACGGCCGTCGCCCAGATCCCAGGGTTGAAGCACCACGCCGACGGATCCCTCATCACGTTGAACGGCAAGCAGGTCGGCTCCGTCCTTCATCGGACAGGCGTTCACCGATCCCGTCGGGCAAGCCGCTCGTCCAGTACTTCCAGTCGCGCCCGTCCGAGGCGGGGGAGGGGTACGACCCCACCGCGACCAGTGCATCGAACCTCGGGCCGGAGAGCGTTGTCGACACGCTCGGCGACCCGTCCAGGGCGAAAGGCCCAGCAGGAAACGGAAGCCCAGCTTGAGCCTGCTCAGCGATGTCTGCTCGCGCAGCCTTGCGGTTGGTAGGCTGGAGGGCGTGAGCGGGGCCCGGCCGTACTGCACGAACGACGGGCTGGGCGCCGTGCTCGGCGTGTTTCGCCGTGACGGGGAGCAGCGGTCCGGTGACGAAGGCGGTCAGCCTCAACCAGGAGTGCCCTGCGGCACCGTTATGCAAGACCTACGACGGCGTCACCGTGCAGTGCGCCACCTTCGGGGCGGACTACTCCAAGGGCGATCGTCACGCCGATCCGAGGCGACGCACCGGACCACCCGCAGGTGCCGGCGGACGCGGTCACCGCGAGCGGCAGTGGCCTCGACTACCAGATCAGCCCGGCTTATGCCGACCTGCAGGCAGCCCGGGTGTCGAAGGCGCGCGGGGTCTCGCTTGCTGTCATGCATCGACTGATCGCCACGTACACGACGGGACGGGCCCTGGGATTCATGGGCGAGCCAGGCGTCAACGTGCTCGAGCTGAACGTGGCGCTTGGACAGGCAGTACCCGACCAGCAACGGGTGACGCAGCGCCCTGCCTGACCGACAGAACGGGGAGGAGCGCTCATGCCAGCAGGGCAGCTTCGTGTGTACCTGGGCGCGGCTCCGGGCGTCGGCAAGACCTACAAGATGCTCGAGGAGGGACATCGGCGCCGTGAGCGCGGAACGGATGTCGTGGTCGGGTTCGTCGAGACCCATGACCGCCCTCACACCGAAGCCATGCTGGAGGGACTCGAGGTCGTCCCTCGGGCCGCCGTCAACTACCGAGGCGCCACCTTCAGCGAGATGGATGTGGACGCCGTGCTCAGGCGTTCGGCGGAGGTCGTCTTGGTGGACGAGCTTGCGCACACGAACGTTCCCGGCAGTCGCAACGCCAAGCGGTGGCAGGACATCCAGGAGCTGCTGGCCGCCGGGATGACAGTCATCACCACGGTCAACGTCCAGCATCTGGAGTCCATCAACGACGTGGTGCAGCAGATCACCGGTGTGCCGCAGCGCGAGACGGTGTCGGACGAGCTCGTCCGCGGCGCCGAGCAGATCGAGCTCGTCGACATGACGCCCGAGGCGCTGCGCCGGCGGATGGCGCACGGGAACGTCTACCGACCGGAGAAGATCGACGCCGCGCTCGGCAACTACTTCCGGGTGGGCAACCTCACCGCCCTGCGCGAGCTCGCCCTCATCTGGCTCGCGGACAAGGTCGACGACCAGCTCGACCGGTACCGCGAGCAGCACGACATCTCCGCGACCTGGGAGACGCGCGAGCGGGTCGTGGTCGCCCTTACCGGTGGCCCCGAAGGCGACACGCTCATCCGGCGGGCCGCGCGGCTCGCCGCGCGCGCAAAGGGCGCCGACCTGCTCGCCGTCCACGTCAGCCGAAGCGACGGACTGGCCGGCGGCAGCCCGCTCAACCTCGCCCGGCAGCGGATCCTCGTGGAGAGCCTGGGCGGCACGTACCACCAGGTCGTGGGACCGGACATCGGCTCGGCACTGCTGGACTTCGCCAGGGGGGTCAACGCCACCGAGCTGGTGCTCGGCGTCAGCCGGCGCCGGTGGCTCACCCAGATCCTGTCTCGTGGCGTCGGGTCGACGGTGACCCAGCGGGCCGGTCCCATCGACGTCCATCTGGTCACGCACGAGGCCGTACCCCATAGCCGGCCAGCGCACGCGCACGGCGAGTGCCCTGAGCCGGTCCCGGAAGCTCACCGCTCTAGGACTTGCCGTGGTGGGGCTGCCGGCCCTGACGTTCCTGCTGACCCACCTGCGTGACAGCATCACGCTGTCCAGCGACATCTTGCTGTGCCTCGGCTGGGTCGTCGTGGTTGCTCTCGCGGGTGGGCTTGTACCCCGCGCTGTTCGCAGCCGTGCTGGGGTCGCTGCTGCTCAACTACTACTTCACGCCACCGACCTACCGGTTCACGATCGCCGACCGCGACGACATCTTGGCTCTCATCGTGTTCCTCGCGGTCGCCGCCGCGGTCAGCGTCACGGTCGACGGCGCGGCGCGGCGGACCCGTGAGGCGGCAAGCGCCCGTACCGAAGCCGAGACGCTCTCCACCTTGGCCGGGAGCGTCTTTCGCGGGGCGCGTCCGCTGCCGGCCCTGCTCGACCAGCTGCGGGAGACGCTCGGCTTCACCAGCGTCACGTTGCTCGAACGCGTACCCGAGGCTCCCCTCGGACCGGATGTGTACCGCGATGCCAGCTGCTGGCGGATCGCGGCAGCCGTGGGGGACCAACCCAGCTTCACGCCCGACCAAGGCGACGCGGAGGTACTCGTCGACGACCAGCTGTCACTGGTGCTGCGCGGCCATCCGCTGGCGGCGGAGGACAGGCGGCTCACCCAGGCCTTCGCGGCCCAGGCGGCGGTCGCGCTGACCCAGGAACGGCTCGCGGAGCAGGCAGCCGCCGCCGGCCCGCTCGCGGAGGTGGACCGCATGCGCACAGCACTGCTGTCTGCTGTCAGCCACGATCTCCGCACGCCGCTGGCCTCGGCGAAGGCCGCGGCCAACGGGCTGCGCAGCGAAGGGGTCGTCTTCAGCGACGAGGACCGCGATGAGCTCCTCGCCACCATCGAGGAGTCGCTCGACCGGTTGACGAGCCTCGTCGAGAACCTGCTCGACATGAGCCGTCTGCAGGCCGGCGCGCTGGCGACCTCACCGCAGCCGATGAGCATGACCGAGACCATCGCCACGGCGCTCGACGAGGTCGGCCCGGACGCTCACCACATCGAGGTCCAAGTACCCGACGACCTCTCCGAGGTGTACGCCGACCCCGTGCTCGTCGAGCGGATACTCGTCAACACCGTCCGCAACGCCGTGCGCTACAGCCCGGCCGGTGAGCCTGCGATGATCTCGGTGAGCGAGCACGCCGGCGGTATCGAGACCCGCATCATCGACAGGGGTCCGGGCATTCCCGGCGACCCAGTGGCAGACGGTGTTCCTGCCGTTCCAACGGCTGGGCGACCGGGACAACGAGACCGGCGTCGGACTGGGGCTCGCGCTCTCGCGTGGGCTGGCGGAGGCCATGGACGGCAGCCTCACCCCCGAGAGCACACCCGGCGGCGGGCTGACGATGACGTTGCGGCTGCCGTGCGCCGAGCCGGCGACGACACTGCAGGCTGAAGACGGCAGCACCCCCGCGGCCCCGCTCCGGTCGGAGGTGTAGCGCCGGGTGAGCCGCATCCTCGTGGTCGATGACGAGCCGCAGATCCTCCGGGCGCTCCGGATCAACCTGGTCGCCCGCCAGTACGACGTGGTGACGGCAGCACGGCGGCGCCCAGGCGCTCGCCGTGGCCGAGAGCGCGCACCCGGACCTCGTGATCTTGGACCTCGGGCTGCCGGACCTCGACGGCGTCGAGGTGATCCACCGGCTCCGGTCGTGGACGCGGGTGCCGATCATCGTGCTGTCCGGCCGCAAGGACAGCCGCGACAAGGTCGACGCCCTCGACGCCGGCGCCGACGACTACGTCACCAAGCCCTTCAGCATCGACGAGCTCTTCGCCCGAGTCCGGGTGGCCATCCGCCGCCAGGGTGACCCCGATCCGCCGTCCTCCGTCACGATCGGGCACCACACGGTCGACCTGGCCAACCATCGGGTCGAGTCGGCCGACGGCGACGTGGTGCACCTGACCCGGACCGAGTGGCAGCTCCTGGAAGCCGTCGTACGGGAGCCGGGCAAGCTCCTCAGCCAGCGCTACCTGCTCGAACAGGTCTGGGGACCGACGTACAGGTCGGAGACCCAGTACGTTCGCCAGTACATGGCGCAGCTTCGCCGCAAGCTCGAGGCCGACCCGGCCCGACCCCACCACCTGCTCACCGAACCTTCGATGGGCTACCGCTTCCGCCCCTGACCACCCCGAAAGATCCGACTTTGAAGTCGCTATAGCAACGTCGAAACGTCGGATCTTTCGGGTGGTCAGGTCGCGACGCCGTCGCCGTCGACACTGTGTGACCTTCTTCCGATGGCAAGACCTACTGCCTAGGTCGAGCTCCCTCCATCGAACACCGGCCGGCGGTGCCCCCCAAGCATCCGATGGACTCAGCGGCGGCCGCTGGCTGCCCTGAGACCGCCAGAGACCCGGGTACTCGGAGTGGCAGGTGTGCGGAGGTAGGGGTTGGGTGGTAGTGCTGGTGGGGCAGACTCTGTTGCCAGCGTCTGGAGAACGACGAGGTCAGACCATGTCGCTGCTCGTACACAACGTCCGCCGGGTCGACGCCGACGGAGTCGTCGACGACGGCTGGGTGTACGCCGTCGCCGGGGAGATCCGGGAGGTCGGTACCGGATCGTCCTGGCGTGAGCTCGCCGACCCGCTGCGCGGCGCCTCGGACGGCGCTCGCGTCACGGTCGACGGACACGGCGCGACGCTGGTTCCTGGCTTCCTCGACCTGCACGCCCACGGCGGAGGCGGTCATCGCTTCGAGGACGGACCGGCCGCTCTCGAGGCCGCCCTGGTCGTGCACCGTCGCCGCGGAATCACCCGGTCAGTGGTCAGCCTGGCGAGCAGCCCGCTCGAGAGCATGACTCGCTCGTTGGGGGACGTCGCCGAGCTGGCGCGACGTGACCGATGCGTGCTCGGAGCCCACCTCGAGGGGCCGTACCTGTCCCCGGCCAGGCGCGGAGCCCATGACCCCTCGGCGCTGCGGCTACCGCTGCTGGAGGAGGTCGAGGCGCTCGTCGACGCGTCGAGGGGACAGCTACGCCAGCTGACGATCGCTCCCGAGCTTCCCGGGGCGCTGGAGGTGATCGCCCGACTGGCAGGTCAGGGAGTGGTCGTCGCCGTCGGCCATACCGAGGCCGACTACGCACAGACCCGGGCGGCGTTCGACGCAGGCGCCAGCCTGCTGACCCACGCCTTCAATGCGATGCCGGGCATCGGCCACCGTGCGCCGGGCCCGGTGGTCGCTGCGTTCGACGACGAGTCGGTCTGTCTGGAGCTGATCAACGACGGCCAGCACGTAGACCCGAGGGTCGTCGCACTGACCTTCGCCCAGGCTCCCGGGCGGGTCGCGATGGTCAGCGACGCGATGGCGGCGGCGGGTCTCGGCGACGGGATGTACCGTCTGGGAGCCAGCGAGGTGACGGTGAAGGCGGGCGTAGCCAGGATCGCGACGACGGGGAGCCTTGCCGGATCGACCACGACCTTGGACGAGTCTCTACGCCGCGCCGTGGCCGCCGGCATCGCACCGGTCGACGCGGTCGCGTCGGTGACAGCGGTTCCAGCAGGCGTGCTCGGCCTCGGCGAGCAATACGGGAGGCTCAGCCCCGGGTACGCCGCCGACCTGGTCATCGTGGATGCCCAGTGGCAGGTCACCCGTGTCTTCGCGGCGGGCCTCGAGATCCGGTGACCGCCGAGAAAGGAGGCCCCGGGCGCTCGCCGAGACGTCAATCGGTGGCCGACACGCCGACAGAACCGGGCCGCCGGTGACGTCTCGGCGGTAAGGGGGGAGGGCCTTGCGCTCGCCGGCTGGAGGGTGTCCAATTCGATAGGAAGGTTTCCTGTTGATTGGATTGCCGATGCCTGCACTGCGCTCTGTCTCTGTACCTGCACTGCGTGCTGTCTCTGTACCTGCGCTGCGTACTGTCTCTGTACTCGCCGGGGCGGTGGTCGTCGTGGCCGCCACCATGAACGCACCCGCGACCGCATCCGGCGGCCCCAGCGGTTCGGCTCCGAGCCAGGCGGCGTCGCGGACCCGGCCGATGCCCGCCCGGGTCAGACTCGACCAGCTCGGCTACCTGCCGGGGGAGACGAAGCAGGCGCGGCTCATGGTGGCGCGGCCGCTTCGCCACGCCGCCGCCTTCTCGATCGTCGACGCCCATGGCAGGGTAGTCCTTCGGCATCGGGTGCCTTCCTCGCCTGTCGGAGGCTGGAACAGCAACTACCGGGCCGTCTACCGCCTCTCCTTCTCGGGCCTCACGGCTCCGGGGCGCTATCGGTTGCGGGTGAGAGGCGGTGTGCGGGCCAGCTCGCCTCCCTTCAGGGTGGAGGGCGCGGGCCGGCTGTACGGAGAGCTGGTGCGGTACGGCGTGAGGTTCGACCAGGTACAACGCGACGGGCGCGACGTCATCCCTGGACCGCTGCACCGTAGGCCGTCGCACCTGCTGGACAGGCATGCGTCGGTGTACGCATGGCCGAGGATGGCTCCAGGCTCCGACCTCATCCTGGACAAGACGCTCACCCGGATCGGCGGGCCGGTCGACGTCGCGGGCGGGTGGTTCGACGCCGGGGACTACCTCAAGTTCACCCACTCGACCGCGTACAACGACGTGCTGCTCTTCACGAGCGCGCGGATGCTCGGGCGGCGCTCGCCCGCGATACTGAACGCCGAGGCCAGGCACGGTCTGGCCTGGCTGCGCAAGATGTGGGATGCCAGCTCCAAGACCCTCTACTTCCAGGTCGGCATCGGCTCGGGGAACCGCCAGGGCACCTTCCGGGGGGACCACGACGGCTGGCGGCTGCCGCAGGCCGACGACCGCGACAGGGCCCGGATCGACAGGTTCGTCTCGCACCGGCCCGTCTTCGAAGCCGCTGCTCCTGGTCGGCCGATCAGCCCCAACCTGGTCGGGCGGGTGTCAGCGGCCTTCGCCCTGGCGGCGCAGCTCGATGCCCGCAACCGCCCGAGCCGGGCGCGCCGCGAGCTCCGGACGGCCAAGGTGCTGTATGCCCGCGCCGACACCGCGAGCCCACCGAAGCCGCTGGTGACGGCACTGCCGCACGCCTTCTACCCCGAGAGCAGCTGGCGCGACGACATGGAGCTCGGAGGCGCCGAGATCGCTCTGGCGTCGCTCAGGTTGGGTCGCCCCGCCCGGCCCTTCGTGCGCGCCGCCGCGCACTGGGCCCGTGGGTACATCCACGCCGGCTCCGGTGACACCCTGAACCTGTACGACACAGCGCGCTCGCCCATGCCGACCTCATTCGCGCGATGTCGCGCACCGGTCAGCGCTCCGGCCTGGCCGTCACTCGTGCCGACCTTCTGGCCAACCTGCGTAGCCAGCTCCACACGGGTGTCGTACGGGCGCGGAAGGACCCGTTCGCTGCCGGAGGCGTGTACGACGGCTTCGATGTCAACTCGCACACCTTCGGACTCGTCGCCACCGCCGCCCTGTACCACCGGCTCACCCACCGCACGACGTTCGACAAGTTCGCGACCAACCAGCGGACCTGGCTGCTGGGCGGGAACCCCTGGGGAGTGAGCGCGATGGTAGGCGTCGGTACGCGCTTCCCCGACTGCATGCAGCACCAGATCGCGAACCTCGAGGGGAGCACCGACGGGTCCCCTCCGCATCGACAGGGGAGCTGTCGTCAACGGGCCGAACTCCGCCGGCATCTTCTCCGGCGGGTTGGGGAGCCGACAAGACGGCATGGTGCCGTGTCCGGGAGCCAACCCGACGCCCTATGCCAGGTACGACGGTCGCGGCAGTGCATACGTCGACGACGTCCGTTCCTGGCAGACGGACGAGCCGGCCCTCGACATGACCGGAGCGCCATCATCGCCGCCGCCTCCGAGCTGACGCTGCATCCGCACAGCATCATCCCCACACATCCGGGCCGTTGACATCTCAGCCCTGCGGCCCTAGGTTCGCTGATTAGGAAAGTTTCCTAACAGTTCTGCGACGGTGCGCAGGCTGGAGGAGCCAGACGTGACGCAGGCCGGCACACCCCAGCTGCTGCGGGGGATCAACGACAGGGCCGCCCTTGCCCTGCTCCTCGAGCACGGCTCGCTGTCACGCACCCAGCTCGGCCGGCTGACAGGGCTGTCGAAGCCGACGGCCTCGCAGCTCCTCGCACGCCTCGAGGGCGCCGGACTCGTGGTCGCGACCGGGAGCAGCGCGCGGAACCGACCCGGTCCCAAGGCGCAGCTGTACGAGATCAACCCGCGACCGCGTACGTCGCAGCGCTCGACGTGACGCCGGGCAGGATCCTGTCTGCCGTTGCCGACATCACCGGCCGGATCGTGGGCGAGCACGAGCTGGCGACCCCGCGCCGACCCGGGGACAGCGCGGTCGTCGACGGTGAAGTCGGCCGTGGAGAGCGCCCTCGGCGAGGCCGGTCTGAGCAGGCGGCGGCTGCACCGGGTGGTGATCGGTACGCCGGGCGCGTTCGACCCGAGCACCGGGCGGCTGCGGTACGCCCGCCACCTGCCGGGGTGGCACGGCCCGCACCGTGCTCTCGGACCTGGCCGACGGCGCTGGGCGCACCGCTCGAGGTCGCGAACGACGTCAACCTCGCTGCGGTGGCCGAGCGCGAGGCCGGGCGTGCGCGCGGCATCGACGACTTCGTGCTGCTCTGGGCCGACGAGGGGCTCGGGGCGGCCATCGTGATCGACGGCAAGCTGCACGGCGGCGCCACCGGAGGGGCCGGCGAGGTCGGGTTCCTGCCGCTGCCGGGTACACCGCTGGTGCGCCACGTCGGCCGCAACAACGCCGGCGGGTTCCAGAAGCTGGCCGGCGGCAAGGAGGTGCTCGTCCTGGCCCGGTCGATCGGGCTGCGGGCGAGCACACCGCAGGGTGCTGTCGCCAAGGCGCTCGTCACGCCGGGCGTGGGTGACGAGCTGCTGCTCGAGCTGGCCACCGATTCGCACTCGGCCTCGCCGCGGTCGTCTCCGTCCTCGACCCCGAGCTCATCGTGCTCGCAGGAGGCGTCCTCTCGGCCGGTGGCGAGCGGCTGCTCGACCTCATCCGGACCGAGCTCGCGGCCTTGGCGGCGCCAGGAGCCGAGGATCGAGCTCTCCGGTGTCTCGGACCGGCCAGTGCTCTCGGGGGCGCTGTACACCGCCCTCGCCGTCGACTCGCGACGAGGTATTCGACACCATCCAGACACGCCTCAGGGTTGTCCGCCAACACCTGACTCGCCCGCAGTCCGACAGGAGATCACATGTACCGGTTCCAGCGCCTTGCCACGGCGGCGACGGCAGCCGCCGCTCTCGCCCTCTTCAGCAGCGCCTGCACGGGCGGCACCAAGGGGGGTGCGACCGACAACCCCAACGCCAACACGACGATCACCTTCTGGCACGGCTGGAGTGCGCCCAGCGAGGTCGCGGCGATCTCGGCGACGGTCAAGGGCTTCGAGGCCAAGTACCCCAACATCCACGTCAAGGTGGTCGGCAACATCACCGACGACAAGATCAACCAGGCACTGCGCGGTCGGCGGCTCGAACGCCCCCGACGTGGTCTCCTCCTTCACCACCGACAACGTGGGCGAGTTCTGCTCCTCGCACGTCTTCGCCGACCTGACGCCGTTCATGGAGAAGTCGAACGTCGACCCCAAGACGACGTTCCCGCCGGCGCTGCTGGACTACACGCAGTACCAGGGCGACCAGTGCGCGCTGCCGCTGCTCAGCGACTCCTACGGCCTGTACTACAACAAGGACGACTTCAAGGCCGCCGGGATCAGCAGCCCGCCCAAGACCCTGTCGGAGTTCAAGGCGGACGCGATCAAGCTCACCAAGTCGTCCGGCGACTCGTACTCGCAGCTCGGCTTCATGCCCGACTACCACGGATACGAGACGACGGTGACCCACTACGCCGCGCTCTGGGGTCCCACGTACTTCACCTCCGACGGGAAGTCGGACGCGGCCTCCGACCCGGCGCTCGCAGCGATGTTCCCGTGGCAGAAGAGCATGGTCGACGCGCTGGGCGGCTTCGCCAAGCTGGAGAAGTACCGGTCGACGTTCGGTGACGAGTTCAGCAGCAAGAACCCGTTCATGACCGGGCAGGTCGCGATGGCGATGGACGGCGAGTGGCGGGCCGGGATGATCGACGACGCGAAGATCAACCTCAACTACGGCGTCGCGCCGTTCCCCGTGCCGGACGACCAGGCGAGCACCTACGGCAAGGGCTACATCAGCGGGACGATCGTCGGGATCGCGAGTACCAGCCAGAAGCAGAACGCGGCGTGGGAGTTCGTGAAGTACCTGACCACCGACACGAAGGCGGTCGTGAACTTCGCGAACGCGATCCACAACATCCCGTCGACGTTCGCCGCCCTCAAGTCGCCGAAGGTCGACCAGGACCCGCACTTCCAGACCTTCGTCAAGATCGCCCAGAACCCGAACAGCAACACCACCCCGTCGAGCCCGAACGGCGGTGCCTACCAGCTGACTCTGCAAGACGTCGGCTACGACTACGAGTCCGGCAAGGTGAGCGACCTGCATGCCGGCGCTCGAGAAGGCGGACAACCAGATCGACACCGACATCGCCCAGGCGAAGTGACCACGGCTCAGTGACCACAGCCGTCGTGACGCGGAGCGCGCGGCGGCGCCGGGACAGGCTGCGCAACCTGGCGTTCCTGTCGCCGTGGCTGCTCGGGACCGGGGTGTTCTTCCTGTACCCGCTGGGGCGACCGTCTACTTCTCCTTCATGAAGTACGACGGGTTCACCGCCCCGGTGTGGACCGGGCTGACGAACTGGCACTACGTGTTCAGCGCGTACCCGTTCTTCTGGCCGGCCCTGCGCAACACGCTCTGGCTGGTGGTCGTCGTCGTGACACTCCGGGTGGCGTTCGGGCTTGCCGTCGGGCTGCTGATCATCAAGATCAAGCGGGGGGCCGGCGTCTTCCGCACGCTGTTCTACGCGCCGTACCTGGCGCCGCCGGTCGCCGCGACCATGGCGTTCGTGTTCCTGCTCAACCCGGGCACCGGGCCGGTCAACACGATCCTCGGCAAGCTCGGGCTTCCCCAGCCGGGCTGGTTCAACGACCCGTCCTGGTCCAAGCCCGCGCTGACCCTGCTGGCGTTGTGGGGCATCGGTGACCTGATGATCATCTTCATGGCCTCGCTGCTCGACGTGCCGAGGGAGCAGTACGAGGCCGCCGAGCTCGACGGCGCCGGGGCCGTGCGGCGGTTCCGGTTCGTCACGCTTGCCCAACATCAGGCCGATCCTGGTCTTCGCCGCCGTCACCGGCGTGATCCAGACGATGCAGTACTACACCGAGCCGTTCGTCGCGGGGAAGGTCGCGAGCGGGCAGATCGGCGGCTCCGGCCAGCAGGTCGAGCCCGGCTACCCGAACAAGTCGACGCTGACGCTGCCCCAGCTCGTCTACAACCTCGGGTTCCAGCGGTTCGACACCGGCGCCGCGTGCGTGGTGGCGCTCGTGCTCTTCGTGTTGGCGATGGTCTTCGCGGCGATGCTGATGCGCCGTGGCAGCGGCTTCCTGGCGATGGAGGACTGAGCGCATGACCGACGACACGCTGGCCGCAGCCGATCTGGGGAGGGCCGTGGACCTGCCGTCCCCACGTCGACGCTCCGCTGCGCCGCACCGCCGCAAGGCTGTGCTGGAGTGGATCGCTCTGCACTCCCTGGCGGTGGCGGCGGCGTTGTTCTTCGTGCTGCCCTTCGTCTTCGTGTTCCTCACCGCCATGATGAGCGACCAGCAGGCGCTGACCCGGAACCTGTGGCCGACGACGTGGGAGTGGCACAACATCGCCACCGTCTGGAACACCCCCGGGTTCCTCACCTGGTGGCGCAACACGCTGTTCTACGCCGGTCTCGGCACGGTGCTGACCCTGCTCTCGAGCATCCCGGTCGCGTACGCGCTGGCCCGGTTCCGGTTCAAGGGCCGCAACCTCGCGATGATGGTGGTGATCTCCACGATGATGCTGCCGCCGCAGGTCGTCATCGTGCCGATGTACCTGTTCTGGGCCAAGCAGCTGCACCTGTCGGGGACCTTGTGGCCGCTGATCATCCCGCTGGCGTTCGGCGACCCGTTCTCGATCTTCTTGCTGCGGCAGTTCCTGCTGACCATCCCGAAGGAGTACATCGACGCCGCGAAGGTCGACGGCTGCGGGGACCTGCGTGCGCTGCTTGCGGGTGGTCATCCCGATGATCAAGCCGGCGATCGCCGCCGTCGCCTTGTTCGAGTTCTTCAGCTGCTGGAACGACTACTTCGGGCCGCAGATCTACGCCAGCGAGAACCCGGCCGCCTGGACGCTCAGCTACGGGCTCGAGTCCTTCAAGAGCGCCCACCACACGAACTGGAACCTGACGATGGCCGCGACGTTGCTGGTCATGGCGCCGGTGATCGTCGTGTTCTTCTTCGCGCAGAAGGCGTTCATCGAAGGCGTGACGCTCACCGGGGTGAAGGGATGAAGATCGCAGTCGTCGGCGGCGGTTCGACGTACACCCCGGAGCTGGTCGACGGCCTGGCCCGGTTGAGGGACTCGCTTCCGGTCGACGAGCTCGTGCTCGTCGACCCCGACGCCGACCGGCTCGACCTCGTCGGCGGGCTCGGGCGCCGGATCCTCGCGAAGCAGGGCCACCAGGCCCGGCTGACGACCACGCACGACCTCGACGTCGGCCGTGGCCGACGCCGCAGCCGTGCTGCATCCAGCTCCGCGTCGGCGGCCAGGCCGCGCGCAAGGAGGACGAGACCTGGCCACTCGAGTGCGGCTGCGTCGGCCAGGAGACCACGGGCGCGGGCGGCCTCGCGAAGGCGCTGCGGACCGTGCCGGTCGTCCTCGACATCGCCGAGCGGGTACGGCGAACGAGCCCCGACGCGTGGATCATCGACTTCACGAACCCGGTCGGGATCGTCACCCGGGCGTTGCTCGAGGCGGGGCACAAGGCGCTCGGGCTGTGCAATGTCGCGATCGGCTTCCAGCGCCGGTTCGCCGCCATGCTGCAGGTCGAGCCCGGACGCGGTCGAGCTCGGGCACGTGGGCCTCAACCACCTCACGTGGGAGCGCAGCGTCACCGTCGGAGGCGTCGACCGGCTGCCCGAGCTCATCGCCGACCATGCGGCCGAGATCGCCGACGACATCGGGCTGCCCGCCAGCCTGCTCGGTGCGCTCTGGGCGCGGTTCCGTCGTACTACCTGCGTTACTTCTACGCGCACGACGAGGTGGTCCGGGAGCTGCTGGCCAAGCCGTCACGTGCCGCCGAGGTGGCGGCGATCGAGCGCCACCTCCTCGAGCTGTACGCCGACCCGAGCGCTCGACGAGAAGCCGGCCCTGCTCGCGCAGCCGTGGCGGCGCCTTCTACTCGGAGGCGGCGATCGCTCTGAGCGCGGCCCTGCTGGCACCGTCGACACCGGGCAGCCGCCGACGGTCCAGGTGGTCAACACCCGCAACGGCGGCACGCTGCCCTTCCTGCCGGCCGACGCCGTGATCGAGGTACCCGCCCGGGTCGACGAGTCTGGAGCGAGTCCGCTGCCGGTCGCCCCGCTCAGCCGCTGTACGCCGGCCTGGTCGCGGCCGTGACGGCCTACGAGCACCTCGCTCTCGACGCCGCGGTGCACGGCGGCCGGCACGCGCGTGTTCGACGGCGCTGCTGCGCCCATCCGCTCGTCGGTCAGATCGACCCGCCAACAGGCTCACGGACCTGCTGATCGCCCACAACCGCGACTACCTGCGGCTGGGCATGAGATGGCCGGATCGAACGACGGCTCCACACCCGGGGGAGTGCTGGCCATCGACGCCGGCAACAGCAAGACCGACGTAGCCATCATCTCGTCTCGCGACGGGACGTCCTCGGCGTAGTCCCGCGGTGCTGGTTTCGTCCCTCACCTGGTCGGTGCCGACGACGCGGTCGCCGGCCTGGTTCCGCTGGTGGCCAAGGCGGCTGCCGAGGCCGGGCTCGTGTACGGCGAAGGCGCAGCGCTCGTCGAGCACGTGTCCGCCTGCCTGGCCAACGCGGACCTCCCGCTGGAGCAGGAGCAACCTCGAGACGGCGATCGAGGCGCAGCGGTGGGGCCAGTCCTGCGGCGTCGTCAACGACACGTTCGCCCTGCTGAGAGCCGGCGTCGAGGAGCTCCCGTGGGATAGCTGTCATCTGCGGTGCGGGAATCAACTGCGCGGGGCTGCTGCCGGACGGGCGAACCGCTACGCTTCGCCGCGGTCGGGCACATCTCGGGCGACTGGGGAGGCGGTGGCCCATCTGTGGCAGGAGGCGATGTGGTGGGCTGCGCGGGCCGAGGATGGCCGCGGGCCTCAGAGCGCCCTGCAGCGGGTGCTGCCCGAGCACTTCAACCTGACGTCGATGGCGGAGCTGATCGAGGCGGTACACCTCGGCGTGGTGTCGCCCGCCGAGTGCATGCGGATGACGCCGCTGTTGTTCGAGGTCGCCGACGCCGGGGATGCGGTGGCGGTCGACATCGTGCGCCGCCAGGCCCACGAGATCGTGGCGCTGGCCGTGACCGCGATGCGACGCCTCGACACGCTCCGCGAGCCCATCGAGGTCGTGCTGGGCGGTGGCGTGCTGACGGCCGGTCACGCGCTGCTGATGGACGCGATCGGCAGCCTGCTCGCAGCGCAGGCACCACTCGCCGTCATCCGGGTCGTCACCACCCCACCCGTCGTCGGCGCCGGTCTGCTCGGGCTCGACGCCATCGGCGCGGGTCCACGGGCGCTGGCCAGACTGCGGGAGAGCTATCGGGAGTCGCGGTGACCATACGCCCACCGCCGTGCGGTCTTCCAGGGTCTGCGACGACCGGCCTGTCTGCTCGAGCCTGGTCGAGTAGGGTCACAGCACCCAGGTCCGTGACCACGGTCAGGAGGACGTGTGCGTTTCTTGGCGGTGTCGGCCTTGAGCCACGACGGCCTCGTGCGCGACCACAACGAGGACAGCCTCGTGGTCGGGCCGTGGACCACCTGCGCGAGCACCACGCTGACGCCTCAGACGCTCGCCTTCCCGATGGACGGGCGCCCTCACGGTCGCGGTGGCCGACGGCCTTGGTGGCCACCTGGGTGGTGAGGTCGCGAGCACCCTCGTGGTCCAGGAGCTCTCCCGAGTCGCCGGCTTTCTCGGGGACGAGAGCTCGGTCCGGGCAGCGCTCGACGCTGCCAACTCCGCGGTGTACGACGCCGCAGAGGGCCGTCTCGACCTCGTGGGGATGGGCACGACAGTCGCGGGCATCGTGGTGGCCGGCGAGAACGTCGTCGTGTTCAACGTCGGCGACAGTCGCGTCTACGGCTTGGGAGGGTCGGTTCTGACCCGGCTCAGCGTCGACGACAGCCCTCCGCTGGCGCCGGGTCAGACGTCCACCTCCATCGTGACCCAGACGATGGGCGGAAACCCCGACCGGACCGGCATCGCCCCCCACCTCACGACCGTTCCCTTGGACCCGGCCAGCAGCTACCTGGTGTGCAGTGACGGCCTTACCGACGCCATCACCGAGGACGCGGTCGGCTCACTCCTGGGACGCTACCGGGGTCTTGAGGCGGCCGTCGAGCTCTGGCGGGCCGCGATGCAGGCCGGCGGCCCCGACAACATCACGCTCGCGGTCGTCGAGGTCCACGACGACTCCCCCCCACTCGACAGGTCCGACCCGCACGTCGCCATGACCATGTGAAACTCGGACCGTTCGGAGCGGGGTACTGGACTTGCGCGCCTAGGGTGCCGGCAGGCTCAGGCTGCGGCCGTTCAGGACGGTTGATGCTCGCGCATGCGGCCCGGTGGTGCGCCAGTGGGCGGTGAACGTCCACACCTGTTTCGCCGTGTGGATCCTCAACCGTGCGTGCGCCGCCAGACCGTACTCCGCGAAGACGACACGCCCGCTCACCCACGCGTTGGTGGCCCATCGGACCCTGCTCAGGCGAGCAACGGTACCTCCATTGGCGTTCGGGCGGTACCTCACCTCGCCGCCACGCAGCCCCATGTCGCGGTCACCGACGATGTAGTCCCAGCGGGTCGCCGCATCGCCGGCCGCGGCCAAAGCCATCGAGGCGAGCGACCTCGCGGTGGGCCGTACGGTGGACCGGACCCGGCCAAGGGCATGGATCTCCGGGATCCGCCTGCCACAGCGCGCGTCGAGAGCCGCCAGGCGCTGTGGATGCCGCAGAAAGCGCCGCACGAGCGGGGCTCCACAGCCGAACGGGTCGTACAACCCGACAAGGTGGACCATGTTCCTCACCACGATGGACCGAGCGGACGGGCCGAGCTGGCGCGCGACGTGCCTGCCACCGGCGGCGGGGGTCAACGAGTCGAGGTCTCCGTTCAGGATGAGAACCGGTATGGGCCCGGCAGTGAACGGCGCGCCTGATGCGATGACGGGAAGCGTCCCTCGGGGCTTCTTCGGCCACGTCAGGCAGCCGGTGTACGTCTCGGTGTACGGAAGCATCCGGATCCACTCGCGGGTCGTGAAGGGTGCGAACGTCCGGGCCGGAAGCGCCGCCACGGCGCTCTTGAGCTGGCGCCGCCGAACGGCCGGGTCGGCCCTCATCGAGTACAGCTGCGGGTAGTCGGTGCAGGCGACCGCCATGTACAGGCCGTCGGAGTACGACCGGGCGGGCGCGCTGTAGTCGCTGTAGTCGTAGCCGATGTCTTGGGCGTAGAGCCGCAGCAGCAGGCTTGAGTCGCCGTGGCGTAGATACGCGCGGGCTGCGCCGTAGAGGTCGCGGTAGGGCTGGTAGTCGTAGCCGGCGTCGTTGACGATGTTGAGCAGAGCCGAGATGCCGACCCGGATGTGCGTGGGTCGTCCGTCGTCCCCGGTCGTCACACCCGTGACAGGGTCTGTGCGCAACCGCCGGGCGAGCCGGCTGATCTCCCCCCAAGCGGTCGTCCCCGTGCCGTTCGTCGAGCACGCGAGCGATCGGGCACACACCAGGTTGAACGCGCGCCGCATGGTGGTGACCGTCGTCCGGTACCAGGGGTCGAGATCCTTCGCCTCGTACGCGGAATCCAAGACGACGGCGCTGATCTGGCTCGGGTAGTACGAGAGGAACGACTGGGCGAAGTAGGTGCCGTACGAGTCGCCGTACAGGTCCACCTTGCCCAGTCGAAGCGACTTGATGACCCGGGACATGTCCCGCACGGCATACGCTGTCCCGAACAGGTTGGACGCATGGACGTAGCTGCCGTCGGCGTTGCGGTACGTGTGGTTCAACCGTCGCGCGCACGCGGTGACCGCCCGGTGGAAGCGTCGCGACGCGGTCGTGACGGCCTGGGTCTGCAGTCGCCGACAGTTCACGGAGTCGGAGCGGCCCGTACCCCGGGCGTCGACGACGAGCAGGTTGTGGTCGCCGAGCAGCGGACCGAACAAGGTCTTGTAGTCGGCGGCTGTCCCGGTGGACGGGTAGCCGGGTCCGCCCTCCTCAGCGACGATGGTCTTGGCATCGGACGCTGGCGCACCTCGGGCCCCACGAGCGGCGGGAAGCCAGCCGAAACCGATGGGGATCTTCGGCGAGCCCTTGACCCCCGGGTCGAGCGCGACCTGTAGGTGACCACACCAGGTCGGCCGGTTCAGCCCGAGGTTGCAGCGATGCAGGGTCTTCGACCCGAGATCGATCGCCATTGCGGCGGTGCCACGTGTTGGCCCGGAGGCGGGTCGCAGGGCCGCGCTCGAAGCCACGCCGCCCCCGGCGGCGACCAACGCGGCTGCCACCCAGGTCACCAAGAACACGCGGGTCCTCACAGGTCGCCATCGTAGTACCGGGCAGACTGGCAGCCTTGGCTCTTGGAGAACTCGAGGTCGGCATATGACCATCCCTTCACTCGACGAGCAGCCGGCCGGCGTCTGGTCGCGTTTCGTCAAAGACCCCTCCCACGGTCCGCTACCGGTCCTCCGGCTGGTGCAGACAACCATGGCGGGCCTGGTCGACGCGGTGAGCATCCTTGGCCCTGGTCGGCGCATTCTTCGGTGGCCTGCTTGTGTCCAGGTTCGCCGCTCATCGGGGGGTACTCCTACGCAACACCTGCGCCGTCTAGTTCGTGCTGATCGCTGTCGCATTCGTCATCGTGCTGCCGTCGGCGGATTCAGCGGGCCGCGGCGTGCGCGTCGTGGTGGCGGCGCTGTGTGCAGCGGCCATGGGCATGCAGAACACGGCGGCCCGCCGCCTTGCGGTACCGGACCTGACGACCACCGTCTTGACCATGACGCTGACCGGGATCGTGGCCGACATCGGCAACAGCCCCAGGTTCACCACGGCGAGCCAGGCCCTTGCCGGGCTCACGATGGCGCTGCGCGCCGTCGTCGGGGCGCAGTTGATCCTGCACACCAGGCTGGCCTCGGCGCTGGGCGATGCCCTGGTCCTGCTCGCCATCGTGGTGGTTGTCGCCACCGTGGCCAGCAGGGGCTCGGCGCCGTGGCAGGCCGCGGCGGCCAGGGCGTGAGCGGATCCGCGGGTCCATGCCCGTCACAGGAGGCTCGACAAGGAGAGGGCCATAGCCCTTCTCGAGCCCACACCCACGTGCCCACGTCTGCGCGCAGGCTGTTGAGGGGCGGCCATGGGTGAGCTGGCGTGGAAGGCGGTTGCCGAACGGCTCGGCCCCTCACGCAACTACTGGCTGGGCACCACGCGGCCGGATGGGTCTCCGCACGTGGCTCCCGTCTGGGGTGTCGTGGTGCGCGACGCCTTCTACCTGTACAGCGAGCGGCACACGTTCAAGGCTCGCAACGTCGAACGCGACCAACGCGTCGTCTTGCACCTCGCGGATCCGGAGGACGTGCTGATCGTGTACGGGCGGCTTGTCGACCTCGGCAGCCCCCACAGCCGGCCCGACGTGGTCGACGCCCTGGCGGACAAGTACCACGAGGACAGCGACCGCGCGTACTTGCCCACCACAGACCCCTCGTTCGACGTGTTGTGGGCGCTGCGGCCGGTCAAGGCCGTCGGCTGGCGGCTGAGCGACTTTGACGCCTCGCAGTGGCGCTGGAAGGTGTGAGCGGCCTCGAGCGCGGGTAAGGCTATGCCCAGCCACGAATCGGTACCGAACTGCGGGCTGCCTGAGCCCGTTGGGGTAGCAGCCCGGTAGCGGTCGCGGCGACGAGGGTCACCGCGACACCCGCGAAAGCGTCCAGAAGGTAGTGGTTGCCGGTGCTCACGATGACGGCCACCGTGAGCAGCGGATAGACGAACGCAGAGGACGCGGAGCCACCAGGCCCGGGCGAGGAGAAGGCCTATCACAGCCACCCACACGGCCCAGGCCGTGTGCAGGGACGGCATCGCGGCATAGGGGTCAGGCGCTGACGTGTTCGTGGCGGCCGCGACGCCTGTCTGCTCAGTGATGTCGATGAAGGCACGCCCCGGAAGCAGCCTTGGCGGCGCCACCGGATAGATCCAGAACACGACGAGCCCGATCGCGTTGATCAAGACCAGCGCATTGCGGGCTGCTCGGTAGATGTCCGGCCAGCGCACGTACACAGCGACGAGCACGAGGAGGGTCACGGTGAGGTGCGCGAGTTGGTAGTACCAGCTCGCGAGATCTGCAAGCGTATGGTGGGCCGCCAGCCACAAGTTGATGGGCAGCTCCCGGTTGATACCGAGGCGGTCCTCGATTGCGAGCAGATGGTTTCCGTCCTGGAGCGACAGCGAGCGGCGTACGTGAGCAAGATCACGGATCCGGTCGTAGGCTAGTACCAAGATCGCGACGATGACGAGCTCACCCGACAGCGCGGCACGACGAGGCCACGCGCTGGTTTCGCGCATGTCGGACGAAACCGGGGGAAGGCCCTCAGGGGGAGCAGATACTGCCGGCACCCGCCTACCTTAGCGGGTCCAACGGCCCAGTCATGACCGCCACTCGCCGCGGATCTTGCCGCGCACTCACTCCGGTATCGGTGCTCGCTTGCTCAGGAGGAGCGCGCCGAGGCGGTCGCGTCGCCTCCGGCCGATACCCTGAACCACCGTGACAAGCTCAGGCGCGGCCACCACGCCACGGTTCGGCCGACAGCCGTCGGCGGCTCTTGTGGGTTTCGGGGTTGCCGCCGCTCTCTGCGTGGTGTGGCTGCTGCTCCCGCCGACTGGCAGTGATCTCTCGGCCCAAGTAGCGCACGCCGACTTCGCCGCTGCTCATCTGTGGCACCCGGTCGACCTGCGGTGGTTCGGCGGCACGGACTGGCTCAGCTACAGCCTGCTCACCCCGCCTCTGATGGCGGCTCTGGGCGTCAGGCTGGTCGGCGCGGTCTCGACGGTCGCCGCCGCGGCCTTACTGGGGGTACTGATGGGCCGGTGCGGAGTCCCGCGGCCGCGTGCGGGTGCCGCCGTGGGCGCCTTCTGTCTTTCGGCCAGCCTCCTGGTGGGGCGACTGACGTTCACCGTAGGCGTGGCCGCGGCTTTGACCAGCCTGATCGCTCTCACCTCGACCCACTGGTCGCGATGGTCCCTGCTCGTCGTCGGACCGGTCGTCACGTGGGCGGCGAGTCCGCTGGCCGCGCTGTTCCTCGGGCTGGTCGGGGTGGCCCTGCTTGTGCGGCGCCGAGGCGGCGCGGATGTGATCGTCCTCACCGGGGCGGTCACGGTCGCCCTGGCAGCCTCGCTGTGGCTCGGCCAGGGTGGCACCATGCCGGCCTCGGCCGGTCGGGAGCTGGAAGGCGTTGCCGTCTGCGGGGTCGTGGCGGTCGTCTCCCGGTACCCGGTGGTCCGCATCGGCGCGCGTGCTCGCGGCCGCCGGCCTGGTGCTGTCGCTGCTGGTGGACACCGAGGTCGGGCTGAACGCGATGCGGCTGCCTGAGCTGTTCGCGGCGCCGGTCGCGGTGGCAACCTCCCGGGTCCGCCTGCGATTGCTCCTGCCGGCGGTCGCCGTGATCGTCGGTCTGGCGCCACCGCTCACTGCCGATGACGTCACGGCGATCGGCGAACCCAGCAACGACGCCTCCTACTACGCGGAGCTGAACAGCGAGCTCGCCCGGCTTCCCCTCAGCGGCCGCGTGGAGATCCCTCCGACCCTGCAGCGGTGGGAGTCGGTCTACGTGGCAGAGCGCTTCCCTCTAGCGAGAGGCTGGATGACCCAGCTCGACTTGGGCTACAACCCGCTGTTCTTCGCCTCGCGGATCGACCCGGGCGCGTACCGGACCTGGTTGGTCGACAACGCCGTGCAGTACGTCGCCGTCCCCGACGGCGAGCTTGCCGAGGCCGGACGTGCAGAGGCAAGGCTCGTCGGGTCCGGGCTGCCCTTCCTGCACCAGCTCTGGAAGGGCGAGCACTGGAAGGTGTATGCGGTCGTCCGCCCGACCGCAACTGTCATGGGCGGCCGGCTCGTCTCTCAGGACGCGGATTCGGTCACCTTCGTCGCCGCGGCGCCCGGGACCGTCCGCCTACGCGTGCGCTGGTCGCGATGGCTGACACTGGACGGGCCCGACGCCTGCATGCGCCCCGATGGCACCTGGACCCAGGTCACGGCACGCCGACCGGGTACCTACCGCATCGGTAGCGCCTTCTTCCCCGGCGGACGACGCCCGCTCTGCCCGCCCGCCTGAGTCCTCGCGGCAAGACGGGCCGCCGGTCGGCATCAGCCGTAGGCGGGCTGACTAGGCGGGAGGAACCGAGCCGCCGTCGCCCGCACGGCTCGAAGCGATCCCGCTCGCCTCGTCGAGATGTGCCCATGCGTCCGCCGCGGCTGCGCGGAGCAGGGTGACGTCTTGGGCGGCCGTGAGCATCTGGACCCCTCGACTCGCCCAGTGGGCGGCCATCGCGACGTCGGAGCAGTGCAGGCCGATCACGACGCCGGCGCGCCGGCAGGTGTCCACGATTCGCTGGAGGAGGTCGTCCACCTCGGGCGAGTCCCGGTAGGTCGCGCGCCCGTACCCAAAGGTCAGGGCCAGGTCGTTCGGGCCGACGTAGACGCCGTCGACGCCCGGCACGGCGACGATCTCCTCGAGTGCGTTGACCCCTTCCAGGGTCTCCACCATGACCAGACAGATCGCAGCGGCGTCCTGCTCGGCGGGCAGGGCATGGGGGACACCTCGGATGTGGGCCCACAACGGCCCCCAGCTGCGCTCGCCTGTGGGTGGGAAGCGACATGCGGCCGCTGCCCGACGGGCCTCCTCGGCGTTGTTGACCATGGGAACGACTACGCCGCACGCACCGACGTCGAAGGCACGCATGATCGGCGCAGGTTCGTTCCACGCCACCCGGACGAGCGGAGCGACCCCGGCCGCGCGCATGGCCTGAAGCATGCTGGGCAGCTCGCTGAAGGTAGCGAGCCCGTGCTGGAGGTCGACACACACGTAGTCGAAGGCGGTGGTGGCCAGCAGTTCTGCGGTGAACGCGTCGGCCAGGCTGCTCCAGAGCCCGAACGTGGGCAGATCACGCTGCCAGAGACTGCGCAGGCCTGCGCTGGTGCTGAATGCCACGTTGTCAGAGGTCATCTGTCGTATGTCTCCCGCTCACACTGAGTGCTTCACGACGACGGAGATCCGAGGCTTCGGTTGGTCAGGACGGCTGCGGCTCGGCTCGTGCCGAGTATTCCAGCGTCTGCATCCAGTCAGCTGTCGGGCTCCCCTGGATCGGGCTCGCCCTGGCGCTCGTCCCGGTCGGCCCACTCCAGCAGGGTCGTCAGCGAGAAGACGGCCTCATCGATGCCGGCATGCAGGTCCCCCATCTCGGCGAACCTGGCAGGAACGGTCGAGACGGTCAGATCGGTCGGCAGGACGTCGTCGATCTCATTCCAGCGGATCGGTGTCGAGACGGTGGCGGCCGGCACACCTCGTACCGAATAGGCGGCCGCGATCGTGTGGTCGCGGGCGTTCTGGTTGTAGTCCACGAAGAGCATGGCCGGGTCCCGGTTCGTTCGCCACCAGGCAGTCGTCACGTCGTCGGGCGCCCGCCGCTCCACCTCCCGGGCGAACGCCAGCGCGGCGCGGCGGACGTCGGAGAACCCCCAGTGGGGCTCGATCCGGACGTAGATGTGCAGGCCCTTGCCGCCGGATGTCTTGGGCCAACCGACGGCGCCGAGCTCGTCCAGGACCTCGTGGGCTACGTGGGCGACGCGACGCACCCTCGCGAAGTCGCACATCGGCATGGGGTCGAGGTCTATCCGCCACTCGTCGGGCTTCTCCGTATCTGCGCGTCTTGAGTTCCACGGATGGAACTCGACGGTGGACATCTGCACCGCCCAGATCACGCTTGCGAGCTCGGTGACACAGAGCTCGTCGGCGTTGCGGTTGTACCGAGGGAAGTGGACGCGGACGGTTTCGACCCACGGTGGAGCGCCGGAGGGCAGCCGCTTCTGATGGACCTTCTCGCCATCGATCCCGGTAGGGAAGCGGTGCAGCATGCAGGGTCGTTCCCGAAGCGACCGTACGATTCCATCGCCGACGCTGCGGTAGTAGTTCGCGAGGTCGAGCTTGGTGAGACCGCCGGCAGGGAAGTAGACGCGGTCGGGGTTCGTCAACCGGACGGTGCGATGCCCCACGTCGAGCTCCACGGCGGGCGACTTGCTGGCGGCGGGCATGCCCCAAACCTAGTGCCGACCCGTCAGTGGTCTCCCGAGCGCACCGCTGTCGACCGGTGCTGTTCGATGCCGCAGCCAGGGGAGCGTCATGACCGCGAAGCACCGGACGAAAATGATGGCGACCTCAGCGAGGACATACCACGGCCACGGCTCGAACACCTCGGGGACAGATGCGCTATCGGGTTTGCGGTTGAGGTAGCCGTAGTCGGTCCCGGCGGCGAGGTTGAAGCAGTGCGCCTGCCAGTGCCCAGCCCGCGGTGAGCGACCGTGAACCAGGAGGACCGCCACGTGGGGCGCAGCCCCAAGACCCCAGATGAGAGAGATCGCCGACCACACCACGAGCAGATGCACTCCCCAGAAACACAGGAAAACGCGGGTCGGGGAAGTTCTGGCCGAGCGACGGGGTGACTAACCCTTGGCTGACGATCGACAGGCTCACGTAGTACGTGAACCCGGCCGCCCACCACGACCTGGTCCACAGAGCCACGACCGCCAGTACCCAAGCGACGTCGCACAGCTGGAACGGGAGTGAGGAACCGAGGTCCCACTCGCCTGGGGTCAGCTCGTAGATGTGCAGTGGGATGGTGACGAGCAGGATCGCCGCCGCGAAGACTCGGCGGTCACGCTTCTCGCGCGGGCGGTGCCGGTGGCTGCGACCCCACGCCAGGACCAAGACGGCGCCGACGACGAACAGACCGAGTATGAGGACGTGAGTTGGACTGAACGCCCGGAAGCCCTTATCGGCGACCAGCACACTCGCCCCCGAATCCATCACGCCGCCATCGCGCGTCTGCCGGGAGTTCCGCGCCGCCGGCGAGGGCTGCGCGGAACTCCGGGCTCAGCCAACCGGTGTCAGTGCATGGCGACCGGGGGCATGACCTCCTCGTCGGCCGGGGTGGGCGCTGTCATCTTGCGGGGCAGCATCAGCGCCGGGACAAGGGTGAGCACGACGAGCGCCCAGGCGACCCAGTACGTCTTGGCGAACGCGTCCCCGGCACCGGCGTGACTGGTGACTCCCTTGAGGTGGTTCGTGAGCAGCACCGACATGACCGCGACTCCGACGGAGCTGGCGATCTGCTGGCTGATGTTCAGCAGCGTCGAGCCGCGGGCGACCTCCAGCGGCCGCAGCGTGCGCAGGGCCACCGTGAACAGCGGCATCATCGTCGCGCCCATCCCGAGCCCCATCACGACCAGCTCGGCGATGAGCAGGCTGTAGGACGTGTCGGACGTGATCTGGGTGAGGCCGAACATGCCGATCACGATCAGCACCAGACCGACAGGCACGATCCTGCCGATGGGGATCTTGTCGGTCAGCGCGCCGGCGATCGGCATGGTCAACATTGCCCCGATGCCCTGGGGTGCAACCAGCACGCCGGCGTAGAGGGGGCTCTCGCCTCGGACCTCTTGGAAGTAGGTCGGGACCAGCAGCAGCCCGCCGAAGAACGCGGCCGCGAACAAGAACATGGTGATGATCGAGATCGTCAAGTTGCGGTCCCTGAAGAGTCGCAGGTCGAGAAGCGGATGCTCCGGCCGGAACGAGTGCCGCACGAACGCGAGCATCAAGATCACCCCGACGACCATGGACACCCAGACTTTGGGAGCGGTCACGGTGCCCTCTCCGGGGATCGAGGAGACGCCGAAGAGGAACAGGGCCAGACCTGGGGAGAGCAGCGCCATCCCGAGGAAGTCGAACGACTCCGAGGGCTCAGGCGAGTCCTTGGGCAGCACGAACCAGGCGTAGACAAGGGCTATCGCGCCGATCGGGACGTTGATCAGGAACACCCAGTGCCAGCTGGCCCTGTCGATGAGCCAACCGCCGATGATGGGGCCGAGGATCGGCCCGAGCAGCATCGGCACGCCGAGGATGGCCATCAGGCGCCCCATCCGGTGCGGTCCGGCCGCTCTGGTCATGATCGTCATGCCGACCGGCATCAGCATGCCCCCTCCGAGGCCTTGCAGCACCCGGAAGGCGATCAGCATGTTGATGCTGTTGGCCGTGGCGCACAGCGCCGAACCGAGCGTGAACAGCAACAGCGCAAGCATGTAAAGCCGCTTGGTGCCGAACCGGTTGGCCGCCCACCCGCTCATCGGGATGACCGTTGCGAGCGCGAGCGTGTACGCGGTGACCGTCCAGGCAACGTGCGCGTACGACACGGGGTTGCCGGGCGTGCTGAAGACCTTCTGGAAGGTCCTCAGGGCCACATTGACGACGGTGATGTCGAGGATCGACATGATGGCGCCGAGCACGACGACGCCTGCGACCTTGAGGACCGCCGCGTCGATACTGTCGGGAAGTTCGGTTTCACGTGTTGCTGCCATCAGCCTCAGCTTCCGCTAGATCTTGCCTTGCTCGACGTATGGACTCCCCGGACTGCGGGGACTCATCGGGCAATGGAAGTCAAAAGTACGAGATCAAGCGTAGAGGCCGCCGGCGACAGTTTTATTCCCGGCCTGGGGGCTCCGCCGGGGTCGGCGGGCAACTTGTTACGCAGAATTCACATCGGCTCGCGGGACCGGCATCGTCCCCAGCCGACAGCGCTCAACGCCCTGTCCAGCGTGGCGGACGCTTCTCCACGAATGCCTGCGGGCCTTCGTTCGCGTCATCGGATCTGAGCATCGCCCGGTAGGCGGGCAGGCTCTCGCTGCGCAGCAACGCGGAAGCCGTCGTCAATGCCCAGCGTGGCCGTCGCCTCGGTGATTTCCTTCACCGCGGAGACGGCAAGCGGCGCGGCTGCGCACACCGCCTCGGCCAACCCCATCGCCTCGGCGAGGAGATCGGGACCGTTGACGACGCGGTTGGCCAGGCCCCATCGTCCGGCCTCGGCCGCCGTCATCCGCCTTCCCGTGAGAAGCATCTCCGTCGCGATGGCGGCCGGCAGCCGCCGCGGTAACCGCAACACGCCGCCCGCGTCCGCCACGATTCCCAGCGTCACTTCAGGGAGCGCGAACTGGGCGTGCTCGGCCACGACCATCAAGTCGGCGGCGAGGGCAAGCTCGAATCCGCCTCCGAGCGCGAGCCCGTTGACGGCCGCGATGACGGGCTTGCGCAGCCCGGTGAGCTCCGTCAGCCCCGCGAACCCGCCGGGACCGTGGTCGGCGTCGACCGGCTCTCCCGCAGCCGCCGCCTTCAGGTCCCAACCAGCGGAGAAGAACCGCTCGCCCGAACCGGTGAGTACGGCGACTCGCAGAGTGTCGTCTCGGTGCAGCCGGTCGAACGCGGCGAACAGCTCGAGGCTGGTGCCCACGTCGATGGCGTTGGCCTTGGGACGGTCCAGCGTCACCAGCAGGATCTGGCCGTCGACCTCGGTCAGCACGCTCACCGGGCCTCCTCGCTTCGATCTGGCGGCTCGTGTACGCCGTCGCTGGCACTCATGACGCTCTCACGCCCCCAGCGGTCTCAGCATCGACCGGGAGATGATGTGCCGCTGGATCTCGCTGGTGCCGTCCCAGATCCTCTCCACTCGTGCGTCGCGCCAGAACCGCTCGATCGGAAGCTCGCTCATCAGCCCCATGCCGCCGAAGATCTGCACCGCCTCGTCGGTGATCCGTCCGAGCGTCTCGGAGGCGTAGAGCTTCGCCATGGCGGCGTCAGCATCGGCCATCTTGCCCTGGTCGAGCTTCCAGGCTGCCCGCAGCGTCAGGAGCTCGGCGGCCTCGAGCTCGGTGGCCATGTCGGCGAGAGCGAAGCCGACCGCCTGGAAGCGCCCGATCGGCTGACCGAACTGGACCCGCTCGGCCGCCCAGTGCGTCGCCAGCTCCAGTACCCGTCGCGCCCGACCGACGCTGGACGCCGCCACGGTGAGCCGGCTGGCTCCGAGCCACTCGGCCATCAGGTCGAAGCCGCGGCCCTCCTCGCCGAGGCGCTGGGCGACCGGAATACGGCAGTCTTCGAACGACAGCTCGCAGTGGTGGTATCCGCGGTGCGACACGCTGGCCGAGCCGCGGGTCACCGTCAGACCCGGAGTGCCCACGTCGACGAGGAAGCCGCTGATGAGCCTCCTCGGGCCGCGCGCGGAGTCCTCGCTGCCCGTCGCCGCGAAGAGGATCACGAAGTCGGCCAGCTCGGCGTTGCTGATGAAGTGCTTTGTGCCGTTGATGACGTAGTCGTCACCGTCGCGCTGCGCCCGGGTGCTCATCGAACGCACGTCAGAGCCGGCACCGGGCTCGGTCATCGCGAGGCAGTCGTGGCGTTCGCCGCGGATCGACGGCAGCAGGTACCGCTCGCGCTGTTCGCCCTCGCAGGCGAGCAGGATGTTGCTGGGGCGGGCGACCAGCCACTGGAGGGCATAGCTGGCCCTGCCCAGCTCGCGCTCGACGAGGGTCATCGCGACCGCGTCCAGGCCGCCACCGCCGAGCTCCGCCGGCATGTTCGCAGCGTAGATCCCGGCCTTGAGGGCCTTCGTCCGGATCTCGTCGACGACAGCAGGCGAGACGTCGCCGAGGCGCTCGACCTCGTCCTCGTGCGGGTACAGCTCGTTGGTCACGAACCGCCGCACGGTCTCGACGATCGACTGCTGCTCGTCGCTGAGCTCGAAGTCCATAGGCGGCGTCCTAGTCGTGGTTGATGCGCATCGGCTTGCCCATGGCCTCGGGCAGGGGAAGGTCGTGATGTGCCCGGCGGATCTCCTCCAGGCGATTGACCAGTTCGGGAGGCATCGCGGCGGACCGGCCTGCCCCCATGTCCACGTGCACGAGCATCTGCTCAGCAGTCGCCAGCAGCACGTCGCTGTCGCCGAGGAACATCTCATGGAAGATGTGCACCCGCTTGGCGTCGCTGTCAAGCACCCGCAACGTCATCCGGAGAGTGTCTCCCTCCCTCGCCTCCCGGCGATGGTGCAGGTGCGTCTCGACGGTGTACAGGGAGTGGCCCAGGGCGCGGTACTCCTCGTCGATGCCGACGTAGCGGAAGAACGCGTCGGCGTTGTCCCCGAAGGCGACCAGGTAGCACGACTCGCTCATGTGGCCGTTGTAGTCGACCCAGTCGGACGTGACCACCTCCTGGTGCAGGCGTAGCGGGGCGTCAGGCACGCGGTGCCCCCACTCCTTGGCCGAGGTGCGCTGGACGCGGCACCTGAGCGTGGGCTTCGAGCATCTCCCGGACGCGATGCTGCCTGTCGGCCGGCATCGCGGAGGTGGCGCCTCGGGCGACGTCGACGTGGAGGTACAGGGACTCTCCTGTGGCTGCGACCCGACCGTCGTCGTGCAGGAGCTCGGTGTACAGCCGCATCTTCTTCGCGTCGGCCGCGACCACGATCGTCGTCGCCCGCAGGGTCTGCCCGAGGGAGCACTCGGCCAGGAAGCGGATGTGGTACTCCACCGTGTACAGCGAGGCTCCGGCGGTGTCGCGGTAGTCGGCGCTGAGGCCGAGCGCCGCGAACAACTCCTCGTTGGCGTCGCTGAGCACGACGCCGTAGCTGGCGTCGTGCATGTGGCCGTTGTAGTCGACCCACTCGCTGTGGACCTCGGTGCTGTACGTCGAGAACGGTGTCGGCCGCTCAGCTCATGGGGGTCCCGGTATTTGTCCAGCAGGAGCAGCAGGTCGACGAGGAACGCGTCGCGGCGCTGCTCGAGCTCCGTAACGGTCAGCCCTGCGGCCACCTTGGCCGCACCCGAGACCAGGCGGTCTCGCAGCTCGGCCGTCAACGGCGGCGCCTCCAGCCGGGTCCACGGCTCGAGCAGCGCCGGGCCGAAGTGGTCCAGCATGTGCGCCATGCCAGCCGGGGCCGCCCGCGAGGTGGAACGTGAGGATCGGGCCCATCAGCGCCCAGCGCAGTCCCGGCCCATGCACGATCGAGTCGTCGACCTGCTCCACTGTCGCCTGGCCTGAGTCGATCATGTGCAGGGCCTCGCGCCACAGGGCCTCCTGCAGGCGGTTGCCGACGAAACCGGGCACCTCGTGGTCCAGCGTCAGGCAGACCTTCCCGGCGACGGTGTAGAACGCCTCTGCCCAGGCCACCGTGGCCGGCTCGGTGGCGCTGCCTCCGACTACCTCGACGAGCGGGATCAGGTACGGCGGGTTGAACGGGTGCCCGACCACGAAGCGTCCAGGCGTGGCGCAATCCACGGCCATGTCGCTCATGCCGAAGCCCGATGTGCTCGACGCGACGACGACACCGGGCCTGGTACCGGAGTCGATGGCACCGAGGAGCGCGACCTTGGCGGCCAGGACCTCGGGGGAGGACTCCTGCACGAAGTCGGCCTCCGCCAGCGCCTCGTCCAGCGTGCCGGCGAACCGGACGCGGCTGCGGCTGGCGCCGTCGCGCAGGCCGAGCCGTTCGAGCGAGGGCCACGCCATGTCCAGGAGCGCGGAGAGCCGCTCGGCGGCGTCCGTCCCGGGATCCCAGGCGACGACGTGGTAGCCCATGCGCAGGAAGTGCGCGGCCCAGCCGCCTCCGATGACTCCGGTACCGATGATGGCGACGGTGCGGACGTCGTCAGGGCCCGGCCGTCCCTCGACGCTCACCAACCGACCTGGTCCAGGCCCTTGAGTCCCAAGATCCGACGGGCATCCTCCGGGGTGGCGATCTCCAGCGACAGCTCGCCCAGGATCCGCCTGATCTTCGCCACCTGCTCGGCGTTGGACTCCGCCAGCCTGCCGCGGCCGATGAACAGGCCGTCCTCGAGGCCGACCCGCACGTGGGAGCCCATCACCGCCGACACCGTGACCATGTTGAACTGGTGCCGGCCCGCGCCGAGCACCGACCACTCGTAGGAGTCGCCCAGCAGGCGGTCCGCCGTCGACTTCATATGGGCCAGGTGCTCGACCTCGGCGCCGATCCCGCCCATCACACCCATGATCGTCTGCAGGAAGATCGGCGGCTCGACGAGCCCGGCCTCGAGGTAGTACGCCAGCGTGTAGAGGTGGCCGATGTCGTAGGCCTCGTACTCGAAACGGGCGCCGGTCTGTGAGCGGACGTCCCTGAGCATGTGCTCGATGTCGGCGAACGTGCTGACGAACGGCTCGACCCGGGTGCTCTCGAGGTACGGCTCCTCCCAGTCGAACTTCCAGTCGCCGGCGTACTTCGCGATCATCGGGAAGCTGCCGTAGTTGAAGGTCCCGAGGTTGAGCGTGCACAGCTCCGGCCTCGTCTCGTAGATCACCCTCAGCCGGTCGGCCACGGACATCCCTGTGCCGCCGCCGCTGGTGATGCTCACGACGGCGTCGGTGGAGTCCTTGATCGCCTTGAGGTACTCGAGGAAGACCGCCGGCTCGGCCGTCGGTCTGCCGTCTCGCGGGTCGCGGGCATGCAGATGGATGATCGACGCACCGGCCTCGGCAGCAGCGACCGACTGGGCGACGACATCCTCAACCGTGTACGGCAGGTGTGGAGACATCGTCGGCGTGTGCCCGGCCCCCGTCACCGCACAGGTGATGATGACCTTGCGAGGTGGTGCCATGTGGTCTCCTCAAGCGACGTCGGACGGGCAGCGTCAGCGTACGGCGTCGCACCATTCGAGCAGCGGCCGCACATGGCGAACGGTTCTCGCCAGCTCGACGGATTGTCAAGGGGAGGCGGCGATTGCTCGCCGCCCGCATGTCTCGGTCGAGCGGGCGAGAGGTCGCGTCCCGCGGGTGAGTGCCTCCGGCCGAACGGGCGGGGAGTCCGGTCAGGCGCTCATGGCGGCGCGGACGTCGGTGGCCGCCTTGATCGCCACCAGCCCCAGCGCCGCGAACCTGGTGACGGGCACCCGGTTGACGGGACCCCAGATGCTGAAGATCGCGAGCGGTCGGTCGCCGGCTTCGTTGAGGACGGGCGCCGACACGCCGATACAGGGTCGGCTCCAGCTCGCCGGCGCATCGGGCGTACCCCCTCGCGCGGGTCTCCGTCAGCTCTCTGAGCAGCCGCCTCGGGTCCGTCACCGTGGTGTCGGTGAAGCCGCGCAGAGGGGTCTCGAGCAGGCCCAGCGCCTCCTCGCGGGGAAGCCACGCGAGGAACGCCTTGCCCGTCGACGTGGCATGCAGGGGGACCTCACGGGCCAACCAGTTGACCGCCAGCACCGACGGGGGCGCGACCTCACCGACGTACGTCACGCCGTGCAGCCCAGCGACAGCGAGGTCGGCGGTCTCACCGGTCTGGGCGGAGACGCGCTCGAGGATCGGATGGGTCCGGCGCACCAGCCCGTCGTAACCCGCGGCCGCCGACATCCTGACCGTCGCGAAGCCGATCTGGTACCGGTTCGTGCTCGGGTCACGCTCGACCAGCCGGTGAGCCTCGAGGGTGCCCAGGAGCCGCCAGGCGGTGGCCCGGTTGATGTCACACTCTGCGGCGAGCTCGGCAACCGTCCCGCCGCGTGGAGCGGCTGCGGCCACTCCGTCGAGCAGCTTCAGCGCCCGGTCGACCGACTGCACCAGTCCGTTGTGGCCGTCGCCGTCCGGCCTAGAGGCGGCCCGTTTTGCCCGCTCGACCGGTGCGGTCACACCATCGGGGGCCACCTCTGCGAGCCTCGCGGTCCTGGTCATGGACACCATGGTGGCACGAGCGTGCTGTGTGGCTCGCTGCAAGCATCTCCGGTCCGCGCCGTCACGGCAGCGGGAACGGCGCCGGCAGCCGCAGGTCGACGTTACGGTCGGTGTGGCGCTCCCCGGGCGGCTGGCTCGACCGAGCCGAATCCCCGCCACGGCTCGTTGCCCGCCAGCTCGCGGTGCAGACCGGCGAGCCACCGGCCATCCCAGTCCATGTCTTGCTCAGGGCGTACGACGCCGTCGTGGTCCACCATGGTGCACACCAGCGAGAGGGTGCCGTCGCCGTTGTCGACAAGCTCGACGAGCCTGGTCTGGCACGGCCAGTCCATCAGGGCCGACGACGTGATCTCCCAGAAGCCGGCGCTGCGCCCGCTGGGGTCTCGGCGGGGAGTGACGCTGTTGCGGTGCAGATGCCCGTTGACCCAGGCCACGACGTTGCCGAACCGGTGCAGCAGGTCCATGACCTCGTCGCGGCCGACCAGACGCGAGCCTTCCGGGCCGTTCGGCAGCTCACGGGTGTTGGTCATCGTGTCGAGTCCGTGGTGCGAGAAGAGGATCACCAGGCGGTCGTCGTTGCTGGTGGCGACCGAGCTGCCGTCCGACGCCGAAATGGTGGGAGTGCACTTCCTCGAGGCGCTCGCGCAGCCAGGCCGCCTGGTCGCTGTCGAGGCAGCCGGCGGCCGCCCCCGCGGCGCAGGTCGTGTCGAGGCAGACCAGCCGCACCGGACCGATGTCGTACACGTAGTACGCCGTCCCGGACCGGCGGTTGGCCTCGGTGAACCCGTGACCCAGCGGTCGCGACAGCGGGGAGAAGTGGGCGTCGACGAACTCCTCGCGTCGAACCGTCCGACGCCCGGCGTCCGGCGTCACCGGGTGCTGCTCATCGGCGAAGAACGTCTCGGGCGACGCGATGAACAGGTCCTCGAGTGCGTCCAGGTCGAGAACGGCCCGAGATCCGGACGACTTGCTCGCTCCCACCTGACGCCGCCGTACCGCGTCCGTGACCAGCCCGAGGCCCTGGACCAGAACCTCGTGGTTGCCGAAGCAGGCGAGCCAGGGAAGGCGCAGCCCGCTCGAGCGGAAGTCTCCGAGCGCGCGCTCGATCAGCCCCGGCAGGTGGGGGAAGCCGTAGTGTCGCTGGTACGTGTCCGCGGCCGTCGAAGGGTCGCCGTCCGGCCGCCAGAAGCGGTCGTCGCCCCAGCCGAGCGACTGCACGCCTTCGTATCGGTGACCGCCGGACCCCGGCCTGACGAGACCGCCGTCGAAGAGGGCGAGGAACATCCGCAGCTCGTTCCACTGGGTGTTGTCGATCGCATCCCCGGTGGTGACGACCAGGTCGATGTCGGCTCCGGTTCGTGGGCCGTGCTCGAGCGAGTTGAGCGTACGTACCATCGCCTCGGCCGCGCGCGCCGCGAGGGCTTCCTGCGGACGGTGCATCGGAACCAGGTGGTGGAATCTCGGGTCGTCCACGTGGTGGTTGCAGAACTCGAACCGGGCAGGCGACTGCACGTCGGCCAGCTGCAGGTCGGTGGCGTGGGCGAACACGAGCAGTGGTCGGATCTCTCTTCTGCCTCCCTCCGCTGGTGCAGCGTGAAGGTCGTCACGCACAAGGTGCGGCTCGCCCGGGGCGTCGGCGATGGTGCGGTAGGGGCTGAGAGAGCCTTGCCGCAGTACCGGGCCGGGTACGAGGGTGCGGTCCAGCGTGAGAAGAGGCGGCCGGCCGCTCATGCCAGCGCAGCCGCAGCGTCGGCGATCGACGGCAGCGCGAGATAGCAGAGGTCTCGGCACTGGCGGTCCCACCACGAGTCGTCGTACGGCCAGGCGGACGTCTTCACGACGACGATGCGACGGCTCCTGTCGACGTACACGAACTGCCCGCGCATGCCGTCGGCCATGACCGTCGTTCCATCCGCGTCGAGCGGCCACCAGTGGTACCCGAACCCGGCATGTGTGGTGAGGCTGCTGGGCAGGCGACCGGGCAGCAGGAAGTCCCGCTCGGGCCGACTGCTGGCCGCGACCCAGTCCTCAGTGAGCACTCGCATCCCGTTCGAGGTTCCGTCCACCTGGAGCAGGCCGAGTCGCGCCCAGTCGCGTGCGGTGGCGGCGAACGCGCCGGCCGCCATCGCGACCCCGCCCGGGGGTGGCGCGTCGAGTCCGACGACAGCCGGTTGCTCCGCGCCGACCGTACGCCACAGGTCTCCAAGAGCCTCGGCGAACGTCTTTCCGGTCGCTCGTTCGCGAACCCAGTCGAGTACGAGCGAGTCCGGGCTGCAGTACGCGTATCGGCTTCCTGGTGGGTGGCCCGGCGCAATCGTGGCGACGAGATCGCGCAGACCACCCCGCCCGCCGCGTGTGAGCGCAAGCATGCGCGACGCCGCGCCTTCGGGGTCGCGGTAGTCCTCGGTCCAGCCGACGCCGCTGGTCATCGTCAGAACCTGCCGGAGCGAGACGTCGGCGTATCCGCTGCCCGTGAGCTCTGGCACGAAGGCACACACCCGTACGTCCAGATCGGGCAGATCGCCAGCGGTCACCGCCAACCCGGTGAGCAGGGCCAGGACCGACTTCGTCGCGGAGTTGCCGAGGAGGCGGTCTGTCGGGACGAACCCGTCGGCGTACTCCTCGTGCACCAAGACACCATCGACGGCGACCACCAGCGAGGTGCCCGAGGTGATCGTCAGGAACTCGTCGAGACCCATCTGACGGCCGGCGCCGACGACCTGCGCCGTGAGCGCCGCCTCTCTACGCGGCCAGGGTTGAGCGTCGCCGACCGGGATCACGGCGTGCGTGAAGGTGCGCTGGGGCTCACGGAGCATCTCGGTTGGCTTCATCGTGCCGTTCCCTGGAAGGTGTCCGTCCGACGACCTACGACCTGCGGATCGCCGTTCGATCAGTACCTATGACTGATGACGCCCCTGACATTTGCACGACACGCCTATGACGTTCCGGTAAATGCGCGGGCGAAATGGTTGACAGCACCATCATGATGCGTGAACGTTCGTCTCGCGATGTGAATCACATCAGAGGGCACCGATGGCACAGTCCCGCGAGACGACGACGCCAGCGACAATGAACTGAGGGGCGTAATGACCGCATCGGGTACACCCGGCAACGAGACTCCGGACGGCAGCGGGAACCAGGGCGACAACCAGACCGGTGCATGGCTCAGCTCTGCCGTGTCGCGTCGGCACTTCTTCGTCGGTGCGGGCGGAGCGGCCGCGCTGGCCGCGCTGGCGGCGTGCGGCGGCGGTAGCTCGTCGACATCGACAACAGGTGGCGGAGGGTCGACGGGCACGCCCAAGAAGGGCGGCGACTTCAGGCTGGGCGTGACAGGTGGCGGCGCGAAGGACATCTTCGACGGCCAGAACATCGTCACGAAGCCGGACCAGGCCAGGCTGGTGAGCGCGTTCGAGACCCTGCTCACCTTCGACGAGAACTACCAGCTGACCAACGACGGACTCGCCGAGAGTGTCACGGCGGACAACCCGAAGCAGTACACCATCAAGCTGCGCAAGGGCATCGAGTTCCAGAACGCCAAGACCCTCACCGCAGACGACGTGATCTACTCGCTGCAGCGCATCGGTTCCAAGGGCAACGGCCTGACCGGATACGCGGCTACTGCGACGATGGACATCAAGAACATCAAGAAGGTGGACAAGTACACCGTCCAGCTGCCCCTTCTGTCGCCGGACTCCACGATCCCGCAGACGCTCGCCAGCTACACCTTCGGAATCGTCCCCGTCGGCTACAAGGCCTATCCGTCGCCCCAGATCGGCACCGGCCCCTACAAGCTCAAGAGCTTCAGCCCTGGTCAGCAGAGCGTCAGCGAGCGCAACCCGAACTACTGGCGACCCACCTATTTCGACACTGTCACGATCACCGACTTCTCCGACTCGTCCGCCCAGGTCAATGCGCTGCTCGGCGGCCAGATCGACGCGATGACCGACCTCCCGGCCTCGCAGGTCCAGACGCTGAAGGGTCGGGGGATGAACCCCCTGATCTCCAAGACCGGTGGCTGGCTGCCGCTGTGCATGGCCATCGACATGCCGCCGTTCGACGACAACCGGGTGCGTCAGGCGATGCGGCTCATCGTCGACCGCGAGCAGATGATCGAGCAGATCGCCTCCGGCTACGGCTTCGTCGCCAACGACCTGTACGCCCCGTTCGACGAGGGGTACGACAAGGCCCTTCCCCAGCGCAACCAGGACATCGCGCAGGCCAAGTCGCTGCTCAAGGCGGCCGGCAAGGAAGGCCTCAACGTCGACCTCCACACCACTCCCGGCGCAGCCGGCATGGTGGAGACGGCGACGATCTTCGCATCACAGGCCAAGGCGGCCGGTGTCACGGTCAACGTCAAGAACGACCCCAACTACTACGGCAGCTCCTACCTGAAGCTGGCCTTCTCTGTGGACTTCTGGGGGACCCGCGGATACCTCAACCAGGTACAGCAGGGATCACTGCCCAACTCGCCGTACAACGAGACGCACTGGCCGCCGAAGTCGGGGACGGGATCGAACTTCGCCTCGCTGTACCAACAGGCCCTCGCGGCGACCGACACATCGAAGCGGATCGAGCTCGAGCACGAGATGCAGAAGCTCGAGTACGACAACGGTGGCTACATCATCCCGTTCTTCGGCGACCTGATCGACGGCTACTCGTCGAAGGTGCAGGGGTTCAAGCCCAGCAAGGGCACGCTCAACCTCGACGGTTTCGGTCATGGGTTCCGCACGATCTGGTTCGCATAGGTAGCGATCGGCCACATGAACTGGCTACGGCACGGCGGGATCGGCGGGTTCATCGTCCGCCGGCTCCTGCTCGGCGTCTTGGTGCTTGGTCTTGGTCTCGATCCTCGTCTTCGTGGCCACTCAGGCTCTCGGTGATCCGGCGCGCGCGATCCTCGGCCGCAACGCGACACCGGCTAGCCTGGCCGCGCTGCGCAAGACGCTGCACCTTGATCACTCCGTTCTGGGGCAGTACTTCAGCTGGCTCGGCGGGCTGTTGCACGGCGACTTCGGCAACTCGCTGGCCGCGCAGGAGCCGGTGAGCAAGCTGCTCGGCCCCAGGCTGGTGAACTCCGGCGTGCTCATCCTGCTGGCTGCCGTGATCTCGATCCCGTTGTCCGTCGCTCTCGGCTCGCTGGGCCGCCCTGAAGCGCGACAAGGCGTTCGACAACATCACCTCCAACCTCATGCTCATTTTTGCCGCGCTTCCCGAGTTCGTGGTTGGCGTCTTGCTGGTGATCGTCTTCGCAACGACCGTGTTCCGGGGGATGCTGCCCGCGATCAGCCCGATCAATCCCGGACAGCATCCGTGGAATGTGCCCAAGGAGCTGATTCTCCCCACCGCCACCCTGGTCATCGCTGTCGCGCCGTACGTCGCCCGCATCATGCGCGCATCCATGGTGGAGGTCCTCGAGAGCGACTACGTCGAGATGGCCCGGCTGAAGGGGCTGCCCGAGCGGACGGTCCTGGTCCGTCATGCACTTCCCAACGCCATCGGCCCGGTCTTCCAGGTGATCGCGATCAACCTCGCCTACCTCGCCGGCGGCATCGTCGTCATCGAGTACGTCTTCAACTACTCGGGCATCGGGAGCGCTCTGCAAGAGGCAGTCGTCAACCACGACCTTCCCGTGGTCCAGGCGCTTGCGATGCTGATCGCGGGAGTGTATGTCGTGTTGAACCTGCTCGCAGACGTCGCCACGATCCTCGTGACTCCCAGACTCAGGACACGGCTGTGAGCGCCACCGAGCAGGCGCCGGCTCTCGCCGAGGGAGTCGGGACCCCCACGCCACCCGTCCGCTCGTCCACTCTGGTGACGCGCTCGCTGCGGCTCTGGCGCACCAGGATCGGCGCCGCCCTGGTGCTGCTTCTGGTTGTCGTCGCGTTCCTCGGCCCCTACGTCGCTCCGCACGGCCCGAGCGACTTCGTCGCGATCCCCAACACACCGCCGGGAGGCAAGGCCGGCCTGCTCGGCACCGACTACCTGGGCCAAGACGTGCTTAGTCGCTTCCTCTACGGCGGACGGAGCCTTCTCATCCTTGCCGTCGTCTCGACCGCGATCGGGCTGATCGTCGGTGTCGCCATCGGGTTGGTGGCGGCGTACGCCCGCAACGCGCTCGACGACGTCTTGATGCGGGCCATGGACGTGATCATGGCCTTTCCCCAGATCATGCTCGCCTTGGTCGCCGTGAGCCTCATCGGGGCGCACTCCTGGGTGATCATCGCGGCCATCGCCTTGACCACCGCTCCACGAGTGGCCAGGGTGGCACGCGGCGCGGCCCAACCGGTGGTCGAACGCGACTTCGTGGCGGCCACCGAGTCGATGGGCCTCTCGCGGATCCGGATCCTGACCGGGGAGCTGCTGCCGAACATCCTCGGACCGATGATGGTCGAGGCGAGCCTGCGGCTCACCTACTCCGTCGCTGTGATCGCGTCCCTGGCCTTCCTGGGCCTGTCATCGGACCCCAATGGCGCCAACTGGGGAACGATGATCGACCAGAACCGCATCGCGCTGTCCAGTCAGCCCTGGGGGGCGACGGCGCCGATCATCGCGATCGCCCTGCTGACGCTGGGCACCGGCCTGTTCGGCGACGGCATCGCCCGCACAGCGGCCGGTATCGACCGTGAACGAGGTGCCGATTGAGCGTCGACCAGCAGTCGAGTCCCGGATCGGGTCCGGCGGTCGCCCCGGCGGCGGTGACCGTCTCCGACCTCGAGATTGTGACCAACGCCGGTACGCCGGTGATCCTGGACGTCTCTTTCGAGATCGCCCCGGGCGAGGTGCTCGGCGTCGTCGGCGAGTCGGGCTCCGGCAAGACTACGGTCGGGCTCAGCCTGCTCGGCCATGCCAGGAGTGGGCTGCGGATCTCCGGCGGCACCGTCATGCTCGGCGACTTCGACATCCTGAGCCTCAGCGACGAACAGCTACGACGGCTCCGAGGCTCGCTCGTCTCCTACGTACCGCAGGACCCCGCCTCGTCGCTCAACCCGGCGCTGCGGATCGGCGTCCAGCTCCGCGAAGTTCTGGAGGCGCACAGCTCCGGTCGCGACAACCACGACGAGCGGATCGCGGAGATGATGCGCGAGGTCGCGCTGTCCGACGACCCGAAGTACCTGCGCCGCTACCCGCACGAGCTCTCGGGTGGACAGCAGCAGCGGGTCGGCCTCGCGATGGCCTTTGCCAACCGGCCCAGGCTCATCGTGCTCGACGAGCCGACCACCGGCCTCGACGTCACCACCCAGGCCACCGTGCTGTCGACCGTGCGGGACCTTGCGGCCGCGCACCAGGTCGCGGCCCTGTACGTGAGCCACGACCTCGCTGTCGTTGCGGCGCTGGCCCGCCGGGTCGCCGTCATGTACGCCGGGCGTGTCGTGGAGCTCGGCCTCGCCGAGGAGCTGTTCCTGTCCTCGGCCCACCCGTACACGCGTCGCTTGGTCGGAGCTATCCCACGGCTCACGGGCGGTCGCAGCCTGCTCGGCATCCCGGGGCACGCGCCGTCGCCTGGTCGGCGGCCTCCTGGCTGCGCCTTCGCACCGCGGTGCACGATGCACATCCCGGAGTGCGACGCTGAGGTACCGCCGCTGGTGCCGGTGGGCGCCGAGCACAGCGCCCGCTGTATTCGGGCCAACGAGGTGGTGGGCCAGTCGCAGGCCAAGGCCGGAAACCCTCTCGACGTGCCGCAGGGCGACTCCGACGCGGCGGTCCTGACCCTCGACAACGTGGTGGCGCACTACGGCAAGATCGAGGTGCTGCACTCGATCAGCCTCCAGCTCGAGCACCACGAGTGCCTCGCCGTCGTCGGCGAGTCGGGATCCGGCAAGACCACGACCGCGCGTTCGATCGCCGGGCTGCACCGCGACTGGACCGGCAGTATCCGCCTCGGCGACAAGGAGCTCGAGACGTCGGCGCGGTCGCGGAGCACCGAGTCGCGACGCCAGATCCAGTACATCTTCCAGAACCCGTACGGCTCGCTGAACCCCCGCAAGACCATCGGGGAGACGGTCGGGCAGCCGCTCGCCGTCTTCGGGCTCGCCAAGGGCCGCGACGCCGAGAACCTGGTCGGCGAGATGCTCGAGAAGGTGTCGTTGTCGGCGAGCTATGCGCGCCGTTTCCCCGACCAGCTCTCCGGCGGCGAGCGCCAGCGGGTCGCCATCGCACGCGCGCTGATCTCGTCTCCGGCGATCCTGATCTGCGACGAGGTCACCTCGGCGCTCGACGTGAGCGTGCAGGCGGCGATCGTGGAGCTGCTGGGGCAGCTGCAGCGCGACCTCGGTCTGTCGATGGTCTTCGTCACCCACAACCTGCCGCTCGTTCGTTCGATCGCGCAGAAGGTGGCCGTGCTGTCGGAAGGCGCCATCGTGGAGTATGGCGAGACCGCCTCGGTGCTCGCCAACCCTCAGCAGCCCTACACCCAGCAGCTCATCGCGAACACGCCTTCGCTCGAGGTCGCCACCGCCGAGGCTGCACTGACGGAGCACGGACGCCCGACTTGAGATCGGCGAGATGAGCGTGCCGCGACGGCCGAACATCTTGATCGTGATGGCGGACCAGCTGGCTCCGAGCGCGCTGCCATTCCACGGCAACCCGGTCACCCGCACGCCGGCGTTATCTGGGCTCGCCGACACCGGTGTCGTCTTCGACAATGCCTACACGGCCAGCCCACTCTGCTCTCCGGCTCGGGCGTCGTTGATGACGGGGCTGCTGCCGTCGCGTACGCACACGTACGACAACGCCGCCGAGTTCGCCTCCGAGATCCCCACCTTCGCCCACTACCTGCGCGGAGCCGGCTACCGGACGGTGCTGTCGGGCAAGATGCACTTCTGCGGGCCCGACCAGCTGCACGGATTCGAGCAGCGGCTGACGACCGACATCTACCCGGCGGACTACGGGTGGACACCCGACTGGGACCGGCCGCACGACCGCCCGCACTGGTACCACGACATGTCGTCGGTGATCGACGCCGGACCGTGCATTCGCACCAACCAGCTCGACTTCGACGACGAGGTGGCCTTCGCGGCCGAGCGGGAGCTGTACTCGCACATCCGCGCCGGCGACCCGAGGCCGTTCTGCTTCGTGGTCTCCTTCAGCCACCCCCACGACCCGTTCGCGATCCCGAGCGAGTGGTGGGACATGTACCGCGACGCCGACATCGCGATGCCGACGTTCGGGTACGACGACGCAAACGCCCATCCGCACGAGCGCCGGCTGCGCGAGGTCTGCTCGATGAACGGCGTTGACATCAGCGCGGAGCAGGTACGCGCGGCCCGCCGGGCGTACTACGGGGCAATCTCGTATGTCGACAGTCACGTAGGTCGGCTGTTGACCCTGCTGCGTGAGACCGACCGCCTCGACGACACGGTCGTCATCCTCACCAGCGACCACGGCGAGATGCTCGGGGAACGCGGCCTCTGGTACAAGATGAGCTTCTACGAGGGCTCGGCCAGGGTCCCGTTGGTGGTGTCGTGTCCGCGGCTCTTCGCGCCCGCGCGCGTCTCGGAGCCGGTCACCACGATGGATCTGCTGCCGACGCTGGTAGGGCTCGCCCAAGACGGCGACCAAGCGGGTGTGGTGGGACCTCTCGACGGTCAGAGCCTGCTGCCGCTCCTCGCGGGAGAGCCGAACGGCCGTGACACCGTGACCGCGGAGTACCTCGCGGAGGGCGCTGTCGCCCCGATCGTCATGGTCCGGCGTGGCGACTTCAAGCTGATCCACTCACCGGCCGACCCCGACCAGCTGTTCGACGTCGCCGCTGACCCGTTTGAGCGCAAGAACCTCAGCGAGTCCGCAGACCACGTCGGGCTGCTCGCCGAGATGCGGGCCGAGGTCGCGGCCCGTTGGGACCTCGAGAAGCTCGACCGCGAGGTCCGCGAGAGCCAGCAGCGCCGGATCGCTGTGATGAAGGCGCTCGGGAACGGTGTCCAGGCATCCTGGGACTTCGTCCCTCCGTACGAGGCGTCCCGGCGCTACATCCGCAACCACATGGATCTGGGCGTGCTCGAGACGATGGCGCGCTACCCACCCGTACCCCGCCCCCACTAGCCCCGCGAGACGTCACCAGCGGCCCGGTTTTGTCGGCGTGTCGGCCTGCGATTGACGTCTCGGCGTGGATGGCGTCAGCGTACGTGATCGTCGTACGGTGCGGGTGAGCAGTGGAAGTCCCCACCCTAGGTACAGCGCGCACATCGTCGCCTGCCACCATCCTGCGGTTATCCCCATGGAGAAGATGACAGCACCGGCGAACGCCATGACGCCGGAGATGGCCCAGGCAATGTAGCTGCCGGTGCGGTAGATCCGCCAGAGAAGGAAAGCGCCGACGAGTATCCACAATTCGCGTGATACGTCGCTGTCGTCCGAGAAGTGGGTCAAGAGGACTTCGGCGACCATGCAGGCCCCCGAGAAGACCAGTAGAGCGGTGAGTCGAGATCCAGCCGCGTGCCGGTCGTCCGGCCTCGAGGCAGGCGATCGCTGAGCTGCCTCGGTTTCCGCCGTGGCCGGTTGGATCATGCTGGAGTGTTGCACACCGTCCGGGGACGCGCGCCGGCTTTGCGTAGAGCCCGCTGCGTGCTCGCCGAGCCGTCAATCGGCGTTCCGTTTACGGCGTGTCGTGGGCCGGGGGTGACGTGTCGGCGGGAGGGGACGGCGGGTTGTGGGCCGTGGGTGATGCCCGGGGGAAGGAGGCGGCGGCCGCGGACGGTGGTGGTCGGCCGCCCGGCGGGTGCGGTCGACGTCTGCATGACAGAGACGTTGCCGTCGGGGTCGGAGAAGATGACCTCGTCGGCGATGCCGGTGAACAGGCCGTTCTCGACCACACCGGGGATCCAGTTCAGCTCGCGGTCGATGGTCAGCGGATCCTCGATCGCACGCAGGTGCGCGTCGACGAGGAAGTTGCCGCTGTCGGTCAGCACCGGGCAGCCGTCCACCGTCCGGCGTACGAGCTCCACGTCCTTGTACCCGTGGAGCGCCAACAGCCGCGCGATCGACCGGGTCGTGGACTCCCAGCCGTGCTGCACGACCTCGATCGGCAGCGGGAACGCGCCCAGCCGGTCGACGAGCTTGCTCGTGTCGGCCACGCAGACGTAGCGGTCGCCCGCGTCCGCGACGATGCGCTCCCACAGCAGACAGGCGCCGCCGCCCTTGATCATGTACCCGTCGTGGTCCACCTCGTCGGGCCCGTCGACGACCAGGTCCAGCCGGTCGAACTCGCCGAACTCGACCAGCGGGATGCCCAGCGACGCGGCGAGCTCGGATGTCGACGTCGACGTCGGCACCCCTCGCACCGCGAGCCCCTCGGCAACGGCCTGGCCGAGGGCCCGCACGAACCAGTGGCTGGTGGTTCCCGAGCCCAGGCCGAGGAGCATCCCCGGGCGCACGTACCGCTCGACCGCGGCGATGCCCACGTTGCGCTTGGCCCGGTCCTGCGGCGTGAGCTCCGCCTCCATCAGGAGTCCTCGGGGGACCCAAGAGACGCGACCAGCTCGTAAGTCTTCTGCTGCGCGTCGTACAACTCCCGGTGCGCCTGGAACACCACGTCGTAGCGGGCGGCCGCCTCGGAGTCCGCCGTGTACGTGTCTTCAACGCAGACCTGTTGGAGGGCTGCGCTCAGGTCTGGCCAGATGCCGGCCCCGACCCCGGCCGTCAGCGCGGCGCCGTACGCACCGCCCTTCGCTGGCGCCGGTCACGGTGACGACATCGCGGCCGAGCACGTCGGCGAGCGTCTGCAGCCAGAGCGGCTCGGCGGTCGCTCCGCCCGACGCGGTGATGCGGTCGGTCTGTAGGCCCGCTTCGACACAGACCTCCAAGATCTCGCGCATGTTCATCAGCACACCCTCGATGACGGCCCGGGTGATGTGACCGGCGTGGTGGAACTGGCTCAGCCCGACGAGGGACGCGCTGGCATCTGGGGCGACATGCGGCGACCGCTCACCCAGCAGGTACGGCAGGAACAGGACCCCTTGCGCTCCGGGCTCGATCTCCCGGGCGAGCGCCACCATGTCCGAGAAGGTCAGCTTCGAGGACGTGTTCAGCGGGATCAGCGCGTCGCGCAGCCACTGCAGCGCCCCGCCCGCGCTCAGCGTCACGCCCATGATGTGCCAGCGCCCAGGCTCGTTGCCGCAGGACACCTGGACCCGGCCGTCGGGGTTGTCCGGGCAGCTGGACAGACCGCCGGCGACGATGCCCGCGGTCCCGATCGTGAAGCCGGCCGAGCCCTGCTCGATCAGGCCCATCGCCGTGGTCTGGATGACCGCGTCGCCCCCGCCCCCGAAGACAGGAGTCGACTCCGGGAGACCCCACTCGGACGCGAGGTCCGAGGTCAGCGTCCCGGTCTGCTCGGTGGACTCGACGGCATCGGGCAGCAGCGCGGGTCGACGCCGATCTTCTCGAGCAGCTCTGTCGACCACGTACGGTTCTCGACGTCGAACAGGCCGGTACCCGAGGCGTCGGAGACCTCGGTCGCGAAGACGCCGGTCATCCGGTACCGCAGGTAGTCCTTCGGGTTGAGCAGCCGGGTCATCTTCGCGTAGTTGTCGGGCTCGTGGTCGCGGAGCCAGATGATCTTGCCGCCGGTGAAGCCGGGAAGCATCCGGTTGCGGGTCATTCTCAGCAGCTCGTCGAGCCCGCCCGCGTGGTCGGTGATCCAGTCGCACTGAGCTGCCGCGCGTTGGTCGTTCCAGAGGATGGCCGGCCGGATCACCTCGCCGTCGGCGTCCAGCGGGGTGAGGCCGTGCATCTGGCCGCACAGCCCGATACCTCGTACCTCCGCACCCTTGTCCGGCAGCTGCGCCGTTACGTCGGCCATGGCCTCACCGGCGGCGGTCCACCAGAGGTCGGGCTCCTGCTCGGCCCACCCCGGCCGCCGGTTGATCATGGGGTAGTCGCGGCTCGCCTTCGCGACGACACGTCCGTCGTCGTCGACCGCGATGACCTTGCAGGCGGAGGTACCGAGGTCAAGACCGATCAGCATGTGGGGCTCCTTCGTACGTGGGGGAGATGTCGTCGTCGGTGCGTTGCTTCGCTACTCGTGGCTGTGCCGGATGCGTACGTGCTTGAGCTGGAGGTAGCCCTCCAGCCCTTCCTTGCCGTGCTCGTACCCGAAGCCGGACTCCCGGCGTCCCCCGTACGGTGCGTTGATGATGCCGGCGTCGGTGGTGTTGACGCCGACGTTGCCGAAGTCGAGCCGGGCGGCGTAGCGCATGGCCTCGCCGAGATTCTCGGTGTACAGGTACGCGGCAAGCCCGCCGGGTACCGCGTTGGCATGGCCGACCGCCTCGTCGAGCGACGCGCACGGACGCGATGCCGACCGCAGGGCCGAACGTCTCCTGCGTCATGATCTGGGAGTCGTGCGGCGCGTCGGCGACGACGACCGGGTTGAGGAACAACCCGCCGGCCGGGTGCGGCTGCTCGCCGGTGAGAATCCGGGCGCCGCGACGGCGCGCGTCGTCGACGTGCGCCGTCGTGCGGTCGTAGATCTCGCCCATCGCGACCGGTCCGACATCGGCGCCTGGGTCTGCGAACCCGTCGCCCACCGTCAGCTTGTCGGTGAGCGCGACGACGCGCTCGACGAACGCGTCATAGACCGGCGCCTCGACATAGATGCGGTTCACGGCTATACAGATCTGGCCGGCGTTGCGAAAAGCCCGCCGGACCGCACCCGCAGCCGCGAGGTCGAGGTCGGCGTGCCTCGACACCAGCAACGGGCAGCTGCCGCCCAGCTCCATCGGTCAGCCGCGTCACACCCTGCACCGTCGAGAACAGCTTCTGCCCTGTCGCGTTGGAGCCGGTGAACGCGAGCTTTGCGATGTCGGGGTGGCCCGCGAGCATCGCACCGACCTCACCGGCGCCGTACACGACGTTGACGACACCCGGTGGGAAGCCCGCGTCTCGAATGCACTCCATCACGATCTGGGCCGCGCCGGGGGTGTACTCCGACGGCTTGATCACCATGGTGCATCCGGCGCCCAGGGCACCGCCGAGCTTCCAGCCGAGCAGCTCGACCGGGTAGTTCCACGGGGTGATGGCGGCGACCGGCCCGATCGGCTCCTTCGCCACGACGCTGAGGTAGTCATTGCTCCGGTTGGGGATCGTCTCGCCGAAAATCCGTTCGGCTTCCTCGCCGTAGAAAGCCATGGCGTCGGCGAACTTCTGGACCTCTCCGCGCGCCTCGCCCAGAGGGCTTGCCCAGCTCGAGCGTCATGCTGGTCGCCAGGTCCTCGAGGCGCTCCAGCGAGAGTCGCGCGAGCTCGCGGAGCTGGTGCCCGCGCTCGAATCCGGTGCTCCAGCGCCAGGTCTCGAAGGCGCTCACAGCAGCCGCGACGGCGGACTCGACGGTCGCGGCATCGGCAAGCTCGGCAACCGCAGCCAGGTCCCCGGTTGCGGGGTTGCGGCGCTCGAACGAGCCGGACTCGGCTCGGAACTCTCCGCCGATGAACGAGTAGCAGTGCACGGTCATGGTCGTCCTTCATGATCGGAGGTCTCGAGCTCGGGCAGCGGTACCGGGGACCGCAGCGCCTCGCCTTGGAGCGCGCGACGGGCCTCCTCGACCGCGAAGACTTTGCAGCCGAGCAATCGACTCGGTCGAGTAGAAGGCCACGTGCGGGGTCAAGATGACGTTGTCGCGTGTGCGCAGTGTCGAGTCGACAGGCAAGCGGCTCGGGGTCCGTCACGTCGAGGGCGGCGCCGGCGACCCGCCCGGAGTCCAGCGCACGCACGAGGGCGTGGGTGTCGACCAGGCCGCCGCGCGCCGTGTTGACGACGAAGACCCCGTCGCGCATGGCCGCGAAGGCAGCGTCATCGAGAAGGTGTGTGGTGTCGGCGGTCAGTGGTGCGTGCAGTGAGATCACGTCGGAGCTCGACAGCAGCTCGTCGAGGCCGGTGAGGCGAATGCCCTGCGATGCAAGAGCAGCCTGGTCGGCGAACGGATCGGCGGCGATGACCGTGAGCCCGAACGCCCGCAGTCGGACGGCGGTCAGCTGCGCGATCCGACCGGCGCCCACCAGGCCGACCGTGAGGCTCTCGAGGCTGCGGACAGCGCCGAACTCGGCAGGGTCGGGTGTCGCGCCTTCGTGCATGCGGCGGTCGAACCGCGGTATCCGCCGGACCAGCATCCCGGTCAGCAAGCGCGGCGTGGTCGGCGACGACGTTGGCGCCGTAGTCCGGCACGTTGGCCACGCGCAGCCCGAGCTCGGCGGCGGCCGTGAGGTCGACGTTGTCGACGCCCACGCCGTACCGGATCACGGCCGCGCCGGTTCGTACGAGGCTCAGCTCGTCGCGGCCGAGCGGGACGAAGTTGGTGAGGACCACGTCGGCGTCGGTGAGGCAGGCGGTCACGTCGAGACCGTCGGCACAGCTGTGGTACGTCGCGCCGAGTTCATCGGCCAGCGCGCGCTCCAAAGTCTCATCGGGCACCGACGTGTCGGTCACCGCGACGACCAGGGTCCGCGCAGGCGTGCTCACGACGCCGTGCGGAGCGAGCGGATCAGGTCGCGGATGCCGAAGTCCCATACCGGAGCCGACTCGCTCGGCGTCACCGTGTTGACGAGCGTCCCAAGGTCGGGTGAGCTGATCGACACCAGGTCGCCGTCGTGGTGGGTGAAGCCCATCCCCGGCGCGTCGCGGTCCTTGGTCGGCGCGAACGGCGTACCGCAGAAGAGCACCAACCCGTCGGGGTACTGGTGCCGCCGATTGATCGTCGAGGCGATCAGGTCGGTTACCGGGCGGGAGATCTCGGCCTGGGGTGCGGTCGCCTCCAGCTCGAAGCCGTCCTCGCCGTCGATCCGCATCGTGATCGTGGTCTGGGCGGCCTGCTCGAGGCCGAACTCGGCGTCGAAGAGCCGGATGAACGGCCCGAGCGCGGCCGACGCGTTGTTGTCCTTCGCCAGCGGCAGCAGCAGTGCGCTGGCTCCTTCGATGTCTCGGAGGTTGGCGTCGTTGCCCAAGGTGGCGCCGCGGGCGGTGCCCGCGCTGTCCACGACGAGGACGAGCTCCGGCTCGGGGTTGTTCCACGACGAGATCCCGGCGACGCCGACGTCCCACGCATGGCCGACGCTCGACAGCACGGCGCCCTTGGTGAAAACCTCGGGATAGGTACCGAGCCCGACCTGGAGGTACTGGGACCACATTCCGTTCTCCCGCAGCACGTCGAGGGCCGCGAGCGCCTCCTCCGAGCCCGGCTCGATGTCCTGGATCGATGCTCCGAGCGTCTCGCCGAGCTGCTCGCGGATCTCTGCGGCCCGCCTCGGATCGCCCCCGACACGCTCTTCGATGACGCGCTCCAGCATGCTGCGCACGAACGTGACACCGGCCGCCTTGAGTACCTGGAGGTCGACGGGGGAGAGCAGGACCGGCTTGTCGATCGGGACGGCGCCGGCAGAGCCGCGACGACGGTCGGCCTCGCTCGCGGTCGCCAGCAGCACGTCGGCAAGGTTCCACGCCTGCCCGTTGCCGCGGTCCGCACACCGCGCGGCCACGTCGTCTGCCGGATTCTCGCGTTCGAGGAGATCGGCCATCGTGGGTCCGAGGTCGGTCACATCGACGAGGTCGCCGTCAGTTGCGCCGCGACCAGCCGCGGGCCACCGGCGTCGGGCAGCCACATCCGGCCGACCAGGGTCGAGCCGGTGGCGGACGGTAGCACGGTCTCTGCCGCGACCCGCGGGTCAGGCATACGGCACGCTCCTCTTCTCGGCTTGATGTCGTGTCCGGAGCAAACATATGATGATCAATATGAACCGTCAAACTCTCGGGGGAATCGCCCGCCCGGCGCGACTGCCGCAGTGGTTGGCCGACGAGATCGAGGAAGACGTCCTGGCGCAGGGGTACCCGGACAACGCTCAGCTTCCCACCGAGACCGTGCTCGCGCAGACCTACGGAGTCAGCCGGCAGGTAGTGCGCGAGGCCGCCCGCCTGCTGGAGGACCGCGGGCTGGTGAGCATCCGCGCCGGGCGGGGAATGACGGTGGCGGCGGCCGGAGTCGACAACATCGTGCAGCGGTACCGGACTCTGCTCCGGCGCGACCATGCCGGCTTCGAGCACCTGATGCAGCTTCGCCAGATGTCGGAGATCGAGATGGCTGCGCTGGCGGCGACGCACCGGACCTCGGACGACGTCGACCGGCTGAAAGCCCTGCTCGAAGATCGCCATCGAGCACCGCGACGACTACGGCGCCTGGCTCGACGCCGACCTCGCCTTCCACCTGGCCATCGCGGAGGCGACGCAGAACCCGTTCATCTCGACGTTCATCCAGCCCATCAACCAGGTGCTGCGCGACGTGTACCGCGAGCCGATCGGCTATCTCGCCACCCAGGAGAACACGCTGCAGGAGCACTCGGGAGATCGCCGCCGCGATCATCGACGGCGACGCCGACGGAGCACGTCGCGCGGCTTCGGCCCACCTGACCCGGATCACTGCCGACGCGGCGAACCTTCATCGGCTCGCAGCGTCCAGTCTCTGAACACCGCAGTCTCTCCTGCCGCCCGCCGATCGAAGGAGCCGTCCGGCCATGACCTCTACCTCGACCCCGCCCCGCACATCCGCCACGTCGCCGACCGTGCAGGCGGCGGTCGCCGCCGCGGCTGCCGCACAGCCCGCTGTGTCGGCTGCGCCGTATGAGAAGCGAGCCCACTGGCTCGAGTCGCTGGCCGACGAGCTCGACGCGAACGCCGACGAGCTCGTCCCGCTCGCCGACGCGGAGACCTCCCTGGGCAGCACCAGACTGAGCGGGGAGCTGGCGAGGACCAGTGCTGAGCTGCGCCTGTTCGCCGCGGTCGTGCGCGAGGGCAGCTTCCTCGAGGTGATTGTCGACCACCGCGACGACGAGGCCACGCCGCCGATCCCCGATCTGCGCAGGATGCTGATCCCCCTCGGTCCCGTCGCCGTGTTCGCCGCCAGCAACTTTCCGTTCGCGTTCTCGGTTCTGGGCGGGGACACCGCCTCGGCCCTGGCGGCCGGCAACACCGTGGTCGTCAAGGCGCACGAAGGGCACCCCGAGCTGTCGCGTCGGGTAGGCGAGCTCGCTCGGGTCGCCCTGTCCCGCGCGGGTGCGCCGCAGGGGATCCTCGGCATGGTCGAGGGAAGAGACGAAGGTGTCGACGCTGGTCGAGGATCCGCGCATCATGGCCGCCGGCTTCACCGGCTCGGTGCGCGGTGGGCGTGCCTTGTTCGACGCCGTCAACCGGCGGCCGCGACCCATCCCCTTCTACGGTGAGCTGGGCAGCCTCAACCCGGTCGTGGTGACGCCTGGGGCGGCCGGCGCGCGTACCGACGAGGTGGCCGAGGGGCTCGCGGCATCGTTCACCATGGGTGCCGGCCAGTTCTGCACGAAGCCCGGCGTCGTCTTCATCCCGGCCGACTCCCGGCTCGACGCCGCTGCTGGCCGAGCACGTGGACCCGAGGGAGTTCACCATGCTCAACGACCGGATCGCTTCCGGGTTCCGCGACCGGCTGGCCGAGGTCACCCGCGTACCCGAGGTGCGTGTCGTCACCGGCGAGACCGCGACGGCGGAAGACGGCGCGGTCGTCGCCGGCCCCATTGTGCTGACCACGACGGTCGAGGCGGTGCTCGACTACCCGGAGGTCCTGCTCGACGAGGTCTTCGGCCCGGTCACTCTGCTCGTCCGCTACGACTCCGCCGAGCAGGTGCGCGAGGCCTTGCGGGCGGCACCTGGTTCGCTGACCACGACGCTGCACGCCCAGGACGGCGAAGACGTACGTGGCCTGCTCGACGAGATGACGCAGCTGTCCGGCCGGGTGCTGTACGGCGGCTGGCCCACCGGTGTGGCCGTCTCGTGGGCACAGCAGCATGGCGGCCCGTACCCGGCATCGACGTCGCTGCATACGTCCGTCGGCACGACGGCGATCCGGCGCTTTCTGCGCCCCGTTGCCTACCAGACCATGCCCGACGGGCTGCTGCCGGAAGCGCTGCAGGAGGCCAACCCGTTGGGCATCCCACGCCGGGTAGACGGCCGTTTCGAGTACTGACGCGGAATCTGCCGAAGCTTCGCAAACGCTAGACGCTGCTGCGCTGGTTGTCTCGGCGCGTCGTGGCGGCGTAGGCGACGAGGACGACGATCAGAGCCGTGAGTCCCAGCGCCACGTGGCCGTTGCCCCATCCCAGCCCCTTCGCTGCAGGGGGCTTGCCCAGCCAGTCCGCGACCGACGCGCCGAGCGGCCGGGTGACGACATACGCGAACCAGAAGGCGAAGATCGGATTCCAGCCCAACCGGAAATACCCGACCGCGGGGACCACGATGATCAGCGCGAAGACGACGGCGGAGAAGAAGTACCCCAGGTGGAACGTGTAGGCGAGCATGTCGCCGGCGGCCGTCCCGAGGGCGAAGGTGGCGACCACGGCGGCCCAGTAGAACGCCTCACGGCGCGGGTTGTCGACGCTGTGGATCGAGAGGGTCCTCTCGGTTCGGTACCACGCCACGAAGACGACGGTCAGAGCGGCTGCGAAGAAGGGTGCCGAGACGACATAGGGCACCCCGAACCCGACATGCAGCACATCGGCGCACATGGTGCCGAAAACCCCGACCATGACCACCGCCAGCCAGTAGGTCCAGGCGAAGTACCGGCGCATCGAGAACTGCAGGGCCAACGCCGCGACGAAGGCGACCATGCCCATGAGCACCGCGAGCACCGGCGGCATCGCATGGACGAGGAAGTCCGAGGTCGACTCCCCCATCGCGGTGGACAACGCCTTGAGGATCCAGAAGAGGGCAGTGATCTCCGGGACGCTGACCAGGTGCCTGGCCGGCGATCGCCAGAGGCTGGTGGTGGTGTGCATCCGGTGAGGATGACACAACCGACGACCGGGTCAGAGGTCATCGGAGGTTTCCTCAGCAACGACTCAGGACCCGTCGCGCAGGCGTTTCGGGTCCGGGGGCTCAGTACGATGCAGGCAATGCTCCGATCTGCGCCATCGGGCTGAGGAAGTCTGCCGTCAGCCACCTCTCCACCACCTGGTCACCCGAGAACCGCATGATCGTGATCGCGTTCATCGTTGTATCGGCGACCGCTCGCGGGCATGCCCAGGAACCCAGCCCGGTGCATGCCGCTCATCGTGAACCGGCAGCAGTACAGGTCGCCGTCGACCATGTTCTCGAAGGAGACCAGCTCCGGGCTGGGCCGGCCGTCTGCTACGAGGGCCGCCCAGATGCCTCGATAGAAGGTCGCGGCCCCGACCTTGTCCATCGGCTCCGGGGTATGGGAGTGGACGTGCAGCCGGATGCTTTCGTCATACAGCGTCAGGTAGGTGTCGAGGTCTCCAGCGTTCCAGTGTCGCCTTTGCTTCTCGACCGGTTCCTCGTGCGGTCGTGGCAGCAGCCCCATGCAGCTTGAGTCCGAGACGACGCTCCTATGGTTGGTCAAGTCGTGAGGGGGCCATTTTCGAGTAGGCGGTAGAGGTCGCGGGCGATGTAGCGGGTGAGGCAGCGCTTGATCTCGCGTCCGGTTTTGCCCTCGGTGGTGCGTCGGGCTACGTAGTCCCGGGTGGGGCCGTGATAGCGGATGCGGGATTGGACGATGGTGTGTAGCGCCCGGTTGAGTTGGCGGTCGCCGTAGCGGTTGAGCCGGTAGCGGTTGGTCACCTGGCCGCTGTTGGCAGGGATCGGTGCTACTCCGGCGAGCATCGCGAACGCGGCCTCGGAGTGGACCCGGCCGCGGTGGGACCAGGCGCACAACACCGTCGCGGCGACGATCGGACCGACGCCGAACTCCTCGAGCAGGTCGGGTCGCCAAGACCGAACGATGGCCCGGATCGCCTTCTCGTGCTCGGCTGCCTCGAGGGTCAATGCGCGGAAACGACGCGCCAGGGACCGCAACGCCAGCACCGTCGTGGTGGTCTCGACGTCGCAGCAGGACTGCACCCGCAAGCGGGCGGCGGTGGCGAGCATGCCGGGCAGCTTCTGCCCACGGAACCGGGCACGGAGGGGTTCAGGTGCGGCGATGACCAGGCTGAACACTTGCAGCTGGGCCTTGGTGGCGGCCTGCACCGCCGAGCGGCGAGCTGCCAGCAACACCGAGAGCCCGTGGCGATCCGCACCGCTGCGTGGGGTCCCGAGCCGGGCCCGCGCCAACGCCTCACGGGCGGCACGGATCGCATCGAGCGGGTCGGATTTCGCACCGTGACGGCGCTTGGCCCTGGTGGGTCGGTCGAGCTCGACGACGATCTCTTGGCGAGATGCACAAATGACGGCTCAGGCCGGCGCCGTGACCTCCGGTCCCTTCGATCGCCCACGCCCGCACGGTGGCGTGCTGGTCAGCGAAGTCCACCAGTTGGGCGTAGCCCTCGGCGGTGGCGGCCACGGTGATCTCGCCGAGCACGCCACCGGTTGCGGCGGCGACCACGGCCGCGGAGTGAGTGTGGACATGGGTGTCGACGCCGATGACGACATCGACCATCCCACGTAGATGGGTCAGACTGGTCATGCGTTCTCTCCTTCTCCGGACGGGGACGTGGTTCCGGTCCGGGACGGAGGCTCGGCAGGACTGTGATGAGACACGCCAGACGCGGCTAACGCCTGGCGGTCAAGCTCCTGATCAGGCCAGCTCCTCCAACCGGGCCTGGGCCGGCGACCACCAGCGGACAAGTCGTCTCAAAGGCACCAAGCCAGTCAATCCGTGGGTCACACTCGCAGTCACCAACCCACAGCCCAGCACCATCAGGCTGTAAACGCGATCCTCACAGTCAATCCCGCGCCAACACGCCGGAGAAACCGGGCCGCTGGTGACGTGTCGCGGGTCATCGCAACCGCTCGGGTGCAACCTTGGTGAGGTCGGACGGTACCGCCGCCAGCGCGGAGAGGATGGCGTCGGCGAGTTCGAGAGCAGACTCCGCGGTCAGCTCGACGGCGACGCGTGCCTGCGGTCCTTTGGCCGGGGCGGCGAGGTCGATGTTCAGCGTGTGGTCTGCCATGGCGTGGACGGGATGGTCATAGTAGACGGTGGCCGACGTGAGCCGGAACCAGCCGTCCGGGCCTTTGCCGCTGCCCTCGATGGAGCGTTGCTCGGTGGTGTAGGTGCACATCGCGGCTCCCCTCAGGACCGGGGCACGCCGAGGTGGCGCCCGAAGAAATCGCGGATGTACTCCCAGCCGTCCTGCGCCGCCTCGACCCGGTAGCCGGACCGGTTGACGGCGAAGAAGCCGTGGCCGGCGTCGTCGAAGAGATGGAACTCGTGCTCCTTGCCAGCCGCGGTGAGAAGCTGGTCGAGCTCGTCCACCTCCTCCGGCGAGGGGTGGCTGTCCTCACGGCCGAAGAGCCCCAACAGCGGGCACGAGAGGTTCGGCAGCTGGTCGGTAAGAGCCGCAATCCTCATGCCGCCTTCCTCAGCTCGCGCTCGGACGACGAAGGCGCCGTAACAGTCGACCGCCGCGTCGAGTCTCAGGTTGCAGGCGGCCAGCACCGCCTGCCGACCTCCGGAGCAGTAGCCGATCACGCCGACCTTGCCGTTGCTCGGCGGCCGCGCGCGGAGGTGGTTCACAGCACCCGAGACGTCGCCGACGAGTCGTTCGTCAGGCACACCGCCGGCCGCCCGGCTAGCGGCGGCCGCGTCGTCGTAGGATGCGCCTGGAGCCTCGCGGTAGTGCAGGTTCGGGCACACCGCGGCATAGCCCCACGACGCGAAGCGCCGGACGATCTCCTTGGTCTGCTCGTCGAAACCCGGCATGTGGTGGATTACCACGACTCCTGCCGTGGGCGTCGGGTCGAGCGGTGACGCCGAGTACGCCTCGATCGAGTCCCCACCGTCACCGGCGATCGTCACCGTGGCGGCCTGTAGGGCGTCGTTCATGGATGGCCTCCTGTGCGTGGTCGTTGTGGACATCCTCGTCGCCGGGCGGCCGGCACGCGAGCGCAGCGGCCAGGCGCCCTACTGCGACGTCGAGAGCGATGCGCAGCCTGTCACGGCAACCCCCTTCCGCTGTGGCGGATGGTGTGATTACGCTCCCGACAGCCGAGACCAGTTGTCAGACGGTGCTCGATGGACGGCTTGGCCCGTCGGGGAAGGAGAGTCATGTCGAGGTTTGCTCGTCGGAGCCGGTACCTGACCGCCTTGATGGCTACGTTCACCCTCGCCCTCGGCGTCTCTGCGGGCGCGGAGTCGGTGACCGCTGCCGCACCGGACGCCGAAGCAGCCTCAGGCACCTCTTTCACGAACCCGGTGAGCACTCCTGACGCGCCCAGCTTCCCGGACCCGAGCGTGATCCGCGCCAAGGACGGGTTCTGGTACGCCTACGCGACGTCCGACCCGGTGCGCTCGGGAGGGCCGTTCCCCCAGATCCCGATCCTCCGCTCGCGCGACCTCGTGCACTGGACCCGCATCGGCGAGGTGTTTCCCGGTGCCCGACCGGCGTGGATCACGGACACCGCCGGGCTCTGGGCGCCTGACATCCGCTTCCTCGACGGCCGCTACGTCTTGTACTACGTCGCGACCGACACGGTGGCGGACGCCGGGACGGACGACTCCGCCATCGGCGTGGCGACCGCGCCGACGCCCGCCGGGCCGTGGACGGACTCCGGCGGGCCACTGGTGGCGCCCCGTCCCGGCAACGGGTCCTACTTGGGCACCATCGACCCGGCGGGTTTCACCGACCGCCACGGTCGGCACTGGCTGTACTGGTCGTCCTTCAACGGCGGCGGTTTCGTCACGCGCCTCAGCCGTGACGGACTGCACACCGAAGGGACTCCGAAGCAGATCCTCATCGACAACCGCTACGAGGGGATCTACGTCGTCTACCACGCCGGCTGGTACTACGTGTTCGCCTCCTCGACGAACTGCTGTGCGGGACCGGTCACCGGGTACACCGTGTTCGCCGGTCGCTCACGGGCGCCCGACGGGCCCTTCGTGGATCGAGACGGCGTCTCCCTGGACACCTCCCGGGTGGGCGGCACCCAGGTCATCGCACCGTACGGAAACCGCTGGATCGGCACGGGGCACAATGCCGTCATCACCGACGACGCCGGTCAGGACGAGTTCGTCTACCACGCCATACCGCGCCACGACCCCTACCTGCAGCCGACTATCAGCCGGCGTCCCATGCTCATCGACCGGTTGGACTGGATCGGCGGTTGGCCGACGGTCCGCGCCGGCCGCGGTGCCTCCGACACGGCACAACCGGCGCCGGTGACGTCGGGCGCCCTCGACGACACGTTCGCAGCCGACCCCCTTGGCCACCGGTGGCACGAGGTGACGGGCGACTGGGTCCGGCGCAGCGGCGTGACCGCCGGAGGGTACGCACGGCAGCGGAAGGCCGGGCCTGGGCTGCTCCTCGCCGGCGGCCGCAGGCTGCCCAAGGAGCGCTCGATGCTTGCCGACGTCCGCCTCCGCACCTCGGCGGCGTCAGCCGGCTACACCGTCGCCTATGCCGATTCGGGGGACCAGGTCGCGGTCAGGCTCGACCGGCCCCGGCAGGCACTGGTGGTCGATGTAAGGCGGGGAGGTCGGGACCGACGCGTCACCGCCGCGCTGCCCGCTGACTTCAGCTACGACACATGGCACGTCGTGTCCGCACAGGTGCACGAGGGGCGGGTCACCGCGTCGGTGAGCGCCGACGACCTCAACGACCCGGTCGCCACCGTCGCTTCACCGATGCCTCGCAACGGGCCTGCGGCGCGACCCAGCTCTCGTCGGCTCGCGCTTGTCACCACCGGGTCTGCGGACGTGGACAACGTCCGCGTGTCCCGACTGGCGACTCCCGTCGCGGTGCCTGCGCCGCTCCCGCGCGTCGGGGCACCGCTGCCCGACTTCTCCACCGGGTTCGATGGCTCGAGCATCCCGGCCGGCTGGACCTGGGTCCGTGAGGACCCGGCCGCACATGTGGCCGGCGGGGCTCTGGTCTGGCCTGTGGAGACGGGGGACCTCAACAACGACCCGCCGAATGCCGGCATCCTTCTCCATTCCGCACCGACCACCGACTGGGTGGCCCAGGCCAAGGTGTCCCTGCCCCTCGGTGTCGACACCGTTCGCAACTTCCAGCAGGCCGGGATCGCGGCGTACGTCAACGACGACGACATCGCCCGGCTCGATACGGTGGCGATCTACGACACCCGCCAGATCGAGTTCAACCGCAAGCTCGTGTACCAGGGCACACCGACGTCGTCGGGAACCGTGCTCGGGCACGCGGCTACCACGATGTGGCTTCGCCTGTACGCCCACCGAGACGCCGCCGGGGTCTGGAAGGTCCGCGCTGCGTCCAGTACCGACGGCCGGCATTTCGACTTCGGCGGCACCTGGGTCTTTGCGCCGGGAGACGTCCCAAAGATCGGTCTCGTGTCCCTCGGCAACACCGACCCGCAGGCCGCGGCGGCGACGGCCCGCTTCGACTCGGTGAGGGTGTGGCGGCTGGCGTCGCCGACCTCGGCCGGCTTCCCCGATTGATCGGCGCGCCGACCAAGCGCCGCCCTGCGTGGGCCGCCCGGCCTGTTCAGACCCAGGCTGTTCAGACCCGGTGCTGTTCAGACCCGGTGCTTGTTCAGACCCAGTGCTGTTCAGACCCAGTGGTTGTCGTGGCGCAGGTAGAACTCGGCCATCTCCTCGTCGGTCGGGCGACGGCCCGTGCGTGCGATCTCGGCGAGGCCCTCGAAGTAGGCCTCCCGGGGAGCGCCCGGGGCGAACAGGATGAGCATCGACGCGGGCTCTCGCGACTCGTTGCGGAACCCGTGCAGGCCGCCCGCCGGGACGTAGAGGAAGTCCCCCGGACGGCCATCGATCCACGTGCTGCCGTCCAGCAGTCTGATGGTGCCCGACAGCACGTAGAACGACTCCGACATCGTCTTGTGAAAGTGCGCGTCCGGGCCGCTCGGCTCTGGTCCGAAGTTCCACCGGTACAGCCCGTAGTCGTGGTCTGTCGACGCTCCGGTGGCCAGATAGTCGACGGACCCCGTGCGGTTCTCCAGTTCGTGCTCGGTGTCATGCGGCCTGAACCGAGCGGTGACCTCGCCGACGTCTGGGCGATAGCGCTCTGCTGGGTAGGGGCGACTCGGAAGGAAGTACGACATGTTCGTCCTGGTCGGGTTGCCGGAGGTCGAGGACCGTTGCTGGCGACCAACCCTAGTGTCCGCGAACCAGTCCCGTACGGCTCTGTCGGTCGCTTGGCCGCCCTGGCACTTGATCGCTGATGGAGCAGGGTCGACCTTGCCCTTGCGGATCGACCTGGCAGGAAGCTCGGCCGAACGCGATCAGCCGGCAGTGCAGATGTGGCGCAGACTCCCGATGCCCGCGACCTCGGTGACGAGGACGTCGCCGGGGGCCAAGAAGCGCTGGGGGGAGCGACTCATGCCCACCCCGGCCGGCGTTCCGGTCAAGATGACGTCACCAGGCAGCAAGGGCAAGATCCCCGACAGGTAGGCGATCAGCTCAGCAATGGGGAAGATCAGCTGGGCCGTCGAGCTGTCCTGCACCACCTCGCCGTTGACGCTGCAGGAGACCCCGATGTCGTCACGGTCGGGCAGTTCGTCGGGGGTGACGAGTACCGGACCCAACGGACCGAAGCCGGGGAACGACTTGCCGATACTGAACTGCGGCGTCCCGCTCGGCCGCATCTGCACGTCCCGGGCCGAGATGTCCTGGGCGCCGGTCAGCCCGGCCACGTACTTCCACGCCGCGTCGACGTCGACCCGGTAGGCGAGCCGCCCTATCACGACCGCGACCTCGACCTCCCAGTCGACCTGGCCGGTCGGTATGGCGATGCTGCCGTACGGTCCGGCGAGCGAGCTCGCGAACTTGGTGAAGACCAGGGGGACGTCCGGGAGCGGCAGTCCGGCCTCGCTGGCATGGTCCCGGTAGTTCAGCCCGATACCGAACACCTGTCGCGGCTGAGGCGAGGGCGGGCCGAGCGCGTCGAGGTCGCAAGGACTGCCGTCGGTGAGCTCGGCTGACGCGGACCAGCCGACGAAGCCGTCCCACTGGTCGAAGACCGCTGGGAGCGAGGGGCCGAAGGCTCCTCCGCTCGCCCGCTCCACGTCGTACGTGAGGTCACCGACCACGACAGCTGCCCTGTTGTGTACTGCGGCTAGTCGCATGCGCGCCTGCTCCTCGTCTCCGGTGCCTGGGCGGCGTAAGTCTAGAGTCCGCCTGCCACGCGCAGGACGGCACCGGTGACGTAGGAGGCCTCGTTGCTCAGCAGCCAGCAGATCGCGGGCGCGATCTCGTCCGGCTCCCCGGCGCGTCGCATCGGGATCCGCGATGCGACGCGCTCCTCCCTGCCCGGCTCGCCGGCCGCGGCGTGGATCTGCGTGCGGACGATGCCGGGGGCGACGGCGTTGACGCGTACACCGCCGTCGGCGAGCTCCTTGGCCAGCCCGACAGTGAGCGCGTCGACAGCAGCCTTGGCCGCCGCGTAGTGGACGTACTCGTGCGCCGACCCCAAGGTGGCGGCCGCCGACGAGACGTTGACGATGGCTCCGCCGGGGCCGCCGCGAAGCGTTGACATCATCTGGGCCGCTCGCCGTGCGCACAGCAGCACCCCGAGCAGGTTCACGTCGAGCACCTCGCGAACCACCTCCACAGGGGTGTCGGCCAGATCCCCGATGTGTGCCGTCAGTCCAGCGTTGTTGACCAGCCCGGTGACCGGGCCGCGCTGGTCGTATGCCGCTGCGAAGAGCCGGTCGACGTCCTCGTCTCGGGTCACATCCGCCTGGACGGCCAGCACTCGGCCCGCCCCACCGGCCGCCGCCAGCTCGACGACCCTCCGTGCCGCAGCGGAGTTCTCGCGGTAGCCGATCACTACGTCGTGCCCGGCCCGGGCCAGGTGCAGCGCGGTCGCGGCCCCGATGCCGCGACCCCCTCCGGTCACGATCGTGACCTGGTGCGAGACGTCGTTCATCCTGTGATCATCGCGTCGACCCAAGACTCCGGGAGGCCCGACGCGCCCATGACAGATCGTCCACAGAGGGAGTTGGTCGGGCACTGATGCAGCGGGCGCAGTCATGGGCGCGCGACGGAAGCTGGGTTACGAGACCGCCTGGACCGGGGGTGCCCAGCCTGGCCTTGGTATCAGGCAGAAGGGGTGGCCGTGGGGGTCGGAGTAGACATCGTCCCCGCCCGATAGCAGTCGAGCACCCAGTGCGAGCACGAGCGGTGCAGCAGCGGCAACGTCGTCCACCATGACGTCCAGGTGTACCTGCTGTGGCCGGTCGGGATCGGGCCATGCCGGTGGACGGTGGTCGGGCGCGAGCTGGAAGGCGATCCCGGAGGTCGCGTCGTCGATGGCGATCACCACCCAGTCGTCGGACCGGTAGGTAACCGCCAGGCCAAGGAGCTCAGAGTAGAAGCAGGCCGAGGCCATCGGGTCCGGCGTGTCGACGACCACGTGATGGAGACGTCCGATCATGTTCTCGATCGTCTCACTGTTGTGAGCGCCGACGACGGTAGGAGCGGGCGGCGGCCCGGTCGTTGCAGTAGTCACAGCAGTAGCGCCGCGTCCGGCCGCGGGTGCGGTCGACGAAGGCGCACCGGCAGGGGTCGGAGTGACACGTACCGAGCCTGCGGGTTCCGTGCTCGGCAACGTAGGCGGCGGCCGCTGCCGGAAGGCGTGCGGCCAGCGCGGCGTAGCCCTCGAGACCGGCTCCGGTCTCGAGGCGAACCCGGTCCGGCGATCCGACCATCGCGGTGAGCAGAGGTGCAGGCGATGCGCGCAGGAGCGGGTTGAGCACGGCGGCCACCTGCGTCGCGTCGTCGAGCGCGAATGCCGCCCGGAGGACTTCCCGCAGCGAGCGCAACGGGGCCACGTCATCCGGTCGCAGCTGCATGGCCAGCTCAGCGTGCCCGGCCGCCCCGAAGGCTGCAGACAACCAGGTGAGGTCGTGGAGTCGGTCGGGTGGCTCCTCGAGTAGGTCGTACGAGTTCACGAGGAGCAGGGCGAGATCAAGATCGCCGACGGGCCGAGCCGCCGGAAGCCAGTCCGTGGGAAACGGAGCCGGGCCGGTCACGGTGGCACCTCCTCGTCAAGGGCTTTCGTCAGTTGCTTGACAGCACATGCTACGCGGCTTACGGTCATCAGTATCTAATAGCCGCTTGCTACTGATGAAAGGTTCCTCGATGAATGGTCGGATGAACGGTCGGGTCACGATGGCGCTGGTAGGTGTGGCCTGTGCCGCCGTCGTGGTGGCAGGTACACCGGCCGCCACTCAGGCGCTGCCCACCCGGGCGCGGCACGTCGCCGACTCGGTGTCCACCGGCTCGGTGGTGGTCCAGGACATCACGATCCGGGTAAGGCACCAGCAGCCCGTGTCCGCCTACCTGGTCAGACCCACGGGAGACGTCAGGGCGTCGAGCGAGGCGGGCGTCCTCTGGCTGCACTGGCTCGGGCAGATCCACAGTGACCGCAGTGAGTTCCTGCCGGAGGCGGTCTCGCTGGCCGGCCGTGGCGTGGTCTCGGTGCTCCCCCAAGGCGAGTTCCCCTGGGCGGTTGCGCCGACCGGCAACCGGAGCGACGTAGGGAAGATCAACCGTCAGGTGCACGCGTTCCACGCGGCGCTACGCCGATTGGAGGCCGTGCACGGAGTCGACCGGTCGCGGCTGGCGATCGTCGGCCACGACTACGGCGCGATGTTCGGCGCTCTGCTCGCGGACCGCAGCCCGGAGGTCTCGACCCTCGTGCTCGACGCGCCCGACGCCACGTGGGGCGACTGGTTCTCGACGTACTGGCTGGGGTACACGGGCGCGCAACGCCGTCACTACGCCCAGCTCTTCTCGCGGCTGGACCCGGTACACCACGCGGCTAGGCTCGGCAGCCATGTGCTGTTCCAATGGGCAGGCCAGGACGTCTACGTGACCAAGCAGGTTCGAGAGGCGTACGCGGCCCAGCACCCGAAGGCACACGCGATCCTGTACGCGAACGCCGACCATCAGCTCACCGACGCCGCCGCGGCCGACCGAGACACCTTCTTGGCGCAGCAGCTCAACCTCCCGGCCGCCGTGTCGGCACGCTGACCTCGACGATCGCTACGGTGGACCTGCCGGCCGGACGGCGTCGGTGACCCGGAGCGTCTCGGCTCCGGACCGCTCGCGCCTTACGCTGGCCGAACCGACAGGTACTCACTCGAGGCGGCGGCAACGCCGAGGAGGAAGCGATCACTGTGGCGTCACTGCGGAGCCTCACGCGCCAGGAGGCGCATGACCGTGCGTCACTCATCGAGGTCGAGAGCTATGTCTTGGCCCTCGACCTGACAGGGCTGCTCGAGGGGTCGCAGTTCCGTGCTGTCTCGACCATCCGGTTCTCGTGCCGGCAGCCGGGCTCGGCGACTTTCGCCGACTGTGCGGCCGAGGTCGGGTCGGCGACCCTCAACGGGAAGCCCCTCGGCGACGACGCCGTCGTTGGTGCACGCATCACCTTGAGCGACCTGGCCGCGGACAACACCCTCGTGGTCGAGTCCGTGCAGGCGTCCACCGATCAGGGGACCGGCGTGCACCGCTCGGTCGATCCCACGGACGGCCGGGTCTACGTCTGGACGTCCTTCGAGCCTGATGACGCCCGACGCGCGTGGGCTTGCTTCGACCAGCCGGACCTCAAGGCCCCGCACACGTTCGACGTCGTGGTGCCGGCGGACTGGCTCGTCACGAGCAACAGCGACTCACCGGTCGTCACCGACACCGACGGCGGCCGCCGGTGGGTGTTCCCGGCGACGCCCCCGCTCTCGACCTACGTCCCGGTCGTCAACGCCGGCCCCTTCTACGAGCTGAGATCCGAACGCGGCGGCTACGACCTCGGCCTGTATGCCCGGAGGTCGCTCGCGAGCTTCCTCGACAGGGATGCCGACGAGCTGTTCGACGTGACCGCACGCGGGCTCGCGTTCTTCGGCGAACAGTTCGACCTGCCGTTCCCCCAGCGCAGCTACGACCAGGTCTTCGCGCCCGACCTGGGCGGGGCCATGGAGAACTACGGCTGCGTCACGTGGTCCGACGCCTTCGTGTTCCGCAGCACGCCGTCGCCGGCCGAGCGCGAGCTCCGCGCGACCGTGCTGCTGCACGAGATGGCGCACATGTGGTTCGGCGACATCGTCACCATGAGCTGGTGGAACGACTTGTGGCTCAACGAGGCATTCGCCGAGTGGGCCTGCTACTGGGCGGCGGCCGCGGCAACGGAGTTCACCGATGCGTGGGCCCGCTTCCTGGCCGGGACCAAGCTGGCCGCCTACCCGGCCGACCGGGGTCCGACGTCCCACCCGATCCGCCAGTCGGCCGGTGACGTCGCCGAGGCGACAGCGGGCTTCGACACCATCACGTACATGAAAGGCGCGAGCGTGCTCAAGCAGCTCGTCGCCTACGTCGGCGAGGACGCCTTCGTGAGTGGCCTGCGCGCCTACTTCAGGCGGCACGCCTGGGGCAACGCGAGCCTCGAGGACCTGATGGACGAGCTTGGCAGGGCAAGCGGCCGCGACCTGTCCACCTGGACGACCGGGTGGCTCGAGACGGCAGGCACCGACACACTCCGGCTGGAGCGCAGGCACGGTGGCGGCCTGGCGCTGCACGCCTCCGGGCCGGACGGGGAGGCGCCGCGCCCCCATCGCCTCGACCTCGGCGTCTACGTACGCGACGGCGAGTCTCTCGTGCGGCTCGAGGTGGTACCGCTCGAGGTGAGCCAGGCCCTGACCTTGGCGCCAGACGTGTCGGAGCTGGCCGACCTCGTCTTGGTCAACGACAACGACCTCACGTTCGCGACCGTGTTACCCGACGACGTCTCGCTGAGCCAGTTGCTCGACTCGGCGTCGAAACTGCCGACCGCGACGTCTCGTGCGGTGGCGGTCGTCACCGTCTGGGACCTCGTCGTCAACGGGGCGTTGTCCGCCCGAGCGTTCGTGGGTTGCGCGAACGCCGTGCTGGCGGTGGAGACGGCGGACGCGCTGATCGAGCCCTTCCTGCAGCTCGCCGTCGCTGGGGCCGAGCGATGGGCGCCCGACGACGAACGCGACCCGCTTCTCGCCTCGGTCGCGGACGTGTGCCTGGTGCTCGCCGAGCACGGCGGGCCGCACCGGCTGGTCGCTGTTCGCGCTCTCGCCTGTACGGCCGTGACACCTGAGCAGGTGAGCGCGCTCAAGACATTCGCCGGCGATGACGTCGACCTCAACTGGCGGGTGTTCACCCGACTCGCCGTGCTGGACGACCTCGATCCGACAGCGGTGGCCGCGCTCGAAGCCCGAGACCCCGACCCGGACTCGTGGGTGCGAGCGCTCGCCGTCGAGTCGGCCAGACCCGATGCCGCTGCGAAACAGGCCGGGTGGGAAACCGTCATGGTCGGGCAGAAGGTGCCGATCGGGAGCATCGGCGAGGTCGCCACCGCCTTCTGGCAGCCCGGTCAGTCGGCCGTGTTGGCGCCGTTCGCCGAGC